>CANKVS010000006.1 GCA_947487155.1 uncultured Flaviramulus sp.
CGTTTTGGGTGGGTCAATTTAAACAGGAATACCTGGGTCAGTTTAAATAAGATTTAGCGGGTCAATATCGCAGGAATGGGTGGGTCAATATCGCAGGAATTTGCACCAATAGTCCTTTTTCAGAAGTTTTCCCATTAGAAGAGTTAAAAGGATCTAGACGCTATCAGGCGAAAGTTTTTAAATCATTATATTTAGAAAATAAAGGAGAAGGAAATTTTGTTCCTAAAACATTGCCCACCGAAGTACAGCATTCCTCGATTTATGGATTTGCAACGGGAGATTTTAATGGCGATTTAGTAACCGATTTTCTGGCAGTAGGCAATTTTCATGGTACCCAAATAAGTATTGGCAAGCTTGATGCGTCTTTTGGTCATTTTATTGAGCAAGATAGAGAAGGTAAATTTAAAAGCATAAAACCCGTTCGTTCAGGATTTGCAATAAAAGGGGAGTGTAGAGATGTTAAAGTTTTAAAAGGTAGAGATCAAAAAAAAATGGATTCTTGTTAGTAGAAATAACAATACTCCTAAACTATTTGCCTTTTAACCTGAATAATAATATGAAATTAATTAAATGAGAAATTTAAAAACACTTTTATGCCTTATTCTTATTGGGGCACTATCTGCATGCAAAAAAGAAGTTGTTGTAGAAAATAAAAATAAGGAAAAACAACCTAATATTATTTATGTTTTGGTCGATCAGTTGCGCTATGATGCCCTGGGTTATGCTGGCGACAGTAAAGCACAAACGCCTCACTTAGACAAGCTAGCTTCCCAAAGCATGAATTTTACAAACACGGTCTCTGTTACACCAGTTTGTTCAGCACATCGTGCTTCATTACTTACAGGTAAATATACCAGTTCTACAGGAGTAGTTGTAAACGAACTTCGGTTAAACCCTAATCAAAGAGCTCTGGGGTATATTTTAACCGAAAACGGATATGAGACCTGTTATATTGGAAAATGGCACCTATATTCAAACTGTTCCGATCACCATGCTGTGGAATGTGCATATATTCCCCCTGGCAAACACCGTTTAGGCTTTAACGGAGTATGGAAGTCCTTTAACTTTCATCATGAAAATTATAACAGCTATTATTTTGAAGACGAGCCAGTAAAACTTCAATATAAAAAACCTTACGAACCAGAAGCACAGTTTGATATGGCTTTAGATTATCTTGATAGTGCATCAAAAAAGAGTAACCCCTTTGCCATGGTATTATCTATTGGTTTGCCACATGACCCTTGGTCTTCCGATAATGTTCCTGCCAAAAATTTAGAAAAGTTTAACACCGTTGCATTTGATTTACCACCTACATGGAGCGATACCCCAGATAAATATATGGATCGTAATACAGACTTGGAAAGCTGGCTAAGTTATTGGAAACCCAATATACCCAATTTCAAAAAAGTATATTACGCTATGGTAAATAGTGTTGATGAGCAAATGGGGCGATTGATAAAAAAACTGGATGATTTAAAATTGACCGATAATACGATTTTGGTTTTTTCTTCAGACCATGGTGAAATGTTTGGAGAAAATGGAAGAGTTTTTAAACTTACTTTTTATGAAGGTGCAGCAAGAGTCCCGTTTTTGGTTCGATGGCCTAAAAAAATCACTCCAGGTACTACAGACGCCCTGCTTAATACACCAGATGTAATGCCTACCTTATTGACTCTGTGTGGCTTAACGGATAAAACCCCAGATACAGTTGAGGGAATGGATCTTAGTCATTTGTGTCTAGGTCAATCAGGAAAGGAACCAGAAGCAGCATTTATGCAAGGAATGGGACATACTTTTCAATGGAAAGATGGACACGAATGGCGTGCAGTACGCAATAAACGATTTACCTATGCTAGATATTTGATAGACGGAAAAGAACTCTTGTTCGATAATCAGAACGACCCATTGCAGACTAAAAATATTATTAATGATGACAACTATATAGGAACTGCTAATGAATTAAGGCAGTTTATGGCTAAGAAAATGAAAGTTTTAAATGATGAATTTAAAGCATGTACATGGTACAAAGATCATTGGGTAGATAAAGATAGAAATATAATCAAATCGGCTAAAGGAGTTTTTTGATTATATTTTGAATGTAAATGAAATGAAACATAGGTGAATGGTATATTCCAAGCTTTTGAGTTTTAGATCCATTTTATAATTCTGTACTTGAATAGCTTATTTTGTGATAATTTTTTATCAAAAAATAGTATTAATTATCTTGTATAATAATTAATACCATATTATATTTGCACGCACCTTAAAAAAGGTGAAATAAAATAAAAGTTCTTATCAAATAGTTACTTGTTTAGTTGCCAAATGTATCTAAATAAATGTAATTTTTTATACTCAAAATACAAGTAGAATATTAATATTCTACATTTAATATTTGTTTTCGTAGAAACATAAAAACTACGGGCTCTTAGCTCAGCTGGATAGAGCACCTCCCTTCTAAGGAGGCGGTCGAAGGTTCGAATCCTTCAGGGCTCACAAAAAGCTTCACTAGAAATAGTGGAGCTTTTTTGTTTATTCTACTTTTGATGTAATAAGCACAACTTTATTGTTTTCAATATTAGTTGTAAAAAACAAATAATAACCTCCACCATCTTTTATATTGAATTTTTTTCTGATTTGTTGTACAGTCTCAGGAAAGTTTCTTGTTGTAATATTAGCTTTTTTTATTGATAATTGTTTTAATTCTTTTTTATTGAACGGCACATTTTTTTCAATTTTAAAACACCGCCCAGGAAAATCTATTAAACGATTACCAGTATATAAATGAGAATGTTTATGAAGTTTAAAAACATCAAGTTTCTTTGAAATACTATTAAATCCGCCAGATTTTAAAATAGCACTGTTGGGTTCGTATAAATAAGATAAGGGAAGACTGTATTTAGATTCAGTATTTTTTTCTTCTTCAAACAAAAATTTAAAATGGGTTTTTGTATGTCTCTTTATATTTACTGTTTCTATGTTAATATTTCCGCTATAATTATTTTCTAATAACCAGAGTAATTCTTTTACCTCATTATTTACAGCAACTATTTGAATAGTTTTTACATGTTGTAATTCGCCAATACCAACAGATAAATCGAGTAGAGGAGATGTTTTAATCATGATGTTATTTGAGTACTTAAAAAGCAGACTTAAATGTTCTGGAACATTTGGTAAACAATCCTTTAAAAAGAATACTTTGCCCTTGCTGTCGTGCCTTCTAGAGGGGTCGATATAAATCCAATCGAATTGCTGATTAAACGATTTTAAATATTGAATACCATCATCATTAATGGTTTTAATAGTTTTAATGCCCAACTGCGAATAATTGTGTTTAACTATTTTAGATAGATTTTCATTTATTTCGCAGTGTTTAACAGTTTTAAATCGTTTTGAAAAGTAAAAACAATCAACTCCCAAACCACCTGTTAAATCTATTATTGATTCACCGCTAATTAAATTAGACTTGTACTGAGCTGTAATTTCAGAAGATGTTTGCTCTATGTTAAGCTTATTGGGGTAGTAAATATTTTTGGTGTTAAACCATGAAGGTAATTTTTTTTCGCAACGTTTTTTCGCTTCAATTTGTTCAATAATAGCTTTAGATTCAACCGATGTAAATACAATTCCTTTTAATAGAATTTTTGAAATATCTGAACTTAAATTAGTATTTATAAATTCTTGAATTTCAGTATTTAAAATGGCAGTATTCAAAATGTGTTTTATAAACCTTTAGTCAGTTTTTTAACAATTTTATTTTCTGATAAAAAAGCTTTTAAAATAACTTTAATGGCTGTGTAAGCAGGCACAGCTATTATTAATCCAATAACCCCAAATAAGATGCCCGTTATTAGAATAATTAAAAATATTTCTAGCGGATGTGACTTTACACTTTTTGAAAATATAATGGGCTGACTGCCAAAGTTGTCTATTAACTGTCCAATCATAAATACAATAAAAACCCAAAACGTTTTTGGCAAAATAACATCGCTAAAACTTTCACCAAGGTTGCTAGTCATGGTTAATGTTAGCATTAAAAAGGCACCAACTAGTGGCCCTACATAAGGGATTAAATTTAACAAAGCACACAAAAAAGCAATTACTATGGCATTTTCTACGCCAATAATTAATAGACCAATAGTGTAAATTATAAATAAAATTAAAATTTGAAAAATAAGGCCAACAAAATATCTAGATAGTAAATCTTTTATTTTGGTTGAAGATTTTTTCCAACGCGATTCTTTACTGTCTGGTATTAATGTTAATAACCCATTTTCAAACAGCTTGCTATCTTTTAAAAAGAAAAATGAAATAAATAATACCGAAAACAACCCAATACTAAAGCTTCCTAGTCCACTAATTACGGTGTTTAAAAAGTTAGGAATAATAGTATAATCTATTTTAGATAAAAGATTTGAGTCCTTTAATGATTGTTCAACATCTATTTGATGCAAATCGAAATAGGTAATAATTTCGGTATATAAATTTTCAATATTAACTTGTAATTCGTCAATATTTAAAAGCGATAAGTTTTGTCCCTGCTTAATTACTAAAGGAATAAAGAGTCCTACAAGTCCAAAAAATAAGCCTAAAAGGACTACCATTGTTGCAATAACAGCAATGGTGTTTTTAAATTTTAAACGTTTTTCTAAAAATAAAACAACAGGTCTGCCAATTAACGAAATAACTGCAGCAATAGCAATATAGCCTATAACAGATTGAATTTTATATAGAAAAAATAGCAGTAGTCCAATGCCTAAAACTATGGCTAATGCTTTTAAAATACCGTTTGAAATTGTATTCGAATTCAATTGAAAAAAATTAGTTAAGTAAATCTAGTCATTTCGAATGAAAATGAGAAATCGCATACAGAAGAATATTTAAGTTTTATTAAAGAACACTATGCAAAACCTTAATAAGTTTCGTTTAAGCATAACTTAAAAAGTTGTTTCGTCATTTCATATAAAGCAATATTGGTGGCTTGTACCACATTCATGCTGCTGTTATTACCAAACATATTAATATGAATTATTAAATCGGACATGTTTAAAATACCTTCTGAAATTCCAAAATTTTCATCGCCAATAACTAATGCGATTGGTTTTTCTGTTGAAAATTTTAAACTATGTATGGGTTTACTAGTGTTGGTTATTTCTAAAGATATAATTTGATAGCCTTTGCTTTTTAGATTTTCAATAACGTTTGAAGCAGAATTTTCAATATTATAATTTACTGTTTTTTCTGTGGCTCTAGATGTTTTTGTTATTTTTCTTCCTAACGGAATATGCTCGCCACAAAGTATGAGTTTTTCAATACCAAAAGCATCAGCAATTCTAAATAAGCTTCCAATATTAGGTGCATTGGTAACATTATCGCAAACCAATGTTATTGGAAATGTGTGTGTTTTAAAGTTAGTATTGTAATGGGTTAGTTGCATTTTAAGTTGGCAGAATTTAGCTTATAAGTTGTATATTGTTCTTGCTGATTCTATTTGCTCATCTTCAGTTGTTTCAGGATAAATCAGATATTTAGGAGCAACAATTTGTTTAACACTTTGAATAGATATTTTTGTAACTGATGAAAACGGGAATTTACCTTTTGTCATTTTTAAAAGTTCTTTTTCTATGACTTCAAATTCAGATTCACCTTTTTTTATTATGATTGCTTTTCCTTTTATTTGATATCCTTTTTGAATTAAAATATCAATAAAACTAATACATACGTTGCTGTTCTGTTTAATGTTTTTCACAGTCTGTGGAGAGGAAATGTTGGCAACTATTATACTGTCAGATTTATAATAAGTAAATATTTCTTTAGGAGATACATTTGGGATGTTATCTAATGATGACGTTGCTAGCCAGCACAAAACACTTTGATTTATATATTTTTTTATATCGGGTGTTAGCATGTTTTTTGTTTGATTTCTGGCTTGATTTGTTTTTCTTTTTTGGAATTTAGTATTTGTCTTTTGGAATTTAATTCTCAAAAGCATATTTAATAATATTCGCCCCCATTTTAAGGGCTTTTTCTCTAACAGCTTCAGGGTCGTTATGTACTTCGGTATCTTCCCAACCATCACCTAAATCGCTTTCGTAAGTAAATAATAACACTAATCTGTCGTCGTGAAAAACACCAAATGCTTGAGGACGTTTACCATCATGTTCATGGATTTTTGGTAAGCCTTTTGGAAAATTGTATGCTGTACTAAATATTTTATGAGTTACAGGAAGTTCTACTAAACTAGCATTAGGAAACACTTTTTTTAATTCTTTAACAATATAAGGTTGCATGCCATAATTATCGTCAATATGTAAAAACCCTCCAGATATTAGATAATTGCGTAAATTTTCGGCATCTGTTTCGCTAAAAAATACATTACCATGTCCTGTCATGTGTATCAAAGGAAATTGAAAAATATCTGTACTGCCAACTTCAACGGTTTGCGGTTTCGGGTTTATTTTGGTGTTAATGTTTTGGTTGCAAAATGTAATTAGGTTTGGGAGTGCAGTAGGATTGCCATACCAATCGCCACCACCTTTGTATTTAAGTATGGCTAAATCTTGAGCTATACAATGGCTTGCTGTTAAAAAAATGCTAATAGCAAGAATTGTTGTAAGACTTTTTATTTTATCGCAACTAATTACCATAAATTCAAAAATAAAAAGAATTGCCATGCAAAAGATACTTTTAACTATAATTATATCATCATTTTTTCTTCAACCAGCAAAAATAGAACCCTTTAAACCCATAGTAGTTTTAGAACTGTTTACATCTCAAGGCTGTTCTAGTTGTCCGCCTGCCGATGTGTTATTGAATGAGGTTAAACATAAATATGCTAACAATGAGGTTGTTGCTTTGTCGTATCATGTCGATTATTGGAATTATATTGGATGGAAAGACCCTTTTAGTAAAAAAGAATTTAGCGATAAGCAGCGTGCCTATAGCAGCAAGTTTTATAGTAGTACTATTTATACGCCCCAAATTGTTGTAAATGGACAGGAGCATTTTGTGGGATCGAAAAGAAGTATTATGAATTCAAAATTAGATAGTTATTTAAAGAAAACGGTTGCTAATAGTGTGGTGTTAAGTAATATTAAAAAAGAAGATAATACGGTTTCTTTAGATTATAATGTAGCAGGAGCTATTAATAAAAAAGTATTACGAGTTGCTTTGGTAATTAACGAAAAAGTAACTTCGGTAAAACGAGGTGAAAATAGAAATAGAACGCTTAAAAATAGCAATGTTGTAGTTGAAGAAGTTTATTTAACGTTGGAGTCATCAACTGGTAAAGCACGTATTTCTATTCCAGATATTGTGAGTCAAGGAGATGATTTATCAGTAGTTGCATTAGTGCAAACTGAAAATTTAGATATTACAGGAGCGAAACAAATAAACTTATAATTCGTTTATAAAAGCTACAGAATGGCAAGCCACAATGGCTGCAGTTTCTGTGCGCAATCTGGTATCTCCCAATGTTACAGGTTTAAATTTGTTTTGAAGCGCTTGTTCGATTTCTTTAACAGAAAAATCACCTTCTGGTCCAATTAAAATTGTAATGTGTCTTTTAGGTTGCAATAATTGCTTTAAAGATGTTTTATCGGTTTCTTCACAATGGGCAATAAATAAATCGCCAGTAAAATCTTGATTTATAAAATTTTTAAAAGATACGGACTCATTTAATTTTGGTAAATAACAATTTAGAGATTGTTTCATCGCCGATTGTAAAATCTTCTCGAAACGTTCTGCTTTTATAATTTTACGTTCACTATGATCGCAAATTACAGGTGTGATGTTATCAATACCTATTTCGGTAGCTTTTTCTAAAAACCATTCGTAGCGATCATTCATTTTTGTAGGAGCTACGGCTAAATGTAAACTGTAATTTCGTTTAGGTTGGAGCACTTTAGAAATTATATTAACTGTGCATTTTTTTATATCGGGAATTGTAATTTCAGCAGTAAATAACAAACCATTACCGTTTGTAATATGCAAAGTGTCTCCCATATTTTTACGCAGTACTTTTACAATGTGTTTGCTTTCTTCTTTAGTAAAAGAGAATTGTGTAGTGCTTTCCGAGATGTTTGGGTTGTAGAAGAGTTGCATTGAGCTAAGATAAAATAATTATAATTTTGCCACGAATTCACGAATGATTTTGTTTGGTTGCAGTAGATTTTATTGAGTATTTTAATTAGTTGCAGTTAAGTCTTTATTCTTTGTTCTAAAAGCGAAGCGATCTATATTCTTTTGTCGAACATTAATGTATTTTAATATTAAATAATTCATTGTTCAACATTATATTCGTGTATTAGTGGCAACCCTAAATCTTCAACCTAGCCGAAGCCGTTACATCCTGTTCCGCAAAATCATTTTCCAAATATTTTAAATAACCCACAATGGCTATCATAGCAGCATTATCGGTAGTAAATTCAAATTTAGGAACGTAGGTTGTCCAGCCAAATTTTTGTTCACCATCTTTTAATGCCTTACGAATACCAGAGTTAGCCGAAACACCACCGCCAATAGCAATATGTTTAATGCCTGTTTGTTTTGTGGCAAGTTTTAACTTATCAATCAAAATACCAATAATAGTATATTGAATAGAGGCACAAATATCATTTAAATTCTCGCTAATAAAATTTGGATTCGCTTTTACTTCACGTTGAATGAAATACAGAATAGCAGTTTTAAGCCCCGAAAAGCTAAAATTTAAACCATCAACTTTAGGTTTTGTAAATTGGTAAGCTTTGGGGTTTCCTAATTGCGCACGTTTGTCAATCTCTGAACCTGCAGGGTATCCTAAACCTAATATTTTTCCGCTTTTATCGTAAGCTTCACCAACAGCATCATCAATGGTTTCGCCAATTACGTTCATATTAAAATGATTTTCAACCTTTACAATTTGGGTGTGCCCGCCAGAAATAGTCATTGCCAAAAACGGAAACGGAGGTTTTTCAAACCCTTCTTCATCAATAAAATGAGCCAAAATATGAGCTTGCATATGATTAACATCAATAAGCGGAATGTGTAACCCATAAGCTAAAGATTTCGCAAAAGACGTACCTACTAAAAGTGAGCCCATTAAACCAGGGCCACGAGTAAAGGCTACAGCGTTGAGCTGCTCTTTTGTAATATTTGCTTTGGCAAGTGCTTGATGCACAACAGGAACTATGTTTTGTTGGTGCGCTCTAGAAGCTAATTCTGGAACAACACCACCATACGCTTCGTGTATTTTTTGGCTTGCCACAACATTGCTTAAAATTTTACCGTTGTGTATTACAGAAGCTGCAGTATCGTCGCATGATGACTCAATTCCGAGAATGTAAATATTTTGTGAGGACATTATAAAAATTAGGCACAATAATTGTTAATTTTGAAAACGTGCAAACATCTGTAAACACATGTTTTTTCGTATTTACAAAACTACTCATTTATTTTTTTAATAAAATATAAATTATAGTTTGTGTAGTTTATTGTAAGCAAAAATTTGAAATAGACAATTGCTAAGAAAGTATCGTTTATTCTTAATAAAATTATAACTTTAACACATATCAAAAAAGTATTAAAAATAGCATCAAAAATAGTAGGCATTTTGCTACTTCTTTTCATCATTTTGGTGTTAGTACTTTCTATTCCTTCTGTTCAAACAAGTATTGGAAATTATGTTACCAACTGGCTTAATGAAGATTTTGAGACTAACATAAATATTGATAAAGTTGGTTTACAGTTTAATGGAGATGTAGAACTAAAAAACATTTACATTGAAGATTATAAACAAGATACGCTTATAAATATAGCCGAATTAAACACCTCTATTTTAGGTTTTAGGAATTTATACAATGGAAAATTAGTTTTTGGAGACATTGATATTATTGATTTAGTTTTTAACATTAAAACCTATAAAGATACCACCGATACTAATCTGGATATTTTTGTTGCTAAGTTAGAAGGTGATAAACCTAGTAAAAAAAGCGAAAATAAATTTCTGTTATCATCTAGCGATGTGTCTATTTATAACGGAATATTTAAACTTACTGATGAAAATAAAGCAAATCCAAAGAAACTTCATTTTAATAATTTAAATATTAATGCTACCAATTTTTTAATTAACGGTAGCGATGTTAGCGCAAGAATAAATACACTGTCACTTGAAGATAGTAGAGGGTTAACTTTAGAAAATTTAATGACCAATTTTGAATATTCGCCGTCAAAAATGGCCTTTGCTAAACTACAAATAGAAACACCTAAATCTACTATAAAAGGAGACTTACTATTTACATACAATCGTGAGGATTTACAGTATTTTGAAGATAAAGTTTTAGTGTCTGCAAATTTTAACAACTCTCATGTTTTACTTAATGAATTAAATTATTTTTATGATGAGTTTGGCGATAATCAATATGCTAAATTTAGTATGGATTTATCTGGGACTTTAAACGATTTAAAAACGACAAACGTAGCGTTAGAAGCAGGTAGACGTACTAAAATTTATGGCGATTTAGATTTCAAAAATGTTTTTAATAGTGAACCAAATACGTTTTATATGGATGGTAGGTTTACAAACTTATCGTCTACTTATAAAGATTTAAAATCCATACTTCCAAATGTTTTAGGGTCTACAATTCCAGAAACTTTCGATAGGCTAGGGGTGTTTACTGTTGTTGGTCAATCTCAAGTTACGGCATCTACTGTTATTGCAGATATTGAAATAAATACCGAGTTAGGTTTTGTAGATTCTGAACTAAATATTACTAAAACCAACGATATTGATAATGCGAAATATAAGGGCAATATTATTTTTGAAAAATTCGACTTTGGAACATTTCTTAACGACCCAAAAGTAGGGTTAGCATCTTTAAATTTTGATGTTACAGGCGATGGTTTTATTTTAGAACATATTGATACACAGGTAAAAGGCGATGTGTTTGAGATAGAATACAATGATTATAATTATAAGCGGATAAAAGTAGCAGGTAATGTGAGAAACAAAATTTTTGACGGAAACCTTATTGCCAACGATAAAAACTTAAACTTAAATTTTAGCGGTCTTGTAGATTTTTCAGAAGTAATAAATAAATATGATTTTGAAGCGAATGTAAATTACGCAAACTTAAATGCTTTAAACTTTATTAAAAAGGATAGTATTTCTGTTTTTCAAAGTAATGTAAAAATGAATATGAATAGTAGTAGTTACGACGATGCTATTGGTAAAATAGCGTTTAGCAACACATCATATAAAAATCAAAACGACACCTATTACTTTAAAAAGTTTAATATTTCATCAAGATTTAGTAAAGATGCTACCCGCTATATAGAAATTAATTCGCCAGATATTATTGAAGGCGACCTTAGTGGTAAGTTTGTTTTTAAAGATTTAAAGAAGCTTTTAGAAAACTCGTTAGGGCATATTTATACAAATTATATTCCGCACGACGTAGGAGCAAACCAAGAGATAGATTTTAATTTTAAAATATATAATAAAATTCTAGAGGTTTTTTATCCGCAAATTGAACTAGGTAAAAACACCTATGTGCGAGGTCGTGTAGAAAGCGACGAAAAGCAATTTAGGCTTACGTTTAAATCGCCTAAAATAAAGTTGTCAGAAAATTTTATTGAACATATTGAATTACAGGTTGATAATAGTAACCCGTTATTTAATACTTATGTAGAAGCAAAAAAACTAAACACCGAATATTATAACGTTTCTAATTTTAATTTAATTAATGTAACAGTAAACGATACGTTGTTTATGCGTTCGGAATTTGACGGTGGTAAGAGAAACAACGATAGCTATAACTTAAGCTTTTATCATACTATAAACGAAAACAATGAATCTGTAATTGGTTTCAAAAAATCTGATGTTACTATTAAAGATAATAAGTGGTTTATTAATGAAAATAATAATCGTTTTAATAAAGTATCATTCGATAAAAAACTAACAATATTTGCTTTAGATGCATTTAAAATAAAACATAATAACGAAGAGATTAATCTTTCTGGATTTATAAAAGATTCTACTCAAAAAGATTTGAAGCTTAATTTTAAAAATGTCGATTTAGCAAAAATAACGCCAGATATTGATAGCTTGTCGTTAGACGGTAATGTAAACGGGAAGTTAGATATACTTCAGCAAAACGGCAGTTATTTACCAAACTCCTCAGTTGTTATAAACAATTTTAAAGTTAATAAATTTCCCTTAGGTAATTTTGATGCAACCATAGCAGGAAACAAAGATTTAACCAATTATAATGTTAATGCCACTATAAAAAATGATATATCAGAATCCTTTAGTGCAAAAGGAAATATTAGTGTAGCTAAAAAGAAAACCAATATTAATGTGGGTTTAGATTTTAACAATTTTAGCTTACAACCATTAAACCCGTTGTTAGATGGTGTTTTAAGTAAAATTAGAGGGCTGGTTGATGGTAAAGCAAAAATAATTGGAAATATAAAACGACCAGATATAACTGGAGTTCTCACGGTTAATAAGGCAGGATTTGGCATTCCGTATCTTAATGTCGATTATGCTTTTAACGAAAAAGCCTCAGTAACACTTAAAGAGCAAAGTTTCGTTTTTAATAATATTCAACTTACCGATACTAAGTACAATTCAAAAGGCATGCTAAACGGGAGTTTGAGTCATGTTAATTTATCAGATTGGAGTTTAGATTTGGGCTTAAAAACACGTCCAAACGAAAAATTATTAGTTTTAGATACTAAAGAAGCCGAAGATGTATTGTATTACGGAACAGGTTTTATTGGGGGTAATGCAAGTATTGTTGGACCAACAGACGAGTTGGTTATTAATGTTGAAGGTGAAACAAAACCAGGAACAGTTTTTAAAATACCGCTTAGCGATACCGAATCTTTTGGAGATAATTCCTTTATACACACCATAACAAAAGAAGAAAAATTAGCTAGAATTCAGGGGATCGATGTCACCTATAAAGACATTAAAGGTCTTGAACTTGATTTTGATTTAGACGTTACCGAAGATGCTGAAATAGAAATTATTTTTGATAAAAGCACAGGGCATTCTTTAAAAGGACGTGGAGCTGGAAATTTATTGGTTGAAATTAATACCAACGGAAAGTTTAAAATGTGGGGTGATTTTTCGGTGTTTGAAGGGATTTATAACTTCTCCTATGGCGGTATAGTAGCCAAACAGTTTGTTGTGGAACCAGGTGGCACGTTGGCTTGGGAAGGGGAACCATTAAATGCTATAATCAACATGGAAGCCATATACAAAACACAGGCTAATCCTTCACCCTTACTAGATAACCCTATAAATAGAAGAATTCCTGTTGAATTAAAAATTAGGTTAACAGAAAATTTAGAGCAACCAGTTCCAGACTTTAGTTTTGAGTTTCCTAATGTAAATTCTACTATAAAATCTGAGCTTCAATACCGATTGCAAAATAAAGATTATAGAGATAATCAAGCATTATATTTCTTAACAACAGGTGGCTCATTTCAAAGTAGAGGACTAAACGAACTCAATTTTTCGGGTACAATTGCAGAACGTTTAAATGGTATAGTAAACGGAATTTTTACAAATGGTGATGGTAAGTTTAATGTAGGTTTAAATTACGAAGCTGGAGAAAACAGACCAGATTATAGAACAGACGGTAGGTTTGGAGTAACCCTACAAACGCAAATAAGCGATAAAGTACTTATAAACGGTAAAGTAGGTGTGCCCGTTGGTGGTGCTGGAGCTAACGAAACAGTTATTGCTGGCGATGTGGAAATAAACTTTCTTTTAAATGAAGAAGGCACATTAACCGCCAAAGTATTTAATAGAGAAAACAGCATTAGAAATTTTGGTGAAGCGATTGGTTATACACAAGGTGTGGGGATGTCGTATAGCTTAGACTTTGATACGTTTAAAGAACTTATTCAAGAATTATTCAAAAAAAATAAAAAGAATAATGAAACTGTTGAAGAAAAAATCGAGGAAAATAATCCGAATAAAACACCCGATTTTGTAAGTTATAAACCATCTTCAAAGAAATAAAATAAGCAATTATTGTCTTGTTTTACTGCATTTTCCACAACAGAAAAGTTTTTTTTATTAACTAAAACGTTATAGTTTAACAACTATCGTTAAAATAAAGTAAATGCTATGTTTATTAGGTTTTTCTTTAGTAATTTTACTGTGTAATTTTATAGTTAATGCCAAAGTCAATTAAAAAAATAGGTGTTTTAACATCAGGAGGAGATTCTCCAGGAATGAATGCTGCAATCCGTTCGGTAGTTCGAGCATGCGCATATCATAATATAGAATGTGTAGGTGTTTATAGAGGCTACGAAGGCCTAATGGAAGGCGATTTTAAATCTATGGATGCGCGTAGCGTTAAAGGTATTATTAATAAAGGTGGTACTATTTTAAAATCGGCACGTTCAACAGAATTTAGAACTAAAGTAGGTAGAGAAAAAGCATTCAATAAACTTAATCAATCAAATATAGACGGTCTTGTTGTTATAGGCGGTGATGGAACATTCACAGGAGCCATGATATTTAATCAAGAATTCGATTTTCCAGTAATGGGAATTCCAGGAACTATAGATAACGATATTTTTGGAACATCACATACACTTGGTTTTGATACAGCACTTAATACAGTTGTAGAAGCCATCGATAAAATACGAGATACGGCGAGTTCGCACAACCGTTTGTTTTTTATTGAAGTTATGGGGCGCGATGTGGGGCATATTGCTTTAAACGTAGGTATTGCTGGTGGTGCAGAAGAAATTTTAATTCCAGAAGAAGATTTAGGCTTAGATAGATTGGTTGAATCGTTAAACCGAAGCAGACAATCAGGAAAAACCTCAAGTATAGTTATTGTTGCCGAAGGCGATAAAATAGGTAAAAACATTTTCGAGCTTAAAGATTATGTTGATGAAAACATGGAAGGCTACGATGTTCGTGTTTCTGTACTAGGGCACATGCAACGTGGTGGTGCACCATCATGTTTCGATCGTGTATTAGCTAGTAGAATGGGCGTGAAAGCTGTAGAATCTTTATTAGACGGCGAAACAAACTTTATGGTAGGATTATTAAATAATAAAATGGAATTAACACCATTAGATAATGCTATTAAAGGTAAATCAAAAATAAATTTAGAATTATTGCGTGTGTCAGATATAATGAGCACTTAACATTTATAAACAAGATTATGTCAAAATTAAAATTAGGAATTAACGGATTTGGTAGAATAGGTAGAATTGCTTTTAGAGTAGCAGCATCTAGACCAAATATTGAAGTTGTTGGAATTAATGATTTGTTGGATGTAGAGCATTTAGCTTATTTATTAAAGTATGATTCTGTTCACGGGCAGTTTGATGGGACCATAGAAACAAAAAACGGAAACTTAATAGTTAACGGAAATGAAATACGAGTTACTGCAGAACGTAACCCTGAAGATTTAAAATGGGACGCTGTTAACGCAGAAGTAGTTTTAGATTGTACAGGTATCTTTACAAGTTTAGAAGGTGCACAAAAGCATATAACTGCTGGAGCTAAAAAAGTAGCTATTTCTGCACCGTCTGCAGATGCGCCTATGTTTGTAATGGGAGTTAATCATGACGAAATTACTGCAGACCAAACCATTGTGTCTAATGCATCTTGTACAACTAACTGTTTAGCACCATTAGCAAAAGTAATTAATGATAAATTTGGAATTGTAGAAGGGTTAATGACAACTGTTCATGCTGCTACAGCTACACAATCTACTGTAGATGGTGTATCTAGAAAAGATTACAGATTAGGTCGTGCTTCTTTAAACAATATTGTACCAGCTTCAACAGGAGCAGCTAAAGCCGTTGGTAAAGTTATTCCAGAATTAAACGGAAAATTAACAGGTATGGCGTTTAGAATTCCTACTGTTGATGTGTCTGTGGTAGATTTAACTTGTCGTTTAGAAAAACCAGCATCTTGGGATGAGGTTAAAGCCGCTTTAAAAGAAGCTTCAGAAAATGAATTAGACGGTGTTTTAGGTTACACTGAAGAAGGTGTTGTATCTCAAGATTTTGTGTCTGAACCAAAAACATCTACTTTTGATGCTAATGCAAGTATGGCACTTAATGATGGTTTTGTTAAATTAGTATCTTGGTACGATAACGAATTTGGTTATTCTACTAAATTGGTCGATTTAGCACAACATATTAGTTCAATATAATAGTATTAATTACTCCACAGAATTATTAAAAGTAGTTCTGTGGAGTTTCTTATTTTAAAACTTATGATTTTAATAGTTGATAGTGGTTCTACAAAATGCGATTGGGTTGCAGTAGATAAAGATGGAAATCAAACTCTGGAAAAGATGCGTACAAAAGGTCTTAATCCAGCTATTTTGCCAGAAAAAAAATTACGAAAACGAATTAAAAAAAATAAGGACTTACAAAATAATCGTAAAGATATAACCCACGTATTTTTTTATGGTGCTGGTTGTGGTACAGAAAAACCTAATGCGCTATTAACAAAAGTACTTAAAGACATCTTTTTTAATGCAGAAATTCATGTGCATGAAGATACTATGGCTGCAGTGTATTCTACTATAAATCATGAAGAAGAACAAGCTGTAGTTTGTATTCTAGGAACAGGTTCTAATTGTAGTTATTTTGATGGTAAAGAAGAGCATCAAAAAGTGAAATCTTTAGGGTATTCCATCATGGATGATGCTTCAGGAAACTACTATGGTCGTCAATTAATAAGAGATTATTACTTTAACCACATGCCAGAAGATATTAGAGTAGCCTTTTCTCATAAGTATAATGTAAGCGACGATTATATTAAGTATAATTTATATAAGCAAGGTAATCCTAATGCTTATTTAGCAGCATTTGCTGAGTTTATGTTTTTAAATAAAGAGTCTGAATACATACAAAACCTTATTAAGGACGGTATTAGGCTGTTTGCTAAAAATATGATAATGCAATTTGCAGAAGAAGTAAAAACTGTTCCTGTTCATTTTGCTGGATCTATAGCATATTTTGCTCAAGATGAAATAAAAGAAGTTGCAACCGAAATGGGCTTCAAAGTAGGGAATATTGTGCGCAGACCTATTGAAGGATTAGTATCTTTTCATACAAGTAAACTATAAAACTATTCTAAACAATTAAAGTTTTTGCATAAACACGCAGCGCTTTATATTTCTAATAAAGATAATAAGTATCAACTTATTGAGCGTATCGTGTCTGGGCAATTTACTGTTGATTTCTCAAATTTAAAAGGTGCCGTATTTTCTGAGAAAACATTAAATAAATTTATAGATGATGAAACCCGTCATGACGAATTTAATGTTATTACCAGTACAACAAATAGTTTGTTAAACTCTTCAGAAGGCGAACGAAAAAAAGCACTACTTAATCATCTTATTTTACAAAACCCAGAATATATTATAGTAGATAATGTGTTTGGTAATTTAGATATCAATGCTCAAAAAGATATTGAAAATACCCTAACAACATTAAGTGCTAAAATCCCTGTTATTCAAATAACAAAAAGAAAAAACGATATACTGTCTTTTATAAAGCAGGTGTATTGTTTTAAACATGATGCTTTTGTTTTGTTTAACATTAAAGATGCTAATACACTTGAAGCAACTAATTTTGCATATAATTTGCCACAACCTTATAATCCAATAACAACGCAGTACAACCCTTTAGTCAAATTTAGTAACGTTACCATTGCCTATGGCGATAGAACGATTGTAAATGAAATTAATTGGGAAATTAAATCGGGAGAGTTTTGGCAATTAATTGGTCCTAATGGTTCTGGAAAAAGTACACTTTTAAGTCTTATTTCTGGTGATAATCCTAAAGCATATAATCAAGACATTATTTTATTTGGAATAAAAAAAGGGAGTGGAGAAACTGTTTGGGATATTAAAAAGAAAATAGGCTATTTTTCATCCGAATATTTAAGAGGGTTTGAACGTTTACATTCTATTCAAAACATGATTATTTCTGGATTTTTCGATTCTATTGGGCTTTATAAAATCCCAACAGATAGGCAAGTTATGCTAGCTGAAAAATGGCTAAATGTGTTAGGAATGTCCAGTATTAAAAACAAATCGTTTTTGTCTTTATCTAAAGGACATCAACGCCTAGTGCTAATTGCTAGAGCTATGGTAAAACACCCACCATTACTTATTTTAGACGAACCTACAAACGGGTTGGATGATAATGATGCTACATTATTTTCAAAACTGGTAAATAAAATCGCTTTAGAAACAGATACAGCTATTTTATATGTATCTCACAGAAAAGAGAAGCGTCTTTTAGAACCAGATTTTGTTTACGAATTAGTGCCACACAAAACAGGCTCCATTGGAAAATACATTAAAAATTCTTAATTGTTTCAAAAGCGAAACAGAAATTATTGTAATTAATACACGCTTTCATTTTACTATTTAATATCTTTATAAACAAGTTTTATAAAACACCTTTAATGTCTTTATTTCAAAGTGTATTTATGTCTTCTAAAATAAAATTTGCTTTATCATTTTTTATTGTAATAGTTGCGATAGTTGCTTTTTTAATTGGTTTTAATAGTATTGAATCAGTGAACAGCCTAAAACTAGCCGCATTAATACTTTCTATTGTTGTTGTTATATTGCTTTTTGCAATATCGTACTTTTTAAAAGATAAGCGGGGGAATGATTCAGAATTATTAAAATTATTGGGTGTTGTAAAGGATTTAGAAAAGAAACTAGAAGAAGCTAATGATTTTTCAGACCATCAGGCCATTTATTTAGCCAATATGAGTCATGAAATTCGTACGCCACTAAGTACTATAATAGGCATGTTAAATATGCTTGATCATTCAGATTTGAATGAAGATCAGAAAATACAAGTTGAAATTGCCGAATATTCTTCTAAGCATTTATTGCAGTTGGTAAACATGATTTTAGATAATTCTGAAGTGAGCTCAGAAGATATAAAACTAAATGTTGTCCCTGTAAATTTAGAATCAGATCTCACAAAATTATTTAAAGTTTTTGAATATCAGGCTTGGGATAAGGGCTTAGAGTTTGAATACAAATTCTTATCTGAAGTTAAAAGGAAATTCTCCTTGTTAGTAGATTCTACAAGAGTTCAGCAAGTATTAATTAATTTAATTAATAACGCTATTAAGTTTACAAATGCAGGAAAAATTTCAATTATTGTAGATCAGACTGTTGGTATTGACGACGATCAAATTATATCGTTTTATGTTAAAGATACGGGAATTGGCATGCGACCATACGAGGTGAGAAATATTTTTGAAAATTCTAAAAAATTAGAATCACCAACAAGTAAAGATTATAGAGGTCGTGGTATTGGGCTTTCTATTTCTCATCAACTTGTAAAATTAATGGGCGGCGAGTTAAAAATTGAAAGTAAAGAAAATGAAGGAACAACGTTCTATTTTAGTCTTCAGTTAAAAAAGACTTTAAATGTGAAGGTGGAAAGTGTTGAATTAAAACCAATGCTATTAAATAAGCTTAATGTACTTGTAGCCGAAGATAATATTATGAACCAAAAGGTGATTAAGTTTTTATTAGAGCAACAAGGGGCAGACTGTACTTTTGCAAAAAATGGTGTTGAAGCTGTTGAGTTATTTAAAATTCTTGATTTCGATATGGTTTTTATGGATATTTATATGCCAGATTTAGATGGTTATCAAGCAACCAAAAAAATTAAGAGAACTAAAAAATATGCAGAAAATAATATTCCTATAGTAGCAGTGTCTGCAAGCGCTTTTCAAGACGATATAACTTCGGCTAAGGCTGCTGGTATTGATGATTTTTTATCAAAACCAATAGAGGTTTTAAAACTAAAAGCACTTTTAAATAAATATACTGTAGTAAAAAATGAAATGAGTTAATAACAGGTTTAGTTGTTAATAGAGATTTAAATTATCTGAAAACTTTTATGTCTGTTATTTCAATTACTTAACAGCAATCATACTAATTTCAACATTTACATTTTTTGGTAGTTTAGCAACTTGTACAGTTTCGCGTGCAGGGGCGTTAGCATCATCAAAATAACTTCCGTAAACATCATTAATAAGAGCAAAATCATTCATATCGCTAATAAATATTGATGATTTTATAACGTTATCAAAAGTCATATTAGCAGCTTCTAAAACAGCTTTCATGTTTGTCATAACCTGATGTGTTTCTGTTTTAATATCATCCAAAACCAACTCTCCAGTTTCAGGGTGTAACGCAATTTGACCAGATGTGTACAATGTATTTCCGCTTAAAACAGCTTGATTATATGGCCCTATGGGTGCTGGAGCATTAGGGGTTGTTATAATTTTTTTCATCTAATTTAGTTTTTGTCATTCCCTCGTAGGAGGGAACTTTATTATTTTATTTCCGTGAAAACGGAAATTTTATTATACTTTTTTAAAATCAAATTCAAGATCATTAAGCTAAGACAAAAATGTCAATCTAGAGTTCAATCAAAGACATTTAAACCGTTGTTTTCAATTGTGTTTCAACTGCACTCAACGCAATGAATAAACCTTTTTAACTTAATAATATTGAGGTCAAACGGTCTCAGTTATGAGTAGTTGCGTATGTTAGCGTTAAACTTTGCAAGTACACACCAAACTAAAAATCCTCGCGAATTTTTAAAAGCAAGCGAGAACAAATAATTACTTATAACCATTGTTTAGCTGTCCGTACTTTTATTATTAATTAATACTTTTTATTTCAACCTTAAAACTCATTTCATTTAGAAACACTGTCCATTTAGCCATACTAGATGCTCTTGAAAAGCTTGATTTTTTTACATTACTTAGTGATAAGTGAGTTGTTTTAAATTCACCACTTGACCAACTTTCAAGTGTTTCCAGTGCAATTATAAAATCACTATCGATAGATACATTATAATCTGATAGGTCAACACTGTCCCAACCCTTTTTTTTCTTCGAAATAAATCTTATATCCTCTGTGTTTATAATTTCTTGTGGAAATTCATCTTTGCCATCATATATTTTAACTCTATATAAAATACTATCACAATAATTTCTTCTTATATGAAAGTGTAATTTATCTAAAAGAATAAGCTTGTCATTTTTAATCAATGTACCAATTTCAGCTCCACTTATTGCTTCACTCCAAATCCATGACATCATTCCTCTTCTTTTTGCTCCAATAGATATCGGCTTATTATTATTATTATTATTAGATTTTATGACTATTTCTTGAAGTTTGAAAATGCTTTTCTTTAAAGTTATATTCAAAGGGGCAGTATGCTTTTTCCTTAACTCTCCAACTTTGAATTCAACTCTTTCGTAACCTACATGTGAAAATTTAACTACTTTTTCATTATCAATGCCAGTAATATCAATACTATATAATCCTTTCTTTGATGAAATAGTACCTTTATTTAAGTCGATAACACCAATATTTACATATGGCAAAGGTTTTTTGCTCTCATCAATTAATTTACCAGAAATTATTTGAGCATTTAATGATGCTTGTCCAATTATTATAATGATAAATAATAAAAATATTTTCATAATAAAAATTTCTTTTGTGTGGCCACTAACAGTTTTGTATATGAAATGTTGCGTGTTTGCGTGCGAGGATTTTCCGAAGGAAAATCAGAAACTAGCAAACAAAGCAACTAACATTGTATAAGCTAAAAATAGTAATTTTTTATATACGGCTTTGTTGTAGGTGGTTTTTTTAATATTCTATTCTGTTTCTATTCCTTTATTGTTAGCAAAACTTGATGAGCACCAGCTGAATTTGGTTTTTCTGCTACTAATAAATAGACTTTCTCTTTCTTATAAACTAAAAATCCGTAATCATTAGCACCTCTATATAAATAATCGTTTTTGACTAGGCTATTTTTAAATTTCTTCATAGAATAATTTGACGCAACAGTTATATCAAGTGTATGTCTAGATGAATTTGCAGTATTTAAAATTGAAATGCTAATAAAGTTATTTATATTATCATTAATCACTTTAGAATATTTTTTAGTCCTTTCTTGTTCAACAGTCATTTCGGTAAATCCATTGCCTTTTATCATTATGTCATCAATACTCCAAAAAGAAATTTGTGAAATTTGTTCCAAGAATTTGATATTTAAATTTTGTGAACTGCATACATTAATGCATAAAAAAAACATTATTATGCTTAGTATTTGTTTCATTTCGATTGGTTTAAATTACCTACAACTAATAAATAAACTCTATTTATAATTGCTGGTCTGGTTGTCGTCGCTTTTCGTATTTAAGATCTTTTAAAATACTAGATTTTATACCAATAAAGAAATTCCATGAGGTTCTGGTACTAAAAGGAACCCAATCAAAACTCATTCGCCAACTTAACAAATCCCGTTCAAATCCTAATGTTGTATAAGTAAAACCTGCATTTTTTAAATCGTAACCCGAAGAAGCTCGCATAGACCATTTTGGTGATAATTCTATATTGCCAGAAAACATAAGCGAGTGCGACGATATTTCGTTTTGCCTTCTTGAGTTTGAGTAATTAACGGCGTAAGCAACTCTTAAATCCCATGGTATTTTGTAGTTGTACAATTCGCTTGGGGTTTCATCTTCTTCATCGTCATCATCAAACTGTGGATTACCAGGATCGCGACCAGTACCAAAAAAGTCATCGTCACGACCACCACCTCTTAAATTTTCTTCAATGCCTTTATCTTTTTTATCGTCTTTATCTCCTCCTTTTTTACTAGAAAACGACCAGCTTGCTGTAGCGTTAGCACTTGTTAATCTAAATAAACTGCCTCCGTTATCTATATTAAATTTATCAATTCGGTTATTATTATTGTCTAAAGCATAGGGGTCTAAAGTAGCACCAAAATTAATATTTAGTTTGTTGTTAAATAACTGTGTGCCACCACTCATTCTAACGGGGCTCCATTGCAATGAGTCACCTGCAAAATTATATGAGGTAGAAAAGTTTAAATTATTAATTAAAATTATTTTTTTAGGTTCGGTTGCCGTACTATCCTTATCTTTTACTTTAGCTTCAAAATTGTTTGAAACAGAAATACCCATAGAACTAGAAAAACGATTACCAGGTGTTCCAAAAATACCACTATCAAAGCGTGTGTATTCTAAGTTTGTATTATCTAGAATAGTTTCTAATTCTCCCGCTGTTAAACCGTCTGCATTAACAACTTCTGCAGTTTCATAATATTTATCGAAAGCCGGATTTATATTATAACTTATTGAGGGACGAAGCACATGCCTTATTTTTTGTATTTTTTTGTCATCACCAAAATTAAACATACCATAAATAGTAGTCCCTAAACTGGTACTAAAGTTATAAGTTCTAAAGGAGTCAAACCCTTTAATGTCTTCGGTTATGGTTTCACGCGTACTAGCATCAAAAGTTCTGTTTATAGTATTAAAAGTCCAAACTTCATTAAAATTACTTGAGGCACTTAAGCTAAAATATTTAAACAATTTAAAATTAGTGCTTATGGGAACAGAATGTTGAAACCCTGCTTTTGCATCATCAAACATTTCTTTTTTAAAGAAAAGCGAATCGGTTGTCTGTATTCTGTTTTCTCCTCTAACACTATACTGAAGGTTGATATTTTGAATAATTCCTTTTTTAGGCTTATCCTTTGGAGCCAATGGGTAAACTCTACCTACGCTTCCTTGAAATGTAGGGAGCGTCATGTTAATTTGTTGTGTGTTGGTGTTTTGAGAGTGTGTTGCTGTTAAACTGAAATTAACAGAAGGTTCGCCTTGAAATGTTTTAGAATACGATACCGATGACGACAGTGTATTATTTAAAAAGTTACCTGTATTTATTTGATTTATGGATTGCCTATAGTACGTACTACTACCTAAATTAACAGAAGCTGAAAAACGAGAATTAGGATTAGATTTTGCATCTTGACTGTGCGACCAACGTAAATTATAAACGGTAGACTTTCCATAATCAGGAAAACCACGTTCGCTAGTTATTAGGTTTTCATATCTAAATCCAAAATTTCCGCTAAATTTATATCTCAATTTATAAGCACTTTCTAAACGTACCCCATAACTGCCGTTGGTATAATAATCGCCTTGTACGGTTAAATCTACATAATCGCTAATAGCAAAATAGTATCCACCGTTTTGCAAAAAATATCCACGGTCGTTTTGCTCCCCAAAACTAGGTATAATAACTCCAGAGGTCTGTGTTTCTGTTTGAGGAAAAAAGCCAAAAGGTAAGCCTATAGGGGTTGGTACATCATAAATAAAAAGGTTAGCTAAACCAGTAACAATTTTTTTTCCAGGAACAATTTTTGCTTTTCTTAATTTAATAAAATATTCAGGGTCATCAAGGTCTTCTGCTGTGGTATATTTGGCATCTTTAATAAAATAAACCGAATCGTTTTCTTTTTTAGTTATTGGCGATAATACAGTACCGCCGCTTTGTTCTGTTTTAGAACCATATATAAGTCCTTTCTTTGTTTTAATATTAAAAACAATAGAATCAGGCTCTACGACTTGTTGTCCTTGAGTAAATACTGGAGCTTGGGTGTATGTGCCAGTAGAATCTGTAATACCCTTAGCATAAACAATATTCTTATTATTATCAATAATAATGCTACCAGCTTTAATATTTAAATCTGCCTGAATAATTTCTGCATTGTTGTATAAATATAGCTTACCTTCTTTATTTTTAAAAGAGGTGAAATCTGTAGCCGAATAAGTAACAATGTCTGTTAAAAGCCCTTTTTTAGGTTTTATAGAATCTATAGAAATTGTGTCTTGCTCTTTTTCTAAAACCTCAATAGGATTGATAATACTATCAGCCTTTTTTATATTAATTAATTTAGCTTCAACAGCAGGTTTAATTATAACGCTATCCTGTTTTTTGCGAACGTCTTGGGCGAAGCTAAACGTGTTAATAAACACTGTAAAACTTAATATAAAAAGTATTTTAAAGTTGTTTGTATGCAACGCTTTTAAATGTATTTTTGTAAAAGTATGGCTCGGTTTTTGAAAAGCCAAAATTACATATATTTTTCTGTGTATAATTTATTATTCATTGAAAAATTTCAAATTAAACATTTGCCTAATTTAATTAGGTAATAAACCGAGTTTTTTAATCGTTAAAATGGTTGTAATCATTGAACAAACGATTTACTAAATAGTATTATACACCACATGAAAACGTATAGAGTATCCTTTTTCGTATTATTTATAATAGTATTAACATTCTCATCATTTATTAAGGGCTCAAAAAGTATGCCTACAAATAAATTTGTTGTTGTTCTTGATGCTGGACACGGTGGTAAAGACCCTGGAAAACCATCTAAGTACGGATACAAAGAAAAAGATATTGCTCTAAAAATAGTTTTAGAAGTAGGTAAACAACTAGAGAAAAATCCTAATATAAAAGTTGTTTATACACGTAAAACAGATGTTTTTATTGAGTTAAGAGAACGACCAAAAATAGCCAATAAAGCGGATGCAGATTTATTTGTGTCTATTCATTGTAACGCACATCATACTCAGGCATACGGCACAGAAACTTATGTGTTGGATGTTGGTAATTCTAATCAGAATTTTGAAGTTGCCAAAGCTGAAAATGAAGCTATTTTTCTTGAAGATGATTATGAAACTAAATATGATGGTTTCGATCCTAATTCACCAGAATCGTCTTTAGGTATTGCTTTAGTTCAGGAGGAATACACCGAACAAAGTATTTTATTGGCGAGTTTAATAGAAAAGAATTTCGCAAACAAAGTAAAACGAAAAAGCAGAGGCGTAAAACAAGCTAGTTTGTGGGTAATACACCAAACTGTTATGCCTAGTGTATTAATTGAAACAGGATTTGTTACTAATAAAAGAGAAGGTGCTTATTTAAACTCTAAAAAAGGGCAACAACAAATTGCTACAGCAATTACTAATGCCATTTTGGAGTTTAGAAATTCTTTAGATTTAAGTATTGAAGACGATATTTTTGTTGAAGAAACTACTAGCGTGGAGCACTCCGAGAATTTATCTAGTAACATTCAATACAAAGTTCAAATAGCAACAGGCTCTAGTGCTTTAGAAACCAAACCTTATAATTTTAAAGGCTTAAGTAATATAACACGAGTTAAAGAAGGTAATCTTTATAAGTATTTTTATGGTGTAACTTCAAACTATAATAAAATAATGGAATTGAAAAAAAGTGCTGTAAATAAAGGTTACAAGTCAAGTTATATCGTTGCTTTTAAAGACGGAAAAAAAATCCCGCTATCAGACGCATTAAAATCTACTAGCAATTAAACGGTGTTCTTTTTAAATTTGTTTTAAATTTGTACATCTAAAGACATTCATTTTGCAAATATCTAAAGAAGTAAAAACAGGCATACTCGTATTATTAGGAATCCTCCTTTTTATTTTCGGGTTTAATTATTTAAAAGGTGAAAACTTACTTAGTAATTCTCGAACATTTTATACCGTTTACGATAACGTAGAAGGATTAACAGCTTCTACACCAGTTACTATTAATGGATTAATAGTAGGAAAGGTGGTAGAAATTAATTTTAATAATGATGATTCTGGTAAACTATTGGTTAAACTTCTTATAGATACCGATTTTCAGTTTTCTAAAAATAGTAAAGCAGAATTATACGAAACAGGATTAATAGGAGGAAAAGCCATAGCTATTGTTCCTGTATTTGATAATGCAGAAATAGCCAAAAACGAATCTTACCTTGCAGGAACAGTTAAAGCGGGTTTAAGCGAATTGGTAAACCAAAAGCTAACACCACTTCAAGAAAAATTAGTGACTATGCTGGATAGTGCCGATAAGTTGCTCGTTAATATGAACGACGTTTTTGATGCAAATACAAAAGCTAATTTAAGAGGAAGTATAGCTGGGTTTAACGAAAGAATTTTGGAGTTTAAGAAAACAACACAATCGTTAAATATTCTATTGGCAAGCGATAATAGTAAATTGAATAAATCGTTAGCTCATGTAGAAAATATCACATCAAATTTATCTAAAGTTTCAGATTCTATTGCAGACGCTAATTTTAGTAAAACGCTTAAAAGTTTAGAGTCTACACTTCAAAATTTCGATAAAATAGTTGCAGGCTTAGAAAAAGGAGAAGGCTCTATGGGCAAGCTGCTAAAAGATGAAGCATTATATAACAACCTTAAAGGAACAACCAAAGAAATGGAAGAACTTTTAAGAGATATTAAACTACACCCTAAACGATATTTTAGAATTCTATCGAAAAAAGAAATTCCTTATACAGAAGACACTAAATAGTAATGGAATATTTGCCAAATATAGGTTTTGTAATCATCTTAATATTAGGAATAGGCTATTTTGCAAAAAACGTAAAAAAACTTATACGAAACATTAAACTAGGTCAAGATGTAGACGTTAGCGATAACAAATCGCAACGCTGGAAAAACATGGTCATGGTTGCACTTGGGCAAAGTAAAATGGTACGACGCCCAATAGCGGGCATACTACACATTGTCGTTTACATTGGGTTTATTATAATAAATATAGAAGTACTAGAAATTATAATCGATGGTATTTTTGGTACACACAGAATAGGTTTAAGCGTATTACCAACATCCGTTTACGGGTTTTTAATTGGAGCTTTCGAGATTTTAGCTGTATTAGTTTTTGTATCCGTTACGTTATTTTGGATTCGTAGAAATATTATAAGGCTTCAACGCTTTTGGAAAAGTGAAATGACAAGCTGGCCTAAAAATGATGGCAACAATATTTTGTATTTCGAAATGGTGTTAATGACGCTATTTTTAGTGATGAATGCTACCGATATTCATTTTCAAAGTATAAATTCGGGCAACCTAATAAGTCAGTTTATCTCACCATGGTTTGGAGATTCAGAATCACTATTACACAGTATTGAAAGAGGCGCGTGGTGGTTACATATTATTGGCATATTAATCTTTTTAAATTACCTGTATTTTTCAAAGCATTTGCATATTTTATTGGCTTTTCCCAATACATATTATGCAAGCGTTAAACCCAAAGGAACACTTAATAATTTAGAAGCGGTAACCAAAGAAGTAATGCTAATGATGGACCCCAACGCAGACCCTTTTGCCGCTCCTGCCGAAGGCGAAACAGAAGAAGAACCTGCAAAGTTTGGCGCTAGCGATGTGCACGATCTTAATAGGGTACAACTACTAAATGCCTATACGTGTACAGAATGCGGTCGTTGTACATCGGCTTGTCCTGCTAATTTAACTGGGAAAAAATTGTCTCCTAGAAAAATTATGATGGATACCCGAGACCGTTTAGAAGAAGTTGGTAAAAATATTGATGCGAATAATGGCGAATTTAAAGATGACGGCAAACAATTATTAAACGACTATATAACCCCCGAAGAAATTTGGGCGTGTACAACCTGTAATGCATGTGTAGAAGAATGTCCAGTTAGTATAAACCCATTATCCATTATTGTCGAAATGAGACGCTATTTAGTTATGGAACAATCGGCAGCCCCAACAGAGCTGAATAATATGATGACTAATATAGAAAATAATGGTGCCCCATGGCCGTATAGCCAAATGGATAGGCTTAATTGGAAAAACGAATAAAAATATTATTAGGGCGTTACCCAAAAGGGTCGGGCTTTCGGCAGTCGCTCTCTGCGAGGAGCTCCAACAAATGCCTCAATCCCTAACGCAAAATAAAACAACTCAATACAATGAGCGAAACAACACTTACAGTACCAACAATGGCAGAACTTATGGTCCAAGGTAAGCAACCCGAAGTGTTATTTTGGGTAGGATCTGCTGGAAGTTATGACGATCGTGCAAAAAAAATAACCAAAGCCTTTGTAAAGATATTAAATAAGGTAGGTGTTAGTTTTGCTGTTTTAGGTACCGAAGAAAGTTGTACAGGCGATGCCGCAAAAAGAGCTGGTAACGAGTTTTTATTCCAAATGCAAGCAGTAACCAATATTGAAATATTAAATGCTTATGAAATTAAAAAGATTGTAACCGCTTGTCCACATTCATTTAATACCTTAAAAAACGAATATCCATCTTTAGGAGGAGTGTATGAGGTGTATCATCATACCGAATTTCTACACCAGTTAATTAAAGATGGTCGTTTAAAAATAGCATCAAATACCTATAAAGGAAAACGAATTACTTTTCACGACCCATGTTATTTAGGGCGTGCAAACGAAGTTTACGAAGCCCCAAGACATCTTTTAAAAGAACTAAATGTAGAGCTAGTAGAAATGAAACGCAATAAACGTTCAGCGTTATGCTGTGGTGCTGGAGGTGCTCAAATGTTTAAAGAGCCAGAAAAAGGTGATATGGACGTTAATGTATTACGTACAGAAGATGCCCTTAAAACAAAAGCTAATATTATAGCAACAGGTTGCCCGTACTGTAACACCATGATGACCGATGGTGTAAAATTTAAAGAAAAAGAAGATGAAGTTGCCGTAATGGATGTGGCAGAATTAATTGCTAATACTCAAGAGTTATAAAAATTTGCCATTCCTCTTTGGTCACTGAGCGTAGTCGAAGTGAAAACAGAAACCCATCTCTAAATAAAAAAACAAATTGTTGTAGTCTTATTTTAAAAAAGCCTCACAATTATTAAACAAAAAAGAATGCTAGTAGATTTCAATATATTACCAGAAGAATCACGAGTTTGGATTTACCAAGCAAACCGTTCGTTTACAGAACAAGAGCTTGAAGACATTCAATCGAAATTAAATACGTTTATTGAAAATTGGACTGCCCACGGAAGTGATTTGCAATCGGGATATACTATAAAATATAAGCGTTTTATAGTTATAGGGTTAAATCAGAATTTAAATAACGCAACTGGTTGTTCAATTGATGCATCGGTTCATTTTATTCAACAATTAGAAAAAGAATATAATGTCGATTTAATGGATAAAATGAATGTATCCTACAAGCAAGGAGAATACGTTGCTTATAAATCACTTTCAGACTTTAGGAAAATGGCGAAAGATAAAGCCATTTCAAAAAAAACAATTGTGTTTAATAATTTAGTTACTAATATTTCAGAATTTAAAGAAAACTGGGAAGTTCCTGCTAGCGAGAGTTGGCATAGTCGGTTTGTTAAATAAAATTCTGTCAAAACAAAAGACCACATTTTTTTCATCTTTCGATTAAAAAATAACGATGCGATTTCTTCTAGCGTCGAAATGAATCAAAGCTTGTTGTCATGTCGAAATGAGGCACGATTGAGACATCGCATTATAAAGAATTGGCGCTAACTTATGTTTTAAAATTATACAGCCTTTATTTAAAACGGGGGTTACTATATTAAATGATAAAGCCTCAATGTCTAAATATTTGAAATAAAAACCATCTATTTTATTAGTCAAATTTAGATTATCAGTACTTTTTATTTCTTGTTATTAATGTTTCTGTTTTTTTATTAATATTCTAGTCGTATTATTATGAGATTCTTAAAATTTTAAGATGCGCTTGTAATAAGCCTAAAAAAACTTTTATATATCGAGTAGAATAATGATTTTTACAACTAGCAAAGTGTAAATATAGAATTATGGCTAACGAGATTATCTTATTAAATATTTCAGGGCAAGATAAACCAGGATTAACATCTAGTTTAACAAGTGTTTTGGCAGAATATGGAGCTAAAGTGCTAGATATAGGGCAGGCCAATATTCATGATACCCTATCCTTAGGTATCTTATTTGAAATTCAGTCTGGAAAAAAATCGGCAGCAGTATTAAAAGATTTACTTTTTAAAGCTTACGAACTGGGTATAACAGCTAAATTTACACCAATTACGCTAAATGATTACGAAAATTGGGTAAATCTTCAAGGAAAAGACAGGTATATTGTTACCATTTTGGGTGAAAAATTGGCAGCGCAACAAATATCAGAAGTTACTAAAGTCATTTCAGAACAAAACCTAAATATAGATGCCATAAAGCGACTTACAGGACGATTGTCGCTTATTAAAGAGGAGGAATACCCTAGAGCATCAATTCAATTATCAATTAGAGGGAAAATTCATAATAAAGTTGAAGTTACCAAGAAATTTATGGAAATTTCACATGATTTGGATGTTGATATTGCGTTTCAAGAAGATAATATTTATAGACGAAACAGACGTTTAGTTTGTTTTGATATGGACTCTACCTTAATTCAAACCGAAGTTATTGACGAATTAGCCGAATTAGCAGGCGTTGGCGATGAGGTAAGAGCTATTACAGAGTCTGCAATGCAAGGCGAAATAGATTTTAGCGAAAGTTTTAAAAGGCGTATGAAACTTTTAAAAGGCTTAAATGAAGAAGTACTGCATAGTGTAGCGGTTAATCTGCCTATAACTAAAGGCGCAAAAAGACTAATTGATACCTTGAAAAGCTACGGATTTAAAACAGCTATTTTATCTGGTGGATTTTCATATTTTGGACGCTATTTACAAAAAGAATTGGGTATGGATTATGTATATGCCAACCAATTAGAAATTAAAGATGGTGTTTTAACTGGTAGCTATCTTGGAGATATTGTTGATGGAAATAAAAAGGCAGAATACCTTAAAGAGATAGCCAATAAGGAAGGTATAGATATTAGTCAAACCATTGCTGTTGGTGATGGTGCCAATGATTTGGCAATGCTAAATTTGGCAGGTTTAGGTATTGCTTTTCATGCAAAACCAACAGTAAAAGATAATGCGCAAAGTTCTATATCAAGCATTGGGTTAGATGGTGTGTTGTATTTGTTGGGCTACCACGATAGGCATATCGATTTACTAGAATAGTTTCAAAAAAAATTGCATACTACTGCACTGTATAGTTATTACAAAAATTTCTAAAAATAGTACTAAGTTATAATATGCTTTATATTTATACGTTTGAGAGTTAGATAAACATCACTTTTAAATTTTGCATAATATATGAGGGTTATACTATTAGTCATGTCATTTCTATTTGTTTTAACGCATGTTAATTCTCAAAATTGGTTAACAAGTTTTGATGAAGCTAAAGAGCAAGCTTCAAAAGGTAATCAAAATATAATTCTAGTTTTTCAAGGGTCAGATTGGTGCGCTCCATGTATTAAACTCGATAAAGAAATTTGGAGTACATCAGAGTTTCAAAAATTAGCCAAGGATCATTTTATTATGTTAAAGGCAGATTTTCCAAGAAAGAAAGCAAATAAATTATCTGAAAATTTAACCATACAAAATGCTAAACTTGCTGAAACTTATAACAATCAAGGTTTTTTTCCGTTGGTAGTTTTACTTAATTCTAAAGGAGATGTTTTAGGAAAAATGGGATACGAAAAATTATCTCCCGAAAATTACTATAAAAAACTAATTGCTTTTGAAAACTAAATTTATTTTCAATTTCCTTTTTTTACTTTTTGTAAGTATTTCGTTTTCGCAAGACGTGTATCAAAGAACGCTCTCGTTGATGGGGAGTCGTTTTGAAGTTACTGTTGTCGCAAATAATAGCATTGAAGGAAATAAGTATATAGACTTAGCGATTGATGAAATATCTAGAATTGAAAAGTTAATTTCATCATGGGATAAAAATTCTCAAACATCGTTAATAAATAGAAACTCAGGTATTAAGCCAGTTAAGGTTAGTAAAGAGCTTTTTTATCTTATTGAAAGAGCTGCTAAAATCTCAAAATTAACAGAGGGCGCTTTTGATATTAGTTATGCGTCGATGGATGAAATTTGGAAATTTGATGGTAGCATGACAACAATGCCTGCTAAAGAAAGTATTAAAAAATCGATTGAAAAAGTGGGCTATAAAAACATTGTTTTAGATGAAAGCAATTATTCTGTATTTTTAAAGTTAAAAGGAATGAAGATTGGTTTTGGTGCTATAGGCAAAGGTTATGCAGCCGATAAAGCGAAGCAGTTACTAATAAGAAAAGGAGTTAAAGCTGGAATTATAAATGCATCGGGCGATTTAAATGCTTGGGGAAAACAACCAGATGGTGAAAATTGGCAAGTTGCAATTGTTAACCCGTTAAATAAAAATAAAGTATTTTCATGGTTGCCAGTTAATAATAGTGCTGTGGTTACCTCTGGAAATTACGAGAAATACGTAAAGTTTAATAATACGTTATATGCTCATATAATTGATCCTAGAACGGGATACCCTAGTACTGGGGTATTGAGTGCTACTATTTTTACCGCAAATGCAGAATTAGCTGATGCATTAGCAACGTCTGTATTTGTTATGGGCGTAGATGTGGGGCTAGATTTTATTAATCAGTTAAAGGGTGTTGAATGTATTATTGTAGATAAGGATAACAAAATGCATTCATCTACTAACATAAATTCAAAACAAACTAATTAATTATGTATAAGCTAATTTTAATAGCCGTTATAGTCGTTTTTTCTACATCGTGTGTGGCAGTTAAAGAATATGAAAAGGTAAACCTTAACGATCCAGATATGGCTTTAACTAAAAAGAGTTCAGATCGATTTGTAACCAGTTTTCAGGTATATAGAGAAGCTGCATCTGGCGCTAACGGTGGTAAATCTGGTGGGGGTTGTGGCTGTAATTAATTACTGATAAAGATAGAAAATTTCATTGTTTTATTTAACTAATTTATGAAGTCCCAAATAGTAATGTTTATATTTTTCACTTTGTTTATAGCAGTAGGATATTCGCAAGACAAAGATTCTGAAACTGTTTATAAAAAACGTGTTTTAGAAACTACAGAGGTCGAATTTTTAACAAGCTACTATACTCAAAAAGGTAATAATGCTTCAGTAACTGGAGGTATAGGGAATGAAAAATTAACCGATATAACGCCTACAATAGTTATAAACTTGCCGCTAAATGCAGATGATATTTTAACTATTGATGCGGGTATTTCAACGTATACATCGGCTTCATCTAGTAATTTAGACCCTTTTGATGGTAATACAGGAGCTTCTGGTGGTGGAGGGGATGACGACGACGATGATAATGGTGGAACAAACCCTATGGGAAGTCCATGGGTGGCTTCTTCGGGTGCCTCAAAACAAGATACCTGGGGAAGTTTAAATGTTGGGTATTCGCATAGTTCTGACGATAGAAATAATATTTGGAACGCTAATGTGTCTTTTGCAACAGAATACGATTATACATCCATTGGTTTTGGTGGCGGCTTTACAAAATTGTTTAATCAGAAAAACACAGAATTATCAATTAATGCCAATGTGTATTTAGATACCTGGAGTCCTAAATATCCAACAGAATTAGATTCTTATTTAGAAGCTGGAAATAGTATTACTGCAGGTTTCTTTAATGGTATAGATATATTAAATCAAAACGGAGATGTTATTGATAAAACAGGTAATAATGGAGCTGTATGGCAACCAAAATCTGCTTCAGGGTTAATTAACGATACATCAAGAAATTCATATTCATTATCATTAAGTTTATCTCAAATATTGAATAAGAATGCGCAATTCTCTATATTTTTTGATGTTGTTAATCAGCAAGGTTGGTTAGCAAACCCTATGCAACGTGTTTATTTTGGAGATGTAGATAATTTTTATATTGGTAACGCATCAAGCATACCTAATTATGCATCTTCATCTAATACAGATGTATTTCAATTAGCTGATGACATTGAACGATTACCAGATAGCCGACTAAAAATTCCTATTGGTTTACGTTTTAATCAATATATAAATGAAGTCGTATCTATAAGAACATATTATCGCTATTATTTTGACGATTGGGGCATTAACTCTCATACAGCCAATATTACTATACCTATTAAAGTTTCAGATAAGTTCACACTATACCCATCTTACAGGTATTATAACCAAACTGCTGCTGACTATTTTGCACCATACGAAGCGAATATATCAACCAGCCAATTTTATACATCAGATTATGATTTGTCGAAATTTAATGCAAATCAATATGGTTTTGGGTTTAGTTATAAAGATATTTTTGCAAAATGGCATATCTGGAAACTTGGCCTAAAAAGTATTGATATAAAGTTTAATAGCTACAAACGAAATACAGGCTTAAGTGCTAATATAATTTCGGCAGGATTTAAGTTTGTATTGGATTAATTAAAAAGAATTCTTTTTGAAAATTAACATTTCTGTAAAATGAAAAATTCACGAACGCCATTTTACATTATTTATAGATAAGTAAAGCTAAAACTAGCTAAATAACTATCATATTTCAATTTTGAGCAAGTTGTTTTTAAATTTATTTTATTGTTCACAATCTTATTATAAATCTATCTTAAAGTCTTTTAATCTTCTTTGTAAAAGTGTTATTTTGGCATAGTTTTTAATGTTAAAGAATTTTAGTGTTATAAACTTTAATTAACCTTTTTATGCGCCATTTCATTTTTAAAACCTCACTTTTTTTAATAGCAGCAACCTCTTTTGCTCAAATAAAAAGTAACCCATTATTTGTTGAAAACCAGGAAGCTCAATTAAAATGGGTCGATAGTGTATATGCATCTTTAAGTTTAAAAGAAAAAATTGGGCAACTTTATATGGTTCAGGTTTTTTCTAATCAGGATAAAGGCACCAAAAATGCTATTGTTAAACAAATTCAAAATTATAATATAGGAGGGGTTATTTTTTCAATTGGCGGTCCAGTGAAACAAGCTAAATTGAATAACGAATTGCAAGCAATTTCTAAAGTGCCACTTTTAGTTGGAATGGATGCCGAATGGGGTTTAGGCATGCGATTAGATTCTACTTATGCATTTCCTTGGAATATGACTCTTGGAGCTATAAAAGACAATAAACTTGTTGAGCAAACAGGAAAGCAAATAGGGGAGCATTGTAAACGTTTGGGCGTTCATTTTAATTTTGCACCAGTTGTAGATATAAACACAAACCCTAAAAACCCAATTATAGGAAATCGCTCTTTTGGTGAAGATCGCGATAATGTTACAGAAAAGGCACTGGCTTTTATGAAAGGCATGCAAAATGCAGGTGTTTTGGCAACTGCAAAACATTTTCCTGGTCATGGCGACACCCATCAAGATTCACATAAAACCCTGCCTACTATTAATTTCAACGAAAAACGAATCGATTCTATTGAGTTATATCCGTATAAAAAGCTAATTAAAGAAGGGCTTTCAAGCGTTATGGTTGCGCATTTAAATGTACCTAGTTTAGAATCACGTTCTGGGTATCCGTCGTCATTATCAGAACATATTGTTACTAATGTTCTAAAGGACACTTTAGGTTTTAAAGGACTCATATTTACCGATGCTTTAAACATGAAAGGCGCTTCAAATTTTGATGAACCTGGAGCTATAGATTTGGCAGCTTTTAAAGCGGGTAATGATGTTTTACTTGTTTCAGAAGATATGCCTATGGGCATTTTAAAAATTAAAGAAGCTTGTGATTCTGGCGAGATTACCGAAGACCGTTTAGCACATTCAGTAAAAAAGATTTTATTGGCAAAGTATAAAGCAGGCTTGCATAATTATAAACCTGTAGGCTTGTATAATTTGCATGACGATTTAAACCGAATTAAGGATGATGTTTTGTATGAAGAGCTTATTGAAAACGCAATAACTGTGGTAAAAAATAAAGCCAATTTATTACCGTTACGTCAGTTAGAAACTAAAAGCATTGCCTATGTTGAATTGGGAGACGATAGTGGTATGCCATTTTTCAAGGAATTAAAAAAGTATACTAAAGTTCATAAAATAGAATCAGATAATTTAGATGATTTAATAAATAAGTTACATCCTTATAATACAGTTGTTGTTGGGTTTCATCGTTCTAACGAAAACCCGTGGAAAAGCTATAAATTAAGTAACATAGAGTTGGTTTGGTTGTACGAAATAGCAAGAACACATACGGTTATTTTAGATGTATTTGTTAAGCCTTATACGCTTTTAGATATAAAGTCCTTTGAAAATATTGAAAGTGTTGTAGTAAGTTATCAAAATAGCGAAATAGCACAACAAAAATCGGCACAACTTATTTTTGGAGCTATTGCATCAAAGGGGGCTTTACCCGTGTCTATAGCACCCTTTTTTAAGGTAGGAGAAGGTATAAAAAATAACGCCATTAACAGATTGAGTTATACCGTGCCAGAGCGCGCAGGAATGAGTTCTGAAAAACTTAAAAAAATAGACTCAATAGCTCAAGCTGCGGTAAATTTAAAAATGACTCCAGGTATTCAGCTTTTAATAGCCAGAGAAGGAAAAGTGATTTATAACAAGAATTTTGGAAAACACACGTATAAAGGAAAGGAAAAAGTAGGGTTTGATGATATTTACGATGTAGCATCGCTTACTAAAATATTATCAACGTTACCTTTGCTTATGGAAATGGAAGAACAAGGGATTGTTAATTTAGATTCTAAACTCGCAGATATTTTATCAGAATATAAAGGTTCTAATAAAGCTAGTATTACAATTAAAGAAATGCTATCTCACTATGCAAGATTACGCCCTTGGGAACCATTTTATTATCATACATTAGATTCGGTTACAAAACGACCAGATGAAAAATATTATAGAAAGTCATTAAATGACACATTCAATATTAAAGTTGCTAAAAATTTATATTTAAGAAGTGATTATCAGGATTCTATACAAACCATTATTAAAGATTCAGATTTGTTAGAAAGTCTTCGGTACCGCTATAGCGATTTTCCGTATTATATCTTAAAGAAATTTATAGAAAAGCATTACGACAAACCTTTAAATGAAATAGTTCAAGATCATTTTTTTCAGTCATTAGGAGCTAATTATACCTTATACAATCCGTATGAAAGAATTAGTAATAAAAAGATTGTTCCAACTGAGATTGACGATTATTTTCGCTATCAAAAAATTCATGGTTATGTGCACGATATGGGAGCAGCAATGCAAAATGGAGTAGGAGGTCATGCGGGGGTTTTTAGTAATGCTAACGATGTTGCTAAAATTATGCAAATGTATTTGCAAAAAGGATTTTATGGCGGTAAACGTTATCTTAAACGTAAAACTATAAACAAGTTTAACACCTGCTATTATTGCGAAAAAAATAATAGACGAGGCGTAGGTTTCGATAAACCGCAATTAGGAGATGAGGGACCAACGTGTGGTTGTATCTCAATGACAAGCTTTGGTCATTCTGGTTTTACAGGCACCTATGCTTGGGCAGATCCAGACGAGGAAATAGTCTATGTATTTTTAGCAAACAGGACGTACCCTAGAGCTGGAAAAAATGTGTTATTAAAAGAGAATATTAGAACAAATATTCAGCGTTTTATTTATGAAGCGATAACTGAATAAAAATATACTTAAAATTAAAAAAATGAAGATAGGTATTGTTTGTTATCCTACGTTTGGAGGTAGTGGTGTGGTTGCCACAGAACTTGGATTGGAGCTTTCTAAACGCGGACACGAAATACATTTTATTACATATAATCAACCAGTAAGGTTGGAGTTACTTAGTAATCATGTGCATTACCACGAGGTCAATGTACCTGAATATCCATTATTTCACTATCAACCCTACGAGCTTGCCTTATCAAGTAAATTGGTAGATATGGTGAAGCTTCATGGTATAGAGATTCTGCACGTACATTATGCAATACCACACGCTTATGCAGCGTTTATGGCAAAAAAAATGTTAGAGGAAGAAGGGATTTATGTGCCAATAGTTACAACCTTGCATGGTACCGATATAACTTTAGTAGGAAGTCATCCGTTCTATAAACCAGCGGTAACTTTTAGTATTAATAAATCGGATGCAGTTACTGCGGTATCTCAGAGTTTAAAGGAAGATACCTTAAGATTATTCGATATAAAGAATAACATACATGTTGTGCCAAATTTTATTGATTTAAATAAGTATAATCATGGATTTACAGATTGCCAACGTGGGATGATGGCTACTGATGATGAAAAAATAATAACGCATATTAGTAACCTTCGAGAGGTTAAACGCGTACAAGATGTTGTAGCGGTGTTTTATAACATTCAAAAGGCAATGCCTGCAAAATTGATGTTAGTTGGTGAAGGTCCAGAACGCGAAAAAATAGAATATCGTTGTCAGGAATTAGGAATTTTAGATAAGGTTGTTTTCTTTGGAAAAAGTAACGAGATAGATAAAATATTATGTTTTAGCGACTTGTTTTTGCTGCCTTCAAAAACTGAAAGTTTTGGATTAGCAGCATTAGAAGCCATGGCTTCTGGAGTACCCGTTATTTCTAGTAATACAGGTGGAATTCCAGAAGTTAATATACAAGGCGTTTCTGGATTTCTAAGTAATGTTGGAGATGTTGATGATATGACCAAAAATGCCCTTCATATTTTAAGCGATGATGCACGCTTAGAAACCTTTAAAAGTAATGCCAAAAAAGAATCATTAAAGTTTGATTTACATGAAATAGTGCCGCAATACGAGGCTATTTATGAAGATACATTAACTAAGTGTTTGGTGTTGTAGTGCTGTTCTTAATTTGATTGAGATAAGACAGCAGGATGACGAGTCCTTTTCTATTTCAAGTATTTGCTTTTTTCTTTAAGGTTGGTTAGTTTTTTTCTTATAATAAAAATTAATTCTATTTCAATTTATCACACAAACTTCAAAATTAATAAGAAATAAAAGTGCAATTTATACAATATAAATACACTGTTTACCCATACAAAAACCATACACATTAAATTAAACCCCTTATTTATAAAGGATTTGTGTTATATTTATAACTCAACAAAAGATATTTTTGTATGCGAATAATTGTTACAGTTAGATTTTTAATGTTTTTTTTCGCCGCTTTAATGTTGAGAGCGCAAGAATTACCACCTATTCAAATTTATACACCAGAGATGTATGGTGCTGAGAATCAGAATTGGTCTATAGCACAATCAAAAGAGCAGTATATTTATGTAGCAAATAATAAAGGATTACTTGAATTTAACGGTGCAGAATGGAAATTGTACCCTTCTCCCAACGAAACTATAATTCGTTCAGTTTGTGTTATCGACGATTTTATTTATACTGGATGTAATAATGAATTTGGTTATTGGCATAGAAATGAATTTGGAGTTTTACATTACACATCATTATCTAAAAGCCTACACATAAATTTTTCAGACGAAGAAGAATTCTGGAGTATAATAAAGCTAGATAATTACATTCTGTTTCAATCTCTTAAAAGAATTTATATTTATAACAAAAGTGATAATACATACGCTGTTATAGACTCAGAGACCACAATACATAAAATGTTTTTAGTCAATGAGGTTATCTATTTTCAAAAAACAAAAGATGGTATTTATAAAATTGAAAATGGAATATCAAAATTAGTTTCAAATTCACAGATTCTTAAAACTAATTTGTTGGTTAACATGTTTAATTATAAAGATAAAACGCTATTGCAAACCGAGGATAATGGGTTTTATTTTTTAAAAGATAACATCTTAGATAAATGGCATATTGATGCAAATATAAAACTAGAAAAAGAACATGTTTTTAGAAGCACACAGTTAAAAGATGGAAGTTTTATACTAGGAACCAGATCAAATGGGATATTGCATCTTACTCCAGACGGAGAAATTAATAACCATATAAATAGTGCCAATGGACTAAGTAATAATACCATTCACGCTGTTTTTGAAGATGCAGAACATAATATTTGGCTAGCATTAGATAACGGAGTTAATTGTATCAATATTAAATCGCCATTTAGAATTTATAACGATAAAGAAGGTAAAATAGGTACCGTTTATGCATCTGCTATATTTAAAAATCGTCTGTATTTAGGGACAAACCAAGGCTTGTATTACAAAAAGTTAAATTCTAATAACAAATTTGAATTTATTGAAGGTACTCAAGGCCCTGTAAGGTGCTTGGTTGAATTTGATAATACTTTGTTTTGTGGGCATAATACAGGGACGTTTATTGTAGACGGAAATACAGCTAAATTGACTATTGATGTAGAAGGTACTTGGAATATTATTCCAATTGGTCCTGAAAAAAATATGTTACTTCAAGGAAATTATAACGGGCTTAATGTTATTGAAAAGAAAAATAACGCATGGGTATTTAAAAATAAAATTGAAGGATTCGATACATCAAGTAAGTTTTTTGAAGTACTTGATAACAAAATTTTTGTGAGTCATGAGTATAAAGGTGTTTTTAAAATTGAAGTTAATGAAAATTTCACCAGAGCAAAGAAAGTAATTAAAGACACGCTTATAGATAAAGGGGCTAATTCTAGCCTTATAACATATAATGATAATTTACTTTATGCCTATAAAGCAGGTGTTTTTAAATATAAAGCAGCAAGCAATACATTTATAAAAGACTCAATGTTGACTGGTTTATATACCGATAAAGAATATTTATCAGGGAAACTTATCCCCGATAAAAAAAACAATATGCTTTGGGGGTTTTCTATAAACAATCTGAGTTATGTATCTCCAGGTAAATTAAGCAGTGCTTCTACGGTAAATAAAATCCCTTTTTCTAAAGCCTTACCACGAGGATTAACGGGATATGAAAATATCTCTCACTTAAAAAATAATAAACATTTAATAGGTACTTCTACAGGATATGTAGTTGTAGATTTAGATAAATTACAAGAAAAATCATATAACGTTTCTATTGAAGATATTACAAAAAGTAGTATAAATCATGAATTTCAAATAGTAAATAAGTTTAATACAGGAGATTTTAAAAATAACTATAATAATTTAAGGTTAACATATAATGTGCCAGAGTTTGATAAATATTTAGATACTAAATATCAATATAAATTAGAAGGGTTTTATCCAGAGTGGAGTAATTGGTCAACAAACTCAAGTATATTATTTGAAAACTTACCTTATGGCAATTATGTCTTTAATGTAAGAGCAAAAGTGGGTAATAATATAACGAATAATATTGCTACATATACGTTTAAAATTCAAAGGCCATGGTATCTTTCAAACACATTTATAGTTTTATATGTTTTAGCCTTTTTACTTTTTTCATTCTTAATGCATAATCTTTATAAGCGTCATTATAGAAAGCAACAAGAAAAATTAATACAAAAAGCAAATCGCGATTTAGAGTTAAAAGAGTTGGAAAACAAGCAGCAATTTATGCGTTTTAATAATGAAAAATTAAGGCAGGATATAGATAATAAAAATAGAGAGCTTGGTATTTCTACAATGAGTTTAATTAAAAAGAATGAATTTTTAAATAGCATTAAAAAAGAATTAAAAAATATTTCTGACTCAGATAAAAATTTAAAATCGGTTATTAGAATTATAGACAAAAATCTTAATAATAATGATGATTGGCATGTGTTTGAAGAAGCTTTTAATAATGCCGATAAAGATTTTATTAAGAAGATTAAAACATTGCATCCTGCTCTAACATCAAACGATTTAAGATTGTGTGCTTACCTAAGGTTAAATTTATCATCAAAAGAAATTGCTCCACTACTTAATATATCTTCTAGAAGTGTTGAAGTTAAACGCTATCGATTAAGAAAAAAGATAGGTTTACAGCATGAATCTAGTTTAACAGATTATATTTTAGAAATATAATTGCTATACATTTAGCTATTTCACCCATACTTTACCACAACATTTAAAAAAGTAGTAATTTATTCTTACAATTAGTAGGTTGTTTATTTCCTAATAAAATAGGGCTATTTGTAAGGTTTTCGTAAAATAAATGAATTTTGTTTAACATGTATGTTTTTTGTTTGGGCAAAAAATATGGATTCTTCAATTTTCAAAACTAGATTTACGAAAACTAAAAAAACTAACTAGATGAGACAAAATCTCTTTAAAATTCTAACACTACTTTTTATCACTTACTCAGGTGCGCAAAATGTAACTGTTAGTGGAAATGTTCAAGACGATACAGGTTTCCCAATACCGGGAGCTAATGTATTGGTCAAAAATACCAGTAAAGGAACCGTAACTGATTTTGATGGTAATTTTACTATTGATGATATTCAAACAGGTTCAACACTTATTTTTAGTTATATCGGTTATATAACTCAAGAAGTAGTAATTGCTAATAGTGATAATCTTGCAATTCAATTACTACCAGATGTAGCCCAACTAAATGAAATAGTTGTTATTGGTTATGGTACACAAACCAAGAAAGAAATAACTGGAGCAGTATCTGTTATTGGTGCAGAGACTATTGATGCTTTGAAACCAACACGAGTGGAACAAGCCCTTCAAGGACAAGTTGCTGGTGTTAATATTACATCGCAATCAGGTTCTCCAGGTGGAGGAACAACTATTAGTATTAGAGGGGTTTCTACAAACGGCGACAGCAGACCTTTAATATTGGTTGATGGTAATGTTGTTGAAGATTTAAGTGTTGTTAACCCAAGTGATATTGAAAGCATAAATATACTTAAAGATGCAACCGCTGGTATTTACGGAGTTAGAGCAGCAAATGGTGTGGTTTTAATTACAACGAAAACAGGGCGTAGAGATATGCCTTTAACAGTTGAGTATAATGCTTATGGAGGATTTCAACAAACCACAAGAGAATTACCTGCCCTAAACGCAACAGAATATGCTTTATTAGTAAATGAGGCATTCGCTGCTGGAGGAAGTGATCCTGTTTTTACAAATATAGCAGCTTTAGGCGTAGGCACAAACTGGCAAGATGAGGTGTTTCAATCAGCTCCAATTTTTAACAATAGTATTACTTTTAAAGGCGGTACAGAAAAATCATCTTACTCATTCAGTAGCTCTTTTTTAACGCAAGATGGTATTGTAGGTGGAAGCAAATCTAACTTTACACGTTTTACAAAGCGTGCGAGTTATAACTTAGATTTTTTAGAAAACTTTAAGCTTACCACAGGGTTAACATATACACATACAAACAAACAAAACCTTATAGAATCTGCATTAGGTTCAGTACTTTTTAACGCTTTAAATATGGCACCAAATTTATCAGTTTTTGATGAGCTTGGAGAGTACACTATAGCTGAAGGCTTGGGGAACGAAGTTATAAACCCGATAGCTCAAACTGCAAATGCTTACGATAGAACTAAGGTTAGCAGGCTTAGTGGAAATGCAGGCTTAGGATATAATTTCTTAGAGCATTTTACAGCACAGGCTAATATTCAATTTAATTATTCTGAAGTAAGATCTAAAATATTCAGGCCAGTTGTCAATTATGGAAGTGGTAAGGTATTTAATATAGATAGAAGCGAAGTTATAGAAAACCTTGATTATTTTAGAGACTATACGTTTGATGCTTTTATTAAATATGAAAACACATTTAAAGACGTTCATAAAGTTAATGTACTATTAGGTACTTCTATTTTTAAAACAACAGGGGAGTTTACAGGAAAGAAAGGGTTTGATATTAGAGGAAATTCGGTCGTAAATGCAAATATAGAGGAAGCAAGTAGTGTAGAAGATAGATTTCAGCTTAAAGGAAGAAACGACACATTCGATTCTAGATTACTATCATACTTTGCGAGAGTACAATACGATTATAAAGGTAGATATTTACTATCAGCTGTAGTACGTCGAGATGGGTCTTCTAAGTTTGGCCCTGCTAATAAATTTGGTATTTTCCCTTCAGGTTCTATAGGATGGATTGCTTCAGATGAAGATTTTCTTGCAGATAGTAATACGATAGACTTCTTAAAGTTTAGAGCGTCTTATGGTATATTAGGTAACGACAGAATTGGAGATTTTAGATTTGTATCGTTATTAAACGGAGAAGGTACTTACGTATTTAACGATCAGTTGGTGAACGGATTAGCGCCAGGAGTTATAGCCAACCCAGAAATACGATGGGAAAAGCAAAAAACTCTAGATATAGGTGTTGATATGAAGTTTTTAAATAATAAGCTAGATATTACTGCTGATTATTTTAAGAAAAGAACAGAAGATTTATTGGTGACCCCTCAAGTTTCAGGAGTCATTGGAGGAGCAGCAGCAGGTTCTGGTGCACCAACCATTAATGCTGGAGTTGTAGAAAACAAAGGTTTAGAATTCGCTATTGGATATTCAGATAATTTAAGCGACAATTTTAAATTCAGTATTAAATATAACGTTACAGCAATTGAGAATGAAGTTGTTTCTGTAAGTGCAGATGGAGACTTTCTTTCTGGCGGAAGTTTTGGTGTAGGCCAAGATCCACCTTCTAGAATGGAGGCAGGTTTTCCAATAGGTTATTTCAGAGGATTTAAAACCAATGGTGTTTTTCAAAACCAAGCAGAGGTTAATAATTCTGCTGTAATTGATAATAATGTACAAGCTGGTGACTTAAGATTTGTAGACCTTAATAATGATGGTGTAATTGATGATGATGATAAAACCAATTTAGGAGACCCACTTCCAGATGCTACGATGGGACTTAATATATCTTTTGATTATAAAAACTTTGATTTTTCAGCTTATGCATTTGCTTCATTAGGAAACGAAATTGTACGTAATTATGAGCGTAATCAAAATTTAACAAATAGAACGGTTAATTATTTAAACCGTTGGACAGGAGAGGGAACTTCAAACACAGACCCGAGAGTTACATCTGGAGCAAATTCAAATGGATTATTTTCAGATTATTTTGTAGAAGATGGATCTTTTGTTCGATTACAAAACATACAATTAGGGTATACTATTAACCCTAAATCAGAAGATTCAAAAATAAACAAGCTACGCTTATATGTATCAGCGAGCAATCTTTTTACATTAACAGAATACAGAGGTTACGATCCAACAGCATCATCAGGTGCTCCAATTGGAGGAGGAATAGACCAAGGGTTTTATCCTAATCCAAAAACATTTTTATTTGGTCTTAACTTAAAATTTTAATTAGCGTTATGAAAAATTTAAAAATCAAAAGTATACTTATAGTAATCGCGTTAATTTTTTCTTGTAGCGACGATTTTGTAAATGTTGATTCGCCCGATGCGAATTCAGAAAGCTTTTTTAATACAGAAGCAGATTACCAAGCAGCCTTAACAGGTGCATATGATGGATTACAATACACCTACGTAAATGTAATGTTAGGAGAAATAGCATCAGATAATACATTATGTGGAGGAGAAAGTGCTACCGATGTTATTGGTTTTCAGGAAATTGACGATATGATACATACGCCAAACAATGCCAATTTAAGAGATATTTGGAATTGGATGTATGGGGCAGTAAATAGAGCAAATTTTATTTTAGAGTTTCAAGACAAAACAGACTTCCCAAACAAAAATAATGTTATAGGGCAAGCACGTTTTTTAAGAGCTTATTATAATTTCGAGTTAGTAAAGTGGTTTGGAGATATTCCTTTTTTAGTTGATAAACGTATTGAGTTTGGAGACCAATTTGTAATAGAAAGATCTCCTAAATTTGAAGTTTATGCTTTAATAGAACAAGATTTAATGTTTGCTGCGGCTAATTTGCCATATACTCAATCTGAAAAAGGAAGAGTTACTAAAGGTGCTGCACAGGCATTATTAGGTAAAGCTTATTTATTTCAAGATAAATTCTCTGAAGCAGCTACTGTTTTAGAAGACTTGATTAATAATGGTCCTTATGATTTAGTTACAGAAACTAGAAATGTAGAAGGCCTAACAATATTACCAATTTTTGAGAATGATAACGAAAACAACATAGAATCTGTTTTTGAAGTTCAGTATATTGATTCTGAAGGCGCAGGATTTGGATGTCTACAATGTAGTGAAGGTAATGTTGCTGTTGGGTTTAACGGAATAAGAAATTATAGTGGGCCAGAATTTGAATCTGGATTTAGTTTTAATGTACCAGTACAAGAAGTTGTTGATGCTTTTGAAGCTGGAGATATTCGATTAGATACAGCTATATTAAATATAGATACTTGGGCTACAGATACAGGAGCATCATTTGGTACAGGCTATGAGCATACAGGCTACTTTAACAGAAAGTATATATCTAGACAAGGTGATTTAAATACTGGTGATGCTAACCTAACAAATCCTAATAATTACAGAGCAATACGTTTTGCAGATGTGCTATTAATGGCTGCAGAAGCATTAAATAGAGGCAGTATTAGCGATACTAGAGCGCAAGGATATTTAAATCGTGTACGCACTAGAGCTATGTTGCCTAATGTAACAACAACAGGTACTAATTTGACTAATGATATTTATCAAGAACGTCGTGTTGAATTGGTAGGGGAAGGACATCGTTTTTTCGATTTGGTTAGAACAGGAAGAGCTTCTACCGAAATTGATGGCTTTGTTGCTGGAAAGCATGAACTGTTTCCTATTCCAGAAATAGAAATTCAGTTAGCAGGAAACAGATGGGCACAAAACCCAATGTATTAAACATTAAAAAAATTAGATATGAAAACATTAAAATATATATTGAGTTTAGCTTTAGTATTCTTTATAGGATGTGCTGAAGATGATAACGATTTAAGTTTTGTTGATAAGATTGAAGCGCCTACAAATGTATCGGCTCTTTTTAAAATATCTCAAGACAATAGTGGTTTGGTTTCAATTACACCAAACTCAGATGGTGCAGTATTGTATAATATTACTTTTGGTGATGATACCGAAGCACCAGAAAGTGTAAAGCAAGGAGAAAGTTTAGATCACGAATACGCAGAAGGAACTTATTCAGTTAATGTAGAAGCCGTTGGGCTTAATGGATTAAAAGCATCAGTTAGTAAAGATTTAGTGGTGTCTTTTAAAGCACCAGAAAATTTGGATGTAATTATAGAAAATGATGTTGCTGTTTCAAAAAAAGTAAATATTACAGCAAATGCAGATTTTGCTATGATGTACGAATTTTATTCGGGAGAGGACGGAGTTACACAACCTGTAGCAACGGCTAATATAGGAGAGACAGTTTCTTATATATATGAAAACCCTGGAACTTACGATGTTAGAGTTATAGTAATGGGAGGGGCAATTGAAACAACAGAATACACTGAAACTTTTGAAGTTACTGAGATTTTAGCGCCAATAGCACCTGCGCCAACGCAGCAAAACAGAGCTGAAGAAGATGTGATTTCTATTTACAGTTCTGTGTATACTGATGTGCCTGATACAGATTTTTTTCCTGATTGGGGACAAGGAGGTCAAGGCAGTTCTTGGGCAGAATTTGATTTAGATGGAGATACAATGCTACAGTACATTAATTTAAGCTATCAAGGTATAGCTTTAGCAGATGGTACAACAGTTGATGTTTCTGGGATGGAATTTTTACACTTAGATGTTTGGACCTCTGGAGATGCTTCAAGAATAGAAACTTCTATTATTAATAATGCTTCTGGAACAACTACCGAAGCTCCAGTTTGGAGTGATTTAACAGCTGGCGAATGGACGTCTATAGAGATTCCTATTTCAGACTATACAGATCAAGGCTTAACTGTTACAGAAATTTTTCAAATGAAGTTTGTAGGAGATCCTTGGGCAACCGGAACAGTGTTTATTGATAATATTTATTTCTACAAACAAAGTGCGGCACCGTTTAATGATGGTTTATTAACTAATGGCGATTTTGAATCTGGAGCAGCTCCTTGGATTGTAGGAGTAGATGATAATTCACCAATAAGTATAGTTACAGATTCTGGAAATACATATTATTCTGCAAATGTTGCAGCAGCAGGAAACCCATGGGATGTAAATATGAGCCAAAAAGTTAATATCATTCAAGACGAAACATACACTTTAGTTTTCGATGCATGGTCAGATACTAACAGATCTATAATTTCTGGTATAGGGTTAAGTGGTGCGCCATGGTCTAGTACCACTGAATCAGTAAGTATTACACCAACAAGAACTAGGTATTCATTAACATTAGTTGCAGCAGGATATGGAGCTCCAGATGCTCGTATAATATTCGATTTGGGAGCAGAAGCTGGTATGGTAAATATAGATGACGTGTCTTTGTTTTTAGGAGATGGTCCATTTGATGATGGTATATTAACTAATGGAGATTTTGAAGCTGGAGCTGAACCATGGATTGTAGGAACTGATGATAATGCTCCAGTAACTGTAGTAACAGATTCTGGAAACACTCATTATTTTGCTGATGTAACAGCTGCAGGAAACCCATGGGATGTTAACATGAGTCAAAAAGTTGAAATAACTCAAGGGCTAACATATACACTTACTTTTGATGCTTGGTCAGATACCAATAGAACAATAGTTTCTGGTATAGGGTTAAGTGCGGCTCCATGGTCAAGTGCTACGGAATCAATTAGTATTACCCCAACGAGAACAACGTATACGCAAACTCTTGAAGCAACAGATTTTGGAGCTATTGATGCGCGCGTAATATTTGATATGGGAGCTGAAATTGGTCAAGTAAATATTGATAATGTTTCTTTAACCTCTAACTAATTAATAAGAATATTGAATTATGAAAAAATTTATAAATAATAAAAGGCTAATAATAATCTTTTTGTCATTGACAGTTGCATTTACTAGTTGTCAAGATGATGATGCAGATTTTGGAGATATAAATGCACCGACAGGTGTAACTATATCAGCTGAAATAATTGGAGTGGACACAACTAACCCCAACGGAGATGGAACAGGTATAGTAAACTTTACAGCAAGCTCTAATGGAGCTATCACATACAGATTTAATTTTGGTGATCAGTCAGATGTTAAGGTTGCTCCATCTGGAACTATTACGCATAGGTTTAGCTTAACAGGTGTAAACACATATTCAGTAACGGTTATTGCTTCAGGTAGAGGCGGTGTTTCTAGTACAGCAACTATAAATATTGATGTTTTTAGCTCTTTTGAGGATCAAGAAGCAAAAGACTTTTTAACAGGTGGAGCTGGATTAAGTAAAACATGGTATTGGGCAGCAGATAAACCGGGTAATATTGGTTTAGGACCAAATGCGGTACAATCAGGAGGTGAGCACACGTTCTCTCAATGGTTTACTTCTGATGCATGGCATGGAGATAAATTATGTATGTATGATGCAGAGTTTGTATTTACACAAGCTGTTGATGGTAGCTTAACTTTTGAACAACTAACAGATATTGCATATACACCTGGAGACTTTGCTGCTTCAATAGGAGTAGATGGCGATACATGTCATGGTACAGATGTAGCTCCTTCATTAGATGGTATTAAAAATGTTGCTTTAAGTCCATCATCTTCAACAGCAACTGTTGCTGGTGATTATAGAGGAACAACAATGACTTTTTCTGATGGTGGCTTTATGTCTTGGTATGTAAATGTTAATGTGTTGGAAATTATAGAAATAACTGAAAACACAATGTTTGTAAGAATGACTGATAGTTCTAACCCAGATTTGGCTTGGTATTGTAAATACCAAACAGACAATCCTAATGATTAAGCTGCAAAAATTAATATTAGATTAAACAAATTATTGACTAATTTAAATATTATCATAGGTTAAAAAAACACAACACGTGTTTTTTTAACCTATACATTACCACAACAATCAAGCATTTTTATAAAATTTATATTCTTAAAACGAAAAACAGAATACTACAACAAAGAGCTGGTTTTGTTAGGTTTTTAGAGTAATAAATAACTTTTTTTTACTGTGTATGTTTTTTGTTGAGGTGTTTTTTATAAAGTTACTAATTTATTAAAGTAATTTTATAACAACGCAACGTCCCCATAATACTACCACAACATTCTATAAAATAGAAGTTTAGTTTTACCAACTTAAAAATAATAATACTATGAAAAACAATGTTCTAAGATTAGTACTCTTCTTATTTGCAATTTCGGCTTTTGGGCAATCCGACAAGGTCTCAGTTGTAAGTAATGATGAAGGCATGAAATTAGTAGTCAATGGAAAAGATTTTATGATTAATGGTATGAATTGGGATTATATCCCTATTGGAACCAACACTGTAAATGCCAACTTCTGGAAAAAATCTGATGATATTATTAAGGCAGGACTGGATTCAGAAATGTCACTTCTAAAAAACATGAATGTAAATGTAATACGTCAGTATACAGGAGTACCTGCAAAATGGATTAAGTACATCTACGAAAACTATGGTATTTATACGATGCTTAATCATTCCTTTGGTCGTTATGGTTTAACACTAGATGGTGTTTGGACACCAGTTACTATTTATGACGATGCTAAAACTGCAGAACACCTTATGTCTGAAGTAGAAAACTTAGTTAAGGAATATAAGAATACACCAGGGTTATTACTGTATTTGCTTGGTAACGAAAACAATTATGGGTTGTTCTGGGCTGGAGCAGAAACCGAAGATTTTCCTGATGAAGAGGAGAAAAAGCAAGCTGTTGGACAAAATCGTGGTCGCCCAATGTATAAACTTATGAATGAAGCTGCTAAAAAGATGAAAGCTATGGACTCATCACATCCTGTAGCAATATGTAACGGTGATGTATTGTTTATAGACATTGTAGCAGAAGAATGTAAAGATGTAGATATATATGGAGTAAACTCGTACCGTGGTGCTTCTTTTACCGATATGTTTAAAGTCGTTAAAGAAAAACTTAATAAGCCCATTATGTTTACCGAGTTTGGTGCCGATGCGTTTAATGCTATAGAAAATAAAGAAGACCAGAAAGCACAAGCCTATTATATGGTTGAGAATTGGAGAGAGATTTATGAAAATGCAGCAGGTTTAGGAAAAGAAGAAAACTCTATTGGAGGGTTTACATTTCAATTTAGTGATGGTTGGTGGAAATACGGTTTTGATAAAAGAGAAAATGCCGATCAACATGATAACAATGCATCTTGGGCAAATGGCGGATATGCCATTGATTTAGCACCAGGAGAAAATAACATGAATGAAGAGTGGTTTGGTATTTGTGCAAAAGGACCAACCAGCGAAAGAGGCCTTTACGATTTATACCCTCGTGCAGCATATTATGCTTTAAAAGAAGCACATCAGTTAAATCCTTACAGAGAAGGAGTTAATCTAGAATTTGTTCAAAACCATTTTGATGGTATAGAACTCATGGGTGCCATTTTAAAAGCTAGAGGAGATAAGGCTGCTTTAGAAGCAAAAGATGGAGGAAAAATTAAGATAAGTAATTTAAGAGCAGAGTTTACCACGTTTAATACAGGAGGTAGTTTAATTACAACGCCAGATACTGCAGATCCTGATGAATTAGCATATCCAAACCAACTAGGTTTCGATCATATGCAATCTTATTTTGTAGGGGTTGAGGGTAAACCAACATCTAACATGACGGCGAATGTGAACTTTAACATTTTAGGTAATGTTGCTGAAAACCCAATTGATGAAATTTTTTATGAAAATAGAGGGCGAACTATATCTATTAATGGTAACAATGGAGCAGTAACATTAGGAGATGCTAATCGTGTTCAAGTTTATAATGCAGAATTCGAGTGGAAAGCTAAAGAATTCGACTTAAAAGGGTTTTATCGAACAGGACATTACCATTGGGGGTATGAAGGCGATTTATTTGGCTTATATCCAGAAGCAAATTACGGACCGAACTTAGATATTTATCAAGGTGAAATATCGGGTATCGAAATTGATGGTAAAAAAAGCTTTAAAGGCTTTAAAGCAGCTTTTGGACCGCAATTATGGTGGGGCGCTAATCCTGCGGTGCTTTTAAAGTATCAAACCAAAATTGGACATTTTGATGTCGCTGCGATATATCATGAAGATATTGACGATGTTGGAGAAGCAGTTACTTCTATTGCCATACCACAACCTAAAACACGTAGAGCAACTTTATCTATAGAAAAAGAATTTGGTGCTTTCGATCTTCAATTAGGTGCTATTTGGGCAGGAGAACCTTTAAACGGTAGAGAGTTTCAAGTAGCCGAAGGAACACCAGGTAACTATATTATTTATACAGACAAGGTTAATTCTGAAGACAATTGGGGAGGGAAGGCTAAATTAACGTTTCAAAAAGGGAAATTTAATTGGTATGCCCAAGGTGCTATTCAAGGGTTAGTTGCTAACGGAGGTTACGACCAAACAAAAACTTTTACAGGATGGAGGCTTAAGGATACAGGAAGCGGCAATCAAACCAATTTCTTAACAGGTTTTGCGTTAACTGTTGGCAAGTTTCAAATTGCACCAAACTTTTTATGGCAAAAACCAATTGTTGGAGCTATGCCAAACGATGTGCAGGCACCAGGTAGGTTAAGAAACATTCAGGATGATCCCTTTATAGTAAGAGCAAACAGAGAAACTACTGCAGGAGAGTTGTTATTCTCTTACGATCCAACCCCAGGAACTTGGATGTACGAGTGGGATAACGATAGAGCAGAAGATGCCAAATTTGCTTTCAATTTAGGGTTTGTATATAAACATCATCCAACAGCGCAAGATGCAGCTATAGGGTTTTTAGATAATCGTACATCTTTCGCTTTTCCTAATTCAGCACCAGCTCAAGATCTTTGGGAAGCACATTCAAGAATAGTTTCTAAAGTAAGTCCAGACTTAGGGTTAATTGCTAATTTTTATGCAGGAAATGGTCAGGCAAATGGAAGCGACGATAGGTTAATTAACCGTGTAGGAGGCGATATTAGAGTTATACATAATAAGCTAAAATTTACACACGCCTTTAAAATTAACGATTGGGGACCTTTCGATTATCATCGCGATTTTAACTTAACATACCCTGTACAACTCATGTTAGATATATCTACAACTTTAGGGAAACCAGATTGGTTTATACTACCAGACACAAAAGTTGGTATTCGTGGGACATGGCGATCACTAGATCAATATTCACCACGTTATGCACCTAATAGAGTAGAACCAAATACGTTCCCTCCAGTTCCAACAGTAAGTACTGTAGGGTTTGATGATGGGCAAGAGTGGGAAATTAGAACATATATACACATCAACATTGGTAAATAAAAAAGAAATAAAAATGAAAACTATAAAATTTATATATAAAAAAGGAGTGTTTTTCTTGGCATTGGCTTTTGTAATCAATGTTAGTTGTGAAAGAGATTTATCAGACGAGGTAGAATTTGCAACATTTCCTGCTACAGCAGAAGTGTTTACCGATGCACCAATTGGTCTAGGAACCAATTTTTATTTCCCTTATGAAGGCTCAAAACCTACAGCATGGTCGGTAGATGAAAAAGTAAGTTATGAGGGAATAGCTTCAATGAGATTTGATGTACCTAATGTTAATGACCCAGAAGGTAATTATGCTGGAGCAATATTTAGAATAGATGGCGAAGGTTCTGGTAGAGATTTATCAGGATTTGATGCCTTAACATTTTGGGCAAAAGCTTCTCAAGCTGTTACTATTGGCGAAATAGGGTTTGGGGAAGACTTTGGTGAGAACAAGTATGTAACCACAAGAATCAATGTTAGTTTAACCACTAACTGGGTTAAATATATAATTCCAATACCAGATCCTTCTAAATTAATTCAAGAACGAGGTATGTTAAGATACTCAGCAGGAGGCATTGGACCAGTAGGTAATGAAGTAGGTTACACATTTTGGTTAGATGAAGTAAAGTTTGAAAAGCTAGGTACTATTGCTCAACCCCAACCTAAAATATTAAATGGAGAAGATGTAGCACAACAAACATTTACTGGTAGTAAAATAGATATAGCAGCTAGAGGTTTAACGCAAACATTTAATGTTAGCGGAAAAAATGTTACTGTAAATACAACTCCAGCTTATTTTACATTTACATCTTCTAATACAGGAGTTGCAGTAATAGATGAGAAAGGAGTAGTAGATGTTATAGGCAAAGGTGATTCAGATATAACGGCAGAATTAGGAAGCGTTACAGCCATAGGGTCGTTAAAAGTAACTTCAAATGGAGTTTTTCCAGGAGCTCCAGCACCAATGAGACCTGAAGCAAATGTTAAATCTATTTATAGTGATACTTATACTTCTGCGACTGAAAGTAATTTTACTCCTAATTTTGGTGGTTCAACAACCCAAACTACAGAAGCAGGATCAAACGGCGATTCAGTTCAATTATATACAAATAACAATTTTACAGGTATTATTTTTAATAATACAGTAGACGCTTCAGAATTAACACATTTACACGTAGATATTTACACTCAACAATCAGGTACTAATGTTGAATTACAAATAAGAGATGTTGGTGCTAATGGCGAGATAGAAACAAATGTATTTAATGGTTTTCCTTCAGGCGACGATAAGGACTCTAGGTTTACAGCTTCAGGATTAACAGTAGGTTCATGGACTTCTGTAGATATTCCATTGGAAGGAGATCTTGCTTCACAGAAAAATAATTTAGGAGCACTAATACTTGTAGGCGGTCCCGATTTTATACTAGACAATATTTATTTCTATAAAGAATAACAAGTCACTTATAACATTTTAAAAATTTAAAAGATGATTAAAAAAAATAAACATATTATGAAAATAAAGACGATGTTATTAGTGTCTTTTGCATTCGTATTAGCCTTTATGATTTCTAGTTGCGAAACAGATGAGACACAAACTGTAGCAAGATTTACAGAGCTTGTTATGTCTGATGAGTTTGATGCGGATGGTGCTCCAAATAGTGCTATATGGAACTTCGATATTGGTACAGGAGAAAACGGTTGGGGAAATAACGAGTTACAATACTATACAGACCGTTCAGAAAATGTAACCGTACAAAATGGCGTGTTAATAATTACAGCGAAAGAAGAACAATTTAATGGTTCCAATTACACCTCAGCAAGACTCTTAACTAAAGGAAAGTTCGAGCAAACTTATGGGCGTTTTGAAGCGCGTATAAGATTACCATACGGAAAAGGTATTTGGCCAGCATTTTGGTTGTTAGGTGACGATTCTAATGGTTCACAAGATTGGCCGCAAATAGGAGAGATAGATATTATGGAATATGTAGGTGATGATCCAACAAGAGTTTTTGGAACAGTACATGGACCAGGATATTCTGGAGCAGAAGGGGTTACTAAATCTTATGAATTAGAAGGCGACAGATTTGATACAGGCTTTCACATTTTTGGTATAGAATGGGGGCCAGATTATATTAATTATTACGTTGATGATGTGTTATATAATCAAATAACGCCAGACGATGTGCCAGGTGAATGGGTATTTAATCGCGGACCGTTTTACATCATATTAAATGTAGCAGTAGGTGGTGCCTTACCAGGAGCTCCAAACGCAGAAACAGTATTTCCACAAAACATGCTTGTAGACTATGTACGAGTATATAAAAATAGTAACAACTTATAAAAAAATAAACAGATGAAACACTTACTAAAAAGAATTAAACAAATTTCAGTACTTATATTGGCGGTAGCTTTTATAGGTTGTGAAGACGATGATGTAGTTTTACCAAAAGTTGTTGCTGGTTTTACATATACAGTTAATGCAGATACAGGAACAGTTACGTTTTTAAATATTTCTGAACAAGGCGATTCCTATGCATGGGATTTTGGAGATAATACGGCATCAACGTTAATTAACCCTGTAAAGGTTTATGACAATGGAACATATACTGTTAAGCTAAATGTAAAAAATGTTGCAGGAGCTTCAGATAGTTTTCAGGACGAAGTAACCATTTTAATTCCAGAGGTAGCAGCATTGCCAATTTCTTTTGATGGTGCAAATACAAAATATGAAGCTACAACGTTTAATGGTGCAGCCTTTACAATAGTTGATAATCCAGACCCTTCTGGAGCTAATACGGCTGCTTCTAAAGTAGGAGAAATTACAAATAGTGGAGCATCTTTTGAAGGATTCTTCTTCGATCTTGGAGCACCTTTAGATTTGTCTACAAATAAAACTGTTAAAGTTATTTTTTGGTCTAATACACCAATTGATGTTTTATTAAAATTAGAAGAAGGCACAGGAGCAGATGTTGAAGCTACAGCTAGTCATGGTGGTACAGGTTGGGAAGCTATCTATTTCACGTTCGATTCTGCAGAGAGCTATTCAAGGTTTACCATGTTTATAGATGGCGCTGGAACCACTTCGGGAATATTCTATATAGATGACGTTTCTCAAATCGCTACAGCAGATATTCCTTGTTTACAAACCGCTTTAGAATTACCAATAGATTTTGATTGTAATGGTATAGATTACGCTACTAAAATTGTAGGTAACGTATCTTTTGAAGTGATAGATAATCCAGAATTATCAGGAATTAACGCAGAAGAAAGTAAAGTTGGAAAAATAGTTAACGTAGGTGTAAATTGGGAAAATGCATTCTTTAACCTGGATACAGCTTTAGACCTTACAACAGATAAAGGTGTTAAATTTAAATTTTTCTCAGATCAGGCATTACCTCTAAAATTAAAATTAGAAGATGGTACAGAAGGCCCAATAGAAGTTGATGTTAACCATGGCGGAACAGGATGGGAAGAATTAACATTTACCTTCACATCTACGGCATCATATAACGATATGGTACTTTTTGTTGATGGACCAGGTACAGCGGCAGGCACATTTTATATTGATGATTTAGAGCAGGTAGCAGGAACACCTCCACCACCAGCATGTACAGAAACGGAGTTAGTTTTACCAACAGATTTCGATTGTGATGGTATTGACTATGTATCTAAAGATTCGGGAGATGTGGCTTTTGAAGTTGTAGATAATCCAGAATTATCAGGAATAAATGCAACACCTTCAAAAGTTGCGAAATTGGTATTTGATTCAAATCAACCATGGGAAAATATGAATTTAACTTATGACACTCCTATAAGTTTTGCAACAGATAAAGTTATTAAATTTAAAATGTTCTCATCTTCAGCAAGAGCTGTAAAGTTAAAGTTTGAAGGAGGCGGTCCTGCTACAGAAACAGATGTAAACCATACAGGTTCTGGTTGGGAAGAGTTAGAGTTTACAATGAATTCTTCTGATTCATTTACGAATTTAATTGTATTTGTTGATGGAGGTTCTAATACCGTGGGTACATTCTATATAGATGATATTGAACAAGTATCTTCTGGCGGTGGTGTATGTGCTGAAACCATGTTATCATTACCAATAGACTTTGATTGTGAAGGGATAGATTATGTGTCTAAAGACACTGGAGATGTTGCTTTTGAAGTCGTTGAGAATCCTGAGTTATCAGGTATTAATGCATCACCTTCTATGGTTGGAAAAATGGTTTTTGACTCAAATCAACCATGGGAAAACATGAATTTAAATTTAGATACCCCTATAAGTTTTGCAACAGATAAAAGTATTAAACTTAAGCTGTTTTCTAATTCTGCAAGAGTCATAAAATTAAAGGTCGAAACAGGTGGGGCCCCTGATGAGAATGATCAAAATCATACTGGATCTGGATGGGAAGAGTTAACATTTACGTTAACAACTAGCGAGTCGTTTTCTAATCTCATTGTATTTGTAGATGGAGGTTCTAACACTGCTGGGACATTTTATATAGATGATATTGAGCAGGTTAGTTCTGGCGGCGGCAGTGGCGGCGGTGGAAGTACCGGTGGATGTACTGGTACACTTGTTAGTGCTGTTAATTTTCCAGTAAATTTTGAAGCATGCGAAACCTTTATGGCTACAGATGGATCTGTTAAATTTGGTGATGCTATTAGTGCAGAATTGGTTGCAAACCCTTCATCTTCTGGTATTAACACATCGGATTATGTGTTGAAAGTTGATAAACCAGTAGGAGCAAATCATTGGGAAGGCGTTCAAAATGCTTTTGCTAACGATTTTGATTCTTCATTAACATTTAAGGTGAAAATTTATACAACAAAAGCAAATGTAACCTATCGATTTGAAATTTCTAATGACCCTAACGATAATAGTGTTGGAAACCCAGCGGGAATTACCAAGGTTGTCGCAAATGCGAACGAATGGACAGAAGTAGAGGTTACTTTTACTGGAGTCCCTCCTGGAGGTCATAACAATTTTGTTATTAAGCCAGATGATGAAGGAAGTGGAACAGTTTCAGTAGGAGCAATTCACTATTTCGATGATATAAGATTAGAGTAATAGTTAGATAACAATATAAAAAAGGCTAGTTCAAACGGTTTGATTAGCTAGCCTTTTTTAATAAATATGAGAGAAAATACCTATTAAAATTCATAACAACATTAATGAATCAAGCAATTTCTAAATTAGAAGAGATGACTTTAGAGTTACCAAATAAAGTAGCTGGAGAACTAGTTAGTTTTGATAATGAAACGTATTACAAGATTTCTAATAGCGACAAAATGCGTCCGTTTTTTATGAGTATTGTTAGTGATTCTAATCACTGGATGTTTATATCAAGTAATGGAGGCTTAACTGCTGGTAGAAAAAATGCAGAATCATCTTTATTCCCATATTATACAGATGATAAAATTACTGAAATGGCTGAAATTACAGGAAGTAAGACCATTTTTCATATTAATATAAATGATAAAATACATCTTTGGGAACCGTTTTCTATCCGTCAAATGGGAATGTATAATACGCAAACCAATTTGTATAAAAACAGTCATGGGAATAAAATTATTTTTGAAGAAAACAATCTCGATTTAAACCTGACATTCAGATACCAATGGAACTCAAGTAATAAATTTGGTTTTGTAAAAAAATCAACGTTAATAAACCATAATGATTTTAAAATTGATATTAGAGTTTTAGATGGATTGCAAAACATATTACCAGCAAATGTTACTTCAGATTTGCAAAATACTAGGAGCAACCTTGTAGATGCCTATAAAAAGAACGAACTTCAAAAAGAAGTTGGTTTAGGTATTTATGCATTAAGTTCAGTAATTGTTGACAAAGCTGAGCCTAGTGAAGCATTAAAAGCAAATACGGTTTGGTCTGCTGGATTAACAAATCCAACCTATTTATTATCATCATTTCAATTAGACGATTTTAGAAAAGGACTACCCATTCAAGAAGAAGTTAATGTAAAAGCCGAAAAAGGAGCTTACTTTATTTCGGCCCAAATTAAATTGGGATATGGCGATGAAAGAAGTTGGATGTTTGTAGCTAATGTAAACCAATCAATTTCTGATGTGGTTAAAATTTCCGAAATCATAAAAAATGAAGACGACTTATTAGGTTTAGTACAAAACAATATTGATTTAGGTACTACTAACTTGATTAATTTAACTACAGCTTCAGATGGTATACAACTTACAGCAGATCCATTAACAAATACCAGACATTTTGCAAACACGCTTTTTAATATTATGCGAGGAGGTATTTTTGATGATGCCTATACTATTGAGAAACCAGATTTTATAAAATATATTTCTAAAGCGAATAAACAGGTCTTCAATGAAAAGGAAAGAACCTTAAACGCTTTACCAGATGTGTTTTCTTTAAACGATATTAAAGCTTTTGCTGAGAAAAGTAAAAACTACGATTTTAAGCGATTATGTTTAGAATATTTACCCTTAAAGTTTAGTAGACGACATGGTGACCCTAGTAGGCCATGGAATAAGTTTTCTATTAATACAAGAAATGAAGAAGATGGTTCTAAAATTCTTGATTATGAAGGCAATTGGCGAGATATCTTCCAAAATTGGGAAGCTTTAGCACATGCTTATCCAGAGTTTATTGAAGGTATGATTCATAAGTTTTTAAACGCCACAACATTTGAAGGCTACAACCCATACCGTGTTACAAAAGATGGTTTTGATTGGGAAGTTATTGAGGAGCACGATCCTTGGTCTTACATTGGCTATTGGGGCGATCATCAAATTATTTATCTTTTAAAATTCTTAGAGTTTATTGAAGATTATTATCCAGGAGATTTAGAAAAACGATTTAATGAAGATATTTTTGTATATGCCAATGTCCCTTATAAAATAAAGGACTATGTAGATACTTTAAAAAATCCAAAAGACACTATTGATTTTGATTACAGCTTAGATCATAAAATCAATGAAAAAAGAGATCAAATAGGTGCAGATGGCGCTTTATTAGAATACGAAAACTCAGAGATATATAGAGTTAATTTAATTGAAAAATTATTAGCTACCGTACTATCAAAAGTATCAAACTTTATTCCTGAAGGAGGCATTTGGTTAAATACTCAAAGACCAGAATGGAATGATGCAAACAATGCTTTGGTTGGTAACGGTGTATCTATGGTTACCCTATCCTATTTGTATAGGTTTTTAAATTTCTTTAAAAACGTAGTTTCTAAATCAGAAACTAAACAAGTAAAAGTGTCTCAAGAACTAGCAGCGTTTTTTAACGGAATTGTTAAAACGTTAGATGATAACGTAAATGTTTTATCTAATAAAATATCAGATAGAGACCGAAAAAATATACTCGATGGTTTAGGAATATCGGGTAGTAATTATAGAGAAACCATATATAATAATGGGTTTTCAAACACAAAATCTGAATTAAGTTTTGAAGCTATTTCTAGTTTTATAGCAGTTGCTAAAACATATTTAGAACATAGTATTAAAGCCAATAAGCGAAATGATAATATGTATCATGCTTATAATTTAATGACTGTTGAAAATGATAGTGAGGTATCTATATCGCACTTACCCGAAATGTTAGAAGGACAAGTTGCCATATTAAGTTCGGGTTATTTAACACCACCTGAAGCATTACAGTTACTTGATGGGTTAAAAAGTAGCACATTGTTTAGAAGAGACCAATACAGTTACATACTTTACCCAGATAAAGAATTACCTAGATTTGATAAAAAGAACAACATTCCAGTTGAAAAAGTAGAGCAATCTACCTTATTAAAACAATTAATCGCAGACAATAATTGGCAAATTATAGATAAAGACGTTTTAGGAAATTATCATTTTAATGGAAGTTTTAATAATGCAAATAGTTTACAGGCTGCATTACATAATTTAAGTGAAGAATATCAATTCTTAGTAAAAAGAGATACATCATTTTTACTTCAAATTTTTGAAGAAATTTTTGACCATAAATCATTTACAGGACGCTCAGGAACATTTTTTGGATACGAAGGATTGGGTTCTATTTATTGGCACATGGTATCTAAGTTGTTATTAGCAGTTCAAGAAAACTGTTTGTTAGCTATAAACAATAATGAGGATGCCGTAACCATAGGTAAATTATTTGACCATTATTACGAAATTAATGCAGGCATAGGAGTCCATAAATCACCAGAATTATACGGTGCATTTCCAACAGATCCTTACTCTCATACACCAGCAACCAAAGGTGCGCAACAACCAGGAATGACTGGGCAAGTAAAAGAAGATATATTATGCAGGTTTGGAGAATTAGGCGTGTTTGTTAAAAACGGTAAGCTGGCGTTTAAACTTGGATTATTACAAACTAAAGAGTTTTTACAAACACCATCAATATTCAGTTTTACCAATGTCTCTAACGAAAAACAAAATATAGCGCTTGAGGCTAACTCGTTATGCTTTACATATTGCCAAGTACCAATTATATACAAGCGTTCAGAAAGCGACTATTTGCAAGTTATTTTTAATACAGGCGAGCAGATTGAATTTGATAATAAGAGTCTTGATTTAAAAACATCAAAATCCATTTTTGAAAGGCGAGGTGAAGTCAATCAAATTATAGTAACATTTAATAAGTAACAAAAGAAAACGCAGATAAGTTTAACCAACAATTAAAAGTTTACGCATAACATGAAACATTCATAACTACATTTTCGATGCATAGAAAAATAAGGCTAAATGAATGTTATATCTAACAGATAAAAAACAATTAATTATAAACAGATGAAAACCAATCTAAATATAATAGGCGTGCTTTTAGTTTTAGCCTTTGGATGTGTAAACGGTACAAAAAAAGAATCTGAAAACGTGAAAAAAGTAAAACATATTACAGCCGCTGATATTTTGGGAAACCCTAAATATTTAGCCATTTCATACGGAGGTTATCGTCAAAAAACCAGAGATATACAGCCTACTATTGCAGAGTTAAAAGACGATATGAAAATCTTATCTGCAATGGGCATTAAAATATTAAGAACCTATAATGTGCAATTACAGCAGGCACCAAATCTATTAAAAGCCATAAGCGAATTAAAAGCAGAGGATTCAAATTTTGAAATGTATGTTATGTTGGGCGCGTGGATAGACTGCCAAAACGCATGGACAGATATAGCACCAAATCATGACGTAGAGAGCGAACAAAATGCTGAAGAAATAGATAGGACTGTTGCACTGGCAAAGGCTTACCCAGATATAGTAAAGGTTATTGCTGTGGGTAATGAAGCTATGGTACGTTGGGCTACCAGTTATTTTGTACGCCCAAATGTAGTATTAAAATGGGTAAATTATTTGCAAGCATTAAAAAAAGAGGGGGAGTTACCTAAAGATTTATGGATAACCAGTTCGGACGATTTCTCATCTTGGGGTGGTGGTGATGCAAGTTATCATACTGAAGATTTAGAACAATTAATAAAGGCAGTAGATTATATTTCTATGCATACTTACCCCATGCATAACACGCATTATAATTCAGAGTTTTGGTTGATTCCTGAAAATGAAATGCACTTATCAGCAAGCGAAAAAGTTGAATCAGCAATGCAGCGTGCTTTAAAATTTTCTCGAAAACAACACGATAGTGTAACGAACTACATGAAAAGTTTAGGAGTTAATAAACCTGTGCATATAGGAGAAACAGGTTGGTCTACAGTATCTAATGGACATTATGGTACTAATGGTTCAAGAGCAACAGACGAATACAAATCGGGACGTTACCACGAACTTATGAGGAATTGGACCACCAAAGCTGAAATTTCTTGCTTCTATTTTGAAGCCTTTGATGAACAATGGAAAGACTCACATAACGCTAAAGGATCAGAAAATCATTTTGGTTTAATCAACTTAAAAGGTCAAGCTAAATATGCATTATGGGATTTGGTAGATAGAGGTGTTTTTATAGGATTAACCAGAGATGGAAACCCTATAACAAAAACATACAACGGTAATAAAAAAGCTTTAATGGAGGATGTTTTAGTCCCACCTTCTATTGTTGAAGTTGGAGTGTCTCACTAGAAAAATGATTGAAAATGAAACAATTAAAATATTATATCTATTGTCTGGTACTAATAACTATGAGTTGTAACGAAATAGAAAACAAACTACGAGTTGAAGTTTTTGAAACTTCGGCTAAAGGTAATAAGCTAACCAAGATTACCACGTTTATAACTCAGGAGAATAAAGCAATTATTAAATTAAATCCAGAACAAACGTTTCAAACAATTTCTGGTTTTGGAGGTGCATTTACAGAGTCTTCAGCTTATTTGTTAAATAAGTTAAGCAAGAAAAACCGAGACACAATTTTACAAGCCTATTTTGCTAAAAATGGCGCAAGATATTCGTTAACACGAACACATATGAATTCTTGTGATTTTTCACTCACTAATTATTCATATACACCTGTTGAAGATGATGTGAGGCTAGAACATTTTACCATTGAAGAAGATAAAAATGATCTTATTCCCATGATAAAAGATGCTATGGCAGTATCAGACGATGGGTTTAAAATATTTGCATCACCATGGTCTGCAGCACCTTGGATGAAGGATAATAATAGTTGGGTAGGTGGTAAATTACTACCTAAATATTACGATACATGGGCGTTATTTTTTTCAAAATACATTGAAGCTTATAAAGCTGAAGATATTGAAATTTGGGGGTTCACAGTAGAGAATGAACCTCACGGGAATGGAAACAATTGGGAGAGCATGCATTTTTCTCCAAAAGAAATGACCGATTTTGTACAATTTCATTTAGGCCCAAAATTAGAAACTGATGGTTATGGAGACAAGATTATTTTAGGATACGATCAAAATAGAGCAGGTTTAAAAGAATGGGTAGACGAGATGTATAGAGACGAAGCCTCATCTAAATATTTTCATGGAACTGCAATTCATTGGTATGAAAGCACCTATGATTTTTTTCCAGAAGCTTTGCAATATGCACATAACAAAGCACCCAATAAATATTTAATTGAAACCGAAGGCTGTGTTGATTCTGAAGTGCCTAAGTGGCAAGATGACGATTGGTATTGGAGAAAAGAAGCAACCGATTGGGGTTGGGATTGGGCATCAGAAGACCAAAAATATTTACATCCAAAGTACTCACCTGTAAATCGTTATGCCAGAGATATTATAGGATGCCTTAATAATTGGGTTGATGGTTGGGTAGATTGGAATATGGTTTTAGATACCCAAGGTGGACCAAATTGGTTTAAAAATTGGTGTGTAGCGCCTGTAATTGTAGATCCAGAAAAAGACGAAGTTTACTTTACACCATTGTATTATACTATGGCGCATTTTAGTAAATATATACGACCAGATGCAAAGGTAATTGGATTAGAAAACTCTGATGATAAACTCATGGCAACTGCTGCTGAAAACCCAGACGGAACTATTGCAGTTGTACTATTTAATGAAACAGAAACCCCAAAAAGTATTAGCCTATCAATACATGAAAAAACAATAGAAATTTCAATAGATGCGAAAGCTATTCAAACTGTTGTGATTCCTAAAAAGGAAGTTTAACTAACTAAATTAAAAAGATATGTCAAACGTAAAAACAGCAGCAAAAGATAAAGTCCCTGTTGGGCAAAAAGCAGCCTTTGGAGCAGGTCATTTTATATTGAATATTTTGCCTGGGACACTTGGTGTTTTTATTCAGTTTTTTCTCTTAACTGCTTGGGGAGTCGATCCTCTATGGGCAGGTCTTTTAGGTGGTTTACCTAGGATATTTGATTCGATAACAGATCCAATAATGGGTTTTATTTCTGATAATACTAAATCTAGGTGGGGACGAAGACGACCTTATATTTTTGTTGGTGCAATTATAAGCGGAATTCTTTTCTTTTTAATGTGGCAATTAGATGATAATGCTTCTCAGTCCTATATTATTTGGCATGTAATGATAGTGCAAATTTTATTCCTCATAGGTAATACAATGTTTGCTACACCATTAGTAGGTCTTGGTTATGAAATGACATCAGATTATAATGAGCGTACTCGTATAATGGCTTTTTCAAACACCATGGGACAAATTGCGTGGATGATTGTACCTTGGTTGTATGTAATCATTCCCGATACAAATACATTTAATACTCAAACAGAAGGAGTTCGTACTATGGCCCTCATAGTAGGAGCAATGTGTGTAGTTTTTGGCATTTTGCCAGCACTGTTTTGTAAAGGTATAGATTCTTCACATATGGAAAACCGAAAAGAAATTAATTTCAAGACACTTTCATCTAATATGAAAGAATTATGGGCAGGGATTAAACAAGTTGCAAAAAATAAACCCTTTATGAAATTGTGTGGAGCTACGTTTTTGATTTTTAATGGGTTTCAACTGGTAGCTGCATTCGGTGTTTTTATTATTGTATTTTATATGTATAACGGAAGTTATGAAATGGCTGGTACTTGGCCAGCTTGGTTTAATACAATAAATGCGATAATAACAGCATTTATAGTAATCCCTATTATTACAAGAATGGCAAAGAAATGGGGAAAGAAAAACGCTTTTATAATTTCTACAATTTTATCTATTGTAGGTTATATTTTAAAATGGTGGGGTTTTGATAAAGAATTAAATAGTCAATTTAGTCAAACAGGATTGGGTAAAAGTTTAAATTCTGTAGTAGGATCAATTTTCGAATCGTTAAACCCAGTATTGGATAATATTGGAATGTCTTGGTTTAGTATAGACCCAGGAAGTGAAATACCATGGCTTATATTTTTACCAATTCCTTTGTTTGCTTTTGGAATGGGTGGATTATTTACATTAATGATGTCTATGACGGCAGATGTTTGCGATTTAGATGAACTAGAAAATGGTATGCCACGTAAAGAAGGGACTTTTGGAGCCATCTATTGGTTGATGGTTAAAATAGGCCAATCTATAGCACTTGTTTTAGGTGGTGTAATTTTGAGTATTGTTGGATTTGACCCTAATATAACAGAGCAATCCTTAGAAACAATGAATAATCTTAGAATAGCCGATATACTGGTTCCGTCATTAACTGCAGCTTTAGCAATATGGGCGATGTGGAGGTATAATTTAAATGAAGATAGAGCTAGAGAAATTAAAGCAGAACTAGTAAAAAGAAGAGGAGAATTATAATTAAAAATATTTAGTATTATGTCATACAGAGCAGATAAAATAATGTCTTTATCAGGAGGAAATCTTGATTCTAAAACGACAAAAGGATTACAAAATTTATACAAACGTGTACTAACTAATGGTATGCATGGTTTATGTTTTAGTCCTTATGAAGAAGGGCAACAACCAGGAGACCAAATGACTGAAAAACAGATAAGGCGACGCATGAAAATTATAAAGCCATACACCAAATGGGTAAGGTCGTTTTCTTGTACAGATGGTAATGAGCTAATCCCTATTATAGCTAAGGAATATGGTATTAAAACTCTTGTTGGAGCATGGTTGGGTGATGACGCAGAGATTAATAAAAAAGAAATTTCTGGACTTATAAAATTAGCAAAGGATGGCTATGTTGATATTGCTGCAGTAGGTAATGAAGTCATGTACCGAGGAGACTTAACTGAAGAAGCGCTTTTAAGTTTCATGTATCAAGTTAAAGAAGCTATACCTAATATTCCTATGGGGTATGTAGATGCTTATTATGAATTTACTCAAAGACCAAAAATAACAGAAGCGTGCGATGTGATTTTAGCTAATTGTTATCCATATTGGGAAGGTTGTAGTATAGAATATTCTTTAATATACATGAAGGATATGTTTAACCAAGCAGTTAGAGCTGCAAATGGTAAAAAAGTAATTATTACCGAAACAGGATGGCCTAGTCAAGGAGAAGGATTACAAGGAGCTATACCGTCATTTGATAATGCCATCAAATATTTTATAAATACACAATTGTGGTCTCATGAAGATGCTATTGACATATTCTATTTTTCTTCTTTTGATGAATCATGGAAAGTTGGTGCTGAAGGAGATGTAGGTGCATTTTGGGGTTTATGGGACAAAGATGAAGATCCGAAATTCTATAGAAAACCTTTAATATTAAATAAGAAAAAGTTGTACGTGTAGCTTTATGCTTCTTAAGAAATCAAATTCACATTTTTTGAAAAAAAAAGAAACTTGGTTACAATCAAGCCTTTGGTCTTGGTTCTAAAAGCGAAGCGATTTGTATTCTTTTGTCAGACATTAATGATTTTAATTTAAAGAATCCCTAAATTTTTAGTTTTTAGGTCTTTAATTATTCCCTAACACTTTCAATAATAGCAAGTGCGTTTTTAACATCCTGTTCAAGCTTTTTATAGTCTTTATTGGCAATGATTTCTTTTGAAATTAATTTAGAACCCATACCTACACAAGTAACACCAGCATCAAACCAAGCTTTAAGGTTTTCTTTAGTTGGCGACACCCCACCTGTAGGCATAATAGATGTCCAAGGTTGAGGACCTTTTATACCTTTTACAAACTGTGGACCGTAAATATCGCCAGGGAATAATTTTACAATTTCACAACCTAGTTCTTCTGCTCTAGCAATTTCGGTTAGCGTGCCGCAACCCGAAGACCATAAAACTTTACGCCTATTACAAGCAACGGCTATATCTTCTCTAAGCACGGGAGTAACTACAAAATTTGCACCTAAGGCCATGTATAAGGATGCTGCTGCAGCATCGGTAACAGAGCCAACACCCATTATCATGCCTGGTAATTCTGCTATAGCATATTTTGTTAATTTACCAAAAACGTCGTGAGCAAAATCACCACGAGCTGTAAATTCCATCAAGCGTGCGCCACCATCATAACATGCTTTTAATACATTTTTACTTAATTCGATATCGTTATTAAAAAACAAAGGAATCATCCCTGTTTCTTTCATTGCATGTGCAACGTCTAGTCTTGAAAATTGTGCCATTTTATGTAGTTGTTAGTTAATTGTTTAAACTAAAAATTAATCAACTCTTATTTTTAAATAGTATGTATGCTGCTAATTAACGAGCTACACGTCCAGAGGCGTCTCCACCCATTAATTTTTCTACTTCTTCTACAGTTACAAGGTTTGCATCACCTTTAATAGTATGTTTTAAACAAGATGCAGCAACGGCAAAATCTAATGCGTTTTGATCGTTTTCAGGATACTTAAGTAATCCATAAATTAATCCACCCATAAACGAATCACCGCCACCAACACGATCTACAATATCTGTAATTTGATACTGCCGTGTTTCGTACATTGTTTTACCATCATATAATACCCCTGCCCATGTATTATGAGATGCAGAAATAGACCCTCTTAATGTGGTAATTACTTTTTTAGCTCTGGGAAATTTAGTCATCATTTGTTGGCAAACTGATAAGAAAGCTTCTGCCTTTACATGGTGACCTTGCGTGGTTATGTCTAAGCCTTTAGGTTTAATGCCAAAATGTTTTTCGGCGTCTTCTTCGTTGCCTAATATAATATCGCAATACGAAGTTAACTCAGTCATAATTGCTTCTCGATCGCCGCCGTAGTTCCAAAGTTTTGCTCGGTAATTTAAGTCGGTAGAAATAGTAATTCCTAGTTTGCTTGCTGCTTTTACAGCTTCCAAACACACATTGGCAGCACCTTGAGAAATAGCAGGGGTAATACCCGTCCAATGAAACCATGTTACACCATTAAAAACGGCTTCCCAATTAATCATTCCAGATTCAATCTCTGCAATAGCAGAATGCGCTCTATCGTAAATAACTTTAGATCCTCTAGACACCGCACCAGTTTCAAGAAAATAAATTCCTAAACGATCACCACCGTAAACAATTTTATCAACCCCAACACCGCGTTTGCGCAATTCCATCATGGCACAAGCTCCAATATCATTTTTTGGTAATCGTGTTACAAAATCTACATCTATACCATAATTAGCTAAAGATACTGCCACATTAGATTCGCCACCGCCATAAATAGCATCAAATGAATTGGCTTGCGAAAACCTTAAAAAACCAGGAGGAGCTAATCGTAACATGATTTCTCCAAAAGTTACTACTTTACTCATTTTATTTATTTAATTATTGTTCAAACGTTTGAACAGTTGCTTTAAAAAAAAGATGAATTAATTTTCAACTTGTTATTATAGAACTAATTATATGGATATAATTTTTTAAAATTAAAAAAAACGATACATTTGTTCAAACGATGGAACAAATGTATCTAAAAGTTGGTGAATAAAAAAAAATCTACCATAAAAGATATTGCTAACGTGTTAGGAATTACGCCTTCGGCAGTTTCTAAAGCTTTAAATGATCATCCCCGAATTAGTGCCAAAACAAAGGCAGCAGTTACTCAAGTTGCTAAAAACTTAAATTACCAACCAAACCATTTAGCAAGTGCATTAAGAAAAGGAAAAAGTAACCTTGTTGGTGTTATTATTCCTAGAGCTAATAGTAATTTCTTTTCATCAGTAATAGAAAATTTAGAAGATGTGTTAAATAAGGAAGGTTACAATGTTATTATTGCACAATCTAATGAATCTTACCACAAAGAATGTAGAGCAATTGATGCCTTACTTTTTACCCAGGTTGATGGTATTATTGCCTCTATGGCAAATGAAACAATTCAATTAAATGCTTACGAAAAAATAAAATCTAAAGGAATACCTTTAATCCTGTTTGATAGAGGTGAAAATGATTTAGGTGTAGATTATGTAGGTATTAATGATTATAAGAGTAGCCAAATGGTTGTGAAGCATTTAGTAAATCAGGGCTGTAGGCGTATTGCTCATATTGCAGGATTTAATCATACGCGTATTTATAAGAATAGAATACGAGGATATAAAGATGCTTTAAATGCATTTAATTTGCCTTTTGATGCGGAGTTAATTGTTGAGAGTAATTTAGGGATTGATGATGGACGACGCATAATGAAACAGTTATTAAAACTTAAAAAACGCCCTGATGCTGTTTACGCTGCAGGCGATTTAGCAGCTTTAGGAGCACTTCAAGTTTTAAAGGAAGAAAACGTTAAAATTCCCAATGAAATTGCTTTAGTAGGCTTTAGTAATGAACCTTTTACATCGTTTGTTTCGCCTTCTATATCTACAATAAATCAGCATAATTCTGAAATAGGAAGATTAGCTGCTGAAACTTTTCTCGATAGAATGGAAAACCCTTCAAAGGAAGTAAAATTGAATAAAATAATATTAGATGCAGAACTTATTGTTCGCCAATCTTCAAATAAAACAAATGAATACTAACTTAATTGTTTTCAATAAAACGTATCTTTTAAAGTGCTTTATAATTCCTCTTTTATTTGTACATTTTAATTCGTGTAAAGATGTTAAATCTGAATATACTCCTCAATCTAATATTAAAACAAAACAAGTATATGTGTCTACTAATAGTATTCCAGATGAACATTTTTTAGGTGATGAAACCTGTAAAAAATGTCATGTAAACCAGTTTAAATTATGGGCAGGATCACATCATGATAAAGCGATGCAAATAGCATCAGATTCAACAGTTCTTGCAAATTTTAATACAACATTTAAAAGCCAAGGCGTAACCTCAAAATTTTTTAAAAAAGACGATAATTATTATGTGAATACCGAAGGGCCTGATGGCAAGAATCACGATTATAAAATTGAATATACCTTTGGAATAACACCGTTGCAACAGTACATTGTTAAATTTCCAGATGGGCATTATCAATGTTTAAGAACCGCTTGGGATTCTAAAAAAAATAAGTGGTTCGATTTATATCCAGATTTTAAAGTTGTGCATTCAGAATGGTTGCATTGGTCTAGAGGCGGATTAAATTGGAATAATATGTGTGCCGATTGCCATTCAACTAATGTTAGAGAAAACTATAATGAAGCATTACATAGTTACAATACTAAGTTTTCTATAATAAATGTGAATTGTGAAGCGTGCCATGGCCCAGGAAAAGAACATGTTGCAGATGTTAGTAGGTTAGGAGAGGCTTATGAGAATTCTGGAAAAATGAAAATGACTTTAGATACAAAACCAAAGGAATTGGTAGACCAATGTGCTAGATGTCATATGAGAAGAGAACAAATTTCTGGAAATTATAATTTTGAAGGTACTATGCTCGATCATTATTTCCCGCAATTAATTGCTGAAGGACTTTACCATCCAGATGGGCAAATTTTGGAAGAAGATTATGTTTACGGATCTTTTATTCAAAGTAAAATGTATCATAACGATGTCACCTGTACAAATTGTCATGATGCGCATTCGTTAAAACTTAAATTTGAAGGTAATAAACTGTGTGCACAGTGTCATATTCCTGAAACGTATGACACACCAAAGCATCATTTTCATACTCAGAATTCTAATGGCGCACAATGTATAAATTGCCACATGACGGGTAAACATTATATGGGTAACGATTTTAGGCGCGACCATAGTTTTAGAATACCACGACCAGATTTAAGTCTTAAATACAATACGCCAAATGCCTGTACGCAGTGTCATCAAGACAAAAGTAACCAATGGGCTTGGGAGCAATTTAAAACCCAACATGGTGTGCCAGATTATACTCATTTTTCAGATTTGTTAGCACCTGGATTAACAGGCGCAGAAAACGGAATGACTGCTTTACAAACGTTAGCTAAAGATACTGTTTATCCAGAAATAGCTAGAGCTTCGGCGGTGAGTGCTATGGGGAATTATGTAACCCCAGAATCTATAGATGACCTTTTACAATTTTTAAATGATGACTCTTCGCTAGTAAAAAGTGCATCTATTGATGTGTTAAATGAAATTAATACTACCGATTATGTGAATTACTTTTTACCTTTATTAAAAGACAGTAAACGATCGGTTAGGGTAAAGGCTTTTTATGCGATGAGTGCTTTAGACGAAATTCAAATTCCAAAAGAATATAAAGACGCTTATAATATTGTTAGAAATGAATTTGAAACGTACCTTAATACTAATGCCGATTTTGTTGGTGGCAGAATAAAACGTGCAAATTATTATTTTAAAAAAGGAAACATACAACGCGCTATTAAAGGTTACGAACATGCATTAGTAATAGATAATATTAATAATATAGCACGAACCAATTTAGCTAATTTGTATTATAATAATAAGCAATTTACTGAAGCAGAAAATGCATTTAAAACTATTATTGAACAGGAACCAGAATATGGTCCAACATACTATTCGTATTCATTATTATTGGCTGAATTAAATAGAACACAAGATGCTATTGAAATTATTAAAAAGGCAATTCAATATATGCCCGAAAATATTAGATGCTATTACAACTTAAGTTTGTTATATGATAAAGTAAATAATTTTAAAGATGCCGAAAAAACGTTGATAAACGGACTTAAAATTGATTCGGAAAATGAAAGTTTATTATACACATTAGCATATATATACTCCAAGAATAACGAAAACGAAGATGCAAAAAATATTGCTTCAAGATTATTAAAAATAAACCCACAAAATACGCAGTACATTAATTTATATAATACATTACGCAATAGTAATTAATTATTCTAAAAACAGATAAATTAGAAATTATACGATGCTAAGTTTTAAAAACAGAATGCAGCTATACAAAGGCATCATTTTAATTTATTATTTAATAAAAACTGTTGATAACTTATACGAATGTATTTAACCAAAAATTTTACATTTGCTGTTATTAAATATAATATAACATGTCTGATACTATAGAAAAAATAAAGTGCTTAATAATTGGCTCAGGACCTGCAGGATATACTGCAGCAATATATGCAGCAAGAGCAAATATGTCTCCTGTTTTATATCAAGGAAGTCAACCAGGGGGGCAATTAACAACGACTAACGAAGTTGAAAATTTCCCAGGATACCCAGAAGGAGTTACAGGACCAGAAATGATGATAGAGTTACAAAAACAAGCTGAACGTTTTGAAACAGATGTGCGCGACGGATGGGTAACTAAAGTTGATTTTTCGGGTAGTGTTCATAAAGTTTGGGTAAACGATACTAAAGAAATTCATTGCGATACGGTAATTATTTCTACTGGAGCTTCAGCAAAATATTTAGGTTTAGAATCTGAACAAAAATATTTAAAACTAGGAGGCGGTGTTTCTGCTTGTGCGGTTTGTGACGGCTTCTTTTATAGAAACCAAGAAGTGATAATAGTTGGAGCTGGAGATTCGGCTTGCGAAGAAGCACATTATTTATCAAAATTATGTACTAAAGTAACCATGCTAGTAAGACGAGATGAGTTTAGAGCATCTAAAATTATGGCTGCTAGAGTTAAGAATACAGAAAATATTGAAATATTATTTAACACGGAGACCGATGAGGTTTTAGGTGATGGAGTAGGTGTAACGGGAGCACGAGTATTTAATAATAAGACCAATGAAAAACACGATATTCCTGCAACAGGATTTTTTGTAGCCATAGGTCATAAACCCAATACAGATATTTTTAAAGGATTTTTAGATTTAGATGAAACGGGGTATATTATTAATACACCAGGTACATCTAAAACTAATATTGAAGGTGTTTTTGTTTCTGGTGATGCTGCAGATCATGTGTATAGACAAGCAGTAACAGCAGCAGGAACAGGTTGTATGGCAGCTTTAGATGCCGAACGCTATTTGGCAGCTAAAGAACATTAAAAAAGTAAAATAATGAATTTACCTATTGAAGTTTTTCAATAGGTTTTTTATTCGGGATGTGGCGCAGTCCGGTTAGCGTACACGGCTGGGGGTCGTGTGGTCGCAGGTTCAAATCCTGTCATCCCGACCAAGGGGGTTCTAATGAAAAACAATAGAATCTTAAATGTATGAAAACCAGCAAATTAAATATTTGTTGGTTTTTTTTGTATCGTTTTTAAACCATATTTAGCGATGTCCTAATCGATGTCCTATTTATTAGAAAAGAATTCTTTATCTTGTAATAGCGCAATCGACCAGATTGCACAAAGATTTGGCTTTTGTTTTAACGGATTTTTCCATAAAAAACAGAAGTAATGAAGAACTTACACAATTTCCATGTTCTCTTTTGGCTGAAAAAAACATCGGTTAAAAGAGATGAAACCATTCCCATTTATGCGCGCATAAAGGTAGACGGGATTCCTGCGGATATCAGTACGAAAGAATCAACCTTAGAGGCCTTTTGGCATTCCGATCTGGGTAGATTGAATCCGAGATTGAAACAAGCTAAAGATATTAATGAAACACTCAATGACATTGAAGCTGATATAAGTATTGCATTTAAAGAGTTAAAAAAAGAGGGTAGGTCAATTACTGCCCAGGCTGTAAAACTCCGTTATCTGGGAAAGGACAAACCAGTACTTACAGTTAATGACCTCATGACATATCACAGGGAAAATGATTTGAAAAAACTCGCTTCAGGGACTGCAAAGAACTATGGGGCAACCGAAGAGTACATTCGTCGATTTGTAAAAAATGAATTTAAAACAAAGGATTTATATTTAGCACAAATAGACTATTCTTTTGTAGTAAAGTTTGAAAACTATTTACGCGATTGCCCTTCTTTAAGGAAGTGCCAGCCACTCAGTAATAATGGTATTATGAAGCAATTTACCAAAGTGTGCCGTTAATAATTGGGGCAAAGTAATCTCCAAGGCCTGCAAATGGCTGAAATGACTAGGTGGCACCCAACGATACACGCCTGTTCTATACGGTGTCCTACCTGTTAAAATTGAAGCTCTTGCCGGTGAACATACCGAAGCAGCAGAATAACATTGAGTAAACTTAATTCCTTCCTTTGCTTGTTTATCTATATTTGGGGTATATACAAACTGGTGCCCAAAAGATCTTAAATTACCCCAACCTTAGTCATCAGTAAGTATTTGGATGAAATTTGTGCGAACTGGAGCATCTTCTTTGCGAGTCTTAAATGCTGTTATGCTTACTACCGATAAAAAAAGAAGGAAAAGAAGCTTTTTTTCATTAAAAATCTTAATCAAAAATCTATATGTTATCCATTTCATGTTTTTATCACAATTATCGCATAAAATTAAAAAACAGGATTCATTTTTAGTAAAGAATCCTGTTTTTTAATTAACTTCCTATTCTAAATAGGCTATCATTATTGATTTAATAATTATAATTCTGGGTCAAATGTTCCACCCCATCCAACATTTTGCTCTAATTCGGAATTTCTATTAAGTTGTCCCAAAGGAATGGGAGCAAAATAATAATTATCCGGTACTATATTTGTTGGCTGTGATGAAAATAACGGGCGTACTTCATAATCAAAATCTTCTGGTAGAAGGTCGTTGGGACCTACCATGGTGAGATCAATACCTGCTTTGGGAGTTGCCAATAGACCAGTTTCTGTTTCACCATCCAATTCGGTTAAACGTCTCCATCGTTTTAAATCCCAGAATCGTTTTCCTTCAAAAAGGAATTCAATATAACGTTCATCTTGGATGGCTCTCCTTACTTCTTCTACGGTAGCCAATCCATCCAATCCATAATCATTGGTTGGCCCAGGTTCTATTCCTGCTCTTTGCCTGATTTGTTTTAACACATCAAGAGCATCATCGGTTCTTCCCATTTCATTAGCTGCCTCAGCAAAATTTAAAAGTACTTCTGCAAAACGAATTTCAATCCAATCCACTTCATTTTGTTCAACAGTAGATGGGCCGAGCTCAATCTGTACCCCTTTGGCCGTGAAAAAACCGGTTCTATTAGCTGAAAAAGCGGATCCAGCGTGAAAAGCATCTCTATCATCTTCTATTTCAACAGCTGAGTATTGTCTTCTTCCAACCTTTCCACTTAATTCAAATGGTGCGCCATTAAAGATTATATTATAGTAAAACCTTGGATCTCTATTCCCCCAATAGGTTTGCAAATCATAAGTATAATTTGGAGAACTTCCCGGGGCATAGCCATCCGCCATTGTATAGGATTCGACATGTTTCCACAAAGGCACATCAAAACCAACTGCATTTGAAGATTCTTCAAGGGGCCTTACGCCATGTTCCCTTCTTCCGTTCGATCTGTTGCTATCATCAAATTTAACTGTCAATACTGCTTCATTATGGCCTTCATTTGAAATGGCCCAAACATTGGGATATGTGCCCGCCAAACCAAAACCAAGGTTTTCCAATGATGTCTTTGCTGTTTCCGTTGCAATAAGTGCAGCTGCCCAATATTGGTTGGTATAAGGAGCTTCGGAATTAAACAGTGGACTTGCCATATATAATGCCACCCTTCCTTTAAAGGCCAAAATACTGGCTATGCCTATTCGTCCTTTATCGTCATTTACAAAGGTCTGTCCATTTAATAATCCTGCAGCTTCATCCAAATCGTTTAATATTGCATTGAATACATCTAAAGTAGATGCTCTTGGCACATTAAGTTCATCATCTATATTTTGAGGTTCCAACAATAATGGTACCCCTCCATAAACCCTAACCAAATTAAAATAGCTCCAAGCCCTAAAGAACAGGGTTTGCCCCACAATAGCATTGCGCACTTCCGTATCAAGGGTTCCAGCGTCGATTTCTGCTAATAAAATATTAGCATTCCGTATATTCACATACTGATTATTAAATTGACCTGCCCATGGATGGTTGTCTTCTGTTATTGTATTCACCAACATGACACCTGTTCTGTCATCAGCTGGCAGCCCAGCATTTGTAGCACCGCTTCCTGTCGGCCACGCGTTAGGCATTACATCTGCATACAAATTGGTAAGGTATGCGTTAGCCAACTGTGGATCGTCCCACGTTGCCCCTGGATCAAAAGCATTTCTGTTATCCACGTTTAAATCATCCTCACAACAATAAAATAGCCCAAATACAATGCTTAAGATCAGTATTTTATATAAATTTTTCATTTTTTTTTTTTTAGAATGTCAAATTAATACCAGTTGAAAAAGTTTTAAAAAGTGGATAAGAATCCAAACGTTCCTGCTCTGGATCAAACTCATCAAAATCACTAATAACAAACAAATTGGTTCCGTTCACAAAAAGGTTAAGTCTTTCAATTCCAACTGATTTTAGAACCTCACTGGGTATATTATAACCTATGGTCAAATTTTTCAACCTTAGGTATGCACCGTTTCTTTTCCAAAAAGTACTCACACCCCCACCGTTTTCTGTATGGCCCAAGAAGTTACCTTCCACAGCAGGATATCTGCCATCTAGGTTCTCACGGGACCAGGCATCTGTCCATAATTCAAAATAAGGTCTAGGCGCTACTTGGAATACACCCCCATTCTGTGAGTTTAATGTATTTACAAACTTATCATAAGCGCCTACCCCTTGAAACAATGCGTTTACGGTTATCCCTTTCCACTCAAAATCAGTAGTAATACCGTAATTGATTCTTGGAACGGCATTGTCACTAATTATGTCAACATCCTGGGCGGTTATTACCCCGTCAGCCCCTTCGGAAAAGTCGGTGCTCCTAATATCCCTAAATAATATTTCTCCTAATTGTGGGGTTCTGCCGAATTGTGTAAAGCCTGCAGGTAAAGCATCTAAGGTTGCTTGATCTCTAATAATACCCTCTGAAATGTATCCTATCCTTCTGGCTTCGGGCCTACCAATCCTGCTTTGGAAATCAAATATTCCTTCTTCCTCAGGAAATTTTATCCATTTATCTTTAGCATAGCCCATATTGGCTCCTACAGCATATTTAAATTCCCCAATACTTCCTCTATAATTTAAAGCAATTTCATAACCACGAAATTCTCTTTCTCCAAAATTTGTTGCAGGTAAACTAGCCCCAAAACTACCTGGTACTGTTACGGTTGTACCAAGAAGTATATCTTTAACTGTATTCTTAAAAATATCAAAAGTAAAATCTAGTTTATTATTGAAAAGAGATATGTCAAAACCAGCATTAAAAGATGTATGCGTTTCCCAAGTAATATCTGGGTTTGGCACGACGCTTTGAGGCCCAATACCATTTAAGAACTCATTTTCGAACAAATAAGATGACGCACCTACAAAATTATTTTGGAATTGGAAAGGAGCAACCCTATTATTAAGGGTGCCATCATCACCAGTTTGCCCAAATGACCCCCTTAACTTAAGTGTATTGATCTGGGGTATATTAAAGAAGTCTTCTTTTGAGATATTCCAAGCCAGAGAAGCAGAGGGAAAAAAACCGAATCTATTGTCTTCAGAAAATTGGAAGGAGCCATCATACCTAAACGAAAATTCTGCGACATATTTGTCCGCATAAGTATAATTGAGCCTGCCCAAATAAGATAAACGTTGCTGTTCATTTTCACCGCCATTGACAACACTTCTTTCCCTATCGGTACTTGTTGAGATAAATTGTTCAATTGAAGTTGACAAAAGATCTTCACGTGATGCACTGAGGTTTTTAAAATTAAGGCCAGATTTTTCAAAGCCCAATAATGCATTAACATTATGCTCCCCAAAATTATTAACATATTTAAGGAATCCATTTAGCTGATACCTATTGGTGATGGAGTATTCTTCTTGAATTCCTTCCCTTCTTCCACCTAAAGTATTAATGACCCTGTCATTTTCATTCAACGGAGCTAAAGTAAAATTACCTGCTCCACCTCCTCCAACGGTTTGTACCCTCAAAACTAGAGTTGTGTACTATAAAGTTCTTTCGGTTGAATCCGTCATAACGAAAATTGGCCAATAAACTGGCTGAAAGCCCTTTCACTTTTGGAATGTCTATGTCCATGCTTATTATCGCATTGAAAGTGTCATCGAATCTTTTTCTGTTGGCACCACTATAGATGTTTTGTGCAGGACTAAAACCCCAACCTGGTTGTACTACCGCAACAGCACCCGGATCTGTTCGTCTGGCCGGTGTGCCATCCAATTGGGAATAAAAAGGAAAAAATCTGGACAAATTAAAAGAGGCTCTAAAAAAATCTGAAAGCACTTGGTCATCTGCTCCATCAAATGGCCAGAAAAAACGTCTTCCTACTCTTCTGTTGCCACTAATATTAGTGGTTAGGGTAATATTATCTGTAATCTTAGCTTCTACTTTAGACCTAAAATTATATCTATTAAAGTCTACATTATCGTATGAGCCTTTAGACTCGTTCAACCCTGTCGAAAAGAAATAGTTTATTTTATCAGAACCTCCACTCACACTTAAGGTATGTTGTTGAGAAGTGGGGTTTCTCCATATTTCATCATTAACAGAAGGATAATCTACAGTTCTTGCCAAAGCGAGAACATCGTCACCAAAGGGAGCACTGAATGTATTAACCGTATTGCCTTGGGTAATCCAACGACTCAATGCTACATTGTTTCTATAAATAACCTCCTCTTCGGCAGTATAATCCTGAAGGTCTCGGGTAAGTCTGTTGAAAGTATAGATGTTACTATATTTAAACTGAGTCTTACCAGACTTTCCTTTTTTAGTGGTTATTAAAACAACCCCTCCGGAAGCCCTGGCTCCATATATAGCAGCTGCAGCCGCGTCTTTAAGTATGGTAATGGCGTCTACTTCATTGGGGTCCAAAGCATCAAACTGAGATTTGTTGGAAACTATGTTGTCAATAACGTAAAGAGCAGCATTATTCGACCCTCTGACGGTAATTGATGAGTTGGATCCCACGAAACCTGAATTTTGCACAATCTGAGCTCCTGGAAGTCTACCCGCTATACTATTGGATAATTGTGAGGTAGGAATACTTTCCAGTTCTTCCGCCTTTACGGATGTAACCGCAGAGGTAAGACTGGCTTTCTTTTGGGAACCGTAAGCAACTAAAACCACTTCATCTAAAGAACTAACATCTTCCTGCATTGTTACGTTAATAGTTGTATCGTCATTTACAGTAACATCTTGTGTTTTATAGCCTACATAAGAATACCTCAATATGTCTCCCTTTGAAGCTGTAATTGAATATTTTCCATCAAAATCGGTTTGAGTTCCTCTATCTGTTCCCTGAACCAAAATATTAACTCCTGCTAAAGGAGTTCCATCTTCGTCCTTAACATTACCGTCAATAGTCTGCTGAATGTCTAAATCTTTAGAATCTTCAGAGTCAATGGCTTTAGGGGTAAGTATAATTTGCTTTTTAGAAACTTCAAAGTTAACACCCCTGTTTCTAAATAAATCTGTCAAGATCTTTTTAATGGTTTTTTTGTTTGCAAAAACAGAAACTTTATCACTTAGATTTATCTCGGACACATTTGCCAAAAATCTAAATTCGGATTGTTTTTGAATTTCATCTAAAACCACTTCAATAGGTACATCTGATAGGTTAAGAGAAATTTTTGTTTTCTGTGCATATGAACTATTCGCATGCACCTGAAAAAGAACTGACACTAAAAAAAGTACGGAAAGTTTCATTTTCAAATTAGTTTTTAGTCTAGTTAAAGCTGTTGCTTTAACTTGTCTTAAGTTTTTCATATTTTTGTTCTGAATATTTTTGTGGTTGAACATTAGTTATTGCCACATACTATATCTTTGATTGGGAATGCCCACCATTCCCAATCTTTTTTATGTGGACTTCATTAAAATGTAGCTAGTTCTTTTTATATCATAGGCCTTATGGATTTTTAGTTAATAATAATTGTATTATTTTCTATTTTATAACTTATATCGAATGTTTTTTTAAGGGATTCTAACACATCTTCAATCGTTTCATCCTGAAAGTAGATATTATACAACTGAGCATCAAGTTCACTGTTTGTATTAAGAATAACCACATTATATTTTCGTTCTAATCGTAGTCTGATCTTCTTGAATGTTGTACTTTTTAAAAGCAAAACACCTTTTATCCAAGCAGTATAATCATTGGTGTTAACAATTTCGGTAGCAATCTCTTCTGTATGCTTACTGGCGGTTGCCTTATAATTGGGGAGTAATGAAATCGTATTATTTTTAGAAGTCACTGCAACTTTTCCTTCAACCAAAACCGTACTGATAACATTATCTTCTTTATATGCAGACACGTTGAATTTGGTTCCTGTAACTTCTATATTGAATTGATGAGGCGTATCAATTAAGAAAGGGTTTTTTTTATTCTCTTTGACTTCAAAAAAAGCTTCACCTTCATTTAAAAATACTTTTCTGTCTACTCCTTCAATAAAGTTAACCGGATATTTAAAAGACGTTCCAGCATTTAAATGAACAATGGTATTATCTGAAAGTTCCAGCTGAAAAGTTCTGCCGTAAGGAACTATAATTTCGTTGTATATTAATTCTTGTGAAGCTTCTCTAGTGTAAACCAACGTATTTCCTTTAACCTGACCAATCACATTTCCTTTGTTGTTGGTCAACGCTAGGTTGCTTTCTTCTTTGAGGGTTAAAATTTCTCCATTTTCCCGTTTTAAAATAATGTCTTCGCTCTCAATTATAAGTCTCTGGTTTACAACATCATTAGTAACGGTATTAGTTGGTGTAAACAAACGATCTTTAAACGCATAACCAATGGCTAGTAATAAACCTATAAATATAGCCGCATACCTTAATATACGCTGCCTTTTGAGGTGCCTTACTTTCTGAACATAATCATGTTGCTTTTTATTGAAACTGCGCCAGACTTGATCTAAATCTTTAGAAGCTATTTCCTGGACTCCTTTACCATTTTTGTGAAGAAAAAGAATATACTCATAAAATAACTTATTATCTTTCGATTTATCAATCCACTCCTGCAGATGAAGTTCTTCTTCTTCTGAAAGTGTATTTTCAATTTTTCCAATTAAAAGTTTAAACTTTTTCATGTATTGCGTTTACTAAAATGAATCCTTTAGTATATAAACACAATAAGTTTAATTTAGGGTACCTCTATACTCCGTTTTTTTAAAAAACAGTGAAAAGACATAGTGGTTATTCAATGATTTTCTAAGGATCTTATAAGCCTTTTTCATTTGGTTTTTAACCGCGTTAACAGAGACCTCAAGATGTTTAGAAACCTCTTTGTAGCTTATTCCTTCAATTACGCAAAGTAAGAACACCTTTTTGCATTGTTTAGGTAATAAATCTATCTGCTTGTGAAGATATAATTGTTTTTCTAAGCGAATCATCTCTTCTTCTTGTGAGATACTTTTATAATTTGTGAAAAAAGATTCTTCTAATCTGTATAATTTTTTTTCACGTTCCAATTTGTTAATGCAAGCATTTTTTACACTTTGCCATAAATAGGATTTTATATTGGTTATATTATCCAGCTTCTTGTTATGCAATAATGCAATAAATTTTTCCTGAACAATATCTTCTGCATCCCTTACATTTTGAAGATAATTAAACGCAATATGACATAAATCTTTATAATGCTGCTTAAACAGATCTTCTATGTCTAAATTATGTTTCTGCATTTACTATTTGTTACAAAGACACCTACAACTATTAGGGTTCATACTATTATGCTGCTAAATAAACGAAAAAAAAATGAAATACGCATATTCAGCTTTCCTTTTAAATTAAAACAAAAGAATTTGTTTTAGACAAACATCTTTAAATTTTGTGCCCGAGTAAAAGTAGCAACTCCACGACAAAAAGTGTAAAAATATTAGAACAGTATAATTTAAAAAAGAATTCTTGCACAGCTACTTTAGATTTAAAAAGT
>CANKVS010000007.1 GCA_947487155.1 uncultured Flaviramulus sp.
ATTCGGGGTTTTGTTTTATCTAAAATACAAATTAAATAACTGAAAGTCAATAGGTTGAACTACTCCTGAAAGTGCCTCGTTAGTTGAACTATCAAAACATATTGAAATATGGTCTAAAGCATATCGCTATGATATGATTAAAAATGATTATGTACACAAAACGCAACCCCTATAGAAGTTGAGTTAGTAAACCGTTGGTTTAACATTTAAAAACAGCTAAACTTTTTAAACAGCCTTTATTTTTTTTGAGAATCTTCAAGTTTTAATTGTTTTATGTTTTTATAATCTATGGGGTGTTTTTTAAAAGCACTTTGTGTTTGTACGCTGGGTTTTATTTTATAGAAAATAAATAACGCTATGGCAGATAAACATATCCAAAGTAAATCAACAAGTAGTATATCAAATTGATTAGCTCGATAGGTGTTCCAAATCCAATTGTTTGAAACAATACCATTGGCTATAGGGATTAAAAACCCTAATATAGTTCCAATAAGCAAAGTCGTTTTATTTGTAAAATAGTTATTTCGTTTAAATCTAAAATAAATAACTGCAACGAGCCAAACTATAAAAAACCCATTATACAGTATCCCCATTTTTTGAGTGTCGTATGCTTCTGGTAGCAGCTTTATTACTAAAAAAAACAAAGCAATTACTGGGAATAAAGACAAACATATTGCCATATATATATGCCCTACCTTAGTCGAATATAAACGTTGCTTTAAAGTTCTACTCTTTTTATTTCTAGCCTCAATCCAAATAAGCACACCTGTAATAATAACAAAGCATGTTATAAGGGCTAATATAAAATATATAACTTTAACCCATATGCCTCCAAAATTCGCAAAATGCAAACGCCCCATAGATAGCTGTATGTCTTTAACATAATGCGTTTTATTAGGATTTTTAAGAATTGTTTTTGTCTTGGTTTCTGTATCAAACTCAATATAGCCTTGACCTAAAAAACGTTTATCATCTTCTAATTCTCCAGCTAAAAGATATTTCATATTAACACCACTATAATTTTTTACCCAAAATTCGTTAATATGAAAATCATCCCATGAGTTTTTGCTGTCTTCAATAAAAGCATTCATGCTTGGTATGCTCTTCTCTGTTTTCACAACCCATTCCTGTATATTACGCTCTGGTAATATATCATTCATAAGTTTATTTTGATCGCCGTTATATAGGGTATTAGCTGGCAATAACACTAAAATGCTTAAACAAAAATACGCGCCGCTAACAGCATAAATAAACTGAAAAGGGAGTCCTATAACACCTAATGCCGTATGGGCATCTGTCCAAACGCGTTTTAATGTAATTTTTGGATTAAATTGATAAAAATTTGAAACTATTTTTTTCCAATGAACAATAGTTCCTGTAACAATAGCAAACAGGAAAAAAAAGGCAACAAATCCTGCCAAATAAACTCCAATAGACGGGATTTGAGAAAAGAAATGCAAACGGTACAAAAACTCTCCTAAACTATATTTTTCTTGATATGTTTTTGTTTTTCCTGTATTAATATTTAAAGAAAAATAAGCACTGCTTCTAGCTTCTTTTGGAGCATTTATGGTATCTTTTGCAGGGTTAATAAGAACAAATATTTCATCGCTTTTATCTCCTAAAATAAACCTAAAATCTCTACTTTCTAAATAATAATCTTTTGATAATTTTTGAATTAAGCCATCAAAATCAATATGCTCTCTAGCTATATTTTGCGAATGTTTCCCTTCTTCCCATGCTGTTATTTCATCTTTAAACAATGCAAAAGCACCTGCAAAAAATATGACGTATAAAGCAACACTTATAACTATTCCGCTAACAGTATGTGTGTTAAAAAAAACATTATAATTCCTTTTACTCATTATACAAATGGGTTTTGTTGATTTCCAAAATAATAGATTATATAAAGTACAATACTAATAACCAAATACAATCCCCAAACTTTCCAACCGTTTTTAAATAAATAGGGAATTATTAATAAAATACACCATACTATAAATAGTGTATAAATTGAGGTAATAAGCACGTCTTTAGAGTTGGGTAGCCATAGTGCTAAACACATATGAAATAGTGCAGAAATGATATACCCTCCAATAATTCCTGAAGATATTTTAGCAAATTGTTGCCATGGAGATTTTGTTAAATGTTTTGGATTAGCAGGCATACTATAAAAGAATTTCTATTATTAACATTGTTAAAAACGCCACTGTTATTAGTTTATAATTAACTACTTGAAGCGGAGTCATAATTATAATCGAGCTTAAACTAATCATTAAGGTTATAAACCAAAATAATACACCCGAAACAAGACCAAAAGTTTGTATGGTAACTATTAATGATATTATAAGTAAAACAAGACCAATTATTTTTGATATACTTGCGCGATGTTGCATCCATTTATATAATGCAAAATTAGATGTTAATTGTGCTTTTTCTGAAGCACTGTACAGAAAAAAACTGCCTATAAAAATTGGTGTAATACTACTTGTTATCATTCACTTTTATTAAAATCACAAACTCTGAACAAAAACATCCAAAGCTTGTAAACAACTAACTCAAATTAGTTATGGAAATTAAAATTTATAAACCACGTTGGCCAAAAATGCTCTTGGGGCTTCTGTGTGTATTCTCATTTATTTTAACTTAAACCAAATGACTCTAAGCTCTCATTCTTAGAGCCATTTTTCAAACTAACTAATCACCAAACAAATCAAAAATCAAATTTTGTGTATACTTAATTGAGCACTATACCGTAAGTAGCACAATGCCATAGTATATTATAATTAATACCTTGGTATACCCCAGGCACTTTTTCTTCGTGTGTTGCTTCAACAGTATAAGTGGTTTTCCACGGAAGTTTAAAGGAAAAGATTCCATTAACATCGGTTGTTATTTTTTGAGACCATCCATCGGCTACAAAAAGGGTGACTTCAGATTTTTCTAAAGGCTTTCCTTTATACAATACCTGCAATTGCACGTTTTTAGAAACAGCATATTTTACTGTAGTTATATCTATAATTTCAATGCTTTCAGAATTTGTTTCTTTTAAATCATTAATATTATCACCTACTACTACTCTACTCTTAGCATGGTATTGTGGCTTAAACGTGGTATAATCGTACTTGGTAAAATCAAAAACCTTAATGTTTTTATTATCTAAAGCAATAGTATAGGTACCATTGATTTTTGGAATGAAAGATGCAGCATAATAATCTGTCTTTGGTGACACTTGCAAAAATGTTTTATTCCCTTGAGGGTCTATTAACCAAACTTTAAAGTTGCTCACATTTTTAAAGTGTTCGTCATCTACTTTTTCGAAAACACCTTCTGAAAATTCTCCAAATCTTATTTTTATGGCATGCTCTGTATTAAGTGTTCCAGATGCACTAGTTTCTATCCAGATATAATGTGCAAATATGTTATTTACCGCCAGTAGTAGTACTAGAGTTATTAAATGTTTTTTCATCTTTTTACTTTTAAAGAAAGTTATAGGTTACTGAAAGTCTTCCGTTTACACCTGGTTCTGATTGCCAGTATAAATAGGTACCGTAATTTTGTCCGGAGTATAAATATGCATCCAAAATATTATTAATATTCAGTTTTATATTTACCTTTTTATTTTTCCAAGAAAGCCCACCATCTAACCTAAAATAATCTGGTAATTCTGATTTGTTATCGGCACCTAAACCCCATGAAGAACGGTCTATTTGGTATTGGTAACCCAATGAAATACCAAAGCCTTTAAAAGTAGACCTTTCATTAAAATTATAGTTTAACCATCCGTTAGTAATATGTTTAGCATGACCAGCTATTCTGTTTCCAATATTATTAGGATCTGTATCTTTAGTTATTTCTATATTGGTATTGGCGTAGTTTAAAACAGCATTTAATTCTGGGGTAATTTGACCTTGCAAATCAAATTCGATACCTTTTGATTGCACTTCTCCTAACTGAACTGAAAAGTTTTCGCCTGCTGCATTATTAGGATCTATTACAGCAATATTTTTCTTTGTAATAAGATAAGCGCTTAAAGATGATTTTAATTTCCCATCAAAAAATGTCTTTTTTAATCCACCCTCTATATCGTTTGCCGAAATTGGATCAAAAGTGTTGCCTGGTCTAGCAATTCCGGTAGCTGTTAAAAAAGATTCATCGTATAATCCGTAAACTGTCAGCGTTGGTGTTATGTCGTAACTAAGCCCAAACCTTGGCGTAATTTTCGTGTCTTTATCTTCATTTCCTTGAATAACAAGTTCGGTATATCTAGCAGCTAGAGTAACTCTTAATTTATTGTCAAAAAATTGAAGTTCATCTTGTACATAACCCGATCTAACAATATTACCATAGGTATAAACACCAGTTCTATTTTTTAACGCTACAGATCTATTTACAGTAGGAAGCGTTACATTGCCATAAACCGGATTATAAACATTAAAAGGTTGTGTTGCAGAATCTATATAATCTCCTTGAAACCAATCTGCCCAATAATTTTTATCGGTAAAATCAAATCCTCCCAATACGTTGTGTTTGATGCTTCCTGTATTGAACTCCCCCGAAAGGTATGTTTGAAAATATTGCCCTTGAGAAATAGCATCCCAATTTGAAACAAACCTACGTGCATCTCCATTGTCTTCAAAAACATAAGGCCAAATGGTGTATCCCTCTTGGTTATAATCCATGTACACATATTTAGCTTTAAAAGACCAGTTTTCGTTAAAATCGTGAGTGATTTCATTTAACAAACTAACTTCTCTAATATCACTGCTAGGGTAACTACTGTCTATAAAAGTAAAATCTCTATCTAAGCTTCCAAAACCACTATCTGAAGGCGCAAATACATAAGCAGAACCTATAGAGCTTTCTGCATTTTGCGCATTAAACTCTACCAAAAATTTTGTTTTATCTGTTACTTTAAATAGTAAAGAAGGCGCGATACCGTAACGTTTGGAATCGTCGTAATCTCTATGTGTCCCTACATTTTGGTATAACGCGTTAAACCTAAATAAAAGCTTTTCGTTTTTGGTTAATTTCCCTCCTAAATCTAAAGTACCTCTATATGTTCCAAAAGATCCTTCCATTAGGCTTACTTTTCCTATAGGTTGAGCGACTGGTTTTTTAGTAACCACATTATAAAAACCACCTGGTTCGCCAGAAGCCATCATAAAACCCGCAGGTCCTTTTACAAATTCAATTTGATCAATCATAAAAGCATCTTCCACTAATGGCCCCCAAGTATCTTGAACATTAACACCATTTCTAAATGCTGGTATTCTAAAACCACGCATATTAACTCTTGCAAAATGTCCCCAATGCTCTACTAAGGTAACTCCACTAACGTTACGGGTTATACCATCTAGCATATTAATGACTTGCTGATCATCTAACAAGTCTGAGCTTATAACCTGTACATTTTGCGCTAACTCTTTTATAGGTGTTTTTATGTGCAATGATGAAGACACCTTTTTTTCTACATATTTATTCTTTTGTCCATTAATTACAACTTCGTTAAGCTCTCCCAAAGATTGTTCAAGGGTAATTGTATTAAGGTTGCTTACTTGATTATTTTTTACTGAAACTTCTAACTTTTGAGTTTTATACCCAATCATAGAAATTACTAAATTGTATTTTCCTGCATCTAAGTTTTTAATTTTAAAATTTCCTTTGGAATCTGTCATTGTTCCTTTACTACTATCCTTAAATAAAATATTAACATCAGATAGAGGTTGGTTAGCTTTATTAACTATATTTCCTGTAATTTCGCCGTTTTGGGCAAATAAATTTAATGCCGTTAATAGTAAAATAAGGGTTGAAAATGAGGTTTTCATAAATATTTATTATTTTTATTTAGACTAATTATAAATTATTTTTTACACAAATTTAATACACAGAAACGAAAAAACAATAACTATTTAGAATAATTTTAAATAATATTTTATAAGTAAAAGTATCTTATTGAAGATAAGAATAATACCATTATTTATAATGAATTGGTTTTACAAAAAAGACATATTTACCAATTAACAGATGGAATATTTATACTATTTCATTAATGTTTGACAAAAGCATACAGATTGCTTTACTTTTAGCAACCAAAACAAAAAATTAACTGTAACTAATTGAAAAACAATATATAAATCGTATCTATTTTTTAAAGTTTAACTATCAAACTAGCTGTTACCAATGCTAAAGCATAATTAATTACGCTTAAATAGATTTAACAAATTTTAATAACTGTTCTCTTTCTAATAAAGTAAGCTTTGTATAATCCTCCTTAGATTTTTGCGCTTCACCTCCATGCCATAAAATAGCTTCTTCTACACTTTTGGCTCTACCGTCATGTAAAAAATCGGTGTGACCATTAACAAGCTGTGTTAGCCCTATTCCCCAAAGCGGTCTTGTTTTCCATTCGTTACCGTTAGCTAAAAAATCTGATCTTCCATCAGCCAAATCTTCTCCCATATCATGCAATAACATATCGGTATACGGGTAAATTGTTTGATTTGATATTTCTGGTATTCCAGAGAAAGTCCCAGTTACATGCCTTTGTGTATGACAAGATGCACATTTTAAATCTTCAAATAGTTGGTATCCAGCTATAACATCTTCATCATCAAGATTTCTAGCAGCAGGTACTGCTAAAGTTCTGCAATAAAATGCTGCCTCATCAAGTATTTGTTTGGTGATTTCAGGATTATCGGCCTGTTCTAATTCTCCATTAGATTGTCCATAACTAGATTCTATAGGAAACAAATGGCTCGTTATTCCCATGTCGTTATTATAAGCGCCTGCTGTTTGCACTAATACTGAGGGCGCACTAGCTTTCCAACCAAAACGTCCTAATTTAGTTGTTTGTGTTTCTGGATCCCAAACATAATTTGCTTTACCTGAAATGCCATCACCATCAAAATCATCGAGATCTTGTTTTGATAGAATATCCATTTCTGGAATTGCTTCTAATAAGCCCAAACCAATAACAGGAGGCGCTAATCTTGGGGAAAATAAAGCGTTTCCTGGTAATGGTATATAGGATTCAGAAATACTATATATAGGTTTCTTTAATGTAACAACAGTGCCATCGGCAAAATTTACAGGAATATCTTCATAACTAACTGCAAATTGCACTTCTGGAGTTTTTCCAAAGACCGCATGATTTGCTAACTGATCTCCAAATCCTGGAGCTGGATTTGGACCTCTATTTGCATTTGTACCTGGAATACTAACCCTTAAGAAAAACCCTGAAAATGAATTAAGATCATCAGGAAAAGGAGCACGTCCATCTTTAGGGTGACAACCAACACATGATACATGATTGAATTGCGCCCCTAAACCTGGGTTAACCGTTGCTGGTGCTGTAACAAAAGCTTGTTCAAATTGCGCATCTCCAGCAAGATGGGTCTCTAAATTATCTGCCGATAAATTTGTAGCAGGATTTTCAAAAGCAAAAGAACCAGAGCTAAACACAGTGGTTTCGCCTCCTGCTAATTCACGTTCATTAGCATTTGGAATTACAGGAACATAATTATCATCATTTTGGCAAGATGTTAATAGAAAAATTATTCCTAAAAGATAGACAGTTTTCATTAGCTTTTAAATGAAGAAACCGTATCGAAATTTACTTTCGATACGGTTTTATTTTAAATAGTTTATAGATTAACTATTAACGGTTTTATAAGGGATTCTAAAGTTTCTTGCACTATTCGCACTTTAGTTTGCGCATTTTCAACAGCAGTTCGATTATCAGATATAGCATCAGTAAATGTTCCAGGAATAGCTTCAATTGCTTGAATAGCTTCTACTAACTGTGTTTTAAATGTACCGTCTAAAGTAGTATTAGACTCTGCTACAACATCTGACACACCTTTACCATCAATACTAAATTTACCATTATAAACATTAGAAATGCTACGAACATTATTTGCAAAATCTAGTTTAGAATTGTGGCTAAAACGAGATTCCTCTTGAGTAGGGTCGAAACCAGCACCGTTTTCACCATTTAACGGTGTTTCAATTTTACCATTAGCAACCTCATCTGCAATAGTAATCATGCCATCTACTAAATCTTCTAAAGCCGATTTTTGCGATACGTATATACTACCTGATGCTCCAGCGTTTAAGAAATTTGCAACATGGTTACCGCTATCTGCTCTCCAAGCGTCATATAATTCGGCTGTTTTAGTTTCTAAGTTTTCACAAGCAGCTACTAGATATTCTAATTCTCTTGTTGTAAGGTCGGCAACTTGTTTGTTTCCATCAATTCCCCAAAGTAAGTATTCTATAAGGTGAAACCCTTTAGCTTCATCGGTTTGTGCATCTATAATGCTTTCTGTAATAGCTGGAAAGTTAACGGTATCACTTAATAAGTTATCCATATCTACCACATTTACTGGCCAGCTATCTATAGCAGGGTCAATACCTTGTAAATCTACAGGACCAAATAAAAAGCCTTCCGATTTTTCCCAAGGTTCTCTGGTAGAACGCCACGCTTGTCTAGCATTATCTAAATTTGAAGCCGAAATATCACCTTGTAAATCGATTACTTCGTTCTTTAAATCTGTAGCTTTATTAGCTAAATCTCTATAGGTTTCAACAATTACATTGTTAGCAATGTTTGTTAAATGTTCATTATAATCTGATTGTTCTACTATTTCTTCTGTATCATTATCATCTGAACAAGAAAAAGTTAATGCTGCAATTGCAAAAATTATTAATGTGCTTTTTAGCTTAAAAAAATATTTCATTTTGTATTATTATTTATTTGTTATTAGAATTTTTTAATTTGTTTTAAAGGTAAATGCCATACCAAGTAATAATGTTTTATCTGTATTATTAGTTGCTATCCCCAATTTATTAATGGCATAATGTGCTTTTAATACAATACCAGGATTAACAAAATAATTGGCTCCAAACGTAGTAACACTACGCTCCCATCTTGGGTTATCTATAATGTCTCCTGTGGTTTTATACATGCTGTCATAAAAATCGTAACGACCAAAAACATATAGTTTTTTTGATGTATTATTTTGTAGAAAATCGAGAACATTATACCCGCCTTCTAAATAATATCCTAGTGCGTTTTTAGCAACTGGTGTACGCTTTACGTTAAGTGCATTTGATAAATTTCTATTGGCTTCTGATATTTTATCGGAATTTTGAAGGTTACCATAAAGCACCATACCTTGAAGCCTCCAATTTTCCTTTACAACATGCAAATGGGCATCTAAAAGTGTTACATAGCCTTTGGTATTTTTAAGATCATCTTTATGCCTGTTACCATTGGCATCGCCAGTATAGGCACTTACACCAAAATATCCGCCATTGTTTGGTAAATTATAATCGAAACGTGCTGCGTAGGCAAGACTATTGGCATTAATGGTTTCAAAACGTTGTTGATAGCCTCGTTTTATCCAATTGGCAGATGTAAACCCATTACTATTTAAACCATTTACCACATAAAACCTATAACTAAATTGTTTTTTCTTACCAAAATCTCCTAAAAGTTCAATACCGTTTTCATACCAACCTATTGGCATTAGAGCATTTTCTGTAGAAGAACGTTGCCCTGTAAAGTATTGTGTTGGTAAATCTAATTTTTGAGCATTACCCATATACAATTTAACACGACCAAGTCTAAAATTTAACCAAGGCTTCCACTTAAAAAGAATGTTTACTTGATCTATTTTTACATCACCACCAGCTTCAACTTCGGTTTCAAATTCTCCAAACTCTTCTAGCTTGTCTAATTCCATAGTTACACCCGTGCCACCGTGTTCGAATTCTATCTCTGTTTTAAACTGAATATTTTCGTTAAAATAGTAATAGATGTATGCATTTAATCGCTCTGTATCAAATGCATTTCTAATTTCAGAATCAGTATCCCAATCAAAACCATAATAGTTTACAACACCATACGTTTTTATATTGAATTTCTTTAATTCTTCAAAGAATTTATCACTGCCTTCTTGAGAAAAAATAGATAAGCTCGATAAAAAGATAATAGATAGAAAAAACAGTTTATTTACTTGTTTTGGTATCATTTTATTTTAATAATTTATTTTTATTAAGTCTAAATAAGTTTAATTATTCGGCAAACTTACTACATTGCTAAATAAAAACCAATAGTTATTTATAATAATTTTAAATAAATTTTAAAGAACTGTATACCATTTAATTATATAATAGTTAAGATGATTATTTTAAGAAATAAGTTGAAAAACTGTCCTTGAAAGCACGACCAATAGGGATGATTAATTCATCGTTAAAAAAGATTTGATTACCAGAAACTTTTTTAATGTGAGATGTATTGGCAATATAAGATTTGTGGACTTGACAAAATGTATTTTCCAGTTTTGTAAGCCATTTTTTTAAAGTATCTGTACTCAAATATGTCTTATTGGTAGTAACGACTTCTGTATAATCATCATCAGATTTTATATATAAAATATCGCTACTATTTATTTTGATTAAATCATGTCCAGATTTAATAAATATAGTTGAAGGTATATCAGGTTCTTGTTGGAGCTCAATATTTTTTGTTATAGATAATACAGCGGCACTTTTGGTAACTGCTTGTACAAAACGCTGAAATGAAAATGGTTTTAACAAATAATCTACAACATTGTACTCATAACTCTCTAAGGCATAATCTGAAAACGCTGTTGTTAAAATTGTTTGAGGTGGATTTTTAAGGGTTTTTAAAAAATCAATACCTGAAATTTTTGGTAAATGAATATCTAAAAAAATTAAATCTATAGCATTATTTTGTAAAAAAGTAATAGCTTCCAACGCATCAGAAAAAGTTGCTTTTAATTCTAAAGAGCCAACATCTTTAATAAATTTTTGTAGAATTCGTTGTGCTGGTGGCTGGTCTTCAATAATAATACAACTTCTTAACATCCTATTTTTTAGTTTCTAATTGTAAAACGAGATTTACATGATACATGGCATCTAAATCTTTTATTTCTAAAGTATGTTTGTCTGGATACAAAATCTCTAAACGTTTTTTTACGTTCTGCAATCCAATACCTTTTGATAAACTTTGGTTATTAAAATTAGGCAAAAAACTATTTTTACAAGAAAAATTAAGAACTCCATCATCCGATATATCAATACTTAAATCTATAATAATATTGTCGCTTTGGCTAGCCGTACTATGCTTAAAAGCATTTTCTATAAATACCATTAAAATTAAAGGTGCCATATTATAGTTTTCGCAATTGCCCGTTTTTGATAACGTTACTTTTCCTCGTTCTTCAATTTGTAACTCATTAAGTTTTACAAAATTTTTAATATGTTCAAGCTCCTTAGTTAATGTTACAAAATCTTCTTTACAATCATACAGCATATAGCGCAAAACCGAAGACAATTCTAGAATTATTGAGGGGGTTTTAGGAGATTGATCTATTGCGTAAGAATATAAGTTATTTAAATTATTAAATAAAAAATGCGGATTAATTTGCGATTTTAAAAAACGAAGTTCACTTTCTTTTACAGATGATTGTAAAGCTTCTACTTGGTGTTGTTTTCTACTGGCATCCCACGCTAATTTAAAACCAACCATTGTAAACACTAATGGAATAATATCTAGTAAAGTTAAGAAAATATTTGATATTTTTAATCCTCTATTGTCTCTATAAAAAAGCCTTTCAAGAATGTATTCTTCTGAAAAATATGCGTATATAAAGAGAATTATTAGCACTAAAAAAAGCTTTAAATACTTCTTTTTATAAAAAAACCGTGGTAGAAAAATATAGTTTATAACTAACGCCAAAAACACATAATGACAAAAGAAAACTAATTTATCCCATCCAATACTAGGGCTGTCCTTATCAAAAGAATATATAAAAAATAAAATTATAAGAAATATGGCTTGAAACCTCCACTCTTTTAATTCTATAGCTTTAAATAATCGTTTCATACCTCAAAAATAGAACATTATTAATTTAACACACTTTCAAATCAGTTAACAACAAACTTAGGAGGGTAAACGACAAAGTAACCTACCCCAATTGTTGTTTAGTCGTTTACAGGATTATTCCTGTTGTTTACTGATTTCTTTTTTATACAAAACAATTATTAGTCAAATTTGTTCATTGAAAAATAATGATAAATATAATTATGGATATAAAACGGTTGATTTTGGTGATTGGTTGTATTTGTTTTGGGCTGCTATCTATGGCAGCTCAAAACAATGAAACAACTATTGTTGGTACAGTTATAGAAAACGAAAACAATTTACCTGTCGAATTTGCAACGGTCTTAGTTACAGATTCTGAAACAAAAAAAGCTTTAACAGGAACAACTACTAACGATAAGGGCGTATTTAATATTACAACAAATGCATCTAACTTTTATATTGAAATTAGCTTTATAGGTTTTACTACGCGAACCTTAACAGATTTTAAAATAGAAAACAACCAAATTGATTTAGGTACAATACGCTTAACAGAAGATACCGCTCAATTAGATGAAGTGGTAGTACAAGCAGAAAAATCGCAAACCGTATTCAAATTAGATAAACGTATTTTTAATGTTGGGACCGATTTAAGTAGTACTGGAGCCAGTGCCCTAGAAGTGCTTAATAATGTGCCCTCTGTTAATGTAAATATAGAAGGTCAAGTAAGTTTACGAGGTAGTACTGGAGTCCAAATGTTAATTAATGGAAAGCCATCAGTGTTAACCGATCAAAGTAGCAATGCTTTAGGTACTATTACTGCAGATATGATAGATCGTGTAGAAGTTATAACCAACCCATCGGCAAAATATGATGCAGAGGGCACATCAGGCATTATTAATATAGTACTTAAAAAAGAAGAGAAAAAAGGTGTAAATGGTGCTATTTCAGTAAATGTAGGCACCCCAAATAGTAATAGTATAGGGGTTAGTTTAAATAAACGAACAGAAAAATTTAATTTATTTACTCAATTTGGTGTTGGGCGTAGAACGTATCCTGGTGAAGCAATTTCTGAAAACAATGACTTTCTTAATAATACTATTTTGAGGTCTGATGGTGGAAGTGAAAAAAACGAAACGTTTTACAATATTTTATTGGGAACAGATTACCATTTGAACGATAGTAATGTTTTTACGCTTTCAGGAAGTTTTGCTTATGAAGTTGAAGATGAAAATTCGGACTACCTCTATACATATTCGCAAAGTGATGTGCTTACACAAAGTTGGTTAAGAACCGAAGCTACAGAAGCCACTAACCCAAAATGGCAATACGAGTTTCAGTACAAAAAAGATTTTGAAGGTCATGAAGATCATGATTTACTTTTTAGTGCTCAAGGTTCTTTTTTTGGAAAAGATCAATCTTCAGAGTATAATGAAAATACAATATTTGGAGTAAGAGAAGCACTTAAACAACATACAGCTACAGATTTTAAAGAATCGCGTTATACGTTTAAGTTAGATTATACACGTCCATTTTCTGAAAAATATATTTTAGAATTAGGATCGCAATACGTATTACAAGATGTTTCTAATGATTATGAAGTAGGTACATTTGAAAACGACAACTTAATAATTGATCCTAACCTTACTAACTTATTTAACTACAATCAAAATGTGTTAGGACTTTACAGTACCATTGGCTATGAGGATGAAAAATGGGGTGTTAAAGGTGGTTTGCGCCTAGAGAATACAAATTTAGAAACGTTATTACAAACAACTAATCAAGAGAATTCTCAAAGCTATACTAATCTTTTTCCTAGCGCACATGTATCGTATAATATTTCAGATAATGTGTCACTACAAACAGGATATTCTAAACGTATTTATAGACCAAGACTTTGGGACTTGAATCCTTTTTTTAATATTAGAAACAATTTTAATATTTCTACTGGTAACCCTAATCTAACACCAGAATTTACAGACTCTTATGAAATAACAAGCATTTTTAAAATTGATAAAATCTCGTTTAACTTTGGTGTATACCATAGATATACTGAAGATGTTATTGAACGTGTCATTACTTTTGAAGATGGCGTAAGTACACGAATGCCTATAAATGTGGGAACCAATTATGCAACAGGAATAGAATTTAACACTAAATACACCCCTTTTAAATGGGGTACTCTTACAGCCGACTTTAATTGGAATACCTTTAATAGAAAAGGAAATTTTGAAGGTAATTATTTAGATTTTGATGGAACAAGTTGGAATTCTAGAGCAACAGCTAAGATAAAATTACCAGCCGATTTTGATTTAGAAATTTCTGGAAATTATAGCTCAAAGGTAAAAACGATTCAAGGCCAGCAAGAAGACAACCTTTTTGCCAATTTAGGATTACGTAAAAAAATACTTAAAGGTAAAGTAGTAGCTAACTTAAGTGTAAGAGATATTTTTGAATCTAGAATTGGAGAATCTACCACAACACAACCAAATTTCTCAATATATAGTCGTAGCCAGAGAGGGCGTTTTATCACTTTTGGTTTAAGCTATGGCTTTGGTAAAGGGGAGGCTATGCAATATTCAGGTAGAAGAAGATAATATGGCAAATACAATTTCAAAAAAAGCTAGAATTTGGCATCGTTATTTAGGTTTCTTTTTAGCAGGAATCATGGCTGTTTACGCTATAAGTGGCGTGGTTTTAATATATAGAAACACAGATTTTTTAAAAAGAGATATTGAAATTAACAAAACTATTGAAACCAAAATTCCTAAAACCCAATTAGGGCAAAAGCTAAGAATTAAAAACCTTAAGGTTACTAGCGAAAAAGATGGTGTCTATTATTTTAAAAACGGACAATATCATGTAGAAACTGGAGTTGTTACTTATACTAAAAAAGAATTGCCAAATCTCTTAAAAAAGATGACCAGCATGCATAAAGCAACCACAAACTCGCCTTTATATTTTTTAAATATATTCTTTGGGGTTGCACTACTTTTTTTCTCGTTATCAGCTTTTGTTATGTTTAAACCCAATACATCAATTTTTAAAAAAAGTATGTATTTCACTTTAGGTGGTATAATCTTAACCTTAGTTTTAATTTTTATTTAATACTTAAACTCAAAACACTATGAAAAAAATAATTAAAACAATCACGCTTTTTTGTTGTATAACATCAATAACATTTTATTCTTGCAAAAAAAATGATGACATAAACATTGACGATACAACAACCGAAGTTATAACCGATTGTAATACATCTGGCGTTGAAAATCAATCTACAAATAGTGAGATTGAAGCTATGCGACAAGCTATGTTAACTTTTAGAAACTCGTTATCTTCAAATTTATTAACGCAAGCTTCCAACTGTTTAGATGACGTCCGTTTTTATTTATGGCATAATACACCTCCAGGAACTAACGGTAGAGACGGTATAAAATATGGCGATTTAAACAATAATCAATTGCAAAATTTTAAAGATTTATTACAGCTTTTTTTAAGTGATGCTGGTTATCAAAAAGTAGATGAAATTACTTTTTTAGCTGAAGGTTTCTTAAATAATTTAAGACCAAACTTTTGGAATACCGATTATTATTCAATAGACATGTTTGGCGATCCTGAAACAAATGGTTCATGGGGCTTTCAATTAGACGGACATCATTGTGCAGTAAACTTTTTAGTGCATGGCGATAACGTATCTATAGTTCCAGCTTTTCTTGGTGGAGAACCAGTTGTAGGAACATACAATGGTATTGCTTTCGATATTTTTAAAGATGAAAGAGATCTGGCTTTATCTTTGTATAATGGTTTAACAACAAACGAAAATACCGTAGCAGTATCATCTGGCAATGGAGGATTAGAGGTAGGCACTGCTTCACAAGCTGGACGACCAGACCCCTACAGAGGAGATTATGATTATTCAGGATTCGAAACAGGGTTAAAATACGCCGATATGTCTACAACTACTCAAGAAAAAGTTATTCTTTTAATGAAAGCTTATGTTTATAATCTAAGTACAACCTTTGCAGATGTATGGTGGAGCGATATTATGAATAATATTGACGACACGTATTTTGTATGGACAGACAACGTAACGACACCAACAACAACATCCGATTTTTATTATAGAATTTATAATCCATATTTATGGGTAGAATTTAGTATAGAAACTCCAGTAGGTCAAGGCATCGAAAACTGGAATCATGTACACAGTATTACTAGAATTCCTAATAATCCAGCAACAACTAATGGTGGAGATTACGGGATTTTTGCTTCTATCATTAATAAAGATGATGTACAGTTTTTAGCACAACACTTTACTAAAGCAGCACATCATGCCAACAGTGAATTTAGTTTAGATTATATGTTAAAAGATTTAGATTCTAAAGACTTTATGGATTTCAAAAAATCTGTTTCTATAAACTAATAAATAACACGAGTTAAACTATTCAATTAACTAAACTAAATACTAACACCATGTCTATAACAAAAAAAACCTTAGGAGGATTGGCAGTCTTAATATTGGTTGCACAATTCTTCAGACCAGAAAAAAACACAAGTTCAGAAGCTTCTCTAACCGTTTTTTTAGAAGAGGCAAAACCATCTATTGAAGTTCAGAATATATTATCTAAAGCTTGTTACGATTGCCATAGTAATAACACCAATTATTTATGGTATAGCAAGATTACACCTATTAATTACTGGATGAATCATCATATTGAAGAAGGTAAAGACGAATTAAATTTCTCTGATTGGGCTAGTTATTCAACAAAACGAAAAAAGCACAAAATGGAGGAAGTATATGAAGAAGTAGAAGAAAAACATATGCCTATTTCTCCATATTTAATTACACATAGCGATGCTAATTTAACTGATGAAGAAATTAAACTCATTGTAGATTGGGCAAAAGAACAGCACAATAATTTTTAACTTTTTTTAATTTTTATATCGAATTCACGTTATTTAGTATCTGGTAGAAAACAGCTCTAAATCTAAATAAAAAAACCCACACATATTGTATGGGTATATATTTTTACAAAAAGTTAACTTATTTATTGTAATCTTTATTACAAATTAGCCTTCATCAATTCTCTATTCATACGAGCGATGTTCTCTAATGAAATACCTTTTGGACATTCAATCTCACAAGCTCCAGTATTAGTACAGTTACCAAAACCTTCAAGATCCATTTGAGCAACCATGTTTTGAACACGATCTGCAGCTTCAACTTGACCTTGAGGTAATAACGCATATTGCGATACTTTGGCTCCTACAAATAACATTGCCGAAGAGTTTTTACAAGTTGCCACACAAGCACCACAACCAATACAAGTTGCTGCATCCATAGCTTCATCGGCAGCATGCTTAGAGATAGGAATAGAATTCGCATCTTGTGTATTACCAGAGGTGTTTACAGAAATGTAACCTCCCGCTTGTTGAATACGTTCAAACGCCATTCTATCAACCACTAAATCTTTAATTACAGGAAATGCAGCTGCTCTAAATGGTTCAATTGTAATGGTATCGCCATCTTTAAACATACGCATGTGTAATTGGCAAGTCGTTATACCTCTATCTGGTCCGTGAGCCTCACCGTTAATATACATTGAACACATGCCACAAATACCTTCACGACAATCATGATCGAAAGCTACAGGCTCTTCTCCTAAATTTACTAGCTGCTCATTTAAAACATCCATCATTTCTAAAAAAGACATATGCTCTGAAATCTCAGTAACTTTATAATCGACCATTTGACCCTTAGAAGAAGCGTCTTTTTGTCTCCAAATTTTAAGTGTTAAATTCATATATACTCTAGGTTTAAGTGATGAGCGAAAAGCGAAAAGGATTTATTCTTTTTCTTCAAGTTTCTTAATTAATGAATTTAGCATTTTACTAATTTCAATAATTAATCTTTCTAGTGATTCACTATCATTTATATAATTTAATTCTTTTGTTATTATTATTTGCGTTTCCAATTCATATAAAGAGCCTCTGGAGATTCTTAAAAATTGGATATAATTTTTTCTTGAGAACCTCCCCCATCCTTCAGCAATATTTGAAGGGATTGAGACACTGCATCTTCTCATTTGACTGGTTAATCCAAATTTCTCTTCTTCAGGAAAATCCTTAGAACATTTGTAAATCTCTTTTACTAAGGTCATTGATTTTTGCCAAACAATTAACTCTTTGTATGAATTTACAATACTCATTTTTTTCTTTTCCTTCCCTAATTCCTTTTTCCTTGTAACTTATCGCTACTTATATGAACGTTGTTTTAGTTCAATATCTTTAAATTCTAATTCTTCTTTATGTAAAACTGCATCTGCTGGCTCTCCTTTATATTCCCAAGCAGCCACAAATGCAAAATCTTTATCATTTCTTTTTGCTTCACCCTTTTGTTCGCCATCTAACTCTACAGATTCTTCTCTAAAGTGACCTCCACAAGATTCTTCTCTCATTAAAGCATCTTTTGCAAACAATTCTCCTAGCTCTAAAAAGTCAGCAACACGTCCGGCTTTTTCTAATTCAGGGTTCATTTCGTCAGCACTACCAGGAACTTTTACATCTTTCCAGAACTCTTCGCGAATGGCTTTAATTTCTGCCATTGCTTCTTTTAATCCTTCAGCATTACGAGACATTCCTGCCTTGTTCCACATCACATTCCCTAACTTCTTATGGAAGTAATCTACAGATTTGCTTCCTTTATTATTCACAAAGAAATTGATCCTATCGGTTACATCTTTTTCGGCTTCATCAAATTCTTTCGTTTCTGTTGAAATTTTTCCAGTACGAATATCATCAGATAGATAATCTCCGATGGTATATGGCAATACAAAATAACCATCAGCCAACCCTTGCATTAATGCAGAAGCTCCTAGCCTATTTGCACCATGATCAGAGAAATTAGCTTCTCCAATACAATACAATCCGTTTACTGTAGTCATTAGGTTATAATCTACCCAAACACCTCCCATTGTGTAATGTACCGCAGGGTAAATCATCATTGGTGTTTCATATGGGTTTTGATCTACAATTTTCTCGTACATCTGAAATAAGTTTCCATATTTCGCTTCTACGATAGCCTGACCTAATTCGTATATTTTTGCTTCAGAAGCATTTTCAATATTATGAATCTTAGCTTGCTCTTTTCCGTATCGTTCAATCGCAGACGCAAAATCTAAATACACTGCTTCTCCTGTTGCATTTACACCATAACCTTCATCACAACGTTCTTTAGCAGCTCTTGATGCTACATCACGAGGCACTAAGTTTCCAAACGCTGGGTATCTTCTTTCTAAGTAATAATCTCTTTCATCTTCAGACAAATCCGTTGGTTTTTTACTTCCCTCACGAATTGCCTTAACATCTTCTAAATTCTTTGGTACCCAGATTCGCCCATCATTACGTAAAGACTCAGACATCAACGTTAATTTCGACTGATAATCTCCTGATCGAGGAATACACGTTGGGTGAATTTGTGTATAACAAGGATTCGCAAAATACGCTCCTTTTTTATGTATTTTCCATGCTGCTGTTGCATTAGACCCCATAGCATTAGTAGATAAGAAATATACATTTCCATATCCTCCAGAAGCAATGACTACAGCATGTGCTGAATGACGCTCTATTTCACCAGTAATTAAATTACGAGCAATAATACCTCTCGCTTTCCCATCAACAATCACAACATCTAACATTTCGTGACGGTTAAACATTTCTATTTTACCACGAGCAATTTGTCTGTTCATTGCAGAATAAGCTCCTAATAGTAATTGTTGTCCGGTTTGTCCTTTTGCGTAAAACGTTCTTGAAACTAATACGCCTCCAAAAGAACGATTGTCTAACAATCCACCATAATCACGTGCAAAAGGAACTCCTTGTGCCACACATTGATCAATGATGTTTGCAGAAACTTCTGCCAAACGATATACATTGGCTTCACGAGAACGGTAATCGCCTCCCTTTACAGTATCATAAAATAATCGGTATGTCGAATCTCCATCTCCTTGGTAGTTTTTTGCTGCATTAATTCCGCCTTGCGCAGCAATTGAATGTGCTCTACGTGGTGAATCTTGATAAGCAAATGCTTTTACATTGTATCCTAATTCAGCTAAAGTTGCTGAAGCAGAACCTCCTGCTAAACCAGTTCCTACTACAATAACATCGATATGACGTTTGTTTGCAGGATTTACTAAATCGATATGATTTTTATAATCCGTCCACTTATCTTTAATTGGACCCTTAGGTACTTTTGAATCTAAAGTTGCCATATGTTATGATAATACGTGTTTAAGATGATGATATAATGCAATAAAGATAAAGCCTAAAGGAATAATAATTGAATAGGCTTTCCCTATGTTTTGTAATGTCTTTTTTCTTCCTGCTGTTGCTCCCATAGATTGAAATGCAGAAGTAAACCCATGAAGTAAATGCAGTGCTAAAAACACAAACGCTATAACGTAAGCTATCGTTCTTATATGACTATGAAATTTATGCACTAACTCTTCATGGTAGCGAAACCCTTCAACACCTTCAATGGTTCCAGACCAGTCTCCTTGAACAAACTTGGTATTAATTTCTGGAAACCAAAAATCTATAAAGTGTAAAATAATAAAAGCTAAAATAGCAACACCACTATAAATCATGTTTCTACTCATCCAAGATGAATTAGCAGTACCATTATTTCTTGCATAAGACACGCCTTGTGCTTTTTTATTTTTAAGTTCTAAGACAAATCCCATTACAAAATGAAATACAACACCAAAAATTAATACGGGTTGTAATGCATATTGAACTAGTGGATTTGTTCCCATAAAATGGGATACTTCATTAAATACATCTGCGCTAAAAACAGATAACATATTAATTACAAAATGCTGAAGTAAGAAAAACATGAGGAAGAATGCAGAAAGCGCCATGGCTACTTTTCTTCCTATCGAAGATTTAAAAAATCCGCTCATTTTTTTGAAGTTATTTATATATTTACAAATGTACTTTACAATAAATTTATAGACAAAAAGTTAAGCCTTTAAATTGGTATTTAGAATGATTTTAAGGAGTTGTTATTAATAACAATAAAAGAGCATCTAAAAAGTCATTTTATTAAGTTTGACAAACGTTGATGTATTTCAACAATTATGTCTACTAAATTTCACTTTTTAGACGCCCTCTTTTTATTATACTTACTTTATAAGTGAAAATTACTTTAAGATTATCTTTCTGGTAATTGAAGCATTTTCTGAAAATATATTTACAAAATAAATGCCTTTAGACACACCAATAACATTTATTGTTTTGGTTCTTGTACTATTAGACAAATCATGCTCAGAAATTAATCGACCACTTAAATCGTAAACAACCGCTTTTTGTAAATTAATAAATGATGCATTTTTAATGTAAAACTGTCCATTTGATGGGTTTGGAAATATACTAATTGCTTGGTCTAGTTCATTTTCATCAACACTTAAATTACATGTTGAAGAATCTGTCATAACAGATGTTGGAAATTTAGAATCAGGAGGATTAACTGGATTAGGACAAGGATTAATTACCGTACTTCTATCTTGTACACTATTCCCTCCTGCAATGTTATTAACATTTGGAACTCTTTGTTCTTCATTAAGCATAATGTTATAATGCATAATATCGTTACTAGTATCAATAACATGACCTAATTGATGCCCATGCCCCAATTCATGCAAAATAACACTTCGAAAGTCATACTCAAGATCTGGTGGGACTATTGAACCAGATCCAAAGTTCCAAACTACACCATCATCAAAAACAATATCCATTTCACTAACAAACCAATTAATATCAGGAGTTGCTCCTGTTAAACAACCTGAATACCAAGAGGTACAACGTCCAAGAACACCAGCCTCCAGTTCATTCCCATTATCAAATCGTACTACATTTGTATCATCAGGGTTGGTTCCAACTACATCAACCGTTGTTGCAGAACTGCTTACGTCCCAATTTATTTTAGTTTCGCAGCGCCATGTATCTATAGCCCATTCAAAATCTGATTTAGCAGCAGTATCATTAAAAAAATCTGTAAACATCTCCCAGGTATATCCTCCACTTCCATTATCATTAATATGCTGTACTTGATAAGCATTACCAAATCCAGTATTTCCCATTGGAGGTATTACATTTATTTCAGCGTGCGATATCGTCAAAGGGAAAGTAGCTGATGTCGCGTCAGAATTATGCGTTACTCTTACAAGACCAGTCCCAGCACTTGCAGGAACTTCAACCACAATTGAAGTATTATTCCAACTTACTATTTCACTTGCCAAAGCATCGATAAAAGACCCACCCCCATCATCAGCATCACTAAAACTAACTGTTCCTGCAGTATTGCCAAAATCAGACCCTGTTATTGTTAATTGAGCTTTTTCACCTGCAATTATTGTAGTTGGAGAAATATTTGTTATACCAACAGGCAAAAAAGCTTTACTACTTGAGTTTTTAAAACTATTCTTCGAAACAATCTTTTTCTTTTTTATCTCAACAACTTTCTTTTGAGTGACTTGTTGCACTTTGTTATAAAAAGCATCTTCAATACCTTTATGAGATTTAAATACATTATTTGCATTATTAGAAATGACATCATATTTATAAAATCCTTGTATACCACTATAAGCCTCATATTCTTTATTTCCGCCTTTTCTTTGAAGGTTTACAATTCTGGCTGGATGAAGCATAAAAACACCTAAACTATGCGTTCTTAACTGTAAACTATGCGAAGATATTTGAGCAACAAGATCTACCACACCTCCTAAAGTAATGACATCTATATATTCAACTTTTTCTCCTTTAAAGACTTTATAAACTTCTACCGTATTTCTAGTATATATGTTCCTGTGATTAGCATCCCAAAAAGAATTTTGAGATATCACTTTCCCTTCTATTATTGAGCTAGATTGTTCAATCTGTTGTTCAATAGAGATTTCTACTAAACTTTGGGAAATAACACTAAAACCTGTTAAACATAGTAGTAAGGTGATAATGCGTGTTGATTGTGTAATTTTTTCCATCTCTGTATTTTTATATATTAAAAAAGTTATCTTTAGAATTAATATACGTGATGCAATTAACTTACAGATGCTTTAATTGAAGCTTGAAAAATTAATAGTAGTTAAAAACTATATAATGGGGATTATCAAATATAAGGAAATATAATTCAAATGATTTATTCGGATTTATTACTTTTATCGAACTTAATATATTCTTAACATGAAGTACCATCCAATAAACAATACCCTCTTTATAAAGAATCGCAAAAACTTTACAGCTAAAATGAAACCAAATAGTTTAGCTGTTTTTAACTCTAACGATATTTACCCTATAAGTGCCGATAGCACCTTACCATTTGAACAACATCGCGATATTTTTTATTTAAGTGGTGTAGACCAAGAAGAAAGTATTTTAATTTTATTTCCAGACTGTCCAAAGGCACAACATCGTGAAATATTATTTTTAAAAGAAACCAACGAACATATAGCTATTTGGGAAGGCGAAAAACTAACTAAAGAAAAAGCTTTTGAAACAAGTGGCATTAAAACAGTGTATTGGTTGCAAGACATGGAAAAAATCATGTTTGAAATTATGACACAATGCGATACCGTTTACATTAACACTAACGAACATTATAGAGCTAATGTAGAAACCGAAACCAGAGAAGACCGTTTTACCAAATGGTTAAAGAATAAATACCCTGCACATACTGTCGCTAAAAGCAATCCTATTTTACAGCGATTACGATCGGTTAAAGATACTATTGAAATAGATTTAATACAACAAGCCTGTAACATTACTGAAAAAGGATTTCAACGTGTTTTAAAATTCGTAAAACCCAATGTTTGGGAATATAATATTGAAGCAGAATTTATGCATGAATTTTTAAACAATCGTTCTAAAGGGTTTGCGTATACACCAATAATAGCATCAGGAAACAATGCTAACGTTTTACATTACATTGAAAACAATCAGCAATGTAAAGCTGGCGATTTAATTTTATTCGACGTTGCTGCAGAGTATGCCAATTACTCTAGCGATATGTCGCGCACCATCCCTGTTTCTGGTAAATATACAGCAAGACAAAAAGAGATTTACAATGCCGTAAATAGAGTTAAAAACGAAGCTACTAAACTGTTAATTCCTGGAACTATTTGGGCAGATTATCATGTTGAAGTCGGAAAAATTATGACCTCAGAGTTATTAGGTTTGGGATTAATAGACAAAGCCGATATACAAAATGAAGATCCTAATTGGCCCGCGTATAAAAAATATTTTATGCACGGTACTTCTCACCATATGGGACTAGACACACATGATTATGGCATTTTAACTGAACCCATGCAAGCCAACATGGTGTTTACTGTTGAACCTGGAATTTATATCCCTAATGAAGGTTTTGGTATTCGATTGGAAGACAATGTTGTTGTTCAAGAAAGCGGAGCTCCTTTTAATTTAATGCAAAACATCCCTATTGAAGCAGAAGAAATAGAAGATATTATGAATGCTTAAAAATAAAAAGAGGGTTGTATTTTAAAATACAACCCTCTCGCTAACAACACTAAAATTGCAATTTACAGAGTGACTAATTCAAATAAATAATCGTTTAGTTTTCCTAGCGTTTTAACTTTATCTTTTGAGTTAATTAGTAATGAAATATTGTTTTTGCTTCCTCCGTAAGAAATCATTCTAATTTTAACATCTTGCAGTATTTGAAACAACTTATATGTTTCTTGGTGGTTTACTATTGAGTGTCCAACCAAACAAACAATGCTTTGATTTTTATCAATTTCAATTAAAGCGAACTGCTCTAATTCTGCAATAATTTTATCTAAATTTCTATCATCGTCAATAGTTAATGAAACTGCAACTTCAGAAGTTGTAATCATGTCAATTGCCGTTTCGTAAATCTCAAAAATTTCGAATACTTTCTTTAAAAAACCATGTGCCTGCAACATTCTTGCCGACTTAATTTTTATGGCAATAATATTATCTTTTGCGGCAATGGCTTTAATACCATTTTCAATATGATTACTGGTTATCGACGTTCCTAAAGCCTCTGGATTCATCGTGTTTTTTAATCGCACAGGAATATTATCTGTACGAACTGGAGTAACCGTTTGCGGGTGTAATATTTTAGCTCCAAAATAGGCTAATTCCGCAGCTTCATCAAAAGACAAATTAGAAATAGGTCTTGTATTCTCAACATATCTTGGGTCATTATTATGCATCCCATCAATATCTGTCCAAATCTGAACTTCTTCAGCTACAATAGCAGCACCAATTATGGTTGCCGTATAATCGCTACCTCCACGTTGTAAATTAGACACTTCACCATTGGCATCTAAACAAATAAAGCCTTGGGTAATATAAATATCAGCTTCTGCGGTATTATTTAAAACCTCAGCAAATTTTTGTTTTATATATTTAATGTCTGGTTCTTTTGCAGCATCTAAACGCATAAAATCTAATGCAGGTAATAGAGCCGATTTAATACCTTCTTGTTGCAAGTAACAATTAAACATAAATGTTGACAACAACTCGCCTTGAGCAACAATTTTATTTTCTAATAATTCTGAAAACTCTTTGTAAGTACATTCAACTAAAGAATTAAAAACTTCGGTTACATGGTTTTTTACTTTTTCGTTTAAATTTTTATCCGAAATAAGATTATCTATAGTAGAATAATACGTTTCGTGTAGCTTATTGATTTTATCTATAGCATCGTTTGATGCTTTTTCTGAAATATTATTTGCAATAGCAACTAACTGATTTGTAGTACCAGACATTGCCGATAGTACAACCACTTTCTTTTCTCCGTCGTTAATAATATTTTTAACGTTACATATATTTTCGATGGAACCAACAGATGTGCCTCCAAACTTTAACACTTTCATTTTCATTAATTTGAGCTACGAATTTATAACTCATAAATTCAAAAACTATATTTATTTAAAAAAAAGTTTATTTTTGCACATATTGTTAAATAATTAACATGAAAACTGTATCAAACTGTGTTGAAGATATTTTAATAACACAACCGTATTTAGAGGAAGCCCTTTCTAGAAATATTATAAATTTTAGTGCTTTGGCAATTGAGCTTACCGAACCTATAAGTAAAATGCTTAAAAAAGAAGTTAAACCTGGAGCAATTATGATGGCTTTAAGGCGCTATAATCCACCTACAACATTATCTAATTCAATAAAAATGAAACGGGTAATTAAGAATTTGGGCGATATAACTGTGCGATCTAATTTAACAGACTTTACAGTTAAAAACTCGGAAACCATTATAGATAATCATGCTAAAATTTTAGAACGCATAAATCAAGAAACAAAATTATTTTACACATTTACTAGAGGCATTCACGAAAGCAACATTATTATTTCTAGTAGTTTAAAAGATTTTATTCTTGAACATTTAAAACATGAAACTTTTTTGGCTGTGCAAGACGGGTTATCGGCTATTAGTATTAATTTACCACAAGATAACTCAAAAATTGCAGGGTTGTATTATCATTTTTTTAAACGTTTAGCATGGGAAGGTGTTGTGCTTTACGAAGTTATTTCTACTACAAACGAGTTTACCATTTTGGTTGAAGACGAGTTTGTAGACAAGGCATTTACTGCCATAAAAAAAGTGAAGGAATAAAAAAAAGGTATGCTAAACAAGTAGCACACCCTTTTCAACTATCAATCAAAACTATTTTACTTTACTGTTAATGTGTACTGTGGTGTTTTATTAAACGGACAGAAATATTTATAAGTCCCTTTTTTAAGTTTTACAGCTTTTGAAGATTCTGTTTTCCCGTGTTTTACCATTTGAGAAACATAAGCATCAGCAATATGGTTTTTAGGATTAGATCCATCTTTACCTTCTTCAATTAAAACTAAACCTACTTCAGCAGCAGCTTCATTATTAGACACTTCAAAAACATAAGTTCCTTCAGAAAGTGTTAATGCTTTTTGTGTAAATTCTCCTTTTGTTTGCTCTAGAGCTACTGTTTTCAAGTCTTGAGCTGTTGCAGAAAAATTGATTCCTACTAATAATACTACGATTGCAATTACTTTTTTCATCTTTAAAATATTTATTTATTATTAATTTACTATTTGTTAATTTATTATTTGTTATGCGTGGTAATAACGTTCTCTATATATTTTACCATCTTTCCATTTTGTTGCTACTACTTGTTCTGAAAGCATTGTGCTTCCATCTTTTAATTTTAATTCCATTTCGGCTGTGTAAAACGAATTGTTTCCTTGCACAGCAACATCTTTAACATCGTATCTTATAAACTCTTCCAATTGATTGTTTATAAAGTCGTGTTCGAAATCTAAATTAAATTGTTTTCCTTTTTTAGGTTCGCCATTAGCTTCTCTTAATTCTACATCATCATGAAGATAGGTTTCCATGGCTTCAATAAATTTAGCTTCAGCTAACAATTCGTGTATATGTTTTAAACTTTTTTTAATTGGATTTGCCATTTTTTTTAATTTTTTTTAAGATTAATAATTAGTTAGCAGTTACAGTAAATTTTCCTGTTTCAACACTTGGGAAATCAACTTCAGTTTCTGCGATATGGTTTACATAATTTGTTAATGTGTTTGCCACTACATTTAAAACAATTTCTAAAATGTCGCCGTCGTTATAACCAGCTTCTTTTACTGCTTGAATAGCTTCCGTAGATACTTGCCCTCTGTTTTTTGTTACAGTTTGTGCAAATTGTAATCCTGCTTGTGTTTTTGCATCAGCAGCAATACCCTGTCTGTTTTGTTCTGTTTCTTCTATGGTTAAACCATTCATTTTTCCAATAGTTGTATGTGCAGATAAGCAATAATTACATGCGTTTTCTTCTGCAATTGCCAACGCTAATCGCTCTCTAAACTTATTGCTAAAATTCCCAGATGCCGATAACTCTCCTAAACTTAAATAGGTTTGTAATGTTGCTGGAGAGTTTCCAAATACTTTTATTAGGTTTGGAATAAATCCTAATTTGTTTTGAACTGCATTAAACAATTCTTTCGATTTTCCTGTTGTGGTTTCTGGGTTTAATGTTTCTATTCTTGTGCTCATAATTTCTATTCTTTAATTATTATTTTAATTTATTTACCTGTGTTTTTACATTCACATAATTTATTATCGGGTTGTGTCTCGTCGTACACTTCCCAACAATTTGGGCATTGTTTATTTTCTGTTGTCATATTTATTTTGTTTTAATTTCCTATTAAAGGAAATGATAGTTTTTAAAATCTTAAAACGTTATTAAGACATCTGTTTCTTAATTACAATGCAAATATGCGACAGAAAGGAAGGGTAGAAAATGGACAAAAGTTCCTAATGATAGGACTGACTATTTTTTATAGTCTTTTTTAAACTGAAGTGGGGATTTTAATGTTGCTTTTTTGAAGAATCGTGTAAAATAAGCCGAATCATTAAAACCTATATCGTAAGCAATTTCCTTTACAGAATCATCGGTGTAAATTAATTGACGCTTAGCTTCTAAAATAATTCTATTTTTTATGAAATCGCTTGGGGTTTGTGTGCCTATTTTTTGAAAGTGTTTTGTTATAGATTTTGGAGACACACCTAATCTATTTGCATAATCGGTTACAGAATGAAGGGTTTTAAAATTCTGATTTACCAACAAGCTAAAATCTTTAAACAATTTGGTCTCTTCATCGTTCTTAATTATATGATGTTCTTTTTTAACCCGAACCGAATGTATTATAAATTGTTTTAAGTACGATTGAAGCATATCGTATTGTGCCGTTTCGTTACGTTTAAACTCGTCTATTAAACTTTCTAAAATAAAATCGAGTTTTTTGGTATCGCTTTCGCAAGGTTTTACAAAAGGGGTTTCATAAACATTATTAAAAAGCACACCGTTGCAAGCCACCTCTTTATCGTGTGTTTGAATACAATAAAAATCGCGAATAAAAGTAAGCTTATAAGCGGCTTTAATTTTTTCTGAATCTACTTGAAAAACCTGCCCTGGCGACAAGAAAAAGAGCACATTATCTGTAAAAGAATAACTTTTAAAATCTATATTATAAGTACCCTTGCCTTCCTTAATCCAATAAATACTATAGGCATCAACTTGATTGGGCTTTTTAAATACGCATGCTTTTTCAAATTTAATTTCGCTAAGCGAAAAAATATCTTTGTATATATACGTTGAAATATCTTGAACAGCCATTAATTTAATTAACTATAAGGATGGTTTAGTCGTAATTTTACGCAAATTTAACAACAAAAATACAATTAACGATGGCAGTACCCATCCTAAATTATGTTTTGCCAATGGAATAACATTAATAATACCTTGTAGGTTTTCAACAGGGACTAAAAAACTCAAAAAATCGGGAATACTAAAAATAAAAGCAACTAAAACTACGCCTCTAAAAACAAGTTTTGGCGCATATTTTTCTGGAATTACATTAAGTAAAATAAGCACAATACATAATGGATAAATAAACATTAATACAGGAAGCGCCACATCTATAATGTATTTAACTTCCATTTGCCCAACTATAACACCTACCAAACAACAGGTAATAGTTGTAATTATATACGCTTTTTGAGAACCGTTAAAATAGGTCTTAAAAAAATCTGCAATGCTTACAATAATAGCTACTGCTGTAGTAAAACAAGCTAAAGCAACCAATACGCTTAAAAATGTAGCACCAACGTTTCCTAAAGTTTTTGTAGCTAAGCCAGAAAGGAGATTGGTTCTAGAAATATCATTATCAAATTGCCCATTATAAAACGCACCAATGGCAATTAAACCTGTATAAATAATAAACAATCCCAATATTGCTATAAGTCCAGATTTTGCCACCATTTTTCTTTTTTCGATAAAAGATAAATTGTTTTTAGAGTTATTAATTGAAACCAATACAACGCCTCCCATAATCATACCAGCCATTGCATCATAAGTTTGGTAACCTTCTAACAATCCGCTTATTATTGGAAGCTCAAAATTTGAAGGTTGAATCGTTGTTTCTGTAGAAAAAACACCAATAATTATAATGGCTAATACTATTAAAACAATCATTGGCGTTAAATATTTACCAATTATGTTTAATACTTTGTTTCGATTCATCACAAAAATAAATGCTAATAAAAAATAAACAATACTAGTAAGCAATGCGCTTGAATTAAAAAACGGAGCAATTGCCATCTCATGTGTTACTGCTGCTGTTCTGGGACAAGGTAATGCTATAGTAATGGCAAACATAGAAAAGCAAAAAATTAAACTAAAAAATGGTGATACTTTTTTACCAAAATCAAACATAGTGCCTTGTAATTTAGCATGTGCAAAAATGGCTAATAAAGGAATTACAGTTGCCGATGCTATAAAACCCAACGCAACCAACCACCAATCTGTACCAGAGTTAAACCCTAATAGTGGTGGTAAAATTAAATTTCCAGCTCCAAAAAATCCAGCAAATAATGCAAAGCCAAATACAAATGTTTCCTTAGTTTTATTCATTTGATGATTTTATCTTTGCCTAAGATAGTTTAAAAATGATTTTAGAGTATAAAGGCATTAATATTTTTTATTCGGATGATGGTAAAGGTGATACCATAGTACTGCTTCATGGCTTTTTAGAAAACAGCACCATGTGGCTACCTTTTATCTCTTCTTTTTCAGAAAAAAATAGAGTTATTTGTATCGATTTATTAGGTCATGGTAAAACGGATAGCTTGGGTTATATACATAGTATGGAACTTATGGCTACATGTGTTGAAGCTGTTCTTAATCATCTTAAAATTAAACAAGCTACTTTTATTGGTCATTCCATGGGTGGTTATGTCGCATTAGCTTTTGCCGAAAACTATCCCGACAAAGTAAATGGACTATGCTTAATGAATTCTACGGCTCAAGACGATTCTTCTGAAAGAAAAGCAAACAGGAGTAGAGCCATTTTAGCAGTTAAACAAAACCATAAAACATTTATAAGGTTGGCTGTTTCAAATTTATTCGGATTAAAAAACAGAACGCTTTTTTCTAAAGAAATAACGCATACAATAGACCAAGCATTACAGACACCTTTACAGGGAATTATTGCCGCATTAGAGGGTATGAAAATAAGACCTGATAGGCAATCTGTTTTTAAATCGGCTAAATTTAAAAAAATGATAATCGTTAGTAAAAACGATCCTGTTTTAGAATACAATTCATTAATTAATGAAGCAAAAAACTACAGCGCTAAACTAGTAGAATTTCCTGATGGACATATGAGCCATATTGAAAACGAAAGTGATTTCTCATTTAATATACTGCATTTTGTCGAAAAAACATAACGTTTTGTCGTTTTTTATGATAATTTCATTATGTTTATTGCTCAAAAACAGAACATTATGCAAAAACCTACTACGAATAAACCTACTTTAATACCTAAAATGTACTGTAATCTTTTCGGACATGACTTTCAAGTAACTAAAAAAGTAACTTACCACGTTAAGGAATATACGTGCAACCACTGCAAAAAACAATTAACCACAAACAGTAACGGAAGTTTAATTGAGCTTACCCCAAAGTTTAGAGAGATTAATGCCATTTTAGAACGCATCCACAACTCGAAAATGCTACGTTCAAAGAAAAAAATGGTCGGTTCATCGATTTATTAACAATACATAAAACGCAATAGAATCATTTTTAATACTTTAACAGACTCTCTAAACTAATTAAGCAAAACCAGAGTATGAAAAACATTCATTGCAAGGTGTTTGGTCATGATTTTCAAGTAACAAGACATGTAACATATCATGTTAAAGAATATGCATGCAAAAACTGCAAAAAACAATTAACCACAAGTAGCAATGGTGGTTTAACCGACCTAACGCCTAAGTTTAAAGAAATTAATGATGTGTTAGAACGCATTTATTACAAACGCACTACTAGAGTTAATAGACAGCCAATAAATCCTAACTTATTAGTTTTTAAGCATTAAAATTTTTCCAGCCTTGTGCTTTTAATGGTATTCTAGATTCTGCTCTAGTTACTAAATGCATACCAGCTTCTGCTTCTCTCATAAACCCTACAACTGTAAAATTTGGGTTTGCCTTTATTTTAGAGTAATCGTCTTGAGAAATTGTAAACAAAAGTTCGTAGTCTTCACCGCCATTTAAAGCAACCGTCGTACTATCTATATTAAATTCTTCACAGGTAGAAATAACAACAGGATCTAAAGGGATTTTTTCTTCATATAAATCGCAACCAACATTACTTGCTTTGCATAAATGTATTATTTCAGAAGAAAGCCCGTCGCTAACATCAATCATCGAAGATGGTTTTACATCTAAATCTTTCAATAACTCAACAATATCTTTACGTGCTTCTGGCTTTAATTGGCGTTCAATAATATAAGAATACGCATCTAAATCGGGTTGACTATTAGGGTTTACTTTATAAACTTCTTTCTCTCGTTCAAGAACTTGCAACCCCATATATGCACCACCTAAATCGCCAGTTACAACAAGTAAATCGTTAGGTTTTGCACCATTTCTGTAAACCTCATCATCATCTTCAACTTCACCAATAGCTGTTACCGAAATTAGTAATCCTGTAGTAGAAGACGTGGTATCGCCACCAACTAAATCTATGTTATAAATATTGGCTGCTGTTTCTATTCCAGCATATAAATCTTCAAGGGCTTCTAAAGGAAATCTATTCGACACAGCAATAGAAACTGTTATTTGAGTTGCCTTAGCATTCATTGCATAAACATCAGACAAATTAACCATAACCGCTTTATAACCTAAATGCTTTAAGGGCATATAACTTAAATCGAAATGAACACCTTCAACAAGCAAATCGGTTGTAACCACAATTTTTTTGTTTTCAAAATTTAAAACTGCCGCATCATCACCAATAGCTTTAACGGTCGATTTATGATTGATTTTAAACTTTTCTGTTAAATGATCTATAAGTGCAAACTCACCTAAATCACTTAATTGCGTGCTTTGTTGATTTTTATCTTCTATCATGCTGCAAAAATAAGAAGCCTATTTATATTTATTAGCACTAATGCGCTATAAAACCGTCTATGAAATGCATCAATTGTTAATCAACTAAACTATTTTAACATTAAAGCTATTAAGATATAATGGTTTTAAGTTAAATTTGTTTATACACATATTGTTGTGTTAATAGAATAATCCCGTCTAATTACTAACAACAATATTGCATAAAAAGCACCGTTTTAATTAATGCTATGATTTAAAACACCCGCTATAATTGAAAAAGATTAATTTAAAAAATTGCAAAGAATGAACATTTTACAAAGCAACCTTTCTATATTAAAAATTTTAATTTTTGGATGTTTTACGGTTATTACGTTTCAAAGTTGTAATGATGATGATCGTCCTGTTAGCAACACGTCTACAATAGTACCTTGCGAAAATGGGTTTGCTGATATATACCCTTGTAACGATTACGATTTAATGGCTCAAGTTCCATTAGCTACTTTTGGAGCTGCTGCAGGAAATGATTCTTGGGGTTGGACAGACCCTACCAACGGTAAAGAATATGCTTTAATGGCAACCAACACAAACGTTGTATTTGTAGACATAACAGACACTACAAATCCCATTTATTTAGGAAACGTACCAACAGCAACTATTAACAGCTCATGGCGAGATGTAAAAGTTTATAACAATCATGCATTCATTGTTGCAGATAATGCCGATAACCATGGCATGCAAGTATTTGATTTAATGCGATTACGCAATGTGGCAAACCCACCAGAAGTTTTTGCTCCCGATGCACATTTAACCGATTTTGGAAGTGCTCATAACATTGTTATTAATCATGATAGCGGCTACGCCTATGTTGTTGGTACAAACAGAAATGACACGTATGCGGGAGGGCCTTTGTTTATAAATATTCAAAATCCAACAGCCCCAATATTTGAAGGCGGTTTTGGTGAAGGCGGCTATTCTCACGATGCCCAAGTGGTTACCTATGCTGGTTTAGATACCGATTATACTGGTCGTGAAATACTTATTGGAAGTAACGAAAATGAAGTTGTTATTGCTGATGTAACAGATAAATCGAATCCTATTAAAATTTCAGATATAAGTTATAGTAATGTAAGATATGCGCATCAAGGGTGGTTTACCGAAGATATGAAGTATTTTATATTAGGTGATGAATTAGATGAACTACGAGTAGGAAATAATACCCGAACTCTTATTTTCGATTTTACAGATTTAGATGCACCTGCGTTTCATTTCGATTACATAGGACCATCGGCAGCTATAGACCACAATGGCTATGTAAAAAACAATAGCTACTATTTTGCAAACTATAGAGCTGGATTAAGAGTTCTTGATATTTCTCAAATTGAAAATAGATTGTTTACCGAAATTGGTTTTTTTGACACATATCCAGAAAATGATGGAACCGATTTTGATGGTGCTTGGAATGTCTATCCCTATTTCCCTAGCGGAAATATTATAATTAGCGATATTAATAGAGGGCTTTTTGTAGTTAGAAAAAGTGGTTCTTAAAGCTTTTTGCTATGCAAATAAGTAATAGAAAATACACACTACTATGCAAAACTATTTTTGCCTTTACTTTAGTTTTTAATTGTTCAACAAAAAATGAACCTGTAGAAGTTCCTGGTGATTTTCAAACAGAAATTAATGACATAATAACGTTAGGTGGTACAAAAAACGAAAGCGCACAAGCCATTACTAAAACTTCAGATGGTGGTTATGCCATTTTAGGATATACGCAAAGTTTAGATGGTGATGTAGAAAATAAAACCAACGAATCTTACGACTATTGGTTATTAAAATTTAACGCAACCAACACCTTACAATGGCAAAAAACATTTGGTGGGAGTGATGACGATAGAGGACGTAGTTTATTACAAACTAACGATGGTGGTTATGCCCTTTTTGGTTACTCTCAAAGTACAGATGGCGATATTACAGAAAATGCCGGTGCTAGAGATTTCTGGATGTCTAAATTAGATGGTTCTGGGAATATCTCTTGGCAAAAATCTTATGGTTTTTCGGGGGCAGATGATGGGATTTCAATTATTCAAACTAATGATAATGGTTATCTTTTAACTGGCGTTATAGATGTTTCAGCATCTGGCGGGCAAGGTAATAGCAAAACAACTTTAGCAAAAAGACACGCTGGTGGCGACTATTGGGTTATTAAACTTAATGCAGCAGGCAACAAACAATGGAGTAGGTATTTTGGGGGTACATTTACAGATACGCCTTACGATGCCATTCAAACTGAAGATAATGGTTATATTATTGTAGGCTCGTCAGATAGTAACGATGTAGATATTAAAAACAACAAAGGCTCTTATGATTTTTGGATTATAAAAATTTCTGAAACAGGCACATTAATTTGGGAAAAGTCTTTTGGAGGTTCGGAAGTTGATGAAGCCCAAGCCATTACCAAATCTTCCGATGGCAATTATGTTATTATTGGTGATACTAGAAGTAGTGATTTAGACGTTTCTAAAAATAAAGGAGCTGCCGATTTATGGATGATTAAAATCTCGCCTTCGGGCACGTTAATTTGGGAAAAAACATTTGGTGGCAGTAGTTTTGATTCTGGTTGTTCTATCTCCAACACACAAGATGACGGGTTTATAATTTCGGGAAGTTCTCGAAGTTCTGATGGTGATCTTACAAACAATCAGGGTCAAAACGACGTTTGGGTTTTAAAAACGAACAATCAAGGCGATTTACAATGGCAAAAAACCATTGGTGGTTCCAATATCGATTTTGCTTTTGATAGTATTGAACTCGATAACGGAACCGTTATCACCGTAGGTGAATCTGCAAGTTCTGATGCCGATATATTAGAAAACAAAGGCTTTACCGACGCACTAATTTTTAAAATAAACCGATGAAAAAAATAATCTACATACTTATAGTAACACTGTTATTTTCTTGTCATACTGATAATGATGATAATGTGTTTCAAGTTAACACAACATTCAACTTTATTCATTATTGGGATGACACTAAAGTAACCAATACCGATTTTAATACCATTCAATATACCAATGCAAATGGCGAAGAAATGAGTATTGAAAAACTACGCTATTTAATTTCAAAAATTACGTTTCAAAAATCAACAGGAGAAACCTTTGTGCTCGATGGTTATAATTTAGTCGATGTTACAAACGGCACCAATTTATCGTTTACATCCACTACAACAGTTCCAACGGGCGATTATACTAACGTAGTTTTTACCTTTGGGTTTAATAACGACGATAATGCTGCTAATTACCAAGACTTAAATTCTGCATCTTGGAGCGTTCCTGCAATACTTGGTGGAGGGTATCATTTTATGCAATTAGAGGGGAAGTTTATTGACAATACAACAACTGAAACAGGGTATGCATATCATGCTATTAGAGCGGTAGACAATTCTAAAACACCGCAAGAATTTCAAGATACATTTATTGAAGTTGACCTAGGTGAAGTATCCATTACAAAAGAAGCTACATTTGAAATTAAAATGAATATTGCCGAATGGTTTAAAAGTCCAAATATTTGGGATTTGAATGTATTAAACAATATGTTAATGCCTAATTTTAATGCTCAAGTCATGATTTTTGAAAATGGGCAAAATGTTTTTAGTTTAGAATCTATAACACAATAGTTTTTTTAAAATGAACTGATGAAAAAATGGCTGTTCCATATTAGTTCTCTTTTTATTTTCATTTGTTTATCATGTTCAAATGAAAGTACAAATGAATACGTTCCAACACCAAGTCCTTTACAAATTCCGCAATTTTTTCAAGACAATATTCTAAATCCTATTATCCCAAATAGTAATCCACAAACTATTGAAGGTATTACTTTAGGAAAAAAACTATTTTTCGATCCTATTTTATCGGGAGATAATACGCAAGCCTGTGCCGATTGTCATGCTCCAGAACATGCGTTTTCTGATACCGATAGGTTTAGTGACGGTATTGACGGCATTGTAGGTAATCGTAATTCCATGCCCCTATTTAATTTAGCATGGAATTATGATGAAAAATTTTTTTGGGATGGTAAATCATTTAGCTTAGAGCATCAAGCATTTGTGCCTGTTACTAGCCCAATTGAAATGAAAAGCACATGGCAAGAGGTAGCACAAAAATTGCAACAACATTCAGAATATCCCAATCTGTTTAATCAAGCATTTGGCACATCAACAATCGATTCAACATTGGTAACAAAAGCTATTGCTCAATTTGAAAGAACTTTAATTTCATCAAATTCAAAATTCGATAAACATCTTTTAAGTGGAGCCACTTTAACCCCAGAAGAACGCAATGGTTTTAATGTGTTTATGGATGAAACCAAAGGCGATTGTTTTCATTGCCACGGCAGTGATAAAAACCCGCTTTGGACCGACAATATTTTTCATAACAACGGCTTAAATGCAATCATTACAGATTTAGGATTAGGTGCAGTAACTGGAGACCCTGCAGATAATGGAAAGTTTAAATCGCCATCATTACGAAATCTAGCGTTTACAGCACCTTACATGCACGATGGCAGGTTTGCCACACTCGACGAGGTTATTAATCATTATAGCGAAGGCTTGAAAAACTCAACAACAATTGATCCTTTAATGAAAAAAGTAGCTCAAGGAGGTGTGCAACTTTCGGCACAAGACAAAGCCGATTTAAAAGCTTTTTTATTATCGCTTTCAGATTATGAGTTTATAAATAATCCTAACTTTAAAAATTAAAAGTTCCTACTTATAGAAGCTAAAATTTATAGTTGAATTTTAAAACCTTAACGCATTTCATCGAAAAAACAAACGCTTTCATCTATTATTTAAAAGATTTTGTTATGTTTATCTCCCCCTAAGAATTAATTATTATGAAATCTAATCTAGCAACAAACCTACATTGCTCAGCTTTTGGTCACAATTATTTTCTAGTAAATAAATTAAATAATAACATATCGAGCTTAGTTTGCAAATGCTGTAAAAAGCATTTTATTTCTAAAGCAAATGGTGAAATTTTAAGCATTTCTATAGGTCATAATAACGTAACACCTTTAGTAGAATACCTATAAAATAGCTAAACAACTACTATCAAAATATCAATTTCTTTTACAGTAATTTCAAACAAAAAATAGTATAAGGTTTTACAAACCTCATTCATTTCTTTTTACTCTTTATTAAAATAATACAGGCTCATTAAAGTCAATAAATAAAACCTATAAAACCATATACCAATATAATGTTAGGTTATATGGTAATAGTTGACTTATATTGTATATTTGCAGTCTATTTAGACGAAATCCATATAAATAATTATGATTAAAGTTTCTGAAACAGCTAAGAAAAAAGTTATTGAACTTATGCAAGATGAAGGATTTAACCCTACAACAGACTATGTGCGTGTAGGTGTTAAAAGTGGCGGTTGTTCTGGTTTGTCGTACGATTTAAAGTTCGACAAAGAAAATCAAGAAGACGATAAGGTTTTTGAAGATAATAATGTAAAAATTATTGTTGATAAAAAAAGCTTTTTATACTTAATAGGAACAACTCTTGAATATTCTGGAGGACTAAACGGAACTGGTTTTGTATTTAATAACCCTAACGCAAACCGTACTTGTGGTTGTGGTGAAAGTTTTTCGTTATAGTTTAAATGTTGAAAGTAGGCACGTTTAAAAGTTAATAAATGGCAAAGTTTAATTCTTTTGAAGAAATTATTTCTTGGCAAAAAGCAAGAGCATTAAACAAGACTATTTACAACATAACAAATAATAACCCCTCTTTTTCCAAAGATTTTGGATTAAGAGATCAAATAAGAAGGTCTAGTATTTCAATATCTTCCAATATTGCTGAAGGATTTGAAAGACAGACCACAAAAGAGTTTATTCGTTTTTTATATATAGCAAAAGCATCTGCTGGAGAATGTCGTTCTCAATTATATCTAGCATTTGATTTAAAATATATAAATGATGATGATTTTAATACATTAAAGTTAAATGTAAATGACATTTCAAAAATGATAAGTGGATTAATAAAATATCTTGATTCCACTTTATAACATTTAACTTTACAACATTAAAACAAATTTATGTCGAAGTATACCGAAGATGATTTACGCGAAGAGCTAAAAACCAAAGAATATGAATATGGTTTTTATACTGATATAGAATCTGAAACATTTCCTATTGGTTTAAATGAAGATATTGTACGCGCTATTTCTAAAAAGAAAGAAGAACCACAATGGATGACCGATTGGAGATTGGACGCTTTTAAGGTTTGGAAAGATATGGCAGAACCTGATTGGGCAAATGTTAATTATGAAAAACCCGATTTTCAAGGTATTGCATATTACTCTGCTCCAACAGCAGTAGACCCTAATAAAACATTAGATGATGTAGATCCTGATTTATTAGCAATGTATAAAAAATTAGGAATTTCTATTGATGAGCAGAAAAAGATGAACAATGTTGCTATGGATATTGTTGTAGATTCTGTTTCAGTTGCAACTACATTCAAGAAAACATTAGGCGAAAAAGGTATTATTTTTATGAGTATTTCTGAGGCTATTAAAGAGCATCCAGAACTTGTAAGGAAACATTTAGGAACTGTAGTTCCTACAAAAGATAATTTTTATGCCGCTTTAAATTCGGCTGTATTTAGTGATGGAAGTTTCTGTTACATTCCAAAAGGTGTTCGTTGCCCAATGGAATTATCGACTTACTTCAGAATTAATCAAGCAGGAACAGGTCAGTTTGAAAGAACGCTAGTAATTGCTGATGAAGGGAGTTACGTAAGCTACCTTGAAGGTTGTACCGCACCAAGTCGTGATGAAAACCAATTACACGCAGCAGTTGTAGAGTTAATTGCTTTAGATGATGCAGAAATTAAATATTCAACTGTACAAAACTGGTATCCTGGAAATGCAGAAGGCAAAGGTGGTGTTTACAACTTTGTAACCAAACGTGGTTTATGCGAGAAAAACGCAAAAATCTCTTGGACACAAGTAGAAACAGGGAGTGCAGTGACTTGGAAATACCCAAGTTGTATCTTGAAAGGTGACAATTCTGTTGGTGAATTTTATTCAATTGCAGTTACAAATAATTATCAACAAGCCGATACTGGAACGAAAATGATTCATTTAGGTAAAAACACCAAATCAACCATCATTTCAAAAGGTATTTCAGCAGGAAAATCACAGAACAGTTATAGAGGATTAGTGCAAGTAAGCTCAAGAGCAGAAAACGCTCGTAATTTTTCTCAATGTGATAGTTTATTAATGGGTAATGAATGTGGTGCACATACATTCCCATATATAGAAGCTAAAAATAAATCAGCAAAAATAGAACACGAAGCGACTACTAGTAAAATTGGTGAAGATCAAATTTTCTATTGTAATCAACGTGGTATAGATACTGAAAAAGCCATTGCTTTAATAGTAAACGGATTTAGTAAAGAAGTTTTAAATAAGCTTCCTATGGAATTTGCTGTTGAAGCTCAAAAATTATTAGAAATAAGTTTAGAAGGAAGTGTTGGGTAGTCACTTTTTGTCATTCCCTAGTTTAACTGAACGCAGTCGAAGTAAAAGCAGGAATCTCATTAATTGAATCGAAAATATTAAGAAAATGAAAAAAACATTTTTTATAGCATTAACTCTATTAGTTGGTATTTCAGCATTAATAAGCTGTAAAAAAGACGCTAAATCAGACGTTCAAAAAGAGGTAATAGGTACAGACAGTCAAGAAAAAACAGAAAAACAAAATGATGGATTAACCTTATTAAAAGGAGAATTTGTTTATTATAAAGATGCTGCCGTATTACAAACTCATGCTAACATTTATGGTGTATTTGTTACAGATAAAATGCTTGAGTTAAACAAACTAGCAGAGAAATATAAAAAAGAACCAACAGATATGGTTCCTGTTGAAATAAGAGGTAAAATCACTAACAAAAAAGATGATAAAATTCTTTGGGAAAATAAAGTTGAAATAGTAGAGATTCTAAATATTTCTAAACCTAAATCTGAAGAAAATAACGTTGTAAAATTAGGAAGCGAATAGTATGTTAAAAATAAATAATTTACACGCAAGTGTTGACGACAAAGCAATTTTAAGAGGTATTAATTTAGAGGTAAAACCTGGTGAAGTTCATGCCATTATGGGGCCAAACGGTTCTGGAAAAAGCACCTTAGCATCAGTAATTGCTGGAAAAGAAGAATACGAAGTAACAGAAGGAAGTATTGAATTTAAAGATGAAGACATTGATGAATTAGCAGCCGAAGAACGTGCTCATAAAGGTGTGTTTTTATCATTTCAATACCCTGTAGAAATCCCAGGCGTATCGGTTACCAATTTTATTAAAACAGCAATAAACGAATCGCGTAAAGCACAGGGATTAGAAGACATGCCTGCCAAAGACATGCTAAAATTAATTCGCGAAAAAGCAGATTTATTAGAAATAGACAGGAAGTTTTTATCACGTTCGTTAAACGAAGGGTTTTCTGGAGGAGAAAAAAAACGTAACGAAATTTTTCAAATGGCGATGTTAGAACCTAAACTTGCCATTTTAGACGAAACGGATTCTGGTTTAGATATTGATGCCCTTCGTATTGTTGCAAACGGTGTTAACAAGTTAAAAAATAAAGATAATGCCACTATTGTTATAACGCATTACCAACGTTTGTTAGATTATATCGTTCCAGATTTTGTACACGTTTTATACAATGGTAAAATTGTAAAATCGGGCACAAAAGAATTGGCTCACGAACTTGAAGAAAAAGGATACGATTGGATTAAAGAAGAAGTAAATGCCTAGTTAGTATGCAGTATTCAGTCTTCAGTTAGCAGTCGCTTTCTCAATATCTGATTACGCTTACTAATCTATTCAAAATAAAACAGTAATAAAATATACGGTTTTAGTAATGCTTTTTTTGACTGCTTACTGAAGACTGATCACTGAAGACTGACACAATGGATTTAAAAGAAAAATTATTATCATCCTTTTTAGTATTTGAGAACAAAGTAGATATTGATACTTATGTTCACGATGTTAGAAATGATGCTATAAAAGCTTTTGAAGAAAAAGGATTTCCAACTAAAAAAGAAGAAGCTTGGAAATACACCTCTTTAAACAAAATATTAAAAGAAGATTATAGTCTTTTTCCAAAGCAGGAAAATGCCTTAGAATACAAAAACATTAAAAAGTATTTTCTTTACGATATAGATACTTATAAAATTGTGTTTATAGATGGCAAGTACTCTTCACACCTATCGCAAACTACACACGACGGTATGGATGTTTGCTTAATGTCGGCAGCCCTAACAAAGCCTAAATATCGCTTAATTATTGAAAACTATTTTAATAAAGCCGCTACCAAAGATAGCTTACCATCGTTAAATACAGCATTTTCAAGCGAAGGCGCCTATATTCATATTCCAAAAAACAAATTGGTTGAAAAGCCAATTCAAATTATACACTTTTCTACAGGAAATGAATCTGCAATTATGTTACAACCACGTAACCTAATTGTTGTAGAAGAGAATTCGCATGTGCAAATCATAGAGCGTCATCAAAGTTTAACAAATAATGCCGTTTTAACCAATAGTGTTACCGAAATATTTGCTAAAAAACGAGCTATTGTTGATTATTACAAAATACAGAACGACAATAAAGATGCCTCTTTAATAGACAACACATTTATTAAACAAAAGCAAGAAAGTATTTGCTCTGTACATACATTTGCCTTTGGTGGCAAATTAATACGTAATAATCTTAACTTTTATCAAGAAGGAGAACGTATCGATTCTATATTAAAAGGTGTTACTATTTTAAGCGACAAACAACATGTAGATCATAATACCCTGGTACATCATATAGAACCCAATTGTGAAAGTCATCAAGACTATAAAGGCATTTTTGGCGAAAACTCAACAGGTGTTTTCAATGGTAAAATAATTGTTGAAAAAGAAGCACAAAAAACCAATGCCTTTCAAGCCAATAACAATATTTTAATAAGCGATAAAGCAACTATAAACACCAAACCTCAGCTCGAAATTTTTGCAGACGATGTTAAATGTTCACACGGTTGCACCATTGGACAATTAGACGAAAGTGCTATGTTTTATATGCGTTCGCGGGGAATTCCAGAAAAAGAAGCCAAAGCCCTTTTAATGTATGCCTTTAGTAATAACGTATTGAGTTCGGTTAAAATTCCAGAAATGAAACAACGCATCACTAAAATTATTGCCAATAAATTAGGAGTAAATATTGGCTTCGATTTATAAAATTATTTGAAGCTATTTCCCGCTATCCACTGTATCTTTTTCTCGTACCTCAAAAAAGGATGCCGTTTCTATCGGGGCTAGACATAAACGCTATGTTCAACGTAAACGACATAAGAAAAGACTTTCCCATTCTTTCACGTAAAGTAAATGGTAAACCTTTGGTGTATTTAGATAATGCAGCAACGTCACAAACACCTCAACACGTTATAGATATTATTGTATACTATTACTCAAACTATAACGCCAACATTCACCGTGGTGTACACACCTTAAGTCAAGAAGCTACCGATTTATACGAACAAGCACGTATTAAAATTCAAAATCATTTCAATGCTAAATTTTCTCATGAAATCATACTAACATCAGGAACAACACATAGTATTAATTTAGTAGCAAATGGGTTTTCAGCACTATTAAAAAAAGACGATGAGGTTATTGTTTCAGCTTTAGAGCATCATAGTAATATTGTGCCTTGGCAAATGTTATGCGAGCGTACAGGTGCTATTTTAAAAGTTATCCCAATGAACGAAGCTGGCGAGTTGGAAATGGCTGAATACAACAATTTACTTTCAGAAAAAACAAAATTGGTTTTTGTAAATCACATCTCAAATGCTTTAGGTACCATAAATCCTATTGAATATATTATTGAAAAAGCACATGGTGTTGGTGCTGCTGTTTTAATTGATGGTGCGCAATCATGCCCACATATAAAACCCGATGTTCAAAAATTAGATGTCGATTTCTATGTCGCTTCAGCACATAAAATGTGCGGACCAACAGGCGTTGGTATGCTTTACGGAAAAGAAGAATGGCTCAATAAATTACCTCCATATCAAGGTGGTGGCGAAATGATTGCCGAAGTCACTTTTGAGAAAACAACTTACGCTAATTTGCCTCATAAATTTGAAGCAGGAACTCCAAATATTGCTGGAGGAATTGCCTTTGGAGCAGCTATAGATTATATGAATGGTATTGGTTTCAATGCTATTGCTTTATACGAAAACGACCTGCTAACCTATGCTACCAAAAAACTATCACAAATAGATGGATTAAAAATTTACGGAACATCTAAAAACAAAACATCCGTCATTTCATTTAATTTAGAAGGTATTCATCCTTACGATGTGGGCACCATTTTAGATAAATTAGGAATTGCTGTTCGTACTGGTCATCATTGTGCACAACCTATTATGGATTTTTTCTGTATCCCAGGAACCGTAAGGGCTTCATTTGCATTTTATAACAAAAAAGCAGAGATAGATATTTTGGTAGAAGGTATAAAAAAAGCAAAAATAATGTTGGGCTAAATAGCAGTCTATTTAGGAGTATTTAAGTCTTAATTATTGTATAAATTTTCTTTTATTTTCATTAATTTAGAGTTTTTTAAAACCTAAACATAATGCAAAAACCTAACATTACACTTACCCTATTTTTATTAGTATCGTTAATCGTAAAATCGCAAAACACCTCAACGGTTTTTCCAGGAGCTGATGAAAAAACGCCAGCCAAAGCACAATACTTTTCTTGGATAAACAATACTAATGAAGGCACTACAGAAGAGCACACCTTAATCAATTTTAACTTTTTTAAATGGCTAAAAAACGAGTACGGTATGCAACTAGATATTTATGCTTTTGATGCCGGTGCTATAGATGGTAGGCTTTTTTATGGTAGTATGAACTCCAATAGGTTTAAAACTCAATTTCCTAATGGGTTCGATCCCATACATAAAGAAGCAAAAAATATAGGGTTTACATTAGGTTTATGGGGAGGTCCGGATGGTTTTGGTAACACTCCAAAAGAAGAAAAAGCCAGAACAGATATGATGGTTAAATTAGTAAGAGATTACGATTTTAACCTATTTAAATTCGATCAAGTTTGTGGGCAATTACGACCCGAAAAAGAAGATGCTTTTATAAATATGATGATTGAAGCACGTAAACACAGACCAGATCTTATTTTATTAAATCATAGATTAGCATTAACCGAAAAAGGCTTACCGCACGCTACTACCTTTTTGTGGGAAGGCGTAGAAACCTATGTAGATGGGCATATAAAAAACGATAGAACAGCAACGCATCATCGTGTTGGTAATTTACTTCGTGGTTATACCCCTGGTATGAAACGTTTAACCGAAGACCACGGCGTATGTCTCTCATCGTGTTTAGATTATTGGGAAGACGATTTAATTCTTCAGGCGTTTCATAGAAATTTAATTCTAGCCCCAGAAATATACGGAAACCCCTGGTTATTAAGAGATGACGAATATTCAAAACTGGCAAGAATTTTCAATCTTCATAAGCAATATAGAGATATTATAGTTGAAGGTATTAAACTGCCAGAAGCTCAATATGGTATGCATGCCATTTCTAGAGGAGACAATAATACCCGATTATTGGTTTTAAAAAACCTGTCGTGGCAACCTATTACCTATCAAATAGATTTAAACGAAAGTATTGGTTTACTAGCCTCTAATAACGCTGTAGAAGTTAAACAATATCACCCTTTTGAACAGGTTATTGGTAACTTTAAATACGGAAACAAAACAACAGTAACCGTTTTACCATTTAGGTCTTGTTTGGTTAAAGTTTCTAATACAAACAATCACGATTTAAGCTTACTAGGTACAAATTATGAAGTGGTTAAAAATATTGAAGGACAACCTGTAGAAATTAATGTTTTAGGTTACTCTGGAACCACCTCTAGTATAAAATTAAATGATTTTAGTACATTCAAATCGGCTAAAGTTGATGATAAAAATGTATCAAGATTACTAAAAGGAAAATGGTTAAAAGTAAATTTTGAAGGTGAAAAATTAAATCGGTTTTGGCATAGAAAATTAACCGATTTAAAACCTGTTGATTTCCCTACTGATGCAGAAGCCTTATACGAAACCACTTGTTACGCTGCAAATAGTAATGCTTTTGAGGTGCGTTCGCTATTCCGTTCTGGCGAGACCAAAATACCACAAGTAAAAGCGGCCAGAGATGCGTTTTTTAATCAAAAAACATTTGTAGATAGAGGAGTTTGGGATAAAAATTTATTTGATAACAATTATAGCACGTCTTTTTACGTAGGTAAGCATCGCGATAAAGTTGTAAAAATTAAAAAAGCGGCTTTTAGGTTAGATTTTGGTGAACCTATTTTTATCGACAAACTAAATATTACATCTCCAGACACCTATTCGTTTATGCCAAGAAACGTTGAAGAAGCTATTATTGCCGAAGTGTCTTCAGATTTAAAAACTTGGAAAAAAGTTATTTTTATGGGCAACCTTAAAATGAGCTTAGATTTATCAAATAGCGGTAAAATACGCTATGTAAGAATTACAGACTTTGCAGATAGATTGTCTGAAGTTTCGGGGTATTATAAAGGCAAAAAACTAGATGCTTCAAAATGGAAAGCTTCTAATTTATTGGGGAATTATAAAGAAATGAATTTTGATAAAGCTTTTTCAGGATTATTTACTATAAATGAAATGCATAAAAACAGTTATTTAGCTGTGGCATTAAATGGATATCATGGCAAAGAAGGGGCTTATGCGGCTTTACGTGTTGATGGCAAAATTATTGGCGCGCCAGACAGAAGTATTTCTTACCCGTCTAACTCTTGGGAAGCTGCTGTATGCGATAAATGTATTTTCGATAAAAATTTCACGTATTACTTTCCAGTGACTAAAGACATGATTGGAAAAACAGTTGAAGTGGTTGTTTTAGGAACTGCCGATTGCGATCCAAATTTAAAAAATGAAGTTTGGATTACCAGTTACCCTATTCCTTTTCAAAAAAAGAAATTGGTGTTAACACCTTAAGCGTATTGTAATGTCTGTTAACTATTCCTCAAAATATTGAATAGCAATATATCTTGTCGTATTTTTGCATAAAATTGTAACTGTGAGTATTGAAGACATACAAAACGAAATAATTGACGAATTCTCAATGTTTGAAGATTGGGAAGAACGCTACCAATATATGATTGATTTAGGTAAAGATTTACCTTTAATTAACGACCAATATAAAACCGACGATAATATTATTAAAGGTTGCCAAAGTAAAGTTTGGGTTCATGCCGAAATGCAAGACAATAAAATTGAATTTACTGCCGATAGTGATGCCATAATTACTAAAGGCATTATTGCTATATTAATCCGAACGTTTTCAAATCAGCATCCAAAAGATATTATTAATGCAGATACTGGTTTTATTGATAAAATAGGGTTAAAAGAACATTTGTCGCCAACACGCGCCAACGGTTTGCTAAGTATGGTAAAACAACTTAAAATGTATGCTATAGCATACCAAACGCAATTGAATTGAAAAAAATACTCCAAAAGACAGTAGTCTTTTGGTTTCATATAAACTGTCATTCCCGAGACATCGGGAATCCATTAAACAGATTCCTACCTACGTGGGAATGACAAAAAATAATTTATTATGAATGAAACAACTATAGATACAAACGCTCTAGGCGAGAAAATAGTAAACGTTTTAAAAACGATTTACGATCCAGAAATCCCCGTAGACATCTACGAATTAGGATTAATTTACGATGTATTTGTAAATGAAGATTACGATGTAAAAATATTAATGACTTTAACAACTCCTAACTGTCCTGTGGCCGAAACATTGCCTTTAGAAGTTGAAGAAAAAGTAAAATCGCTTAACGATGTAAAAAGTGCCGAAGTAGAAATTACTTTCGATCCACCTTGGACACAAGATTTAATGAGTGAAGAAGCAAAGTTGGAATTGGGGATGCTTTAAAATTAGTTTGCAGTGTTTAGTTGCAGTTTTACAGTAATATTATCTAACATTAACAACAAACATTTTTGAAAGACGACATTATAAATCGCGTTGCGAATAGCAAATTAGTAACTATAGATCTTGAGGATTATTATCCTGAAGGGAAACGTGTACTTTTTGATATTAAAGATTGGTTGTTTGAAGGTTTCGTTTTACGCGAAAAAGAGTTTAGAAACCACGTTTCAGAATTCAATTGGAGTCAATATCAAGATTGCTATGTTGCATTAACCTGTAGTACAGATGCTATTATTCCTGCTTGGGCTTTTATGCTACTAAGTATTCATTTACAACCTTTGGCAAAAAAAGTAGTTATTGGTAATTTAGAAACTCTTGAAACCGCAATCTATCAAGACATTATAACCATTTTAGATATTTCAGAATTCAAAAACAAACCTATTATCATTAAGGGTTGTTCTAAAAAACCAGTACCCCAAAATGCTTATATTATGCTTTCAAATAAGCTAAAACCTATTGCTAAATCCATTATGTATGGAGAAGCCTGCTCTTCTGTTCCTCTTTACAAAAATAAACACTAGTGTCCGATTAAAAATACTGAGACTAGTTAGATGCATTAAACTTCAAAACACTTTAAAACAATACACCTTGTTTTTTACAAAGCTTAATAATGTCGAGATGTAAAAAATAAACAGGAGTTTTATACTGTTTTTTCAATTAGTTACAATCAAGTCTTTAGTCTTGATTCTAAAAGCGAAACAATCTGTATTCTTTTATCGGACATTAATGAAAAAAAGTAATTTTTATTGTGACCTAAAAACATATAAAGGGTCTAAATCCTATATTTGCAAAAAATTAAATAACTCAAATTCAAAATGAAAAAACTATTATTATTATGTGTATTTTTTGTTGGGATAATCTCAATAAACGCACAAACTAAAGAGGAATTACAAACTCAAAAAGCAGAAAAACAAGCTGCTGCCGATGCTTTACAAGCAGAAGCAAACGCAATACAAGCTAAAATTGATGCCTTACCAGGTTGGAGAATAGGTGCTTTTGGTACCATTGGTGGAAGTTTATCGAATTTTAATAACTGGTATGCACAAGGTGCACCTAATAACTCATCTGGTAATATTGGTTTTACTTTAAACGCTTATGCTAACCAAATTCAAGAAAAATATTTTTGGAGAAATAGCTTAACCACAAACTTAAATTGGGTAAAGTTAGATAATAAAGATATTAGTACAGATGATGATAGCTTTAACCCAACTACTGATGTTTTTAATATCTCATCTTTATACGGTAGAAATATTAATAAAACATTAGCTATTTCTGGTTTAATGGAATATAGAACAACCTTATTAGATAATTTTAACGATCCTGGATACTTAGATATAGGTGTTGGAGCTACATGGACTCCTATACAAGATTTAATAGTTGTTATACATCCTTTAAACTATAACTTTGTGTTTAGCAGCGGAGATACCGTTTTTGAATCTTCTTTGGGAGCAAAAATTGTAGCAGATTATACAAAGCAAATAGGAGCTATTAATTTTAAAACAAACTTATCTATGTTCCAAAGTTATAAATCTTCAAATTTATCTAACTGGACTTGGACAAACTCCTTTGGGTACACCTTATGGAAAATGATTGGTGTTGGTTTCGATTTTGGTTTAAGAAGCAACAAACAAGAAGCTTTAAATTATGCACTAGCTCAAACACCTGTTATTGCAACGTCTTTTGATGATGTAGACAACGATTTACAAACCTACTACACCATAGGCTTAAGCTATAAGTTTTAAAGTAAAATAAAACGATTTTTTATATAAAAGCATTTCTTAAAAGAAGTGCTTTTTTTTTGACTAATACCATTTCTCATCTGAAATGACTGTAATAAATCGCACTTTTCTCCTTTCTATTTCAACATAAAAAGAAACCGTAACTTAGGCTATACTCTATTTTTCTGTTTTCTATAAAGAAAAAAATCATCAATTTCTTTTACAGTAATTTCAAACAAGAAATGGTATAAAATGTAATCTACTGTAATTTAAATCATAATTAACAATGATATAAAATTCTTTCAAATTTTATAATAAAATACACTTTATCTATTTTTTTTGTATTTTAACGATTATTTTTAATATATTGCCCTCTTAAAATGACTATTTAATACAAATGCATTATGGTTAAAAAGAAAATTGTTTTAGCAGAAGACAACTCAACCTTATCATTGCTACTAAAGTTTAGATTAGAAAAAGAAGGTTATAATCTATTTGCCGCAGTAGATGGAAAAGAAGCACTTCAATTAATAGAAGCAGAAGAACCTGATTTAATAATAACAGACATTATGATGCCTTTTATTAGTGGTTTAGAAGTGATTAGTCATGTAAGATTAAAATTTGATTTAGACACACCTATTATTGTATTCTCTTCTGCAGGTCAAGAAGAAATGGTATTAAAAGCCTTTAATTTAGGAGCCAATGATTTTATGGGAAAACCATTTAGCCCAAACGAATTAATAATTAGAGTTAAAAGGTTATTAAATTAATATGGCATGATTATTAATAACGGTATATTAGAATATATAGAAAAATTTCCTTTTCTAGTTCAGTTAGCTTATATATTAAGCTGTGTTCTTTTTACTGCCATTATTGTTCTTACTATATATTTAAAAATTATACGATCGTCTCTTAGGAAAAAACATGAAATACGTGTAAAGTTAAAGGCTGACTATGAGGCGTTATTAATTGAATATCTTTACTCTGGTGATGAAACTAATGAAATTAGTGAAATACAAGAACTAATAATTAATAAGTTAAAAAAAGTTATTCATTCCAAGTTTAATCGTAAAATTATAATATCTATTATATACAATTTAATGAATGAGGTCTCTGGAGAAATGTCAGATTCTATAAAAACATTATACTTTAAAACAGGGCTTTACAATTATGCACAAAACAGGTTAAAAAATAAAAACTGGTATATTATTGCTAAAGGAATAGGTGAATTAACACGATTTAAAATAGGTGAAGCTCATGATGACGTTGCTAAATTTATAACACATCAAAGGAGCGAAGTTCGTAAAGAAACTCAATTATATTTAGTAAACTTATTCCGATTTAACGGGTTAACATTTCTTAATGATTTAAAAACACCACTATCAGAATGGGCTCAAGTACAATTATTAGAAACACTACAAAAGTTTGATGATCAACAAATTTGCGATATAAAACCTTGGCTAAAATCTTCAAACAATACAGTGGTTTTATTTGCCTTAAAATTAGCTCAAATTTATAATCAGTTTGAAGTTAAAGACACTTTAATAGAACTATTATCGCATAACGAAAAAACCATCAGGCTCCAAGTAATAGAAGTATTAACACACTTATATGGCATTGAAGCTAAAGAAATGCTTAAAGCTAACTTTAACAATTTAAGTTTAGAAGAACAAATTAGCTTCTTTGGCTTACTAGAAAAGCTAGTGGTTCCATCTGACGAGCCTTTTGTTGAAAAACATTTATTTCATAAAAACTTCGAAATACAGCTATTAGCACTTAAAATATTAAAATCTATAAACCTAGATAAATTCATGGGCTTAAATAAAAAAGTTTCTAAGAAAAGTAATCCTGAAATTTTCAAATTTGTAAAAAACATATAAATTATGGATACTAGTACGCTTCAAATAATTTTAAAAATTCTCCATTACATATTTTTTGCATATGCTTTTTTTGCTATTACATCTTATATAGTACTTTCTGTTATTTCTGGAAAAGAAACTCTAGAATATCTTAAAAAAAATAGTTTTGTAAACTACAAAGATATTTTATCATCTACCATGTCTCCATCAATAACCATTATAGCTCCCGCATATAATGAAAGCCTTAATGTTGTTGAAAATGTGAGGTCTCTACTATCTAATCACTATGTAAACTACAAAGTAATTATTATTAACGACGGTAGTACAGATGATAGTTTAGAAAAACTAATTGCTACTTACGACTTAGAGGCAATCGATTTTATTATAAATAATAAAATTAAAACAAAACCACTACGTACAGGTGTTTTTAAATCTAAAAACCCTGCTTTTGAAAAACTTATGGTGGTTGATAAAGAAAATGGCGGAAAAGCAGATGCACTAAATATGGGGTTAAATATTAGCAAAACTAAGTACGTTGCTTGTATTGATGTAGATTGCCTGCTTTTGGAAGATGCTTTACAAAAAATGATAAAACCTTTTTTAGAAGTAACCAATGCCAAAGTAATTGCTGCTGGTGGTGTTATTAGAATAGCAAACTCTTGTATTATACGTGGTGGTAAATTAATAGATGTAAATCTGCCAAAAAACTTATTAGTTCAAGCACAAATTTTAGAATATTTAAGAGCTTTTTTATTAGGAAGAATGGCATGGAGCAGATTAAACGGTTTACTTGTAATTTCTGGAGCCTTTGGTATTTTAGATAAAGAAACTGCTATTGCAGTTGGAGGATATGACACTGAAACCGTTGGAGAAGACATGGAAATTATTGTGAGAATGAGACGCTATATGGAAGAAAAAGGAGAAAAATACAGAGTCTCTTACATTCCTGATCCTTTATGTTGGACTGAAGCCCCAGACACTTACAAAATTTTTATATCACAACGAAACAGATGGACTAGAGGTACTATAGAAACTTTAAATAAACACAGGAAAATAGGGTTTAACAGAAATTATGGAACCTTCGGGTTATTAAGTTATCCGTATTGGTTAATTTTTGAAAGACTAGCTCCTTTAATTGAAGCTGTTGGCTTAGTGTACTTTATCATTTTAGTAGCTTTAAGAGAGGTTAAGTGGGAATATGCTTTATCATTCTTAATATTAGCATACATGTTTTCTGTACTGTTCTCTATTGTTGCTATATATTCAGAAGAACTTACATTTCATCAATACAAAAAGAAAGGCACAGGTTTTAAATTAATTTTATTAAGTGCCTTAGAGCCTTTTATATTACACCCTTTTATATTATATGCTGCTGTAAAAGGGAATTACGATTACTATTTTAACAGGAAAAAGAAATGGGGATCTATGGTGCGAAAAGGCTTAACTACTACTTAACAAAAAATGACTTAATTAATAATACATGAAACTTAATTTTAAAAATATTGATGCTTTTATTTATTTATGTGCGATCGCATCTTTAATTGTTGTTTTTTGGTTAATTGGACTGACTGAAGTCTTTCTATCAAAATCCTATACAACCAATATAATTGGAGCCCTATTTTTAAAATTCACAAACGATTTTTGGGCATGTTTTTTAATAGGTTTAACCGTTTTTCCTTTGTATTTACTTTTACATATTTTTATAAAAAAATATGCTTTTACAATAATAAGAATCCTTTTTATATTCATTATACTCGCTCAATTTTCACTAGTAAAGTATAGTATTACCACGATGTTAAATTTAGGTGCAGATATTTTAGGCTATTCGTTTGATGATGCCTTTAGTACAGTTTCAGTATCAGAATCTATTTCTTTTACTTATTTTCTACCTTTTATAATTTTTCCATTATTATTCTTTGTATTCTATGCTCTGTTAAAAAACCGTTTATCTACAAATAAATTAAAAGGAGTAAGTTTAATTATTATACTCTTTTTTGGAAGTATTAAATTAATTTTCTCAAATACTTTTGAAGCAAAACATCAAAACAAAATTGTTTTTTTTGTCGATAATATCATTGCTTTTCAAAATGAAAAAAGCCAATTAAATGCATTTAATTTTTCACAACGTAGCGATTACCCGTTATTAAAACCTTATAATCAATCAAAAGATGTATTATCCTCATTTATTAATACGAAAGACGAAAAACCAAATATTGTTGTAATAGTAGTTGAAGGTTTAGGTGGTGAGTTTGTAAACAACAATGCTTTTAGCGGTTTTACGCCGTATATAGATTCTATTATACCCCATGCCTTATATTGGGATAATTTTGTAAGTACTACAGGGCGATCTTTTGGAATACTACCATCATTATTTGGTTCCCTACCATACGGTGAAAAAGGGTTTTTGGAGTTAACAGACACACCTTCTCACGCATCCTTAATAAGTGTTTTAAAAGCCAATGGATATCAAACCAATTATTACTCTGGAGGACCATCTAGCTTTGACAGAAAAATTAATTTCTTAGAGTATAACGGCATTGATAATTTAATAGACGAAAATAAATACGGTCCTAGTTATACAAAAACGGCAAGTAACGATGGTGGGTTTTCTTGGGGATATCCAGATAGTGAAATTTTTAAAAAAGCCTTTTCTTCTTTAAATGTTGAAAAACAACCCAGACTCGATATTGTAATGACACTGTCTTCTCACGAGCCTTTTGAATATCCAAATAAGGAAGTTTACATGGATGAAGTTGAAAAACGACTCGAAAACTTAGATAAATCGGAAGCATTAGAAAATAAAATTGAAAATCATAAAGATATTTTTGGTTGTTTATTATTTACAGATAATGCCATTAAAAATTTTATGGAGGACTATAAAAAAAGACCCGATTATTCAAATACCATTTTTATAATTACTGGAGATCACAGACTTATTCCTATTGAACAAAAAGATAAGTTATGCAGGTTTCACGTTCCGTTTTTAATTTACAGTCCCTTATTAAAAACATCAGAAAAGTTTAAGTCAATTTCATCTCATTGGGATGTAACCCCTAGTGTATTACGTTTTTTAACAAACAATTACAAGTTTAAACCCATAGAAAATACCGCTTGGATGGGTAGTGGCTTAGACACTGTAAAACAATTTAGAAACGTTAAAAAAATACCTTTAATGCGGTACAAAGGAAATATAAATGATTTTATTTATGAAAACTATTTTTATTCTGATGGAGAATTATTCAAAATAAATGAGAATTTTGGAACTTATAAAGTACATGAAGATGGTCTTTTAAAAACCATTTCAGATTCTTTAATGGCTTTTAAAAAAATGAATGCCTATGTTACACAACACAACAAAATTTTTCCAGATTCACTTAATATTTATATAACACCAAAAACTAAATTTTCTAAAGAACAATTAGCAGAGATTAGCCAATATTCAAAAGAAAAAACATTTGATGAATTATTGTTAACAGCTAGAGATTTGTCTCAAAAAAAACAATATGATACTACACGTTTATTATGCGACTATATTTTAAATGAGTTTCCAAATTACACAGATGCTAGAATACTAAAAGGAAGAACTTTAGCTTGGGAACAAAATTATAGAGAATCTGAATCTGTTTTATTAAACGCTCTTAAAAGATCTCCTTATTATGATGATGCTTATTTGGCGATTTTAGATATGTATTGGTGGTCTGGTCAAGAAAAAAAATCTATAAGCATTTTTAATCAAGCTATTAATAATGACTTAACAAATCCTGAAATAAGTTTTAAAATGGCTAAAGCTTACAACCGAATGAATCGTATTAATACATCTAAAAAAATAGTAGATAGCTTAATTAAAATCTATCCAAATGTCTCTGAATATAAAACTTTTAAAAAAGCCTTAAAATAGGTAACCAAATATATTATGCGCAAATCAATTTTAATATTGTTTTTAATAAGTTCTTTTTCTTATGCTCAAACAAAAGTGTTTAATGGAGACCCCGACAAAGCTTTTGAGGTTGCCCGCAAATTAGCATTTAATAAACAACGCAAACAAGCTCAAGATTCTTTATTACTAATTCTAACAAAATATCCAGATTATCATGATATAAGATCCTTTTTGGCAAGCACTTATTCTTGGGATGGTGATTATAAAAAAGCAAAAAAAGAATTTGATTATATACTTAAAAAAAGCCCTAAACGATTAGATACTTGGCAAGCTGCTATTAAAAACGAACTATGGAGAACAGCAGCTTTTAGTGCTTTAGAAATGAGTGATAAAGCCTTAAAATATTTTCCAAAAAATCCAGACATCTTGTATTTAAAAGCAAGTGCTGAAGACGCTACAGATAACCATGAAGAAGCTTTATTAACCATTAATAAAATATTAAAAGACAATCCAGATCATGAAAAAACAAAAGCTTACAAAGCTAGTTTAATAGATAAGTTAAGCCTTAACACTATAGGACTAAAAGCTTCGGTTGATATTTATTCTGAAGTATTCGACCCCATGCAGTATTATTTATTAAAGTACGTTAGAAATACAAAATATGGTAGTATTCATAGTAAAATTAACTTTAGTAGAAGGTTTGCATCTAATGGCGCTCAATTCGAAATTGATATGTATCCTCGAATAGCAAAAGGCTTATATGCATATATGAACTTTGGAGTATCTAATTCCTTTTTATATCCAGATATAAGATATGGTGCAGAGTTACACAAATCGTTACCAAAAAGTTTCGAAGCCTCTCTTGGATTTAGAGCTTTAAAATATAGTAGTGGGATTACTAATATTTATACTGGTTCTGTAGGATGGTATAGCGGAAATAGTTATTGGTCTTTTAGAGTTTATGTAACCCCAGGAGAACCTGCTGCAAGTAAATCGGGGACATTAAGTTATAGAAAATACAGAAGAGATGCTAACAATTATTTTAGTATAGATGCTGGTATGGGGTTTTCTCCAGACATTTATAGGTTTGATTTTGAAAACAATGAAGATTCAATTATAAATCTTAATTCTCAAAAATTCAATCTAGGCTATTATTTTTCATCTAAAAACAATAAAAACTATTGGGGAATTCAATCAGGAATTTCACATCAAGAAATTAGTTTTAACCCTGGTTCATACTTCTGGATTTATTCCTTTTCATTATCTTGGGACATGAAATTTAGATAATACGCTATTAGTTAAATTAAATGAATCAAAAACTTAAAACATCCATAGCATTTGCTAAAAATTTATTGGTTACTGGAGCCATATCTGAAACTAGTAGACAAGTTGAAATTGATATTTGTAAAAACATTTCAAAAGAAGAAAATAAAATTATTGTCGAATTTGGAATGGGACATGGTAATATCACTAAAGAAATATTAAATACCATAGCTCCAACATCAAAATTATATGCTTTTGAAGTAAAGGAAAGTTTTTGCAATCACGTTAAAAGTATTATTTCAGACGATAGACTTATTATTATTAATGATGGGGCCCAAAACTTAAAAAAACATATACAGCAAGATATAAATACTGTAATATCTTCAATTCCATTTTCTTTCTTTAGCAAAGAAAAAGGTTTGGCTATTATACAAGACGCTTACGATCTTTTAGAGAATAATGCATACTATAGCCAAGTTTTATATACTAAATTCAATTTTAAAAAGTTTCAAAAAATATTTGAGGAATGCGAAATGACTTCAAACAAAAACTTGTTTACAGAATATATTTATCATTGTAAAAAAACAGCTAATACATAGGCGGTTTTACTTCATATCCTCATAATTATAATCTGGATATAAAAAATGATTATACGGGAATCGGGTAACATGAATTTCCCTAACCTCATCGTAAACACGTTTTTTAAAATCTTCTAAATTCTGTTTATTTAAGGCCGAAATAAACAAGGCATTATTACCAACTTTACTCATCCAAGTTCTTTTCCATTCTTCAAGACTGTAATTGGCTCCAATACGTTCTGCTATCAAATCGGTCTCATCAAAAGGTTCTGCTTGGTAAGCATCAATTTTATTAAACACCATAATAGTTGGTTTATCACCACTTTTTATTTCACCTAAAATCTTTTCTACAGAAGCAATGTGTTCTTCAAAATTAGGGTGCGAAATATCAACAACATGCAACAATAAATCGGCTTCCCTAACTTCGTCTAAGGTGCTTTTAAAACTATCAACCAATTGTGTGGGAAGCTTTCTAATAAAACCAACAGTATCACTTAATAAAAATGGTAAATTCTGAATAACTACTTTTCTAACTGTGGTATCTAATGTTGCAAACAACTTATTTTCAGCAAATACCTCACTTTTGCTAACAACATTCATAAGAGTAGATTTTCCAACATTTGTATAACCTACAAGTGCTACACGAACCATTTTACCACGATTACCACGTTGCACCGCCATTTGCTTGTCAATTGTTTTTATGCGGTCTTTTAACAGCGCAATTTTATCGCGTACTATACGTCTATCTGTTTCAATTTCGGTTTCTCCTGGTCCACGCATTCCAATACCTCCTTTTTGACGTTCGAGGTGCGTCCACATACCTCTTAATCGTGGTAATAAGTATTGGCATTGCGCTAATTCTACCTGTGTTCTAGCATAACTGGTTTGCGCTCGTTGTGCAAAAATATCGAGTATTAAATTCGTTCTATCTAAGACTTTACAATCAAGAATTTTACTAATATTACGTTCTTGTGCTGCCGATAATTCATCATCAAAAATAGCTGTACCTATATCATTATTTTCAATAAACTGGCGCACATCTTCCATTTTCCCTGTTCCAATAAAAGTTTTAGGATTAGGCATATCCATTTTTTGAGTAAAACGCTTTATGGCATATCCGCCTGCTGTAAACGTTAAAAACTCCAACTCATCCAAATACTCTTTAGATTTTACTTCATCTTGATCTTTAGTAATAATCCCAATCAAAACGGCTCTTTCTAAAGCGATGTCTTTCTTTTCTATCATATAAATAAATATTGTACAAAGTTACATAATTGCAACCATTTTAATTTTTATATTTTTAAGCCTATTTTTGATTTATGACAGACGCTTTTAAAGATATTCCTGTTCGGGATGATATGCAAACTATTGCATTCTACAATTTGGAAAACTTATTTGATTTATACGACGATAAACACACTAACGATAATGATTTTCTGCCTACTTCAGTAAAAAAATGGACCCCTAAACGTTATGATAATAAACTTAGAAAATTAGGGTTTGCCATTTCTAATATTGGGTGGAAAGAAACGGGAAAACATCCAGCAATTGTTGGGCTTGCAGAAGTTGAAAATGCCACAGCTATTGAAGATCTTATCGCATCAAAACATTTAAAAGATTGTCATTATAGCTATGTGCATTACGATTCGTTAGATGAACGTGGTATTGATGTTGCCTTATTATACGACACAACGGCTTTTAAAGTTATAACTTCTGAAACCTTTACCATACACTTAACAGACGACGATGGATCTCCCGACTATACGCGCGATATCTTACTTGTTTCGGGGTTACTTGATGGCGAGCGTATTGATGTTTTAGTAAACCACTGGTCGTCTAGACGAGAAGGCGAAAAAGAAACTGAACATAAACGGATGGCTTCATCTAATAAGGTTGGTGAAATTATTACGGCGTTACGAAAAAATAATCCTGATTCTAAAATTATTGTAATTGGCGACTTTAATGACGACCCATCTAATGCCAGTATTAAGCAGTTAGTGAACACGTACAATTTATACAATCCTATGGAAACACTACGATCGTATAATAGAGGAACAACAAACTACAATAGACAATGGAATTTATTCGATCAAATATTGTTTTCAACTAATTTTTTTGAAAGTGCAGACGACGAATTTGAATATTATAAAGCTAATATTTTTGATGAAGAATTTTTAAAACTCTTTGACGGAAAATATAAAGGCACTCCATTTAGAACCTATGTTGGTAAAAAATACAAAGGTGGCTATAGCGACCATTTTCCTGTGTATGCTATTTTTAAGAAATCTCCGATACGTCTTCTGTAAAAACAGAGAAATACCCATTGTTCTTTCCATTATAGAAATCCCATTTATCATGAGTATATTGGTTTTTTGGAACAAGTTGTATTACTCCGCTACTAACATCATAATACTAAACCCAATTAGTTGGGAAACTGAAATGTAACTACTTAAATCCCGCAATTAATTGCCCACTTTAATACGTTTTCAATTCCAAATGCTCCCCATCAAAAACACCATAAGTGTAATACGAAATCCAATCACCAAGATTAATGTACTTAGATTGTTCATTAAGGTCTATATTTAATGGTAAATGCCTATGGCCAAATACAAAATAATCGTGATGTTTACTTTCAAGTTTGCGTTTGCAGTATTGTACTAACCACTCATTGTCTTCACCAAGAAACGTAACATCGTCATCTCCAGAAATGAGTTTGTTTTTTATCGATAAATGCTGAGCAAGACGCACACCAATATCTGGATGTAGCCACCTAAATAGCCATTTACAAAAAGGGTTTGTAAACACTTTTTTCATACGTTTATAGCCCTTATCTCCAGGGCCTAAACCATCGCCATGACCTATAAAAAAGGTTTTGTTATTAAAGGTGAACGTTTTGGGTTTGTGGTAAACAGGAATGTTGAGTTCTTCTTCAAAATAGCCGTTCATCCAAAGGTCGTGATTGCCAACAAAATAATAGATTGGAATTCCAGAATCACTAATTTCGGCTAGTTTTCCAAGAGTTCGTGTAAACCCTTTTGGAACTACTTTTTTATACTCCATCCAAAAATCGAATAAATCGCCTAAAAGGAAAATGGCAGCAGCATCTTTTTTTATGTGGTCTAACCAAGCGACAAACTTTTTTTCGCGAGGAAGGGATGCTTCGTGTGTTGGTGCTCCTAAATGATTATCGGATGCGAAATATATTTTTTTTCCTTGTGGAATTTGCATGTTGTAAATATAAATAATTCCTGCGAAGACAGTAATTTCACTATTATGAATTTGTAATATTAATTAAAGTTAGCCTTATACGCTAGGGATTGAAGTCCTTCTACTCCGCTCAAGATAAACTTATCCTTTTATTTGGACATTGAGCGTAGCCAAAATGCCCAAATAAAAAGATATAGCGAAAAGCCCGACCTAAAAGGGAACGCCCTAAATATTATCGGAAGCAAACCATTCGGCAAACGAGGTTTCTGTTTCTTGAAGTTTAAGGGAATGCAATGAAATGTGATTTGGCAACCGCTTTTTTATTTTTTTTGCAAAATCGATAACCATCATTTCGCTAGTTGGTTGATAATCTACTAAAAGCACATTATGACCTCGATCTTCAAGCTCTTTAGCCAGTTCTACATGCGGCGTGTTTTTGTTAAATACAGTGGCATGATCGAATATGTTTACGATGTCTTCCTTCACAATTTTTTTTAAATCGCCAAAATCGATAACCATTCCAAATTTTACATTTGTATGGTCTGTGATGGGCTTTCCAAAAACAGTAACCGATAGTTTATAACTGTGCCCATGTACATTTTTACACTTGCCATCGTACCCATAAAGGGCATGACCTGTCTCGAAAGAAAATTGTTTTGTAATTCGAATATTGCTCATTAGCGTCGTTTGTTTCTATTGTAAAAATAAATAACAATTAAGACGATTGCTAGTAATAAAAAAAGTATGTTTCCACCCATTTTACTCTTTATTTAAACGTTTTTTGTTATAATAATAAATGGCATATGCTATAAGTACTAATACAACAAACGGGAGTATTGAACCTATAAAAACACCTATTTCGTAACCCTTATCTGGAGCGTTTTGTATTTTTCCTTCAATAATTTCTACCTGCTGTAAAAACGTAAAGACTAGTTGCATATTATTTGTGCTTGCTTGTACAAAGTTAGTTGTTTTGTGAAAGCGGAATAAATATTTTTCTAAATTTTATAATTAATGGAAATCCTCTAACAATTATCCATAACATAATGCCTATAAAAATAGCATGTAGCTTATAATTTAAATAGTCTAGATAGAATAATACTGGTAGAAATACTAAGAATGTAGAGATTAATAATAGATTACGTAAGTATTTCATTTTACCAAGACCTTTAAAAATACCATCGAAAATGAAGGCTAAGGCACAAAATGGCTGCATTATTAATACCAGCCAGAATATATTATAAAAAGCAGCTAAAACCTCTTGGTCTTTTGTAAAGAGTGCCCCCAATGGGTAATATAAAAAGGTTCCCAAAAGCCCTGTTGCAGCCCCCATTACTATACCATATTTAATGAGTTTATTACTTAAAATTATAAGCAAATGGTATTGTTTTGCGCCAAATAATTTGCCCGATAATATGTTTCCAGCACTGGAATAGCCATCTATAATAAAAGCAGCTAAAAACCATAAATTAATAGCTATGGTATAAGCAGCTATGTATTGCGCACCATAACTGGTAGCAAAAGCACTAGCAAAATAAAGTGTAACGTTTAATGCCACAGTACGAACAAAAAGATTAAGAATCATGCCAATAAAACGTTTAATCTCTTTATTAAAAGGAAAACTTAGTTTTAATGGAATAATTGTTTTTTTAAGTAAAAAATATGCAGCTAAAAATGCCATAATAAATTGGGCAATAACACTGGCATAAGCGGCACCTTTAATATGCATTGGAGAAATAAACCCAGTAATTCCATAAACTAAAACAACATCTAAAACAATGTTAACCAATGCTCCAATAATAGCAATAACCATAGGGTAATACGTGTTTTGAAGCCCCCTAAATGCTCCAAAAACAGCAATTGTAAATAAGGTAAAAGGAAACCCAAAGACTCTTATTTTATAGTAAACTACGCTGTATTCTAAAATTAAATTTGAAGCATTGTATAGCTTGAAAATGTGTTGAGCTATAGGATATGTTCCAATAATGATTAAAACACTTAACGATGTAATTATAAAAATAGCTTGGGCTGGAAGGTTTTTAATTTTATCTATTTGATTGGCTCCAACATATTGTGATACAATAGACGAAATAGCACTTCGTGTTTGCCCTAAAACCCAAATGAGCATAGACATAAATGTGGTAACAATACCAATTGCTGCTAACGATTCGGTTGCATTTATAGATATGTTACCTACTATAGCGGCATCGGTTAAAGACAAAACAGGTTCTGATATTCCAGAAATTAATGCTGGAATTGCAAGCTTATTTATATTTTTAAAACTTATTTGACTGTTCAAAATACAAGTTCGTAACAATAAAAAGGATGAGGACTCTGCTTAGGAAAGTGTATCTCCCCTAAGCGTTTATAACCGCGTTTTTCATAAATTTTTTGATTTCTAAGGTTTTTAGAAAAGGTATCTAATCTAACCGAAGGGAAATTGTTTTCTCTAGCAAAACGCTCTGCAAATGTCATTAATTTTTGAGCATACCCTTTACCTTGATGTTTAGGGTTTATAGCTAAACGATGAATATAAATAGTGTTATTGCTTTCTGTTAACCAAGAAATGGGTATGTATTCGTTGTCCATAAATGTTGAAATAACCACACATCCAATTAATTGAGCGGTATCTTCTAAAACATATAACTCACCTCTTAAAACATCATTTTTAAATGCCAATTCGTTAGGATAGTGCGCGTTCCATTGGTAAATCCCATTTTTAATCATGGTTTTGGCACAAGCTTTAGTTATTTCTATTATCCTATCTATATCTTGAAGCGTTCCTTTCCGAATCATTTTTAATGTTTACTTTTGCATAAATATTGCTGTAAATTTAGTCTTTAAATTATTTATTATGAAGAATATTTTAGTTCCCGTTGGCTCATCTAAAAATGCTTTAAGTCATTTACAGTATGCTGTAGATTTTGCTGAAGCTTTTGGTGCAAAACTTTATATTGTACAGGTGTATAATGTTTATACAAAGGCAGGAACTATGATTAGTGTCGATCAGATTATTGAACGTGAAAGTAGAACTTTTTTAAATGATCTGGTTTCTAAGATAGACACCAAAAGTGTTGATGTTGTTGTTAAAACTTTAAAAGGAAAATTAGTAGATACTTTAGAGTTAGCATGTAAAGTAGGACATGTCGATTTAATTTTAGTAGAACCTAGAACAAACTCTATAAAAGATGAAGTTTTTTTAGGAAGAACATCTGGGAAAATAATTAAACAAACTAATATCCCCGCACTAATAGTACCTGAAGGCTATACGTTTAAACCATTTAACAAAGCTTTATTGGCAATTAAATCGGCTATTATAAAAAAGGAAAATGCATTAGAACCTTTACTTAGTATTAAACATCAATTTAATGTTGTTTTAAATTTATTATTGGTAAAAACACCCTACTATAATGATGGCGATTTTGATGTTAAAGAAAATTTAAGCAGTATAATTAACAATATTAAGGAAACAGAAAACGCTACAACATTTCAAGGTGTTTTACAGCATTTCGAATCGCATAGCCCAGATTTACTATGTGTGGTAAGACGTAAAAGAGGATTTTTTACAAAGAAATGGGAGAAAAATGTAATATTGAAAAAGGATTTTTCAAGCTCAATTCCTGTTTTGGTTTTAAGAGGGTTGAAGTAGAATGTAAAAAGACGTTGTTATAATAGGCAGCAGATTCATGCATGATAATTAATTTTACAGTATTCTATACCGTTTTTTCTTCTTCGTTTAGTGGTATGTTTTTTTCCTTACAATACTTTTCAATTTCTGAATCTGTTTTAAAATAGTCATCGCAGAAACTTTCAAATTCTTTTTTTGTTCCTTTTATATATTTTTCAGGAGCAATTAACATAGTTTCAGTTTGTCCAATAAACTTTTCAAATTCAGAATTGATTTCGCACAACTTATCCATTGTTTTAAAATCCAATTCTTTGTAAGTTGGTTGAAACAAAACTTTACTTTCATAAGGATTTCCGTTTAACTCTATAATTCCTATTCCGAAAGACTGGTTTAGTCTTTCCATTTCATTCATTAGATTTTTACTTATTTCAAAAGCAACTAAATATCCATAATTAGCCCAACTTGAATTAGAAACGGCTTGAAAGAAGCATTTTTTCAATTCGTAATCGGACTTTATTTCCCGTTTTAATTCATATGATATTAAGTTAAATGCGTCAGCTTTATTTATTACTTTTAATAGCGCATTGCTTGAAGCATTTTTGAGATTCAAAAAATCAATTCCTAGCATATCTGGATGTATCCATTTTTGGTGGTCATCTTTACTGTTTGCAGATTTTTTGTGAAATATTGTTTTTGAATAGACATTTTGACTTTTCAAGTAAGAACTTAAAAGTTTGTGTAAATCTCTTTCTTGGTATTTTTTTGAAGCAGGTTTTTTAGACAAAGATTCTATTTCAACAACTTCAGAAAGATTTAACTCACCTTCATATTTGGCTAAATAACATTCAAATCCCTTTTTCCCTTTTACACGTTTAACTCTTGAATCGTTTTGCCTAATAAAATGACCTAATTGTGCACCAATTGTATCAGAAGGAGTCTTTGCGTTTCCCCAATCAATATAACTCTTTTCATCAATCATTTTCAGAACTTCTAAATATGTGAAAGAACCAATGTTATCTTCTAATACTTTTAAAATAGCTTCTTTTATTGTCATTTATTCATAATTTTTGTGAATAATTATATTAGGGTATAAAAATAAAGTTGTGTTTCATACTTATGCAAATTCAGCATGAAGTAAACTTTATCAATCATTAAACGAATATAGCTGTTTTTTCTGTCAAATTCAAGCTTAATCCAACTCAATATTTTGTTAATAACCCATAGTTGTTTTAACAGTTTTCATTAAAAATAATATCTAATTTTATAGGGTTAGGTATTCCCCTTTACATTCAAAACTATAAATATTATGAACCCCAAATCTACCATAAAAGGACGTGGTGCTCAACTAAATGTCCCCAATCGTTTCTTCGAATTAAGTCATGAAATGCGTGACGATTTTTTAGAGTTTTGTCAAAAGGAAGGTGAAGAAAGCGATAAAAATAAAACCTTGTATTTAGAGGTTTTTCCTAAAACGATAGTTAATAAAGTTGAAAGTCCAGATATTGGGATGATGTACTCCATGAATTCGTATCAAGGTTGCGAACATGGTTGTATTTATTGTTATGCCCGAAATTCTCACGAATATTGGGGGTATAGTGCGGGTTTAGATTTTGAGCGTCGAATTATGGTTAAAAAAGATGCCCCAAAATTGTTAGAAGCAGTAATAAAAAAGAAGTGTTGGAAAGCACACCCCATAGTAATGTCTGGAAATACCGATTGTTACCAACCAGCAGAAAAACAGTTTAAAATAACACGAGAATGTTTAAAGGTGTTTTTAAAGTACAAACATCCTGTTGCTATCATTACAAAAAATGCTTTAATATGCCGCGATTTAGATATTTTAAAGCCGTTAGCAAAAGAAAACTTGATTGGTGTAAATATTTCTATTACGTCACTATCTGAAGATACCAGACGTATTTTAGAACCTAGAACAGCAACTATTAAAAAGCGTTTAGAAACGGTAAGCATATTAAGTGAAAATGGTATTCCAGTTAACGTGATGCTAGCCCCTATTATTCCATCTATAAATAGTCATGAAATTTTACCATTAGCAAAAGCAGCATCAGAACATGGTGCTTTAGGTATAGCGCATACCATTGTAAGACTTAATGGTGCTATTGGGCAAATTTTTTCAGATTGGATACATAAAACCATGCCAGACAGAGCCGAAAAAGTATTACACCAAATAGAAAATTGCCACGGTGGAACATTAAACGATAGCCGCTACGGAACCAGAATGCGATGCGAAGGTAAAATAGCAGAACAGATAAATACTTTAGTTAGACTAGCCAGAAAGAAATATTTTAAAGATAAACGAATGCCTAAATTAAATGTAGATTTGCACGAGCAATTTAAAGATGGGCAGTTAAAATTATTTTAGGCTTTACCATGCCATTCGTTATAAAATTGGTCTAAAAAGTTTTGCATATAAATGTGCCTATTTAAAGCAATTTGCTTCCCCGTTTTAGTGTTCATTCTATCTTTTAACAGCAATAATTTTTCGTAAAAATGATTAATAGTTGGAGACGTTGATGTTTTATATTCAGCTTTACTCATATTAAGATTTGGTTTAATTTCTGGGTTGTAAAGTTGCCTGTCTTTAAAACCGCCATAATTAAAACAACGTGCAATACCAATAGCACCAATAGCATCTAATCGATCTGCATCTTGTACCACATCTAATTCTGCCGATTTAAACTTTTGAGCTTCATTACCCCCTTTAAAAGAAATGTTTTCAATAATATTTACAACATGTTCAATAATAGTAGAATCTACATTGAGTTTGAATAAAAACTCACGGGCTATTTTAGGTCCAACGGTTTCATCACCATCATGGAATTTGCTATCGGCAATATCATGCAATAAAGCTCCAAGCGATACTACAAATTCATCAACAGGTTCTGTTTTAGCAATTAGTAATGCATTTTTATACACCCGCTCTATATGAAACCAATCATGCCCACCTTCAGCATTGGCAAGGGTGTCTTTTACAAAAACTATGGTTTTATTTATTGTTTCTTTGGAAGACATATTTGGTAAAAATAAAAATTCCTTTTGGTTTGTAAAAGCACTGAATTATAAATTAAACAGATGTGTGTTAGAGTTTTATAAAACTAGTCACCCTGAACTTGTTTCAAGGTCTCATTAGAACATAAAATTAGGGCTGTTATGTGATTCTGAAACAAGTTCAGAATGACGTATATTTCAACTTTAAGTGTTTTTAGATAATTTAAATTATTGAATACTACTTAATTACAGCAGGCTCAACCCACTTAAACTGAAACGAGTTTTCTGGAATTTTAACTCTGTCTGCTAGTCGTAACATCCTATCAGGAAGTCTCATTAAATAGTCTCTGGCTTTTTCAGCTTCATCGGTTAGATTACTTATTTTATCAATTTCCCAACGTACAATTAGTTTTTGCAAAATATCTACGTAATCTTTAGAAGTGTAAACACCAATACGCTGTGCGGTATTAGAAAACTCTTCGAATGCGGTACTTATTTTATCGCCAGATTCTCTTAAAAAATGAGCAGGCATGGTAATTTTTTGTTTCATCATATAATGAAATGCCATCATCATTTGGCTAGGATCTACTTTAAAAATACGCTCAACAAATTCAGAATATGCATTATGATGTCTCATCTCATCGCCAGCAACAATTTTACACATTTTGGCTAGTTGTTTATTGCTTTTTTCTTTTGCTATTTTAGCAACACGATTATGCGAAATATAGGTTGCTAACTCTTGAAAGCTCGTGTACACAAAGTTTTTATAAGGGTCTCTATCGGTACCAATATCAAAACCGTCGGCAATAAGGTATTGTGTGGTTTTTTCAATTTCTCGCATGTTTACACGCCCCGAAAGGTATAAGTATTTGTTAAGTACATCGCCATGGCGGTTTTCTTCTCCAGTCCAATGGCGCACCCATTTTGCCCATGCGTTCTCTCTGTCTTGTTGTTTAACACCTTCTACATCCATGAGCCACGATTCGTAAGTAGGGAGTGCTTCTTCGGTAATCATATCACCAACTAAAACAACCCAAAAATCATAGGGTAATTCTTTAGAGAGTTCTCTAATTTCGGTAATTTCTTCAAAAAAATTATCACCTTCAGGATTTGGTAAAAAATCTGTTGGTTGCCAAATATTTTCAATAGGAATTAAGTACTTTTTTATTAGAGATTCAACGTCTTTTTCCAAAAACTGCATCACTTCTAATCTAACATTCTTTAACGACATCTATCTATATGTTTTAAGGGTGTATGTGCTCTTTTATAGTAGTTTCAATACTATTTATTAAATCTTCTTTATTGTTGGTAAAGGTAGACAATTTTAAAGGCTTATGTACGGTGAAAGTAATATGAGTACCCAAACCCATTGGGAATTTACCATAACGAAGCATTTTCCATGAATTATTTATAGAAATGGGTACAATTAAAGCATTAGGAATTTTTTTAAATAAAATCTCTAAGCCTTTTGTTTGAAATGATTTGGGGATGCCGTTTTTACTTCGTGTACCTTCAGGGAAAATAACTGCTGCGCGTTTATTGGTCTCAATGTATTCGCCAAATTTCATGAGTGCAGGAAGCGATTGTCTTGGGTTTTTTCTATCGATTAAGGCAGCTCCGCCATGGCGTAAATTGTATGACACACTAGGTATGCCTTTTCCTAATTCTATTTTACTAATAAATTTTGGATGATATTTTCTCATATACCATGTAAGCGGGTATATGTCGTGTAAACTTTGATGGTTTACAACAATAATTAAAGGTTGATTTACATCTATGCTATGCGGGTTATGAAACGAGAAACGGGTTCCTAAAATATTAGCGCAACGCATTAACCAAAACTGTAAGGCATCTACACTTTTTTTATGAGCTTGATATCCAAAAACATTAAAGCAAACCCATTGAATAGGATGAAATATAACTAATGTTATTAAGAAACATAGGTAGTAAATTGCGGTTATTGGGTAAGACAATAATTTTAGCATGCACAAAAATAAAGCAATGCATATTAATGGCATAAAAAAACCGTGATAATGTTCACGGTTTTTAATTTTTTATCGTTGTTCCGAACGAAGCGTGGGAACCTGCTAAATAAGCGTTATAAATCTTATATAGTTTTCACTATTTCTAAACCCTAACAATGCTCATTATAAGCATCAACAAGATTTTCTGCAATTAATTCTGCTGGACGTCCTTCAATATGATGACGTTCTAACATGTGCACTAATTCGCCATCCTTAAATAAAGCCATACATGGCGAACTTGGAGGAAACGGAATCATATAACCACGAGCTGCATCAACAGCTTCTTTATCAACACCTGCAAAAACAGTTGTAATATGGTCTGGTTTTTTAGCATTTTGTAAACTTATTCTAGCACCTGGGCGCGCATTTGCTGCAGCGCAACCACAAACCGAATTCACAACCACTAGCGTAGTACCTTCTTTGGCTAAAGCAGCATCAACAGCCTCGGCAGTTTGTAATTCTTCAAAACCAACATTTGTTAAATCTTCACGCATTGGTTTTACTAATTCTGCTGGATACATATTTTTAATTTTTTTAATTAACAATTTTAGATTGCAAAGATACCAATTGTGTAACAATATGATATAATTATCAACTAACTAATATTATATTTACCGATAAATAAAATTTATAATTACATGAGTTTTTCAAAATGGATAGGAGCCTCTTTAGGCTGGTCGTTTGGAGGTCCAATAGGAGCAATAATAGGTTTAGCACTAGGAAGTGCTGTTGATGCGATGTCTAACGGCGATAAAAGTCCTTTTTTAGGAGAAGGTCAACAACGTGGTAGCGGAAGAAGAACCACGTATAGAACACAACAAAGGCAGCGACCACAAACACAATCGGGCGATTTTGAAGTGAGTTTACTCATATTAGCTTCTATAGTGATTAAAGCAGATGGCAAACAAGACCAACGTGAGTTAGATTTTGTACGTCAGCAATTTGTTGGTATGTATGGTAAAGAACGTGCTAATCATGCGTTTAAGCTATTTAAAGGCATAAATAACCAAACTAATATTTCAACAAGGCAGGTGTGTTTGCAAATTAAACAAATGATGGATCATCCATCGCGTTTACAATTGATGCACTTTTTGTTTGGTATAGCCAAAGCTGATGGGCATGTGACTAACGATGAGGTGAAACAAATTTATACTATAGCTGGGTACTTAGGGATTAATCATAACGATTACGAAAGTATTAAAGCCATGTTTTATAATAGTGAAGATAATGCTTATAAAGTCTTAGAAATTGACAAAAGTGCTACTAACGACGACATTAAAAAGGCGTACCGAAAAATGGCTAAAAAATACCACCCAGATAAAGTGATTCATTTAGGTAAAGAACACCAAAAAGGTGCTGAAGAAAAGTTTAGACAAGTGCAAGCAGCTTACGAGCAATTGCAGAAGGAACGTAGGTTTTAAGTGTTTGTCATTTTTAACTATAGAATAAGATAAGCCTAATAATTATGTAAACAAAAGGGTGTGATATTTTCAATCGCACCCTTTTTGTATAACAAATTTCAAAAAATATTTAAATAGAATAGGAGACCTTTTTACAATTTGATCATTAAGTAATAAACCAGTTTTATGAACGATAAAAAAATCTTAGAACTTTTTAAGCAAGGTCAGCGCGAAAAGGCATTTAAAAAATTATACAATTTATATCCTAAAATTGAAACATTAATTGTTTCAAAAGGAGGGAACAAACAAGACGCTTCTGATGTTTTTCAGGAAGCTCTTATTATATTAAATAGAAATCTGAAAAAATCAGATTTTAAACTTACGTCTTCATTTTACACCTATTTATATTCCGTATCTCGATTTATATGGAAGGATACACAAAAGAAATTTTCAAAACAGGAACTTCATAATTTAAGTGATAATGAAGTAGGCTATTTTCATAGTGTTTTAGAAGAAAAAAAATACCAACTAGCAGAACGTGCATTCCTTGAATTAGGAAAACGATGTCGGCAACTGTTACAACTGTTTTATCATAAAGCAATGTCTTTTAAAGATATAGCAAATGTGATGCAATTTAAATCTGAAAAGATTGCAAAAAACCAGAAGTATAAATGCTTAACAAAAGCCAAAGACATCTATCGAACTAGTAATTCTATTCAATCTTAATTCAGGAAATCATGGAAAATCATATACAGAATATAGAACTAATAAATGATTATTTAAACAAAAGGCTTTCAGAAAGCGACATTCAAGATTTTGAATCTCGTTTAAAATCAGAAGAACTTTTCAGCAAAGAATTTGAAGAACATGTTGTTTTTTTAGAAGGCTTAAAACGTCAACAACTTAGAAAAGATATTGCAAAGGCAAAACAGTCTTATATTAAAAATATATGGTTTAAATATTTAGGGTTTTTTATAGGGTTAATTGCTTTATGCACAGTTATTTATTTGAATTTTATAAACGCTAAAACTGAAAACTTAAACCCAACTAAAAGTGAAATAAGTAATTCCGTTAGAGTTTCAGACTCTGTTGTTAAAAATGATACTATTAAAGGCGTTGTTTTTAAAGACACTGCAAAAACTGAGCAGCCTAAAGCAAAAGAAGCGGCTGTTAAAAAGGAGACAATAATCAAAAAGGAAATAGCCGAAATTAAAATACCTAAAAAACAAACTCAAATTTTCACTATCAACACTACAAAAGATACCACTATAGTTTGTAAAGAAGGAACCAAATTAACTATTAAAGCAAATTCATTTGTAGATAAAAACAATGAAATTGTTATAGGAGAAATAAACCTTAAAGTTACAGAGTACTATCAACTTTCTGATATCCTTTTAGCTAATCTATCAACACAATCTAATGGTAAACTTTTGGAAACAGGCGGCATGTTAAACTTGCAAGCATATAGCGGGAATGAGCTTCTAAATTTAAGGCAGAATTTTACTATTGAAATTATATTTCCTACCAAAAAGAAAAACATGAAATTGTTTACGGGAGAATGGAACAATGGAGTTATTAATTGGAATTTTGCTAGTGCTGAAGAAGAAATTGAACCAATTATTAGGGAAATAGTTGTTGAAAAAAAAGAAGAAATTAATGTCCCGTTTTCAGTGATTGAACAGGTGCCAATATATCCAGGTTGTGAGGTAGGGAATAATACTCAAAGAAAAGATTGTATGAGGGAAGCCATTAGCAAATTTGTACAACGTAATTTTAATACGCAAATAACTGATGACATTGGGTTAGCAGGAAGACAACGAATTAATGTGACTTTTAGAATTGATAAAAATGGAGACATTGTTGATGTTCGATCTAGAGCACCTGAACCTGAGCTAGAAATGGAAGCAATTAGGGTAATCTCATTGCTTCCAAAAATGTTACCAGGAAAGCAAAGAGATAAAGCTGTTAATGTTCCATATTCGTTGCCAATCATTTTTGAAGCTAATGGAATACCAAGTGTTGGACGTTCACCTATAAGTAGAAAAATTCGAGACTCAATAAACAACAAAAAATTTGAGGCTAGATTAACGCAAAAAGATAGTTCTCAGGTTACCGCTTCTGAGGTGAGTAGTTATATATTAAGAACTTCAAAATTAGGTTGGATAAATTGCGATAGGTTTACAAATAGTAGAAATAAAATTAATTATAAACTTAAAATTGAAGATGCTAGAGGAGTAATAAGAATAAGTATGGTTTTTAAATCTATGAATTCTGTTTTACCAAGTAGAAGGTCTGGAAAAGAATTTGATTTTAAAGAGGTTCCTAAAAATGAAGATATAATACTAATTGCGATAAAAAAAGATAAAGGGAAATTATATTTAGACATTATTAATGCAAAAACAGAGGGAAATCCCAACATTGACTTCAGTTTTAAGCAAGTAGACTTAGAAGAGTTAAAAAGTGAATTAAAAAAGTTGAATAAACTTTTTTAGGCACTTAACAAATCAAAAAACACAACTAGCTAAATAACACTATTTATTCTTCCTCTTCTTTAATAGTTTCAATTGCTTCAGAAGGTATTTCTTTTCCTTTTAAATAATCTGGTAATTGCATTCCAGCCATATTAAACATTTCTTGTAAAGGTGGAACCGCTTTGTACATCCCAGAAATAAAATTAGAAGTAGATGTTTGCCCATCTTTACCGCTACCGTTTTCCCAAACAGTAACTTTATCAATCTTAATATTTTTAATAGCTTCAGCTTGAATTTTTACTAATTCTGGTAATTTATCGGCAATTAATAATAAAGCAGCATTTTGAGAATCGTTACCAGCCGCTTTAACTATTTGGTCTAAACCAGCCGCTTGTTTGGTTAAAACTTCGTATAATCCTTTGGCTTCAGCTTGTGCTTTAAATAAAATAGCATCGGCTTCACCTTTTGCTCGTCTTCTTATTTTTTCAGCTTCAGCTTCAGCATCTATTTCTACTTTTCGTTTATCAATTTCGGCTGGTACAATAACATCGGCAATTTGCGATGAACGTTCCCTTTCAGCTCTGGCAGATTCGGCTTCTTGTTCAGCGGCATACGACTCTTCTAATGCTTTTGCGGTTTGTACTTTTTCTGATGCAATGGCTACTCTTTCAGCTTCAGCTTCTCGTTGGCGTCGTAACGAATCGGAATTAGCCACAGCAATTTTTGCTGTATTTTCACCTTCTACAGCTTGGGCATTAGCAGCAGCAACCTGAGTTCTTTCATCCTGCACTGCATTGGCTTCACCAATAGATCCATCTCTGGTTTTTTCGGCAACCGATTTACGTGCAGCATTTATAGCATGTGCAGCAGCTTCTTTTCCTAAAGCTTCAATATAACCCGACTCATCAACAATATCGGTAATGTTTACGTTGATTAACTTTAAACCAACCTTTTTTAATTCAGATTCGACACTTTTAGAAATATTGGTTAAAAATTTATCTCGGTCTGAATTGATTTCTTCAATATCCATAGAAGCTACAACGAGACGTAACTGACCAAAAATAATTTCTTGTGCCAATTCTTGAATTTCATTTTGACCTAGTCCTAATAAACGTTCGGCAGCGTTTTGCATAATCCCAGGCTCTGTTGAAATACCTATTGTAAAACGAGAGGGCACATTAACACGAATATTTTGTTTAGAAAGCGCATTAATTAGGTTTACTTCTATAGAAATAGGGGTTAAATCTAAAAATTCGTAATCTTGAATTACAGGAAGAATAAAGGCTGCGCCACCATGAATACATTTTGCCGATTGACCACCACCAACTTTTCCATAGACCACTAAAATCCTGTCTGAAGGACAACGTTTATAGCGTTTAATAAGAATGATTAAAAATACAAATACAAAGAGTATTGCAAAAATTACGGCAATAGGTAATCCTAAATTAAATTCTTGTGTTAGTAGGTAATTCATAGCTTTCTGTTTTTATAGGTTCTATAGGTTTTTGTGTTTGATTAACAATTAAAATACCATTATTAGTAACATCTACTACTTTTATAATGGTTCCAGATTTAACTTCGGTAAGCGAATCGGAAAGTGCTTCAAGTTCACGAAGTGCACCCTGAACTCTAATATGTACTTTCCCCATTTTTGAACGGTTTGCTCCAATAGAAAGGTACACTTCGCCAATAGCTCCAATAGCATTTTTATAATTTAGAGTCCCGCTATCATTTAATTTTTTCATATAATAAAACATGGCAGCCATTATGCTCATCATTGCTAATCCACAAAACGCAGATATTGCAATTGTAATGGCGTTTGAAAACCCCGCATCAATACAGGCTATACCACTCCATCCAAAAATGGTAAAAAAGCCGATTAAATTTTTAAACGTAATAAATTGAAATTCTATGCCAACATCTGCATCTATATTAGTATCTATATCATCAAAATCATCTGCACCATCAATACCTATAAAGGTTGCAATGATTATAAAAACGAATATAAGCGAACCAATTAAAGCTATAATCCAATAAAATTTTGGAAAAAGTTCTAAATTTGAAAACCACTCTATCATAGTTTTATGAATTAAAAAATTAACGACTTAAATGTAAGATTATTTATATAATCTCGCAATTTATTTTGAAAGTAAAATAGATACTGCATTTCCACCAAAACCAACAGCGTTTACAAGAATGTTGGTTAATTTTTTAGGTGTTTTTTGATGTTCTAAAAAAGGCACACCAATAAAATTTTGATGTTGTAACATTAAAACAGCAAGTTCTACGTTTAAAGTTCCTGAAGCTCCAAAGGTGTGACCTATCTTCCACTTGTTTGTAGTTAATGAAGGCATTTTGTTACAAAATATTTTTTCTATGGCTTTAAATTCGGAAGAATCACCTTTTACTGTACCTGGAGCATGCATGACGATTGCATCAACATCATCAGGATTAATATTTCTTAAAGCCATTTGCATCGATTTTTGAAAACATTGTGCATCGCTAGAAATAGAAATGTTGTGTTTTAAAATTTCAGTAGCGTAACCAAATCCGTTAATAATAGCAAGGGCATTACTCTTTTTACCAGCTTCCAAACACACCATGGATGCACCTTCACCTAAAATCATGGTGTTTTGTTTTTTTGAAAGATCTAAGGCGCGACAAGGGTAATTTTGAACACTGAGCGTAGCCGAAGTGTCAACTTTGGCATAAATTTTTAACGCTTGCATCTGTGCGATAGTAAATGGTGTTAACGGCGCTTCGCTACCACCTACTAAAAATTTATTGCACATACCAGAATTAATCCAAGCTATACCATTTAGCATAGCATGTAAGGCTGTAGAACAGGTTATGGAATGACTTATTTCTGGGCCTTTGGTTTGTAAATCGTGTGCTACCCAAGACGAGATGTTTCCCAGTGTTGTGGTTGGAGAACTTAATGTTTGGGCTTTTTTGTTTTTTAAAAAATCTTCATGATAGGTTTCAAATAAACCTGTAGCCCCGCGTGAAGAACCAATGTTAATGCCAAAATTATCAGAACTACTCCAATCGGCATCTTTTATAGCTTGTCTTGATGCATAAATAGCGTATAAAACGGAGTTGTCGAGTGTTTTATACTTACTATCTGATACTTTTAAAGCCTCAATATCTTGTCTTGCATTTTCAGGAATTTTTGCTACTAAAACAGTTTTATTATTTAATGTTTTTTCAACAATACAGTGGTCGTTAGTTTGGTACTTTTTCCAAGTAGCTTTTAATGATGTTCCCAAAGGAGAAATAGAAGCAATTGCTGTTATGGAGATTGGTTTTTTCATGATTTTCGTCATACAGAACTCGTTTTTAGTAGTTCGTAGTTTCAGATTGACGTTCAGTTTTCAAAGTTAGACTATTTCTAAAGCTTCTTCAATAGCTTGGTATACTTTTTCTAGCTGTTTATTTGTAATAACATATGGGACTTGTATATAAATGGTATTGCCTAGGGGTCTTAAAAAGACACCCTTTTGCATGAAGAATTTTAAAAGTTTATCGCGCAAATCGCCATAGCGTTCCATTTTTGTATTAAGATCTAAGGCAAAAATAACACCTAAATGCCTCGTTGTTTTTACTTTAGGGTGATTTTTAATCCGTTTATTAAACGCTTGATGCTTATAAATAATACGCGCTATATTATTTTGTATTTCAGCAGATGTTAAAAGTTCTATTCCAGCAATTGCTGTAGCACAAGCCACTGGGTTTGCCGAATATGTGTGACAATGAAAAAAGCCTTTAGCAATATCATTACTTAAAAAAGCATCGTAAATATCTTGTGTACACGAAGTAATTGCCATAGGTATTAAACCCGCGGTTAAAGCTTTACTTAAACACATAATATCAGGCTTTGTTTTTACATAATCAGACGCAAAATATTTTCCTGTTTTACCAAAACCTGTCATCACCTCGTCTGCAATAGTAATTATATTATGTTTTTTAAAAAACTGTAAAATTTTATTTAAGCCATTGGCATCGTGCATTTGCATTCCTGCGGCTCCTTGTACTAAAGGTTCATATATAAATCCTGCAATGTTATAATTAGAAACTATATTTTTTAATTGATTTAAAATATCTTGAATATTAGAGCTATTAGGTGTTGGAATTCGTTTGACATCAATTAAAAAATCTTCAAAAGGGCCATTGTAAACTGATAACCCTGAAACGCCCATAGCACCAAAAGTATCACCGTGAAAACCGTTTTCAAAAGCAATAAACATAGCACGTTTTTCACCCTTGTTAAAGTAATATTGTAATGTCATTTTAATGCCAGCCTCAACAGCTGTAGACCCATTGTCATTAAAGAAAATTTTATTTTGCCCTTTTGGTAAGATTTTAATAAGTTCTTCTGAAAGTTTTACAGCAGGTTCATGTGTAAAATCACTAAACATAATTTGATCTAATTGCTGCATTTGATTATATGTTTTTTCAATAATATAATCATTGCAATGCCCAAACATACAAGTGTACCAAGACGCAATAGCATCAATATATTCGTTCCCTTCTTCATCAATTAATATGCAGTCTTTAGCCTTTACAATTGCTAAACTATCAGGGTTTAGTTGATGTTGTTTTAACGGATGCCATAAGTGTTTTTTATCGCGTTGTTGTAATGTCATTAGTTTTGCTTAAAAGATATTTCAAATGTACAATACAAATACATAAAAACACACCCAAGTAAACAATAAAGAGTAACCACATTACCGATGTTGAAAACAGCTTTGATAGTACTGATGGAAATATTAAAACAGCTTCTGAAAACAAAACCGTAATCCCATAGCAAATCCACGTTTTTATGTTAATTTTTATTGGTATAAATATCCAAATAAAAGGGAGGTAGCATCCTAAAAATAAAAAATGAAGATAGGCTATAAGTATAAATCTGTTTTCTTCAACTAAAGAGGCAAACAGTGGAAGGCTTCCAGCTATATTTATAACCACAATACATAACAGGATATAGTAAATTAATTTATAAATAGTCTCTTGGTTTTGAAACTGTTTTTTGATGCTAAAAAGAATACTGAAAAGTAATATAGCCCCAATGCCACCAAGCGTGTTTATTAGCCAATAATTAAAACTATAATTTAATGAATGCGTGTATAGTAATACCGAACAAAGTGTAATTAATAAAACTTGTTTTCTTTTAAGTGAAACAGCGGTTTTTTGAAATACTATGGCTAGTAACCAAACTAAAAAAGATCCTAAATATTGAAAGTGCAAATAGAAAAATATGGCTTGTTGATACCAAGGCGATTCTTGCATTTTAAAAACCATTAAAGGGCCTAAGCAATAAGGTCCTATAGATGAAATAAAGTGAAATAAAATACCAACTTTTATAAGGGATACTAGATTTTTATTTCCGTTAAGGCGTTTCCAAAGGCGAATAAGTAATATATAGCTAATCCATAAATGGAGGGTTGAAAATGTTATAGAAATCAGTGCATAACCTTGAATGATAAATGCGACTAACATAACTGATAAACAAATTTGTAGAGCTATATAATACAAAAAAGAAAGACGGTCTATTCCCTTTGTGAAAAACGTCCAAAGTAAAACGATAAAGGCATTGAAAACAAACCCCAAAAGCATAACATGGGAATGCGAATGCAATACATTTTTTATAGGAAATCCAGTAAAAGCACCAGTGAAAGCATGCCTAAGCACTAAACCTATTAAAGCGCCTAGTATTCCAAATAGTAATGGGTAAAACCATAACTGCTTAATAGATGCAGGTTTCATTTATAACGTCTCTAAAGTAGATTTAAATAAATTGGCGTATTCTTTTATTACATTTTTATCAAAATAAGGTTCTTCATCAATTCGTCCAATTACAGGAGTATCAGTTATTTTTTTAATAATATGTTCTGTAGATTGGTGTTCGTTTCCACTAAAAAGAATGGCAACATCAAATCCTTTTTCTTTTAAAGTATTAACCGTTAATAGTGTATGGTTAATGCTTCCTAAATAATGTCTGGAGACTACAATGACTTTGTAATTGGGTTTTATAAGGTCTAAAATGGTGTCATTATTATTTAACGGAACTAATAATCCTCCGGCACCTTCAATAACCAAGTTGTTTTTAGTTTTTGGTACAGTAATTTTGGATGTATCAATAGTTAAATTATCAATTTCTGCAGCTGCATGCGGGCTCATAGGCGTATTTAAGGCATAAGCATTTTTATGGAACTTAGATTTACTATTAGAGACTAAACGCTCAACTTTTTTAGTATCGCAATGGCTTAATTCTCCTGCTTGAACTGGTTTCCAATAATCGGCTTCTAAAGCTTCAGTTAATATTGCCGAGGCTATTGTTTTTCCAACATCGGTTGAAATTCCTGTGATGAAATATGTTTTTGGCATTTATACGTCATGCTGAACTCGTTTCAGCATCTCACAATTTATGTTATTAATAATCCAATATTTTTAAAGTAGGGTTTACTGTTTTAATTAAATTCAGTTTCCATTCTTTATGCCAGTTTTTCAATTGCTTTTCTCTTTTAATGGCTTGCTCAATATCTGAAAATGTTTCGAAATAGATTAAATCTTTGACATTATATTTTTTCGTGAATTTTGAGGCAATTTCATCATAATGTTCATTAAGTCGTTTTGAAAGATTTGTCGTAACTCCAATATAAAATGTCATTCTGTATTTGTTAGTTAATATGTACACATAACTTGATTTCATAATAAATAATGCGACCCTGAAACAAGTTCAGGGTGACGATGACACAAAAGTACTAAGTAATTGCAACACTTCTACTATTTCTTTTTCAGAATTAAAGCTATGCAAACAAAAGCGTAAGCGTTCTTCACCTTTTAAAACCGTTGGCGATAAAATGGGTTTTACATTAAACCTGTGTGTTTGAATTTTTTGAGCGATAGACTTCACTGTTTTATTTCCTGAAATAATACAACAATGAATTGCAGAATGACTTTCTATAAAGATATTTTGAAGTTGATTTTTAACGATTTCAGTTTTAAATAATGCTATATTTTTATGCAGATTACCTCTGTTTTTTGTAGAAATTAATGCTGTATAAGCTGAATGAATTGTTGCTAATGCATGCGGAGGTAATGCGGTTGTATATATGAAGCTTCGCGCAAAATTTATTAAATAGTGTTTTAAACTTTCGCTACCAAGAATTGCTGCACCATGGCAACCTATGGCTTTACCAAAAGTTATTAAACGAGCAAAAACTTCATTTTCAAGATTTAATTTTTGTACAAGTCCTACACCATGTTCACCAAAAATACCAACGGCATGTGCTTCATCAATTATTAAATAAGCATTGTTGGTTTTAACTATTTGTGACATGGATACTAAATCTGGGGAATCGCCGTCCATAGAAAAAACAGATTCAGTAACCACATATACTGTTTCATCTTCCTGAACTCGTTTTAACATCTCATCAAGATGAGTTAAATTATTATGTTTAAACTTATAAGTTTTTGCTTTTGATAATTGAATACCATCACGAATGGAAGCATGTATAAACTCATCATATAAAATAATATCACCACGTTGCGGTACGCTAGAGAAAAACCCAATATTGGCGTCGTATCCAGAATTAAAAATTAGGGCAGATTCACAATTGTGAAAATCAGATAGAATATTTTCAACACTATTAAACAATGCATAATTACCAGAAAGCAATCGCGAACCTGTTGCGCCGTTTTGTGTTATATGATGCGTATTTAAATATTTATGAGTGTTTTTAAAAATAGTTTCAGATTTTGAAAACCCTAAATAATCGTTAGATGAAAAATCAACCAGATTTAATGACGCATTTAATTGCCTTAAAGCATTATTTTCTTTTCGCTTATCTAGTTTTTGTTGGAGTTTTTTAGGAATCATGAGGTAAAGATACAAAGACCTTTTATGAGAACCTGCAAGGTTTAAAAAACATAAGTGTTCGGAAGAGTTCTAAGCAGAACTAAATAGTTGTGATTTGCTAGGATCTCCATCGCA
>CANKVS010000008.1 GCA_947487155.1 uncultured Flaviramulus sp.
ACAACTTTTTACTTCACGCTTTTTAACTTAAAAATGAACTTCAGAGTAAAATTAAATATCTTGAAAAAAGAAAATCGTCTAAAAATTACTTTTTAGACGACCTCTTTTGTTTTGCAGAGAGGAAGGGATTCGAACCCTCGATACCCTTTTGAGGTATACACACTTTCCAGGCGTGCGCCTTCGACCACTCGGCCACCTCTCTGTATTTATTTTGGGCGATGAAATAACAAAAAAAACTTTAAACCCTAAAACTTTAATAGAGAATTTTTAAGATATTTCTCCTCTTAAAGACGTTTCAAAAATAGTTTTAAAATCTTGGTTAGAAATTTGTCGACCTAACATGTACATTAATTTGGTTATTGCGGCTTCGGTTGTAATATCTTTTCCAGAAATAACACCAATTTTCATTAGTTGATTACTGGTTTCATAATGTCCCATTATTACACTTCCGCCAGAGCATTGTGTGACATTAATTATATGCACACCGTTTAAAATTGCCTTTTCAAGCAAACTAACAAACCATGTTTGAGTAGTACAATTTCCTGCGCCGTAAGTTTCTAAAACAACACCTTTTAAATGCGGTGTATTTAAAATACTTTGTATTAAGCTTTCAGAAATTCCAGGGAATAATTTAATAATTGCAACGTTTTTATCTAAGTTTTTATGAAATTGAACCTCCTTTTTTAAATTGGGTTTAAATACATATTCTTTATTTACTTTTAAATGCACTCCAGATTCTGCTAAATCTGGATAGTTTGAAGATGCAAAAGCTTCAAAATGTTCAGCATTAATTTTTGTGGTTCTGTTGGCTCTATACAACTTATATTCAAAGTACAAACAGACTTCTTTTATTACAGGTTTGTTATCGTGTTGTAAAGATGCTACCTGAATAGATGTAATTAAATTTTCTTTTGCATCTGTTCGTAAATGACCAATAGGTAATTGGGATCCTGTAAAAACAACAGGTTTTGTCATATCTTCTAACATAAAACTTAATGCAGACGCTGTATAACTCATAGTATCGCTACCGTGCAATACAACAAACCCATCAAAAGCTTCGTAATTATTTTCAATCAATTCGGTTATTTGTACCCAATATTCAGGGTTCATATTACTGGAATCAATTGGTTCTTTAAACGATATAGATTTAATGTTACAATCTAATAAGTTGAGCTCTGGAATTTTATCTAAAAGGTTTTTAAAGTCGAACGCACGCAACACACCAGATTCAAAATCTTTAACCATCCCAATGGTTCCACCAGTATATATTAATAATATGTTAGGTTTGTAATTATTCATATGTCTATATGTTAAAAACGTCTTTAGAATTTTTTGTGGTTACTTCTGCTATATAATCTGTTGACACATTATAAATATCTGCTAACTTTTCTAATACGTTTATTATATAAGCACTCTCATTTCGTTTTCCTCTATATGGCACTGGAGATAAATACGGAGCGTCTGTTTCTAAAACAATATGTTTTATATTTATTTGATTTAAAAACTGATCAATTTTTCCATTTTTAAATGTAACTACACCTCCAATTCCTAATTTTATATTATATGAAATGGCTTTTTGTGCCTGCTCTAATGTTCCTGTAAAACAATGAAAAATACCATGCAAATCATCTCCCTTTTCTTCTTCTAAAACAGTAAAAATTTCATCGAAGGCTTCTCTGCAATGTATGACTATTGGCAACTTGTATTTCTTAGCCAATTTAATTTGATGTTTAAAGGCTTCTTGCTGAATGTTAAGTGTTGTTTTATCCCAGTATAAATCAATTCCAATTTCACCAACTGCATAAAATTTTCTTGCAGCAATCATGGTTTCAACATGATTTAATTCGTTTTTAAAATTTTCTTTTACATGCGTTGGGTGCAAACCCATCATTAAAAAAACATGCTTAGGATAATTTTTTTCTAAAGCCAACATAGATTGTGTATATGTTGAATCTATTGCAGGAATAAAAAACCTTGACACACCAAGTTTAATTGCTCGATTAATCATTTCGTTTCTATCATCATCAAAAGCCTCACTGTATAAATGTGTATGTGTGTCAGTAATAATCAAAACACTAAAATTTTAAACTGTTATTTCTAAGTTTGTAAAAATAATTGTTTTACATGACTATCTTTGTTTAAAATTAATTTAGATACAAATGCTTCAAGAATTTCTTCTTAAACAAGATTATATAAAAGTAAAACTTCGACTTACAAAGACCAATCATTTTAAAATGAAGGCTATAATTAATGGCGTAAAAGGGCAATTTATTTTAGACACTGGTGCATCAAATTCTTGTGTTGGTTTTGAGGCTATTGAAACATTTAAACTTAAAGTAAAAGATTCCAAAATTAAAGCTGCTGGCGCTGGTGCTATAGACATGGACACTAAAATGTCTAAAAAAAATAAGATTACAATTGGCAAATGGAATGCTAAAAAAATAGTTCTTGTTTTATTTAATTTATCGCATGTAAACACTGCGCTTATTAATCATAATTCGAAACCTATTGATGGCATTATTGGTGCCGATATTTTAAAAAAAGGAAAAGCAGTAATTGATTACGATAAAAAATATTTGTATTTAAAACTATAATAATTCTTACATTTACAGTATAGCATTTTAATTCTCTCTTAAATAATGAATACGTCAATTGTAATTGCAGATGACCACCCGCTTATGCTACGTGGTTTAACAGACTTTTTAACATCTAAAGGATTTAATATTATAGGAAGTGCAGAAGATGGTAATAGTGCTTACAACTTAATTGTAAAACTTAAACCAGACATTGCGGTTCTAGATATTAGAATGCCACATAAAACAGGCTTGGAAATAGCTGAATCCTGTAAAAAAAACAACCTCCCAACAAAAGTTATACTTATTACTTTTGATAAAGAAGAAGACGTATATGGTGAAGCTAAGAAACATGGGGTTTATGGATATATTTTAAAAGAATTTGCCATAGAAGAAATTGAAACATGTATAGAACATGTTGTAAATGGTAAACCTTATTTTAGTAAAGAAATAGCGAATTACTTAAACAATAATCATTTAGAAGAAAAGCCTGAAAATTTAGATTTACTTACAAAATCTGAATTGAAAATAATTAAACTTATATCTGAAAATAAAACGAGTCAAGATATTGCTGAAGACTTATCTATTTCAGTACGAACTGTAGACAAACACCGAAGCAATATTGTTTCAAAACTAGATTTAGATAACAAACCTTCGTCGCTTTTAATTTGGGCTAATCTTAATAAAAATCACCTGTAAAATACGTAGTACTACGTATTTTTTTTAACCTAAACATATAATACCTTTACAGGGCTATTAATTAGTTCTTAGGGAGAATTAAAGAAAACTCTAGATTGTAAAAAGTCTAGAGTTTTCGCTTATTACAAATGCACATCTCATCTTTAAATAAAAATACGTAATAGTACTTATTTTTTTTATCCTTTTCATAATATACCTTTACATCGCTATTAATCAAAATTCTTTGAGAGAGAATTTTAAGAGAGAACTCTGTATTGTAATGGTACAGAGTTTTCAATATCAAAAAAACACAACCTAACTAACACACAACCATGGATAATGATAGTACACTTTTAGAAAAATATGTTGCAATAGGACTAGCTTTAATAACTATCATTATAATCTCTTTAAACATACTTTTTGTTTATTGATTTTATATTAGTCACTATAAAAAATAAAAAAAAGAGGCTGTCTTGAAAGTCAAGACAGCCTCTTTTTTAAAATCTAAAGTTTTTATTAAAGCTCCAAAGCTTTTTTAACATCGTTGTTCATTAATATTTCTATTGGGTTTTCTAATGCTTCTTTAACTGCTACTAAAAACCCAACACTTTCTTTACCATCAATAATTCTATGGTCGTACGATAAAGCCACATACATAATTGGTCTAATTTCAATATTACCATTAATAGCTACGGGGCGTTCAACAATGTTATGCATTCCTAAAATTCCACTTTGTGGTGGATTAATAATAGGTGTAGATAACATACTTCCAAACACACCTCCATTAGAAATTGTAAATGTTCCTCCTGTCATTTCATCAACAGTAATTTGCCCGTCACGAGCACGAATAGCCAATCGTTTTACTTCGGCTTCAACACCTCTAAAGCTTAAATTTTCTACATTACGCATTACGGGAACCATAAGTCCTTTTGGTCCTGAAACGGCAATACTAATATCGCAAAAATCATAAGAAAGCATTTCTTTTCCATCGATCATTGAGTTAACAGCAGGATACATTTTTAAGGCGCGAACCACAGCTAGCGTAAAGAAACTCATAAACCCTAAGCCAACACCATGTTTCGCTTTAAACGTTTCTTTGTACTCTTTACGTAACGCAAAAATTGGGGACATATCAACCTCGTTAAAGGTGGTTAACATTGCCGTTGTATTTTTAGCTTCAACTAAACGTTCTGCAACTTTACGCCGTAGCATAGACATTTTACTTCTTGAAGTTCCTCTACTTCCTCCAGTTGGTGTTCCCATAGAAGGCACTGCATTTATAGCATCTTCTTTAGTTACTCTACCATCTTTTCCTGTTCCAGAAATGGAAGCAGTGTCTATTCTTTTTTCTGATAAAATCTTTTTTGCTGCAGGACTCGCTGTTCCTGTTGCATAAGTCTTTGCTTCGGCAGTAACTTTTGGTGCTTCAGCTTTTGGAGTTTCTTCTTTCTTTTCTTCTGTCGAAACGTCGCCTTCTGGTTTTGTTGCACTTGTATCAATTAAGCAAACTACTGCTCCAACTTCAACAGCATCACCTTCTTCTGCTTTAAGTGTTATTGTACCACTAGCTTCGGCTGGTAGCTCAAGAGTAGCTTTATCGCTATCTACCTCGGCAATAGCCTGATCTTTTTCTACATAATCACCATCTTCTACAAGCCATGTAGCTATTTCCACTTCTGTAATGGATTCTCCCGGTGAAGGCACTTTCATTTCTAAAATCATTTTTTATAATTTTAATTGTATATGAATTTCTGTTTTTTTATTCTAATTAATATCGAAAACTGCATTAATAACTTGTTGCTGTCTTCTTTTATCGCGTGTGCTAGATCCTGGTGCTGGCACCGAACTATACGGTCTTGAGGCTACTTGTAATTTTACCAAATCTAAACGTTGTACTATATGGCTCCAAGATCCCATATTTTTAGGTTCTTCTTGTGCCCAAACATAATTTTCAACATTTGGATAACGGTCTATTACTTGCTGAATTTTTTCTAAATGCAACGGAAACAATTGTTCAATTCTCACCAATGCAACATCGTTAGTATTTAGTTTTTCTCGCTCTGCTAATAAATCATAATAAAACTTACCTGTACAGAATACTAATTTTTTAACATGTTTAGGGTTTAAATTATCGTCTATAACTTCTTTAAACTCTCCTGTTGCTAATTCATTAATAGATGAAACTGCTTTTGGGTGACGCAATAAACTTTTAGGTGTAAAAACGATTAATGGTTTTCTGAAATCGCGTTTCATTTGGCGACGTAATAAGTGGAAAAAGTTTGCAGGTGTTGAACAATCTGCAACTATCATATTATCTTTACCACACAATTGTAAATAACGTTCTATTCTTGCCGACGAATGCTCAGACCCCTGTCCTTCGTACCCATGAGGCAATAATACAACAATGCCGTTTTGGGCTTTCCATTTATCTTCGGCTGCCGATAAATACTGGTCGAAAATTATTTGAGCACCATTACTAAAATCTCCAAACTGAGCTTCCCATACAGTCAATGTATTAGGATTAGCCATGGCATAACCATAATCGAAACCAAGCACGCCATACTCGGATAAAAACGAATTATAAATATCCATTTTCCCTTTATTTTCAGGGTTGGTGTTTAATAAATTTATACGTTCTTCTGAAATTTCATCGCGTAAAATCGCATGACGATGACTAAACGTACCACGTTCTACATCTTGCCCCGAAATACGTACATTAAATCCTTCTTCTAGCAAACTGCCATAGGCTAAGGTTTCTGCCATTCCCCAATCTAAAGTATCAGTCTCAAAAACCATTTTTGCGCGTCCAGCAAGAATTCGTTCTGCTTTACGTAAAAATTTTACACCATCTGGAACTGTAGACACTATTTTAGATATGTGTTCTAATTTATTTTTTGGATATAGTGTTTCAACTGTTTCAAGCATAGCATCTAAACCTTGGCGATTAAAATCTGTCCAACGTTCTTGCATAAACTCTCTTACTTTGGAAGATTTTGCGGCTTTAGATTTTGAATATTCTCTTTCCAACATGGCTTTAAAATCTGCAACTATACCATCTGAATACGTTTTATCTATAGTATTTTCTGCAATTAATTTATCTGAGTATATTTTAAACGGATTAGCATGTTTCGATATTTCTTTATACAATTTAGGTTGCGTAAAGCGTGGTTCATCACCTTCGTTATGACCATATTTACGATACCCTAATAAATCTATATATACATCTTTTTTATAACGCATTCTGTATTCTAACGCCATTTCTACTGCGTGTACAACAGCTTCTGCATCATCAGCATTAATATGTAAAACAGGCGACAATGTTACTTTTGCTACATCGGTACAATACGTACTAGAGCGTGCATCTAAATAATTAGTGGTAAATCCTATTTGGTTATTCACAACAATATGAATTGTTCCACCAGTTTTGTAGCCGTTTAAACGACTCATTTGAGCAACCTCGTAAGCAATACCTTGTCCTGCAATTGCCGCATCTCCATGCACTATAATAGGCAAAATTTGGGAGTCGTCTCCATTGTAATCGCTATCTATTTTAGCGCGTGTTATGCCTTCGGCAACGGGAGCAACGGTTTCTAAATGCGATGGATTAGGCACCAAATTCATTTTTATGTTTTTCCCGTTTTGATACGTTTTATCTAAAGTTAATCCTAAATGGTATTTTACGTCACCATCAATATTGGCATCTTCAAAATCTTTTCCATCAAACTCGCTAAAAAGCTCGTTCATAGGTTTTCTAAAAATATTTACAAGCGTACTTAAACGCCCGCGATGTGCCATTCCTAAAACACATTCTTTCACTCCATGCCTTTCAACAGCATAAAAAAGAGCATTACTAATTGCTGGAATTAAAGACTCGCCGCCTTCTAAAGAAAATCGTTTTTGTCCAACATATTTGGTTTGTAAAAAGTTTTCAAACGTAACCGCATGATTTAATTTTGAAAGGATATATTTTTTAGTTTCTACAGAAAATTTTGGTTGATTATGATTTTTATTTAACTGACTTTGCCACCATTTAATAACCTCAGGGTTACGCAAATACATATACTCTACTCCAATAGAGCTACAATAAATACTTTCTAAGTGTTCAATAATTTCTCTTAGGGTTTTAACGCCTATACCTAAAATATCTCCTGCATTAAAAACCGTATCTAAATCATTAGCCGATAAATCAAAATTTTCTATAGCTAATGTTGGAGAATATGTTCTTCTATCTCGAACTGGGTTTGTTTTGGTAAACAAATGCCCACGCATTCTATAACCATCAATAAGTTTTACAACTTGAAACTCTTTTTGAACATGTTCTGGAATTTGTGTAGAAACACCTTCTACTATTTCGCCATTTAAACCATAATTTTCACTGCCAAAATCATACCCTTGAAAAAAGGCTTTCCAACTTGGCTCTACGGTATCTGGATTTTGTAAATATTGGTCGTATAAATCAGCAAAGTATGCTGTATGTGCCGCATTTAAAAAGGAAAATTTATCCATTATTATTTTTAATACAATTTCGCTTTGTAAAATTTTCCCCAAAAATACAACTTTTACTAAAATTAGATGTTTCTTTTGCTATATTTATAAGGAAATAATAATCGCTTAAAAAATAAGTAGTTATTAGATGTTAATTTTTTGATTATTTCCAATTTCTCATGAACATACCTAGGCTTTTTAGCAAAAAAACATATGTGCTTTTTTTGCTTGTTTTTTTATTTACAACCTCAATTATTGCACAACAAAAAACAAATGCTTTTTGGAGTAATGTTAAATTTGGTGGGGGTATTGGGCTAAATTTTGGTGATAACTTTTTTGGTGCCACTATTGCACCTGGTGCTATTTACGAATTTGACACTAAACTTGCTATGGGTTTAGGGCTTAATGCCACGTTTAATAATCAAAAAAACATTTATAAATCGACTATTTTAGGAGGTAGCCTAATTGGGTTGTATAATGTTATAACTGAATTACAACTTTCGGCAGAGTTTGAACAGCTTAATGTTAACAGAACTTACAATGTAAACTTAAATTTTGAAGATGACAGGTATTGGTCGCCTGCTCTATTTTTTGGAGTTGGGTATAGAAATGGCAATGTAACTTTTGGTATTAGATATGATGTTTTATATGATACTGAAAAAAGCATTTATATAGACCCTTGGATGCCTTTTGTTAGATTCTATTTTTAGAGGCATTATAAAGGCAAAAAAGAATTTCCAAATTCAACATCTGCAGATAATTCTTTAATTGTTTTACTTTTTAAACTGGTTAATATATTATTTCTAGAGCGATATAAAATTTTATGTAACGGGCAAGGTTTTTCTTCATTACATTTTTCTAAACTAAGCATACATGAATTTAGTCTTTTGTCTCCATCAATCACATATATTATAGGTATTAAACTGCTATTCAAATTAGCCTCATCTAAATAAAAACCACCTTTATATCCTCTTGTAGAAGATATAATGTTTTCCTTAGCTAATTCCTGTAATAATTTAGCAATATATGCCTGAGGTACATTAATTGATCCTGCAATATCCTTAACCATAACCTTATTCTCTTCACTAGAATTTAAAGCCAAAAACAACACCGCTTTAATAGCATATTTAGAAGAATTTGAAAGCATAATTTACACCCTATTTTACTTCAAATATAAAAAAGATAATTTTATCTTAAATATGATTTTTATCATATTTTAATCCCTATTCAGATTATAAATTTGCATCAATCAAAGTTTAACTCAATTAAACACTAAACTATATACAGATGAAAAGCACACTAAACATTTTAACAGTATTATTTGTAACCCTGCTTATAAGTTGTGGTGGTAAAGAAGAAAAGAAAAAAGAAGGGTTTTCGTATGATAAAAAAGTGACCACAGAGAAAACAACAACAAAAAAAGTTGAAAAAATCCCCGCTTCAAAAAAAATAGATTTAAAAAACAAAGGTATTGGTCCAATTAAGTCGCTTGCTCTAAACACCGAAATAGATGAAGCAATGGCTGCAAAAGGTGCCGATGTATTTAAAAAACTATGTACTGCTTGTCATAGACCAGATAAAAAATTTATTGGTCCAGCTCCTAAAGATATTTTAAGCAGAAGAACTCCTGAATGGGTAATGAACATGATTTTAAACCCAGATGAAATGACTCAAAAAGATCCATTAGCTAAAGCATTACTAATTGAGTTTAATGGTTCTCCAATGGCTAATCAAAACTTATCTGAAGAAGATGCTAGAGCCGTTTTAGAATATTTTAGAACACTAAAATAACAAGCGAAAATTAAACTAAAACCAAAATAAATGAAAACACTTAAGCAAATTTTAATGTATGCATTATGCCTATTAGTATTTTCTGCATGCAAAAATGAACCCAAAAACACAAAGACACCTTCAAGTAACAAAGCTAAAACAACAGAAAAATCTGGGCAAGCATTTATTACTGATGACGAAGGAACTCCTAATTGTTTACAAATAGCAATAGGATCTCCAGACCACAAAACGCTCGTTGCAGCAGTACAAGCTGCACAAGTTGAAAACGCTTTGGTTAATGTTGGTCCCTTAACTGTTTTTGCTCCAACTGATGATGCCTTTGCAGCTTTACCAGCAGGAACCGTAGAGAATTTAGTGAAACCAGAAAACAAAGATGCTTTAGCTAACATTCTAAAATATCATGTAACACCAGGAACCTTAAATGCAAACATATTAACAAAACTTCCAAAACTAGGGCAAGCAAATAACCAATATGTTCAAGTTGAAGTAGTTGATGGGAAACCTGTAATAGGTGGTGCTAATATTATTGTTTCGGTTAAGGCTGGTAACGGTATTGTACATGTAATCGATAAGGTATTATTACCACCATCAAAAGAATAGAACCACTAATTAAATTTACAAAAAATGAAACATTTATTAAAGTTAACAATTGCAATAGTATCTGTTCTAGTAGCATTTACAAGTTGTAATAATACATCAAAATCTAATTCTGGAGCACTATCTAGTAGTGCCGCAGAAAAAGTATATGTAGCACCTGGCGATCATGACGAATTTTACGCCTTTATCTCTGGTGGATTTAGCGGACAACTATCTGTTTACGGCTTACCATCTGGTCGTTTATTTAAAGTGATTCCTGTATTCTCTCAAGATGCAGAAAAAGCTTATGGATATAATGAAGAAACTAAACCAATGCTTAATACATCTCATGGTTTTGTGCCTTGGGATGATGCTCACCATCCAGATATTTCTCAAACTAATGGTGTTATTGATGGTCGTTGGGTGTTTATAAATGGTAACAATACCCCTCGTATTGCAAAAATAGATTTATCAACTTTTGAAACAACTGAAATTATTGAAATTCCAAATAGTGCCGGTAACCACAGTTCATCTTTCGTAACTGAAAATAGCGAGTATGTCGTCGCGGGAACCCGTTTTTCAATTCCAATTCCACAAAAAGATATGCCTATAAAAGACTATAAGGGAAACTTTAAAGGTTCTTTATCATTCATTTCTATCGACCCGGAACATGGCCATATGGACATTAAATTCCAGTTAATCATGCCTGGTTTCGATTACGATCTATCACATCCCGGACGTGGAAAATCTCATGGTTGGTTCTTCTTTACAACTTATAACACAGAAGAAGCTAGCACACTTATGGAAGTAAATGCTTCTCAAAACGATAAAGATTTTATAGCCGCAGTAAACTGGAAAAAAATTGAAGAATACGTTAACAACGGAGGAGGTACAATGATGCCCGCCAAATATGCACACAATGTTTATGATGAAGCAACACATTCGGCAACATCAACCATGAAAAAAGAAGTGCTTACTGTAAATCCTTTAGATGTACCTGGAGCCGTTTATTTCTTACCAACACCTAAATCACCTCACGGTTGTGACGTAGATCCAACGGGAGAATATATTGTTGGAAATGGGAAATTGTCTGCAAACTTAACAGTGCACTCATTTACTAAAATGCTTAAAGCTATTGAAGATAATAAAGTTGCAGGTGAAGCCTATGGAATTCCAATCTTAAACTTCGAAGATGTTTTAGCCGGAGTTGTTGAGCAACCGGGTTTGGGTCCATTACACACCGAGTTTGATGGTAAAGGCAATGCGTATACAACCTTCTTTATTTCTTCTGAAGTTGTAAAATGGAAAATAGGAACTTGGGAAGTGGTAGACAGACAACCTTGTTATTATTCTGTTGGACATTTAATGATTCCCGGCGGAAACTCACAAAAACCATTTGGAAAGTACGTAGTAGCAATGAATAAAATTACAAAAGATCGCTATTTACCAACTGGCCCGGAAGTAACGCAATCTGCGCAACTTTACGATATCTCAGGAGATAAAATGGAGTTACTTTTAGATTTTCCTACTATTGGGGAACCTCACTATGCAGCCGGATGTCCTGCCGATTTAATAAAACCACGTTCTAAAAAATTATTTAAACTGGAAGACAACAAACATCCATATGCTGCATTAAGCGAAGCTGATACCAAGGTCGTTAGAGATGGAAAAACGGTTCATATTTATATGACCACGATTCGTAGTCACTTTGCACCAGACAACATAGAAGGTATTAAAGTGGGAGATAAAGTGTATTTCCACGTTACAAACTTAGAGCAGGATTACGACGTACCACATGGTGTAAGTATGATTGGAGCAAACACTTCAGAATTATTAATTATGCCTGGACAAACAGAAACCTTCCTTTGGGAGCCTAAACAAGTTGGTGTTTGGCCATTCTATTGTACAGATTTCTGTTCAGCATTACATCAGGAAATGCAAGGTTATGTTCGTGTATCTCCAGCTAATTCTAATACACCTTTAAAATGGTCGTTAGGAGAAGATATAGAATAGATAAAATTAGGGGAATTTTGTTTTAGTGTTTATTTTCCTAAATAAGGCGAGAGTTGTATTTTTTCGCTCTCGCCTTTCTTTTTAAAACACTAATAAAAACACTATATATTAAGACTTAGTATTATGAAAAAGTCAAACAAACTAATGCTTTTAGCAGCATTACTCCCATTAGCCTTGTTTATTTTTCCTTTATGGAATATCACACTCGAAGCGCCACAATATCCAATTCCGTTAGGGATGAATATTCATATTAATGATTTTTCTGATGCACATCCGCACGATATTAAAAACATAAATTTAATGAATCATTATGTAGGTATGAAATACATTCCGGATGCCATTCCAGAATTTAAAATTTTTCCAGCAGGCATTATTATTACAACTATTCTGGGGTTAATAATTGCATTTAAGGGCAACTACAAATGGTTCTTATTTTGGTTTATTTTGATGATTGTTATAAGCAGTGCCGGTTTATATGACTTTTACCTTTGGGAGCATGACTATGGACATGATTTAGACCCAAAGGCAATAATGAAATTCACCAATCCGGACGGAACGGTTATGGGCTTTCAACCGCCACTTTTTGGTAGTAAAGATATTTTGAATTTTAAAGCGCATTCCTATCCGCGATTAGGTGCCTTATTTTTAGGATTGGGCATTGCTGCATCACTTATTGCCTATTTAGTAGGTAAGAAAAACAAAAATCGTATTTGATTATGTAGAAAAAACAGAACATAAAAAACACTAAAAACATGCAAACACTAAAACACTATTCAATCATTGCATTACTTCTCCTTTTAATTAGTTGCAATGCCTCACCTCAAGCCATAGACTATGGAAGTGATGGGTGTCATTTTTGTAAAATGACTATTGTAGACAAAGTTCATGCAGCAGAGGTGGTAACAAAAAAAAGCAAAGTATATAAATTTGACGCCACAGAATGTATGGTCAATTTTATAAAAGAATTTGATACTTCTGAAATTAAACTCTATTTATCAAACAATTACACAGAGCCTGAAGCACTTATTGATGCTACAAAAGCAACCTTTTTAATTAGCGAAAATATCCCTAGTCCTATGGGTGCTTTCTTATCAGCTTTTAAAAATAGATTTGATGCAGAAAAAATTCAAAAAGACAAAAGTGGTACACTTTACACCTGGAAAGAACTCCTAAATTATTTGAATAATAAATAGAGGTAAACTCTATTAAATAACGCAATACCTATGAAACGTATTTGTTTACTTTCAGCACTGTTTATATGCCTGTTTTTAAGCCATATAAATGCTCAAAACAACAAGCAATGTATACATTGCAATATGACTATTCAAGATGAATTTCATAAAGCTTCAGCAAAACTAGAAAACAAAACCATTTATTTTGATGCTATTGAATGTCTAATAAATTACCTAAAAGTCCATAATGAAAAAGGCATATCTTCATTACAAGTCTCAAATTATAAAACAGGTAAATTAATAGCTGCAAAAACAGCAACCTATTTAAAAAGTAAAGCTATCCCAAGCCCAATGGGAGCAAATTTATCGGCATTTAAAAATAAGGAAGCTGCAGAAAAAACTCAAAAAGAAAAAGAAGGAGAACTGTATTCTTGGGAAACTATCAATTTAAAATTTAAAGACTCAAAATTCGGTGCTGTAAACCACAGCCATCACGATCATTACCGACCAGATGCACACGCGCCAATTGGGGTAATGGGCGATCACTTACACAAAAAAGGAGGTTTTATGCTATCTTTTCGCTATATGAATATGGCTATGGATGGAAACAAATCTGGTACAAACAACATTAGCGATACCACTATTTATAGTAGTTTTATGGTCGCTCCTCAAGAAATGACTATGGAGATGTACATGCTGGGAATCATGTATGCGCCGTCTAATAAACTCACACTCATGTTAATGCAAAACTTTGCAAAAAAAGACATGGATTTAACAGCGAGAATGATGATGAATGGCATGCCTATGTTACGCAATTTTTCAACAAGTTCGTCTGGTTTAGGCGACTTAAAATTTGGAGCTATGTATGGGGTGTTTAATAATCATAAATCATCATTACACTTAAACGGAACATTAAATATTCCTGTTGGTGATATTGAAAATAGAGACAACACACCCATGATGAATGATATAAAATTGCCCTATACCATGCAACTAGGTAGCGGTACTTTTGATGTCACTCTTGGAGCAACCTATAAGCAAAATTTTACAAGAACGTCTTGGGGAACACAATTTTTAAACACATTTAGAACAGGAAAAAACAGTGAAGGTTATCGTTTTGGTAATATCACACATCTTAATATTTGGGGAGCCTGCAAATTGTCTAAAAATTTTAGTGTATCTAGTCGTGTTCTAGGAATTTTAGAAGGAAAATTGAAAGGCATAGATTCAGATTTAAACCCAATGATGGTTACTACTGCAAATATCAATAATTATGGCTCTAATAAAATTAAAACATTTATTGGATTAAATATGGCGTTTCCGCAAACCTCAAGCCTAAACAATTTCAGGTTTGGTATTGAAGCTGGAGTTCCTATTTACGAAGATTACAATGGCATTCAAATGAATGAAAATTTAAATCTAAACTTTGGCGTAAAATATAATGTATTTTAAATGAAATGCTTTTTACAACATAGCGTATTTCTAATTTTAGTTTTTACAAGTTATATAGGCTTTTCTCAAACTATAAACGTTTGTGAAGATTGCTCTATTTCAAGTATTAAAAGTGCCATTAAACAAGCTAAAAATTATGATACTATTGTTATAAAAAAAGGAACTTATAAAGAATATAACATCGTTATAGATAAACCACTAACTATTATTGGTAAAAACTACCCCGTTATTGATGGCGAATTAAAGGGTGAGGTGATAACCATTATCTCAAATAATGTAACCGTTGATGGTTTATTTGTTATTAATGTTGGCACAAGTTACACCGAAGATTATGCTGCTATTCGTGTGCGACGTAGCAAACATTTCGTTATTAAAAATATTGTTTTAGAAAAGTTGTTTTTTGGTATTTATATAGAAAAATCTAGTTACGGAAAAATATATCATAACAAAATTATTGGTGATGCTATTGAAGAATATAATTCTGGAAACGGCATCCAATTGTGGTATAGTAATCATATTGAAATTGAACATAATTATGTAGAGCACGTTCGTGATGGCATTTATTTAGAATTTTCAGATGATTGCTTAATCAAAAATAATGTAAGTGCTGAAAACCTGCGTTATGGTTTGCATTTTATGTTTTCTAACGATGATGTGTATCAAGATAATACTTTCGAAAATAATGGTGCTGGAGTTGCCGTTATGTTTTCTAAAAAAATAAAAATGTTAAATAATATTTTTAAAGAAAACTGGGGAACAGCATCTTATGGTATGCTTTTAAAAGAAATTAATGATGCCGAAATTATAGGCAATACTTTTGAAGAAAACACTATTGGTATTAATATTGAAGGCTCAAACAGAATCACTTATAAAAACAACAATTTTACTAATAATGGTTGGGCAATAAAAGTACGTGGTGCCTGTTATGCAAATCGTTTTTTAGAAAATAACTTCTTGTACAACTCTTTTGATATTTCATACAATAGTAAAGTAAACGATAATGTATTCGATAAAAATTATTGGAGCAATTACACGGGTTACGATTTAGATAAAAATGGCGTTGGCGATATTCCTTACAGACCTGTAAAACTGTTTTCGTACATTGTAAATAGAACTCCAGAAACCATCATTTTACTTCGAAGTTTATTTATAGACCTTATTGATTTCTCTGAAAAAGTGTCGCCAGTTTTTACACCAGATAATCTTATGGATAATAATCCTTTAATAAAAAAAATTACATGGTAAGCATTCAAAATTTATATAAGAAATTTGGCAAAAACCAAGTATTAAGTGGAGTTGATTTAGATATAAATAGCGGTGGGATTTTCGCTGTATTAGGACCCAATGGCTCTGGAAAAACCACATTAATAAAATCTGTATTAGGCATGGTTATTCCTAATAAAGGTGAAATTTCTGTACTAGGAAACAACATTAAAAACAGTTCGAACTATAGATACAAAATAGACTATTTACCACAAATAGCTAATTTCCCAAGTAACTTAAAGGTGAAAGAACTCGTTAAAATGATTAAAGATTTACGAGGGTACACCACCGAAGATTTACGTTTAATAGAGCTATTTAAATTAGAGCCTTTTTTAAATAAAAAGCTAGGAACTCTTTCTGGGGGGACTAAGCAAAAAGTAAATTTAGTATTAACTTTTATGTTTAATAGTCCTTTAATTATTTTAGACGAACCCACAACAGGCTTAGACCCTATTTCACTTATTCGCTTAAAAGATTTAATACAAGTTGAAAAAGCCAAAGGAAAAACCATTTTAATAACCTCTCACATTATGAGCTTTGTTGAAGAAGTTTCAGATGAAATTGTGTTTTTATTAGAAGGAAAAATTTACTTTAAAGGCACTATTTCAGAATTAAAAACCAAGACCAATCAGCCAGATTTTGAGCATGCCATTGCGTCTATATTAACTGATAATCATGCTTAAAATATTAAAATATAGTTTTTTCGATTTGATGCGTAGTCGTTGGAGTTACGTCTATTTTGCATTCTATTTATTACTTGGTATTGTACTCTTATTTTTAAATAACGACCTCTCTAAAGCTGTTATAACTTTAATGAATGTTATTATTGTTTTAGTGCCTTTAATAGGAACCATTTTTGGAGTGATGTATTTTTATAATTCAAAAGAATTTACAGAACTATTATTAGCACAACCCTTAAAACGATCGTCTATATTTTTAGGGCAATATTTAGGTGTAGCCCTATCGCTTTCTATGAGTTTAATTTTAGGTTTAGGGCTTCCGTTTGTGTTCTACGGTTTATTTAAATCGAATACCATTTGGGATTTTTCATTATTACTAATTACAGGAACATTCTTAACACTCATCTTTACGGCATTAGCTTTTAATATTGCACTGTCTAACGAAAATAAAATTAAAGGGTTTGGCTATGCCATACTCTTATGGTTATTTTTGGCGATTATTTATGATGGCATATTTTTAATGACATTAGTCCTATTTGAAGATTACCCTTTAGATAAATTATCGCTAATAGGCACTATGCTTAATCCCATAGATTTATCGAGAACGCTTATTCTTTTAAAGCTTGATATCTCAGCGTTATTGGGTTATACGGGGGCTATATTTAAACAATTTTTTGGCACTAGTTTCGGGCTTATTATTTCCTTTATAATGCTTATTGTTTGGGTGGTTTTACCAGTTCTAAGAATTGTATTTAAGGCAAAAAAGAAAGATTTTTAGCCAAAAATAGTTTAAAACAAACTAGTATATATTAACGTGAATAATAAGAAAAAGAGTGTTTTCAATTTGTATTAATTTTTGATATTCCTCTGCTAGCGCGAGTGTCCCGCTCGTGACCGCATGAGTAAGCAGAAAAATAGGAAGAGTAAAAGAAACTCTATTTAAACAAAATAAGTTTATAAAAGAAAATAGTTTTTAAGAGGCTAAACGGCACAAGCAAGATGCTTGCGCTAACAAGGAGTTATATTACTTGGACTATTTATAGTTTACTAAGCATCCTATTTGTAGGCAGTAAGTACTATCAAAAAAATACAATACCGATATAAGATTGTTATTTATATCGGTATTGGTGATGGTATTATTTGTTTATGCTATGGTCTAATTATACCCTGGATTTTGCGAGCCTATATTAGCATTATTTATAAATTCTTCTGCTGGAATAGCATACAGAAAATATTCTTTTCCAGTAATAGGGTGAGCTATTGTTCTGTTAGATGGAAAATTCAAACCAATCGGAGTCAATTGTAGCTGCATTGTACTTTGTAATATGCCTCTTCTGTTTAAATCAAAAAATCTTTTTCCTTCAAAGGACAGTTCTATTCTGCGTTCTTGCATGACTGCATTTCTGAAAGAAGCCTGATCTGGTAGTTCTACAGAAGTAAGTATTGGCAGTCCTGCATTTGTTCTTATTTCATTCAACAGGTCAAATGCTTCGCCATCCCGAGCGTAAGACTGTTCGTTTAAGGCCTCGGCTCTTACCAGTAACATCTCTGCGTAACGGATAAGAGGAAAATTCCATGAGCTTTGATTTCTGGGATCCTCTGTATTATAATATTTATTAACATAGAAAAGGCTTCCATCTGGCTGATTGGGATCCAGAAAATTGGATAAACCATATGTATCTACAATAACATCCCTACGCAAATCACCAACTTCAAAGGCCTGCATAAAACCATTTACTGATGATGGCCCTCCACCAGAACTATTAAAATTGTCATCAGTGGGAAGTGTCAATGCAGAACCTGAAAATGTTTCTGGAGACAAAAGCCTTCCTAAAATTCCATTTACACTGGTTCCAGGCCCTCCATATTGGATTTCAAATAAAGATCCTGCACCATTTTCATCAGTTCCATTAAAATTATCGGCATAATTTGAACGCAATGCCCCATTACCAATAACGTTATCAGCAGAAGTGGCTGCATCACCCCATTGTTCTAATTCCAGATGTACCAATGCTTTAAGAGCATGGGCAGAATATCTTGTAGGTCTGCCCTGTTCTAGTCCAAGACCACCTGAATATACGGTAGGCAATAACAAAATTGCCTCATTGACATCTTGCTCTATTTGAGCATATACCTGTTCTACAGATGCTCTAGGTACTGCTGCTTCTTCTACGTTTTTTATAGCTGTGGTTATAAGAGGAACGCCCGCATAAAACCGAACTAAATTGAAATAATAGAATGCCCGCATAAATTTAGCTTGTCCTTCTATAGCATTCTTCAATTCATCGGATGAAAAATTACTCACATTTAGAATACCTTCTAATACAGTATTAGCCCTACCAATTCCAGTATAGTGATTTCTCCATATGTTACGAGATTGACCATAGGTTTGATCGGCTATAAACAAATCTGTTTCTAATTCGTTTCTCCAGGTCCAACCATCGTCGCTAGCCATATCTGTCATTCGTAACAGAGCATCGTTATACATTCCAGGCAAGGGGTTATATACACTATTAATTGCAGTTATAGCATTTTCTTCCGTAGAAAAAAGGGCATCTAAACCTATTTGTCCTTGTGGTTCGGGTTCAAGAATATTGCTGCATCCTACAACTGATAGGATAAGTAAAACTATATAAATATTTTTTATTATTTTTTTCATGATTTAATTTTTTAGTTCTGCTATATAATTAAAAAGTAAATGCCGCAGAGAAGTTATAAACCTTAGTTAAAGGATATGGCGTATGATCTATACCCACTGATAACAAATTATTAACACTGGATGCTTCAGGATCTAAACCTTTATATTTGGTAAATGTGAATAGATTGGTGCCTGAAAGTGTTAATTTAACCGATTGCATATTCAGTTTTTTAGTTATGGTTTGCGGTAAATTATAGGATAGACTTACGTTTTTTATCCTAAGAAAATCAGCATCTTCTAAAAATCTGGTAGATACTCTTGTAGCAAGGAAAGTAGTATTTCCTCCTTGTGATGCACGAGGCACTTCGTTGGACGGATTAGTAGGTGTCCAGTAATCTGCAACTTCTGCAAAGTTTTGTACAAATGGAACCGATCTGGCAAAGAAATTTCTGGCAGAATTAAAGAGTTGATAACCCCCTGCAAAATTTGCAAATACTGATAATGAAAAATCTTTATAAGTAATTGTATTGTTAATTCCTCCAAAAAACTTGGGATGTGGATTACCTACAAATGTTCTATCACCATCATCAAAAATACCATTATTGTTTAAATCAGCATATTTTGGATCTCCTGGAACAGAGTTTGAGAAAGCTGCAGCTTCAGCTTCTTCACCTAGTTGCCAAATACCTTCAAATTCATACATATAAAAGGCTCCAACAGGTCGTCCAGCTACCGTTAGGTTTGCAATATTTCCTGATAAAGGCAGTGTACTACCTGGTAGCTCTAATGGATCTCCTACTGCGTTTGTACCTATATCAAGCACTTTGTTTGTATTAAAGGTAATATTAAAATCGGTCGTCCAAGTGAGGTCTCCTCCTTTTAAATTTTTAGAATTGATTGCAAATTCGACTCCAGAATTTTTAACAGACCCTAAATTGACAGTAGGTCTTTCTGAAACACCAGATGTAAAAGGAATAGGAATGGATATAAGAAGGTCTTCTGATTTTTTATTGTAATAATCCAGTTCAAAGTTTAATCTTCCACCAAATAATCCTACATCTACACCTACATCAAATTGTTTTGCTGACTCCCATTTGAGGTCTTCATTACCAATATTTACAGGAGCATTTCCTATAACGGCACTGTTTCCAAATACATAGTCTGCCCCTCCAGCTCTAGTAATGAATTCAAAATCTCCAATATTTTGATTTCCGGTAAGACCATAACTTGTTCGTAACTTTAAATTATTAATAATTGAGCTATCTTCTAAAAAAGCTTCTTCCGAAAGTTTCCAGGCAACCGAACCAGATGGAAATACACCATATCTATTTCTAGTTCCAAATTTTGAAGAACCATCTCTACGTATGGTACCAGTTACCAAATATTTATCATTATTAATATAATTCAACCTAAAAAAGGCAGAGCTTAAACCTGCACTTACATCAAAGCCTCCAGCATTGAAAGTAGATTGGTTGCTAAGTTGATTCAATGCATTATTGAGTGTACCACTACCATTGGCTGAAAATCCTGTATTAATAAATTGCTGGACAGAAACACCTGCTAAAGCATCAAAAGCATGTATACCAAATGTTTTTTTATAATTTAAAGTAAGGTCGGCCACCCAGTTTACCTGTTGGCTCTCTGATTGGTTTACACTTCCCTGATTTCTTGAAAAACGCCCAATTTGGTAAACAGGAAAAAAGTTATAATCATTTGAGAGTAGCACATCGCCACCAATATTAGCAGATACCGTAAGGCCATCCCATATTTCGGCATCCAGTTTTACACTTCCTAAAATTCTGGTTCTATTACGTTCTCTGGTAGGCAAAGTGTTATCTATCAACGGGTTCCAGTTACCTCCAAAAAATGGTGCTGCGGTTGTATTAACGGCAGTTAAGTTACCTTCTTCGTCAAACGGTTCAATATAACTGTGCTGATATACCAACCATCTGTATCCATTTCCAAAAAAGGAATCGTTGGGAACAAAATTGGATTTTTGATGACTTCCTGTTAAACTAGAAGTAATCTTTATTTTATCATTGATTTGAGAATCTAAATTTAATCGTAATGACCATTGTCTCAAATCTGTTTTAAGAAGTGTTCCTTCTCTATCCAAGTATCCAGCACTAATGGCATACTTGTTTTTTTCAGAACCTCCCACCGCAGAAAGGTTGTAACTTTGCCTATAGGCTGTACGGGTTCCCACATCTTGCCAATCAGTATCAATTTGCCAAACAGCGTCACTAGGATTGTCATATCCCGTAATATCTCTTCCAGAATGAGTAAAGGCATCCACAAACAGTTGTCGTTGTTGTTCTGTACTCAAGAGATCGTACCTTTTACTAATTTCTTCAATTCCCTGTTCAGTAGAAACCGTAAAACTTGCTTTTCCTTGTTTCCCTCTTTTGGTGCTAATAATAACTACACCATTAGAAGCTCGAGCTCCATAAATAGCAGTTGCCGATGCGTCTTTAAGTATATCTACAGAAGCAATGTCTTTTGGATTGATTGTAGAAAGGCTACCACTAAACAAAGGTACTCCGTCAACAACAATCAATGGACTATTGCTTCCTGTTACCGAACTGACACCTCTAATGGCTATATCAAAATCACCATCTAAATCTCCACCTCTTTGTCTAATGTTCACTCCACTTGCTCTACCTTGTATGGCTCCTTGAAAAGAAGGAACAGATCTACTTTGAAGATCTACTTCACTTACTGATGAGACAGCACCTGTAAGGTCACTCTTTTTTACTGTTCCGTAACCTACCACAACCACTTCATCTAATCCAGCAGCATCTTCTACCATAGTAATTGTTAAATTAGATTGCCCGTTAAATGCTATTTCTTGAGTGGCAAAACCTATATAAGAAAAAACCAAAGTAGCCTTTTCATTTGTTACGGTTAAAGAAAAACGGCCATCAAAATCAGATTGTGTTCCATTTAATGTTCCTTTTTCTAAAATATTAGCTCCTGGTAATGGTTGCCCATTAGCATCATTAACAGTTCCATTAATAACTATTCCTTGTGGCTTTTTAACATCACTAATTATAGGAATCTTTTTAATTAGTATATTATTATTTTCTGTTAATTCAAAGCTTAAGCTATTGTTTGATAAACTTTTTTTCAACAATTCACCCAGTCCTATTTCTCCTTTTTTTAGCTGAACTTTAGGCGTATTTTTAAATGCCTTTTTTGGATAAATAAAACGATAATTTGTTTGCTTTTTAATAATTTTAAACACTTGATCGACGGTAACCAGTTGGTCTTGGTCTATCAATACTTTTTCTTGAGAAAACGAGTTTGTTGTGCTAAGACTAAAAACAGTTGTGCACAAAAAAAAGATAAACGTTTTCATAATGGTGATTAGCAGCCGTTTCTCAACGAGAGAACGGGCATTAAGTAAATTAATTTTCATAAATTTGCTTGGTGTTAGTTAAACATTTAATTAATACATAATAGAGGGACACGAAGTTTGATACCGGAAAATGTCTTTACTTCGTCCCCTTTTTTTTATTTTAATACTACTTTTTTATTTTTTATTTCATAATCGTTTATTATTCCAAAACTTTTAATACTAATTAGTATTTCTTCTATTTCTTGATTTTTTTCTAATATCCCAATAAATTCCTCTTCTTCGGCTTCCTTATTTTCGAATATTACTTCTATATCGTACCAGCGAGATAAAACCTTCATGATATATTTAAGAGGTTTTTCTTCAAAACTAAAAACGCCTTCTTTCCACGATATTTCATTATAGACATCTACAGTTTTTACCAATAAACTATTATCATTAAAATTTAATATTGATTGCTGATTAGGTATTAAGTTTTGTTTTTCACCCTCATAACTAACAGCCACTTTTCCTTCTACTAAAGTGGTATAAATTTCGTCTTCATCTTTATATGCTTTAATATTAAATTCTGTTCCTAGAACACATATTTCTTGCTTATTGTTAAATACTTTAAAATTTGCACCATTATGATTAGAACTTGGCGATACATCAAAATAAGCTTCACCATATACCAATTCTACTCGTCGTGTTTTGCCTTTTACGAATGTAACTGGGTATTTTAATTGCGATTCGGAATTTAACCATACCTGCGTTCCGTCAGCGAGTTTTATAGAAAACTGCCCACCCCGTGGTATTGTAAGGTAGTTATAAGCAATATCTTTACTAGGTTTTTTATTATATATAATCTCCTTTCCATTACTGGTTGCATTACCCGACTTGTAAACTTGTCCATGTTTTAAAGGAATATCTGAGCCATTTTCTAATGTAAGTATTGCTTTGTCAATACCTGTTTTAATTTGGTGGTTATTGACAATGGTTGGTTCAGTAAATTGAGGTAAGTTGTTTTCTTTTTTTAGAAATACTGTAAGTGTAACTAATATAAGTACAGAAGCGACGGCTGCATATTTCCAATATGAAGTTCTGATTTTTTTTTCTGGTATTATTCGCAAGGTGGTTTGTTTAATATTTCTTTTTTCAATAATATGCTGCCATATGGTATCAAAATCAGAATTAGAAAGATGGTCATTGTCAAAATCCATCAAATGGATGATTTTTTTAGCTTCTTCAACGCTAGCTTTCTTTTCAGGGTGTTTTAACAGCCAATTATTCCAAAAGTTGGAAGTCATGTTATCTGTATCCAAAATCCATTTTTGAAAATATTCATCTTTCACAAAGTCTTCTACAGTATAATGAACATATTTCATTTATCAGGTCATTTTATCTGATTAGAATCTGAAAAAGTTCAGACTCTTTAATTAATAAGAGAAGAAAATGGAATTTTTACTTCAAAAAAAAACCTTTTTTTTATAAAAAATTTAAAAAACACAGGTTTTATAGTATTTACAAGCGTTACTTTTTTATAAAATATGGTAAAACAATTGCAATTTAAAACGTAAAAACAGGTGTGGAGTACTTTAAAAATTGAATATTACAGCATACCGATTAAAACAAATAGCACCAGCACCAAATGTTCTTTAAGTAGTTTAATAGTACGTGCCATTAAATTATACGTTCCTTTTTTATTAAGGGACATAATTTCGGCAATTTCGTTATAGCTTAATCTGCTATAAAACTTTAAATAGATAATTTCTTTTTGATTGTCTGTAAGCATGGTAAGTGCTTTTTGTAATGCTTGACGCTGTTCTTCAAAACGTTGTTTTTCGATAAGGTTAATTTCAGCAGACACTGTTTTTCTATTCAGATTATTTATATTTTGACTCTCATCAATTGTCTTTCTTGCTTTTGAAACATTAGCAATTATTTTTCGTCTTAACGATCTATATAAATAAGCTTTAATTGATTGCACATTAGCTAACCTGTCTTTAGCATCCCAAAGTTCTATAAAAAGATCTTGTATGGTATCCTTTACTAATTCTTTATTATAAACCAACTTTAATCCATAACTAAACAGTTTTGCAACGTATTGCTCATAAATTGTAGCAAAAGCTAGTTCACTTCCCGTTTTAAATTCTTGCCATAAATGCAAATCGGTTATGGCTGTTGTTTTTTCAACAGGAACAGATGAAGATTTTTTTTGACTGTTCCCTAAAAATTCAACATGCTTATATTCAGGTTTTTTAGCCACAATAAAAACGTTTGAAAAAAAGAATGATTAAATAGAAAGAATAAAGATATAATAAAAAAACTATAATTACTAAAATTCACTATTTAAAGTATTACAACCTTAATAATATTTTAGTTCCTTTTAGAGTTGTTACCACTACTCAAACATAAAACATAAGACGCTTTAATGTTATAAAATTAAGAACTGACAAAAGTCATATTTTTTAAACTTACAAGCTATTAATTTTGATACATCTGTAAAAAGGATAAAAAAGTCTTTTTTGTAAAAAATTGATACTAATCTAAACTAAATAATATGTTATCAAAAAAACAAGCTCGTGCCTTTTTTCTTGGAGGAACAGTCGTTACTTTTTTAATATTTATTGGTCTTACCATTTACTCTTTTAGTAAATCTCAAGATCAGTCAAATGATGAAAACATTACCGAAGCTGTTGTAAGAGGAAAGAAACTTTGGGAAGATAATAACTGTATGGGGTGCCACACCATTTTGGGTGAAGGTGCTTATTATGCTCCAGAATTAACAAAAGTAATTGAACGTAGAGGTGAAGGCTACATTAAAGCTGTATTAACAACACCTGTTGATTGGGCACCTAACGGAAGAAAAATGGTGGCTTATGGTTTTACAGCTGAAGAGGCGGCAGATTTGATTGCCTTTTTTGATTGGATAGATGACATCGATTTAAACGGGTTTGACACCGTAGTTTCACCATTAGCTAAAGGCGAAAACTAAACTAAAAAATTATGAAATATAAATCACAAAAAGTAGCGTATTGGTTTTTTGCGCTTTCAATGCTATTGTTCGGACTGCAAATTATATATGGCTTTATAATGGGATTCGCCCATGCAGGATTTGATGGATTGCATGCTGCTATACCTTTTAATACCGCTAGAGCAGTACACACCAATTTATTAGTTGTTTGGTTATTGTCTGGTTTTATGGGAGCCGCTTATTACATAATACCCGAAGAAGCGCAACGCGAACTGGTAAGTGTAAAACTCGCCTATGTGCAATTAATAAGTTTAGCTATTGTTGGTGTTATTGCCATTGTAGGCTATCACTTTAACTATTGGGAAGGTCGTAAATTTTTAGAAATTCCTAGGTCTTTAGATTATTTAGTAGTTGTAAATGTACTCTTATTTTTAGGACTCATTTTAGTTACTTTATTTAAAGGAAAACGAAGAACTACTACCGCATTAGTACTTTCAATGGGGCTTTTATTTGCTGCCTTATTGTATTTATCAGGTATGCTTCCTTTTGATAGTCAAGTAAAAGATTCGTTCTTTAGGTGGTGGGTTGTTCACCTTTGGGTTGAAGGTGTTTGGGAATTAATAATGGGAGGTATTTTATCTTTCCTATTAATTAAACTTACTGGAGTTGATAGAGAGGTTATCGAGAAATGGCTATATGTTATTGTTGGCTTAACATTCTTATCAGGTGTTTTAGGTACAGGGCACCACTACTACTATATTGGTGTTAATAAAATTTGGTTAATTGTTGGAGGTATATTTTCTGCGCTAGAACCATTAGCATTTTTAGCCATGGCATTATTTGCTGTAAACATGTACCGAAAAGGTGAAAAAAAGCACCCCAATAAATTGGCTTTATACTGGACACTTGGTGCTGCTATTGTATCATTTATAGGTGCTGGACTATTAGGGTTTGCACATACATTGCCACAAACAAATTTATACACACACGGTACCTTAGTAACCGCCATGCATGGGCATCTTGCTTTTTGGGGTGCTTACGCTATGATTGTTTTGGCTATTATTAGTTATAGTTTACCAAACATGACAGGTAGAAAATTATACGAAAGTACCAGAGGTAGAATGGCATTTTGGATGTCTAATATTGGTATGATAGGCATGACGGTTGCCTTTGGAGTAGCAGGTGTTGTTCAAGTATATTTAGAACGTAAATTGAAAATGGAATTTATGGAAGTTCAAAAACAAACCGAAATTCACTTCGTAGTGCTTATTATTTGTGCAACATTATTTATGATAGGTATCATTCTGTACTTCATTGATTTTTACAAGCACGGAAAACCAACGAATGAAGCTTTAGAAGTACAACCCACATAATATATTACTTAAAAATACTCAAGGATTAATATAGAGAGATTGTTAATCCTCACGTTCAAACCCGCATTATAACTCTTAACATGTAATGTGGGTTTATTTACCTTAAACACTAAATACTATGAGTATTCCTTATTATCATGCAACTGGAAAAGAAATTCAAGCTTTTCAGCATGCTTATAATTGTAAAATTCCGTTTCTGTTAAAAGGCCCTACTGGTACGGGGAAATCTCGATTTATAGAGCACATGGCTCATAAATTAGACACAAAATTAATTACCATTTCGTGTCATGAAGAAACCTCATCTACAGATTTAATAGGTCGTTTTATTATTAAAGGCGCAGAAACGGTTTGGTTAGATGGTCCGTTAACCACAGCGGTAAAAGAAGGCCATATTTTATATTTAGATGAAATAGCCGAAGCGCGTCCAGATGTAATCGTTGCTATTCATTCTTTAACAGATCATAGACGTGAATTATTTATAGATAAATTAGGAGCAACCATCAAAGCTCACAAAGATTTTATGCTAGTAGCATCCTTTAACCCAGGGTATCAACGCGGGTTTAAAGAGCTAAAACCATCAACAAGGCAACGTTTTGTTGCGATTTCATTTGCTTATCCTGAAGCTAAAGTTGAAGCAAAAATTTTAGAATCTGAAACTAAAATAGAAGCAGATATTGCAAAAAAGCTAGTCAACATTGGCACAAAAATTAGAAACCTAACCGAATTAGGTTTAACCGAAACGGTTTCAACAAGGTTATTGGTAGATGCAGCCAAATTAATTCATACAGGGTTGCCAAAACGTCTTGCTGTACATGTAGCCGTTATAGAACCTTTAACAGACGATTTAGACGTTATTCAAGCCCTAAAAGATTTGAGCGATTTAATGATATAAAACAGTAAACAGTTTACAGTATTCAGTTAGCAGTCAAACCTACTGAAGGCTGAGAACTGCATACTGTAAACTAAAAAATTAACAAAATGTTTGAGTTCGAACCAGATGAATACATTTTCACCAAGTTTGCCTTCTTTTTTAAAAAACGAAAAAAGAAGAAGGAAGCTGGTTTTGAACATGCTGTAAACTTAAACGATATAAAACCAAGACTTACTATTTTTGCTAGAGCCATAACAGGGCAACCTATAGACATTTATGATGCCGAACGCGAAGGCGGATATAGAAATAACAACTTTTTTTTACCTCAAAAATTTCATGAATTTAAAACCGTAGAAGAAAACGTTTCGTTTTATTTATTCAGAATCTTGTATCTATCCATTCAAAAGAATTTGAATTTAAATTGGAATGATAATCAAGAACACAACACACTTGATTCTCAAAAATTGGCTTTTAGTACATCTAGTAAAGTACTAAAATCTTTGTTTACACAATTCCCAATAACTCGAACATATCACGAAAAACTTGTTTCATATTATAAATTGAAAGCAACTTCAAAACAAGCTACAGATTATTCTTTTGTTTACGGAAAATGGATGCGTAATTCACCAAATGATAATTCAGAAAAAAAATTAGAAAACTTCACAGATAAAGTAAAAGAGGCTAATCAAGAACAACCTAAAACCCTTATTAAATCTAAAGCTGTAGAAGAAATTATTTCCGTTCAAATAGATCAAAAACAATTAGACGATGCCGTACTACAACATCAATTTGAAAAGGTAGAAACTGCTGAAGAATTTGGTGGAAACTTTAGAGATATGGATGGTGATGACGATTTAGAAGACCATTCTAATGCACTCGATGAAGTAAACATGAAATATACCGTTCGTGTGGACGATACAGCACATTCTGTGTATCAAGCCGATTTTATTGAAAATGCTACGGTTATGGAAAGTGCAGAACATGAAAGCACAGGTCATTTTCTTTTATATGACGAATGGAATTATACCAACAGAACATACAAAGAAGACTTTTGCAAAGTGTACCCCAAAACACAATTAAAAACAGACGTTTCTTATTATAAAAAAACGCTGAACGAAAACAAATCGACCTTGGTTGGCTTACGTAAAATGCTAACCACTGTAAATAATAAATACCAACAACAACGTAGACAAACACAGGGTGAGGAATTTGATATAGATGCTATTACAGATTTATTTATTGATGTAAAATCGGGGCATACGCCTTCAGAAAAAATATATCTATCAAAACGAAAAAAAGAAAAAGATTTATCCATTTTGCTTCTATTAGATATTAGTTTGTCTAGCGATGGTTATGCCGCAGGAAATAGAGTTATCGACGTAGAAAAACAAGTCTCTATTTTGTTCGGTGAAATTTTAGATGAATTTAATATCGATTTTTCAATTGATTGTTTTTATTCCAAAACACGCAATCATTCCAGTTATTTAACACTAAAAGGTTTTGATGAAAATTGGAATACAGCAAAATATAAAATAGGTGCTATTGAACCTAGCGGTTATACCCGTATTGGTTCTGCTTTACGGCATTCGGGAGCTTTATTAGACAAACGAAACACTAAAAATAAATGGGTAATTTTAATATCGGACGGTAAGCCAAACGATTACGATAAATATGAAGGCAAATACGGTATAAACGATGTTAAACAAGCATTACGAGAGCTAAACGAACGCCAAATAAACTCTTATGCCTTGGCCATTGAAGCACAAGCAAAATATTATTTACCGCAAATGTTTGGGCAAAACCACTATCAAATTCTAACAACACCTGTTGAATTATTACAGTCTTTAGTAAAGCTGTATGAAAAAATTAAACACCAGTTATAAAACACATTATTACAAATTAAATATATATAATTATGAATACAATAGATAATAAAACAGTAGCCCAAGTTGTTGCAGAAAATATTAAAACAGCGCACGTATTTAAAAAGCATGGAATCGATTTTTGCTGTGGTGGCGGTATAACCATCGATAAAGCTTGCGAAAAAAAGAATGTTGATTTCGCTCAGATTAAAAGTGAATTATTAGCCGTTGACGATGCTCCAAAAGCCTATAATTACAATGCTTGGAAACTCGATTTTTTAATCGACCATATTATAAACATTCATCACACCTATGTTGAAGAGTCTATACCATTAATTCTACAATATTCAAATAGAGTTGCTAAAGTTCATGGGCATCATTATTCTGAAGTAATAGAAATTAACGCTCTTTTTACAGATGTTGCAAACGAATTAGCATCACATTTAAAGAAGGAAGAGATTATTCTATTTCCTTACATAAAAAAATTACTAGCAACTAAAAATAATAAGGGACAATTAAGCACACCACCATTTGGCACTGTAAAAAACCCTATTGCGATGATGGAGACAGAACACGAAACTGCAGGCGACATTTTTAAAGAAATAGCTAGATTAACAAATAACTATACGCCACCAGAAAATGCGTGTAATACGTTTAGAGCACTTTATGCTAAACTGGATGAATTTGAACAAGATTTACATCAACATATTCATTTAGAAAATAATATTTTGCACCCAAAGGCAAAACAGCTGGAACAAGATGTTTTAGCACAATAAAACTGAATTATGAAACGATACCCACAGGTAAAATCTTCGACAAACTCAGACTGATATACGTTCTCATAATTGCCCTATTTGGAATGTTGAATGTTGTAAACTTTAGACCTGCTAGGTTTTTAAAAACTAGCAGGTCTATCTAAAATGAGTAACCAATAACAGGTTGTTAAAAACAAAGCCTACTTTTCGTTTTAATATGTACTTCTAAACCACACTTTTTGCCACTCGCGTTTTAAAATTAAAAACGACACGTCTTCTGATAGTTTTAGCATATCACTGCCATCTAAAGCTTTTACTTGATTTTCTGAAACATCAATTATATAAAGTAAGTTTAGGTATTCTGCGAACTTTTCTTGAATAAGTTTATAAACCGTTTCATGAAGTAATAATTTTAAACTTGTTGGTAAAATAGCCTCGTGAAAACCTAAATCAACATTGGCTAACAAAAAATCTTTATTAAGCTGAAGCACTAATTTTTTATATAAATTGAATTGATTAGCCTCGGCAATTAAATCCTCAAAAGTGGTTGGTAAATTCATTATACAGTTCTATTCATAAGGCTGTTTCCAAACGTTTTCAACAAGTCTTTTTTGTCTTCAGAAATATTTAAAAGGTCTAAAACAGAAAATGCTTTAACCGTATAATCTTGAATTGCTTTTTTAGTAGCATTTGATGCGCCTGATACAGTAAAAATTTGTTTGACTGTTTTTATTTTATCTTGAGAATTATTGGGACTTATGCTAAATAATGTCTTCAATTGACGTTGGTCTTTTTCAGAAGAAAACTCTAAAGCCTTTAAATACAAATACGTTTTTTTATTTTCTATAATGTCTCCCCCAACCTGTTTTCCAAATGTTTTAGGATCTCCAAAAGCGTCTAAATAATCATCTTGTAATTGAAATGCGATGCCTAAATTTCTTCCAAATTCATAAATATGCTTTTGATCTTTATTTGACGCTCCAGCAACAATAGCACCCATTTGCATTGCAGTACCTACCAAAACTGCCGTTTTATATTCAATCATTTTTAAATATTCTGCGATGCTTACATCATCTCTAGTTTCAAAATCTACATCGTACTGTTGACCTTCACATACTTCTAAAGCCATTTTACCAAATAGTTTCACCAAAGTTTGAAATGTAGTGGCTTCGTAATTTTCAAATAATTGATATGCCATAATTAGCATGGCATCTCCAGAAAGAATTCCCGTGTTTACATCCCATTTTTCATGCACCGTTTCTTGACCTCTTCGCAATGGCGCATCATCCATAATATCGTCATGAACCAACGAAAAGTTATGAAACACTTCAATACTTAAAGCAGCGTGTAATGCTTTTTTATAATCTGCATTAAAAATTTCGGCAGTCATTAAAGTTAAAACAGGACGCAACCGTTTACCACCTAAACTTAAAATATAGACTATAGGTTTATATAAATTTTCGGGTTCTTTTACAGTTGAATAATCTTGTAAATACTCTACAAAAATGTCTTGATATTTTTCTATTGAAAGCATGAAACAAAAATAAAGTAATTCACGGCATTAAAAAGCATCCATGTAAATTAAGTGTTAAATAATTTTAAAACCTTGGAAACTTTTTTTGTTTTTAAAGTTTCCTTTTGTATTTTTGCCTTCAATTATGAGAAATAAAATATTATTAGGCGCAACAGATTTGTTTTTAAACTACGGCTTTAAAAGTGTAACAATGGACGATATTGCTAATACTTTAGGTATGTCTAAAAAAACAATTTATCAGCACTTTGACAATAAAACAAAATTAGTAGAAGCTACCACTTTAAACTTATTTGAAGTGATTTCTTGCGGAATAGATCACATTTGCTCGTTAGAAAAAAACCCTATAGAGGAAATATATAGCATTAAACAGTTTGTTATGGAGCACTTAAAAAATGAAAAGTCTTCACCTCAACATCAACTTAAAAAATACTATCCAAATATATTCACTACGTTAAAAAACAAACAGTTTGAGGTTATGCAAACTTGTGTTACCGATAATTTAAATAAAGGTATTGAACAAGGTTTATATAGAGATTCTATTAATGTAGAATTTATTGCACGAATATATTTTAATTCAATGCTTGCTATAAAAGATAAAGATTTATTTCCTCTCAAAAAATTCTCAATGAATATGCTTATGAGTAATTATTTAGAATATCATTTACGAGGTATTTGCACACCTAAAGGGCTTGATATATTAAACAAATTTATAACATCAAATCAATCATAAATAAACACTAAAATGAAAAACAAACTAATATTAATTTTTAGTTTACTATGTTCTATTGCTGTATTTTCACAAGAAAACCCTCAACATTTTTCTTTGCAAGATGCCATAGATTATGCTTTGGAACATAATAGAACTATTAAAAATGCAGACCTAAATATACAAGCTGCAGAAAAACAGGTCTGGGAAACAACTGCTCGCGGGTTACCTCAAATAAATGGTGCTGTAGATTATTCTATAAATATTAAAACACCTTTTGACGTTTCTACTTTAGACCCAAACGACCCCTTTGTGTTTTTATTTCCTAAGCACAACTTAACTCCAAGTGTCACATTAAACCAGTTATTGTTTGACGGTGGGTATATAGTGGGGCTACAATCCAATAAAGTGTTTTTAGAAATTTCTCAAAACGCAAAAGATAAAACCTCAAACGAAGTTGAAAACTCTGTGGTAAATGCATATAACAATGCTTTATTAACAAAGGAAAGTATTGAAATTACCAAAAACAACATTACCGTTTTAAAATCTAATTTAGACGAAACAACCAAAATTTTCGAAAATGGTTTGACTGAAGAAGAAGATGTAGAACAATTGCAATTAACCCTCTCTAGTTTAGAAATTAGCCTTAGAAACCTTGAAACACTTTACGACATTTCTAAAGGCTATGTAAAAATATTATTAGGCATAAATCCTAATGACACTATAGAATTAACAGATACTTTAAACGATTTAATAGCCGAAAACATTTCGTTAGACCTTATTGGTAATGACCATTCTATAACAAATAATATAGATTATAAAATTGCAGCAAATGAGGCCGTAAGTAAAAGTTTAGAATACAAATTGGAGAAGTCTGAACAATTGCCAAAGCTTAATGCTTTTATAACTTCAAACTATTTAGGTTATAGCAACGAAGCCTCTACTTATTTTAAAAAAGAGCAAGATTGGTTATTCACTACAGTTGGTGGGTTTAAATTAACTGTTCCTGTTTTTAGCTCTTTTGGTGGTAAAGCTAAACGACAAAGAGCCAAAATAGAATGGGATATTGCTAAAAATGATTTAATCATTAAAGAAAATCAATTAGAGTTAGAATTTAAGAATGTAAAAAACGAATACACTTTAGCCATTGATACCTATACAAATAAGAAGAAAAATTTAACATTAGCTGAAAAAATAGAACACAAAAACACTATTAAATATAAAGAAGGTATAGCTAGTAGTTTCGATTTAAGACAGGCGCAAATGCAACTTTACGCTAGCCAGCAAGAGTATTTACAAGCCATTATTGATGTTATCAATAAAAAGGCAGAATTAAAAAACTTATTAAACATAAATAACAACCAATAAATATCAATCATAAAATGAAAGTCCGCAGTGGACATTTATTAAATAAAAACTATAACTAGATGAAAAGGATATATTCATTATTAATCGTAACAATTATATTAACTTCATGTGGAGGCAATACAAAAGCTTCAGTTGAAGATATTATAGCTTCTGATGATTTAGAACAAATTAGAGCACGAAAAGCGCAGTTAGATGGCGAGCAACAAACTATTACATCTCAACTTAAACAACTTGAAGCAAAAATTAAAGCATTAGACCCTCAAGAACGCGTGCCTTTAATTACAACTTTAGATGTTAAAGAATCTGTTTTTAACCATTATGTTGAGCTTCAAGGTAATGTGAGCACAAAACAAAATTTAGTCATTTTTCCAGAATACTCAGGCATTTTATCTCGCGTGTATGTAAAAGAAGGACAAAAAGTTTCTAAAGGACAAAAATTAGCAAAAATTGATGATGGTGGCTTAAGTCAGCAATTAGCACAATTACAAATTCAAGCCGATTTAGCAAAAACAACATTTGAACGCCAAAAGCGTTTATGGAACCAAAAAATAGGTAGCGAAATTCAATACTTACAAGCAAAATCTACTTACGAAGCACAACAACAAGCTGTAAATCAATTACAACAACAAATTGGAAAAACAATTGTTCGCGCCCCTTTTTCTGGAACTATAGATGATGTTATTACCGAACAGGGTAGCGTTGTTGCTCCTGGTCAATCACAATTGTTCAGAATTGTAAATCTAAAAGACATGTACATTGAAACTGATGTGCCAGAGCGTTATATCTCTAATGTGGTTTCTGGAAAAAATGTTCAAGTAGAATTCCCAATTCTAGGTAAATCTATGGATGCTAAAATCCGTCAAGCCGGAAACTTTATTAATCCTGCAAATAGAACGTTTAAAGTAGAAGTTGCTATTGATAATAGCGACGCTTCAATTAAACCAAACCTAACAGCAAAACTTAAAATTAACGATTACACAAACGAAAAAGCCATATTAATTCCTCAAAGTATTATTTCTGAAAATGCTGAAGGACAACAATATGTTTACACCGTAGCCGATAAAGCTGAAAATAAGGCTAAAGCTAAACGTGTAATTATCACTACAGGAAAAACACAAGGTGATTATATAGAAGTACTTACTGGTTTAGTAAACGGTAATGAGATTATTGACGAAGGCGCACGAAGCGTTAAAGACGGACAGGATATAAAAATTCTAATTAGCCAGGAGTAATTAGACGTTAGTTCCTAGAAAATTAGAAATCATAAAGATGAAAGAAATAAAATTCAATTTTGAATATTTAAAAGTATATCAAAAAGCATTAAACTTTATTGATAACACATATAAATCAACAAATAATTTTCCTAAAAAAGAAGAATATGCTTTAAGCTCTCAATTTAGAAGAGCTTCAATATCCATTGCTTTAAATATAGTAGAAGGCTCAGGAGATTCAAACGCACAGTTTAATCGATTCTTAAACATTTCAAACGGTTCAATAAAAGAATGTGTAGTTTGTTCAACTATAGCAAAAAGGCTTGGATATCTTAATAATGAAGAAGATTATAATAATAGGTTGTTATTAGAAGAATTATCTAAAATGACTTCTAGTCTTCAAAAATATCTAAAGTCTAACAACTCAAATTCTAACAACTAAAGACTAATGATTAAAAAACAAAAAAAAGTAGACAAAGAGTTTGGTTTGTCGTCGTGGGCAATTAACAATAAAACAACCATGTATGTTTTAATTGCTTTAATCCTTTTCTTGGGAGCGGGCGCTTATTTTAGTATGCCTAGGGAAAACTTTCCAGAAATTAAAGAAACCAAAATTTACATTAGTTCTCTATATCCTGGTAACACTGCCGAAGATATTGAAAAACTAATCACAGATCCTATTGAAGACAAGCTAAAAACAGTAAGTAATGTTGTTGAAATTACCTCAACATCACAAGAAGATTATTCTATTATTATTGTAGAGTTTGATGAAAATATAACTGTTGATGCTGCAAAACAAAAAGTAAAAGACGAGGTAGATACTGAAACTTCTGGCGAAGACTGGCCTACCTTTAATGGTGCCAAAGTAGAGCCTAATATTTTCGATTTAAGCATGTCTGAAGAAATTCCAATTCTAAACATTAATATCTCTGGCGATTACCCTGTAGATAAGTTAAAAGAATATGGCGAATATCTTGAAGATGAAATTGAAAGCTTACAAGAAATTAAGCAAGTTGATATTCGTGGTGCTCAGGAAAAAGAAGTAGAAGTTGCTGTAGATATTTACAAAATGATGGCTGCTCAGGTAAGTTTTAATGATATTATTACCGCCATTAGCAATGAAAACATGACCATGTCGGCAGGTAATTTAATTACAAGCGGACAACGACGTACCATTAGAATTATTGGTGAGATTGACACCCCAAGTGAGTTGAATAATTTTGTTGTAAAATCTGAGATGAATAACCCTATTTATTTAAAAGATATAGCGGTAGTTACATTTAAAGACGAAGACAAAACCACCTATGCCAGAGAATTTGGAGCACCTGTTGTAATGCTAGATGTGAAAAAGCGAGCAGGTAAAAACATGGTAGCTGCTGCAGAACAGATTGAAGTAATTATTAAAGATGCTGTAGCCAATGTATTTCCTCCAGACTTAACCGTTACTGTAGCTAATGATCAATCGTCAAAAACGATTGGACAAGTTGATGATTTAGTAAATAACATCATCTTTGGAATCATTCTCGTTGTCACCGTTTTAATGTTCTTTTTAGGATTTAAAAACGCTCTGTTTGTTGGGTTCGCCATACCCATGTCTATGTTTATGTCACTAATGATTTTAAACATGTTGGGTTACACCATGAATACCATGATTCTTTTCGGATTGATTATGGGACTTGGTATGTTGGTAGATAATGGCATTGTTGTAGTAGAAAATGTGTATCGTTTAATGGATCAAGAAGGTCTGACTCGTATAGAAGCTGCAAAAAAAGGTATAGGAGAAATTGCGTTCCCTATTATCATTTCAACAGCAACTACTATCGCTGCATTTATTCCACTGGGGCTATGGCCTGGGGTTATGGGACAATTTATGATTTATTTCCCCATAACGCTATCAGTCGTTTTAGGATCTTCACTATTTGTAGCTATCTTTTTTAATTCAGTTTTAGTTTCTCAATATATGACGACCGAAGATAAAGAGATGCCTTTAAAAAATATCATTAAGGTTTCTATTATCATTGGAGGTACAGGCTTACTCATTTTGGTTTTTGGAGGAAGTGCTCGTGGCTTAGGTAGTGTTATGATTTTTTCTATTGTTTTATTATGGCTTTACAGATTATTCCTAAGAGGTTGGGCTAACGGATTTCAAAATAAAATATTACCAAAGTGGGAACGTTTATACGAAAAAACACTTCGTACTACATTGAAAGGTAAAAGACCTGGAATAATAAGTATTGGCACAATATTACTTCTTTTTATCGTATTTGTTTCATTTGGTATGTCAATGGCATCTGGTAATACTAAATTTGAATTTTTTCCAGACAATACACCAAATCAAATTATCGTGTATATAGAGTATCCTGAAGGTACCGATATTAAAAAAACGAATGCCATTACCAAAGATATAGAGCAACGTGTTTATAAAATTATAAACGACGAAGCCTATATTAAGGATGGTTTTAATTTCTTAACAGAAAGTGGCGTATCGCAAGTTGGTGAAGGTGCTGGAAACCCACAAACCGATGGTGGTTCTGCTGCAGAAATGCCACATCGTGGTAAAATAACAGCAACCATGCGTGAGTATAAATATAGAGATGGAGCTGATAGTAATATATTACTTAAAAAAGTACAAAAAGATTTAAAAGACATATACCCTGGCGTTGCCATATCTGTTGAAAAAGATGCTGTTGGTCCGCCTGCTGGTTATCCTATAAATGTAGAGTTAGAAGGTAATGATTACTCTGAATTAATTGCAACGGCTGAAAAAATGCGCGATTTTATCAACTCCAAAAACATTCAAGGTATTGATGAGTTAAAAATTGATGTTAATAAATCTAAGCCTTCAATGCAGGTTGCCGTAGACAGAAAAAAAGCTGGAGAATTGGGAGTTACTTCTGGACAAGTTGGTCAACAATTACGTAATGCTATTTTTGGAGCCAAAGCAGGCATTTATAAAGAAGATGGTGAAGACTATGATATTTATGTACGTTTTAATGAAGAAAACAGATATAATACTAGTGCCATTTTCAATCAGAAAATAACATTTAGAGATATGGCATCAGGACAAATTAAAGAAGTTCCTGTATCGGCTGTTGCAAAACAAAATAATACGTCTGGTTTTAGTGCTATTAAACACAGAAAAGTAAAACGTGTAGTTACTGTTTATTCAGCATTAGCTCCAGGATTTACTGATGCTCGTGCTATAGTTAATCAAATAGAATCGGAAATGAGTACTATAAAAGAGGAATTACCTTCATCTGTAAAAATAAATTATACAGGTCAAATTGAAGAACAGGAGAAGCAGCAAAAGTTTTTAATGGGTGCTTTTTTTACAGGCTTAGGTTTAATTTTCTTTATTTTAATATTTCAATTTAATTCGGTTTCAAAACCAGGTATTATTATGCTCGCTATCTTTTTAAGTTTAATTGGCGTATTTGGAGGGATTCTTATAACTGGTGCTCCGTTTGTTTTGATGATGACTATGATGGGTATTATTTCCTTAGCTGGTATTGTTGTTAATAACGGCGTGGTACTTTTAGATTACACACAATTGTTAATTGACAGAAAGAAAGTTGAACACAACTTGGAAGATGACCAATATCTTGAGACTTCAGATTTATTGGAAGCCATTATAAAAGGTGGAAAAGCACGTTTACGTCCTGTATTATTAACAGCAATTACAACTATTTTGGGATTAATTCCATTAGCAACTGGTTTTAACATTAATTTCTTCACACTGTTTAGTGAGTTTAACCCGCATATTTATATGGGTGGAGATAACGTGATTTTCTGGGGGCCATTAGCGTGGACTGTTATTTACGGTTTATTTGTCGCTACCTTCCTAACATTAATTGTTGTACCTATTTTATTCTTCTTAGTTACCAAATTTAAAATGTGGCTATACAATAATAGAGTTGCTAAATACAGTGATATTATTGTTACTCAAGAAAATATTTAATATAGATAAATAATTAGACGCCTAATTTTAATGATGTAACGAATTCGATCAATAGCAGAACCACAGATTTTCAATTAAGAAAATCTGGGGTTCTTTATTTATTTTCAAGTGTACTATTTCTTGTTTGAAATTACTGTAAAAGAAAAAAGTTCCTTTAAACTTCATTTCAAAACATTTTTCGACCAACAACTATAGGCAAGAAGTAAAAAGCATGCTAAGTAATCAAAAAAGAACCATAAAATAGGGTATCTACATAGTAATTCTTAAATTTGCACTTCAATTTTTACGTATGTACAGAAGTCATAATTGTGGCGAATTAAACGCTACAAATATAAATACAGAAGTAACCTTATCTGGTTGGGTTCAAAAATCTAGAGACAAGGGTTTTATTGTTTGGGTAGATTTACGCGACCGTTACGGTATTACCCAATTGGTTTTTGATGAAGAAAGAACATCAAAAACTATGCTTGAACAGGCTCAAAATTTAGGTCGCGAGTTTGTTATTCAAGTTACAGGAACCGTTATAGAACGTGCTTCAAAAAATCCTAATATGTCTACGGGAGATATTGAGATTCTAGTATCAAAATTAAATATTTTAAATGAGGCTAAATTACCCCCGTTTACTATTGAAGATAAAACTGATGGTGGCGAAGATTTACGTATGAAATATCGTTATTTAGATATTCGTCGTAACCCTGTAAAAAACAGCTTGATTTTTAGAGCAAAAGTAACTCAAGAAGTTCGTAATTATTTATCAAAAGAAGGATTTATAGAAGTTGAAACACCGTATTTAATAAAGTCTACGCCAGAAGGTGCTCGCGATTTTGTAGTGCCTTCTCGTATGAATGAAGGGCAATTTTATGCACTTCCGCAATCGCCTCAAACCTTTAAGCAACTGCTTATGGTAGGCGGTATGGATAAATATTTTCAAATTGTAAAATGTTTTAGAGATGAAGATTTACGTGCCGATAGACAACCAGAATTCACACAGATAGATTGTGAAATGGCATTTATTGAGCAAGAAGATATTTTAAATGCTTTTGAAGGGCTAACACGTCATTTACTTAAAGAAGTGAATGGTGTAGAGGTTGAAAAATTTCCACGAATTCTATATGATGACGCGATGCGTTTATACGGAAACGACAAACCAGATATTCGTTTTGGAATGGAATTTGGCGAACTTAATACCGTAGCGCAACGCAAAGATTTCAATGTATTTAATAATGCTGAATTAGTTGTTGGTATTGCAGTACCAGGTGGAAATAGTTACACCAGAAAAGAGATCGACAAATTAATCGATTGGGTAAAACGTCCGCAAGTTGGTGCTTTAGGCATGGTGTATTCTCGTTGTAATGATGATGGGTCTTATAAATCGTCTGTAGATAAGTTTTACGATCAAGACGATTTAGCAAAATGGGCAGAAGTTACAGGCGCAAAAGCTGGTGATTTAATTTGTGTACTTTCTGGCGATACAAATAAAGTTCGTGCACAATTAAGCGCTTTACGAATGGAATTAGCAGAACGTTTAGGCTTGCGTAAGCCCAATGAGTTTGCTCCACTTTGGGTAATGGATTTCCCCTTATTGGAATGGGACGAAGATACCGAGCGCTACCATGCGATGCATCACCCGTTTACCTCACCAAAACCTGGGCAGATAGAATTATTAAAAACCAACCCTGGAGATGTTAAAGCCAATGCTTACGATTTAGTACTTAATGGTAACGAAATTGGTGGTGGTTCTATTAGAATTCATGATAAAGAAACACAGTCTTTAATGTTCGACTATTTAGGGTTTACACCCGAAGAAGCCAAAGCACAATTTGGATTTTTAATGGATGCTTTTCAGTATGGAGCACCACCACATGGTGGGTTAGCCTTTGGGTTAGATAGATTGGTTGCTATTTTAGGTGGACAAGAAACCATTCGCGATTTTATTGCATTCCCTAAAAACAATTCAGGACGCGATGTCATGATTGATGCGCCTGCTCCAATTGATGACAATCAGTTAACAGAGTTAAGTTTAAAACTTAATTTGAAATCATAAAATTTAAATCCTGCTTTTTGCAGGATTTTTTATTAGTTTTATAATATGCCTATTAACGGTAAAAGTTTTTTAAGAAAGTTTCTCATCTGGAAATACAAGCATATTTCAGAGCAAAACTTTATATACATACTAAGTGTTCTCGTTGGTCTTTTAGCAGGTTTAGGAACGGTTTCACTTAAAAATATAACACATTATATTCAGCTACTTTTCGAAATAAATATTTTTAAAAATTATCAAAATTCTTTATACTTTATATTCCCTATAATTGGGTTATTACTCGTTTATATTATTAAACAAGTATGGTTAAAAAAGCATATAGGTCATGGCATATCAACTACACTACACGCCATTTCAAAACTCAACGGAATTATTCCTAGATATAACATTTTTGCAGCACTTATTACCGCCCCCTTAACCGTTGGTTTTGGTGGCTCAGTAGGGTTACAAGGACCAGCAGTAAGTGTAGGTTCTGCTTTAGGTTCTAATGCAGCACGCTTGTTTCATATGAATACTAAAACGCGTATGCTCCTAATTGGGTGTGCCGCAGCTGGAGCAATGGCATCCATGTTTAAAGCGCCTATTGCTGCTATTATATTTGCAGTCGAAATTTTTAGTTTAGATATTGCTTTTGCATCCTTAGTCCCGTTACTATTAGCATCAGTTTCAGCAGTTATTACCTCATATTTTTTCTTAGGAACCGATGTGTTACTTCGATTTGAGTTATCGGATACATTTGAAATTAACGACATCCTTTTTTATATTGTTTTAGGTTTAGTAACAGGGCTTTCTTCAGTTTACTTTTCAAAAGTTTTTTTCGGAATCACCAATTTTTTTAAACAAATTAAAAGTAGAGCAAAACGACTTTTAATAGGAGGATTAGCTATAGGTAGTTTGCTTTACATTATTCCACCTTTACACGGTGAAGGTTATGGGATTATGAATAACCTATTAAAAGGCGATCATATTAGTGCTATTGGTACGACACCTTTCAATCTTGATTTAAGTAACATTTGGATTGTTATTGGGCTATTAATTGGAATTGCTGTTTTTAAAGCCATTGCTATGACCACCACATTTGGAGCTGGTGGTGTTGGTGGTGTATTTATTCCAACCTTAGTTATGGGAAGTGCTTTAGGTAATGCCCTTGCCAAAATAATTAACAACATAGGTTTTGGGTTTCATGTATCAGAATCTAATTTTACGCTAATAGGAATGACAGGTTTAATGGCAGGTGTACTTCATGCACCACTAACAGCTATATTTCTTATTGCAGAAATAACGGGTGGTTACGAGTTATTTGTACCACTTATGATTGTTTCTGCTATATCTTTTGCCATTACAAAATACTATGTGTCGCATTCTATTTATACGCTAAAACTGGCTCAACGTGGCGAACTTATAACACACGATAAAGATCAAAATGTTTTAATGGTTTTAAACATTGATAAGGTTATTGAAACAAATTTTATAGTACTTACCCCCAATATGATGTTGGGCGATATTTTAAAAAATGCTGTCGCAAAATCGTCGAGAAATCATTTTCCTGTAGTTAATGACAACCATGAGTTTTTAGGCGTTATTCGATTAGATGATATTAGGCATATGATGTTCGATTCTGAACTTTATAACAAAGTAGATGCTGCAAGTTTAATGCACGCCGATGCTGGAATTATTAATTATGAAGATGATAAAATGAACGACATCATGAACAAATTTAAAAGCAGTGGCGCATGGAATTTACCAGTAATTAAAAACGGTAAATACTATGGTTATATTTCAAAATCTAAATTGCTAACAGCCTACAGGCAACAATTAATTAATTTTACAAAATAAGCCTATAAATAGAACGTCAACATCATGAAATATCTCCTTTTAATTTTAACTATTGCAGCATTAACAAGTATTGTTGTGGGGTTTACATTAGATGTAGTGTACTCGCAAAAACTCATTGGTTTTGGTGTAGTAGGGCTCTTTTTAATAGTATTTCCTTTGTTTTCATATTACCGTTGGAAAGATAAAGACGTAAAAGATTATATGCTTACAAAAGAGAATTTAGACAAAATGCGAAAGCGTGAAGGCGATAATAAGCATTAATTTGGGCGTTACCTTTCAGGTCGTGCTTTCCGTTATATCTTTTTCTCGTACCTCAAAAAAGGATGCCACTTCAATCACTAACGCGGAAAATTATCGATACAATTCTACTTTGGAGAATCTTTCAAACTAAGGTCAATTCAAATTACGCTTTTCAATAAAAAATCGTTTTAAAAGCTCTGATGCATCTTCAGCTAAAATACCACCTTTTATAATGGTTTTAGGGTGCAATTTTGTTTTCAAATTAATACACCCACGTTCGTTATCTCTAGCGCCGTAAACGATATTAGAAATCTGACTCCAATACAAGGCTCCAGCACACATTTGGCAAGGTTCTAACGTTACATACAACGTACAATTTTGAAGATACTTCCCTCCTAAAAAATTTGAAGCGGCCGTAATTGCTTGCATTTCGGCATGTGCAGTAACATCATTTAGTGTCTCTGTTAAGTTATGCCCTCTAGCAATTATTTTATTGTCAATAACAATAACTGCTCCCACAGGAATTTCATCTTTCTCAAAAGCAGATTCAGCTTCCTGAAGGGCTTTTTTCATAAAATAAATATCATCAAAAGGTTCTATCATAAAAGCAAAAATACAATTTCAAATAATATTCTTTAAAGTGCTGATAATTTTTGGACTTGCAATAAAAAAAAGAGTTACAATTTCTTGTAACTCCACAACACAATGTAACCACAAAACAGTACATTGTTAATAACATATTTAATAACTCATTCCCTTCACTTTTAATCGAATTAGAAAACATTATATATTTATTAAATATTAAAAGACCTTTTTATCTTTATATAATTAATGAACTATTACAATTTTCAAATAGTACTACAAGAAGTTCCTGGAGAAATAAGCCTTTGCTTTTCAATTACTGGGTGCACTCTTAAATGCGAAGGATGCCATTCGCCCTTTCTATGGAAAAAAGAGAATGGTATAACGCTCACCAAAGACCGTTATCTGTCTTATCTCAATCAGTATAAAAACTTAGCCTCTTGTGTACTTTTTATGGGTGGTGAATGGCATGAAAAAGAACTTGCTTACTACTTAAAATTGGCAAACAAAATGATGTATAAAACCTGTCTTTACACTGGTGAAACTTCAGTTTCTCAAACAATAACTAAAGAACTCACTTGGATTAAAGTTGGAAAATGGAACCCTACTTTAGGCGGATTAACAAGCCGTAAAACCAATCAAAAATTTATAGATATAAAAACAAACACCATACTTAATAACCTATTTACAACACCTAAAAACTCATGATTAGATTATCCAACAACCAAGTAACAAAAAAAATAAACTTTATAGATCACTATATAAACTCAGCTAATGCCGCTGATGGTTCTAAGGTAGATGCCAACGCCAACGTAACGTCTAAAAATATTGCGACCATGGAGGCTGAACTGAATAAGGACATTAATATTCAGGTAAACAGAGCTTTAATAAAGCGTAAAATTGCTACTCTTTTTGGGGACGATTTAGCCAATGAGTATACAAGACAAATTGAGTCTCATGAAATATATGTACATGACGAAACCTCGTTAAAACCATACTGTGTTTCTATTAGCATGTATCCATTTTTATTTGATGGTCTTACAAAAATTGGTGGTGAAAGTCGTGCTCCACAACACTTAGAGAGTTTTTGTGGCGAATTTGTAAACCTTGTTTTTGCAGTAAGTTCGCAATTTGCAGGGGCTTTGGCAACCGTAGAGTTTTTAATGTATTTTGATTATTTTGCTACAAAAGACTATGGTGAAGATTATTTAAAGACACACGAAAAGCTAATTGCTAATCATTTACAACATGTGGTTTATGCCATAAATCAACCCGCAGCAGCAAGAGGTTACCAATCTGTTTTTTGGAATATATCATTATACGATAATGCTTATTTTTCTAGTATGTTTGGCGATTTTGTATTTCCAGATATGACTAAACCCCAATGGGAAAGTGTAAAACGACTGCAAACATTTTTCATGAAATGGTTTAATAAAGAGCGTACCAAAGCCATTCTTACATTTCCAGTAGTAACAGCCGCAATGCTTGTTAACGAAGGTAAACCTGTTGATACGGAATTTACCAATATGTGTGCCGAAGAATTAAGTGAAGGCAATTCTTTTTTTATTTATCAATCTGAAAACGCCGATAGTTTAGCCTCTTGCTGTAGACTTAGAAATGAAATTAGCGACAACACCTTTAGCTATTCTTTAGGTGCTGGTGGTGTAGCAACAGGGTCTATTAATGTGATTACCTTAAACATGAATAGGTTGGTTCAAAAAGGCGCTAATCTCGTAGACGAAGTACAAAAAATACATAAATATCAAGTAGCCTATAGAAGTCTTATTGAAGCATATGAGACCGCAGAATTACTGCCCGTTTACAAGGCTGGGTTTATTTCGTTAGACAAACAATTCCTAACCATTGGTATTAACGGTATGGTTGAAGCTGCCGAAAGCCAAGGACTAAAAGCAGGAAACAATAGTGCTTATAAAAAGTTTGTAAACAAGTACCTAAAAACCATCTATGATGAAAATAAATTAGCAAAGAAAAAGTATGGCTACATGTTTAATACGGAATTTGTTCCTGCTGAAAATTTAGGTGTAAAAAATGCAATGTGGGACAGAGAAGATGGTTTATTTGTACCTAGAGATTGTTATAATTCGTATTTCTATGAAGTTGAAGATGTTCAAGCCAATACCCTCGATAAAATTATACTGCATGGTAACGAATTAATAAAATATCTTGACGGCGGTTCTGCTTTACATCTTAACTTAGAAGAAGCTCCAAATAAAGCTGGATTTGTAAAACTCATTCATGCCACAGCCACTGCAGGTTGTAATTATTTTTGTTTCAATATTAGAATTACTATTTGTAACCACTGTGAGCATATCGACAAAAAAACATCACAAAGCTGTACTTCTTGCGGGTCTAAAAATGTAGATCATGCCACACGAGTAATAGGCTATTTAAAACGCGTATCTAGTTTTAGCTCTGGGCGACAAAAAGAACACCAATTAAGGCATTATCATTTAGAAAAACCAGCACCCAATTTAGCAAAAAATAGAGTGCAATTATTAACTAAAACTCAAGAGATTAAAGAGGTAAGCTTTGTTAAATAAAGAGTTAACATGATAAATATCATGTTTAGAGCTAATGGAATAAAATATCTTCGCCGTTTAATTTGAATAATCATAAATGAAAAAAACACATTCATTTCACATCCCAGTAATGGGCATAGGATTTACAATAGATACCCCATTAAAGGTGGCTCAATATGGTATGGATTCGGTAATCTCGTTAGTTGATGATATTTTACTAGAAAAACTAAGGAAGATGTATAGCGAGAAATTTGAAGTTCCTTATAAAGAGATTACAGATAAAATTGATGATTTTAGAGCAAAACGAATTACATCGTATTTAAATTTAATAAACGATTTAGCAAATAAGAAATTTGAAATGCTAAAAAACGTTACTGCTGAAAAAAGTGAAGATATTAAGGCTTACATAGACATGCTTCCTAATGGGTCGGTATTAAAAACCGAATTTAAAAAATTAACGACTAACGGATTTAATATTTCAGAAATTAGAAAATGGGCCATTAGTAATTTAAAAATGGGAAGTATTGATGTTAACATCATGACAAAAGTTGATAAAGACAACTTTATAAAAAACGAAAAACTACCTGTAGAATATAATGATGCACATGCCGCATTTAGAGGTTTTGCAAATAGTAAATTAAATTCCGCCGTAATACTTTCTGCAGGAATGAACCCACGGTTATATAAGTATATGTCTCAGTTTGATGATTTTTTCCCTAATGAAAATGGTGACATTAAAAAACGTATTATTTTAAAAGTTAGCGATTATAGGTCGGCATTAATTCAAGGTAAATTTTTAGCTAAAAAAGGATTATGGGTTTCAGAATACAGAATAGAATCTGGACTTAATTGTGGTGGGCATGCTTTTGCTACCGATGGTTTTCTTATGGGGCCCGTTTTAGCCGAATTTAAAGCAAAACGACAAGAGTTAAAAGCATCTATTCAAAGTGTGTTAAACCAAGAATTATTAAACCAAGGTCATGTAGTGCCAGAAATATTATCATTAAAAGTTACAGCACAAGGTGGTGTAGGAACACAAGAAGAGCACGAGTTTTTAATAGATCATTATAATTTAGATTCTGTAGGTTGGGGTAGTCCATTTTTATTAGTTCCAGAAGCCACAACAGTAGACGATAACACGTTACAAAAGCTAGCAAAAGCAAAAGAAGACGACCTGTATTTAAGCGACATTTCTCCTTTAGGTGTCCCTTTTAACAACCTTAAAGACAATACAAAAGATATTGAAAAAGAACAATTTATAAACAAAGGAAGACCAGGAAGTGCATGCCCAAAAAAGTTTGTTGCATTAAATAAAGAATTTAAAGAAAAAGGTATTTGTACGGCCTCCAGAGAGTACCAACATTTAAAATTAAAAGAGTTAGAAAGCCAAGGATTACCATTGGAAGAATATCAAGCGAAATTCAATAAAATTGTCGAGAAATCTTGTACTTGTGTTGGTTTAGGTACATCGGCATTATTAGCCTATAATTTAGATACTAAAGTAGAAGGCGAAGGTGTTTCAATTTGCCCGGGGCCTAATTTGGCTTATTATTCTAAAATAATGAGTTTGAAAAATATTACGGATCATATTTACGGCAGAAACAATGTTATTTCAAGAACCGATCGCCCAAATATGTTTATTAAAGAGCTTCAAATCTATATGGATTTTCTAAAAAATAAATTGGAAGATGCTAAAGTATTAATGACTAAAAAAGAGGAAAAATACTTAAAAACCTTTACCCAAAACATGAAAGAAGGTATTTCATATTATCATACCCTATTTAGTAATTTAAAGCATGGTTTTAAAGACAAAAAACTGTCCGTTTTAAAAGAATTAGAAGTAAATGCAAACGCCTTACAACACATTGTTCAAGAAATAGAAAACTTAATTTTAGTGCCAGTAAAGGTTTAACTACGAACTCGTCTTGACTCTTTGTGTTTAACCGAAAATGAATTAAAATTTATCCATATGAGGCACTTTTTGAAATGCATAGCAGCGATACGAATAAGAAAAGTAACAAAATATGAGTGAATTTTGGGCATTTTTTAGGAAATAGAAAAAGTCAAGATGAGTTCTACATCTTGTTTTTAATAACATCGAACGATTTTAATGAAATAACTTTTCCTGAAGATTCAATTTCCTCAACATATTGAGCAATTGTTTCATCTTTAAAGTTTTTCAAAATATTCTCTTTAAAAGGAGATACTATAAAATGAACTGGACACGGATTCTCATCAGAACATTTTGATAACCCAAGAAAACAATCATTAAATTTTGCTGTACCGTCTATAACCTTAATAATATCCCAAATTGTATTTTTTTTATCATTCACAGATAAATAAAACCCGCCTTTTGGCCCTTTAGTTGACGAAACAAGTTTATTTCTAGTAAGTTGCTGTAATAATTTTGCCAAAAAAGGTTGTGGTACTTCTAACTCCTCAGCTACTTTCTTAACATTTACTTTTGTAATCTCATTTGTTTGAATGCCTAAGTAAAGCATGGAACGAATAGCATATTTGCAAGCATTAGAAAGCATAAACTGTTTTTATGGTCAAACATAATAAAAAAAGGGGTTTTTATCTTTAAATAAAAAGAAATCTTAAATAGATTTTTAACACGGTAACATTTTAATTAAGATATTTGCATCAATAATTGATTAATATTAATTTACATTTTAATTAAGAGGATTTAAAAAATGGATTTAATACAAGAAATAGCTAGACTTAAAAAGGAGAAAAATGCGGTAATTCTAGCACATTATTATCAAGTTCCAGAAATACAAGATATTGCAGATTATGTTGGTGATAGTCTGGGGTTATCACAAAAAGCGGCTGAAACTGATGCCGATATTATTGTATTTGCTGGCGTACATTTTATGGCCGAAACAGCCAAAATTTTAAATCCTAGTAAAACCGTTGTTTTACCAGATTTAAACGCGGGATGCTCCTTAGCCGATTCTTGCCCTCCTGATGCTTTTGCGGCATTTACAAAGCAACATCCAGACCATGTGGTTATTACTTATGTAAATTGTTCGGCAGAAATTAAAGCTCTAAGCGATATTGTTTGCACCTCATCTAATGCCTTAAAAATTGTAGAATCTATACCAAAAGACACGCCTATTATATTTGCTCCAGATAAAAATTTAGGAAGATATATTATTAATGAAACTGGTAGAGATATGTTGCTTTGGGATGGTAGTTGTATTGTTCATGAAGCATTTTCAATGGATAAATTAATTGAATTACATAAAAAATATCCAGAATATAAAATTATTGCACACCCAGAATCTGAAACTCATATTTTAGATACCGCAACCTATATTGGGTCTACTTCGGGCATGATAAATTATGTGAAAGAACATCAAGATCAAAAATTTATTGTAGCTACCGAAGCTGGTATTTTACACAAAATGCAACAGGAAATGCCTAATACAGAATTAGTTCCTGCACCTGCAAAAGAAGACAATACTTGTGCTTGTAGCGAATGTCATTTTATGAAAATGAACACCATGCAAAAGTTATACGATTGCCTGCTAAATGAAACACCACAAATTGAAGTTTCTGAAGCTATAAGAGAACGCGCTTTACTTCCTATTGAACGCATGTTAGAACTTTCTAAATAAAATGATTACAACAGATTTTTTAGTTATAGGTTCTGGAATTGCTGGTTTAACATTTTCGGTTAAAATTGCTGAAAAATTTCCTAACAAAAAGGTTGTTATTGTTACAAAATCTAGTGAAGATGAATCTAACACAAAATATGCTCAAGGTGGTGTTGCCATTGTTTTAGATACCGAAAAAGATTCTTTTGAAAAACATATTGAAGATACGTTAATAGCTGGTGATGGCCTTTGTAATAAAAACGTTGTTGATATTGTTATTAAAGAAGGGCCTCAACGCTTGAAAGAATTAATGTTATGGGGTGCAAATTTTGATTTAGATGCCAATGGTAATTTCGATTTGGGAAAAGAAGGTGGACATTCAGAATATCGTGTGGTACACCATAAGGATATTACAGGTGCCGAAATAGAAAGAGCTTTATTAGAAAAGGCACATCAATTACCAAACATCAATATATTGCCTTATCATTTTGCTATAGATTTAATTACCAATCACCATATAAAAAACACTAATGCTTCTAAAATTAATTGTTATGGCGCTTATATTTTAGATCAGAAAAAAGGAAACATATTCACTATAAAATCGAATGTTACCTTATTAGCATCTGGTGGTATTGGGCGTGTTTATGGGCATACAACAAATCCTGTTATTGCTACTGGTGATGGTATAGCCATGGCGTATCGTGCTAAAGCAAAAATTTCAGATATGGAATTTGTTCAATTTCATCCTACAGCTTTATACGAACTTCATGGCGAATCTTCTTTTTTAATCTCGGAAGCTGTTAGAGGTTTTGGAGCCCATTTACGCAATAATGATGGGTACAGGTTTATGCCAGATTATGATGAAAGAGCAGAATTAGCATCGCGAGACATTGTATCGCAAAGCATTGATAGTGAATTAAAAAAATCTGGAGCAACTCATGTTTTTCTAGATTGCACCCATTTAGATGTTCAGGCTTTTAAATCGCATTTCCCTAATATTTATAGTAAATGCAAAGCAAATCATATTAATATTGAAACCGATTGGATTCCAGTAGTTCCCGCATCTCATTATTTGTGCGGTGGTATTGAGGTTGACGAACATGGAAAAACATCGGTTGCTAATTTATTTGCTTGTGGAGAATGTAGTAAAACAGGTTTGCATGGTGCTAATAGGCTAGCTTCAAACTCGCTGTTAGAAGCTTTAGTTTATGCGCATAACATCTTTAAATATCATTCTGAACATGTACTAAACACAACAAATGTTGACATCCCCGATTGGAAAGATGAAGGTACTACAATTGCTAACGAGCACATTTTAATTCAGCATAATTTAAGACAACTACAAGCTTTAATGCGAGATTATGTTGGTATTGTTAGAAGTAATAATCGCTTAAAAAAGGCCATAAAACATCTCGATTTAATTTACACCGAAGTAGAAGAATTTTATAAAGAAACAAAAATAACAACATCCTTATGTGAGTTAAGAAACATGATAAATGTGTCGCATTTAATTATCAATCAATCTTTAGATAGAACCGAAAATAAGGGTGGTTATTTTAATATAGATAATTTATAAATACAACATTAAATCTTCTAATAATCAGGTTTTGTGTGTATAAAAAATTATAACCGAATAAAAACATGAAAAAAGCTATCGTTTTTTGTTCAATATTTTTTGCATTTTTAAACACCAATGCACAACAATGGATAAGTTTTGAAGGTAAAAATGGACCAGGAAACGGTAAACATATTGTTTTAATTTCTGGAGATGAAGAATACAGATCTGAAGAATCTTTACCAATGTTGGCAAAAATTCTTGCTGATAGGCATGGTTTTAAATGTACAGTATTATTTGCAATTGATCCTGAGACAGGACATATTAATCCTGATGTTAATACTAATATACCTGGTTTACATTGTCTTGAATCTGCAGATTTAATGATAATTAATACAAGGTGGAGAAAACTTCCTGATAACCAAATGAAACATTTCGATAATTATTTATTATCAGGAAAACCAGTTCTTGGATTACGTACATCCAATCATGCTTTTAATAATGAAACAGGTAGCTATATACATTATAGCTCCGTTTATAAAAAGGGAGACCCCAATCATGTATGGTACAGAGGGTTTGGAGGGTTATTATTTGGTGACCATTATGTGAAACACCACGGGAAACATAAACATGAATCTACTAGAGGATTAATAGCTAAAAATGCTATTAAGCATAACATACTTAGAGGTATTAAAGATGGAGAAATTTGGGGCCCTACTGATGTTTATGGATGTCGAGTTGCTCATTTACCAATTACACCACTTATTATGGGGCAAGTATTAAAACGCGAAGGTGATTTTGATAAAAACGATCGCTTTTTTGGTATGCGTCCTACCGATACACCTTTAGAAGGTTCAAAAAACAACCCAATGATTCCTGTAGCTTGGTTAAAAAATTACCAACATCCTAATAATGGTGCTAAAGGTATGGCTTTTCATACTTCTATGGGATCGTCTACCGACTTTGAAAATAAAGGATTAAGGCGTTTGGTAATAAATGTAACCTACTATTTACTGGATTTAAAAATTCCTAAAAAAGGAACTAATGTAGATTTTATTGGCGAGTACAAAACAACAGCCTATGGTTTTATGGGAAAAGCTTTTTGGGATAACAAAAAACTTAAGCCTGCAGATTTAAAATAGCTAAAACCAAAGCTGTATCTTATTGCTGTATACAGCCTTGGTTATTATCATAACCCAAAAAATAGTATTGGCAGTTTTAAAATTGATGCCAACCATTTTTTAGCGTTATTTATACTATTTGCTATTGGGTTTATTTTCCCAACATGAGTAATTCGTTGCAAACAATTTCTGTTATATAGCGTTTATTACCTTCTTTATCATCGTAGCTACGCGAGGTTAGTTTCCCTTCAACAGCAACCTCTTTACCTTTGGTAACATACTTTTCAATAATCTGAGCCGTTTTACCCCAAGCAATTACATTATGCCATTGTGTGTCTGTAATTTTTTCACCTTTATTATTGGTGTAGCTTTCGTTTGTAGCAATATTAAATTTTGCCAATGTTTTTCCTGATTCTAGATTGATGATTTCTGGATCGTTTCCTAAGTTACCAATCAACTGTACTTTGTTTCTAAGCGTGTTCATAATTTTATTTTTATTGTTAAACAGTTAATACTATCGAGTTCTTATGCTTCGACATTGCAAATATGTGATGACTTCCAAAAGTTAATCGGTTGTTACATATTTAAAATCGTTTGTAAATGTTTGTAGTCGTTTGTAAATGAGTATTTCATGTTATATAGGGCATCTATATACAACTTACCTCAAACAGGAATGATAATTTAACTAGCCTAGAACGGCTATTTTTTTTGAGGGAAGTCCTTTAATCCATGATTGAAATTCCACCTTTCGGAATAACAGAGCATGAGCATCTTGCCGAATAGTTCAAATTAAAGGTATTAAATCAACGTTTAACCAAAGAGAATCGCAAAAAAAAGGATTTTGCCTCTTAATGTTTATAGATGACTCTTTGGTGTCCTCATCTATTATAATTTTACTAAATTTGATTTTAAAATTATTTTTATGGCAAAAATTAAAATGAAAGGCGAAAATATAAATGCAACTGATGGAGGTAAGCCTGAAAATGTAAAAAAATCTTTAAGTTCAAAAATCTGGTATTTAAATCCTGAAATCAGGATGATTATTGGATTCATACTTCTTATTATAAGTGGTTTAGTTGCTTATCTTTTACCTTAACTATAGTTAAAGACAGCTTTAGAAGACTTGTCAAAGCGTATCAATAAGTGTGCTTCTGAAATAGTATAAAATTTAATTGATTTAATATAAAATGGCAAATGCTTTATAAGGCTTATCCCTTATTGTATATAAGTGCCCCAAAAGAGAGAGTTATATACTTATTTATAATACCTGTAGATACCTCAAGAAGCCTTCTTAATAGGCTTTCTTAAACTAGTTTTTTCAAGTTCTTTAATAAAGAATGATGGATATATACCTGTAGTTTTATAAAAAGACTTAGAAAAAGCTTCGGTAGTGTTAAAACCAATTTCATTTGCAATAGCTTTTATGGTATATTTTCTGAATTTTGAATTCAATTTTAATTCTTCAATACTATAATTAATACGTAATTCATTAATATAATTACTAAAACTTTTGTTTTTATAAGCATTAACAATTTTAGAAAAATACTTAGAATTAGTTTTAAATTTTTTAGATAAGCTGGTTACTGATATATTCTTTTCAAGAAACCCTTTATCACTTTCAAACTTTTGTAATTTTTCAAGAATATCGTTTACTATTATTTCGGAGACATCAATTTGTTTGGATTCTTTTTTAATTAAAACACTCTCCTTTTTTTCCTTTAAAGGTATTGTTTTAAAATTAGTATTATCAAGTAATTCTTGAAAGCGCTTTTTATAAACCTTTTTCTTTTTATTGTTTCTTATTAATATAACAATCAACAAAATAATAAAAACAGAAAAAGCAATTAATGCGCCCATTTTAATTCTATTGTTTCTTTTAAGAGATTCTATAATTTGTTGTTTTTCTAAAATTAAATTTGGAGTAGAATACGCCTCATTCATTTGCTTAGATAAATACTTTACATCGCTATCCAAAATACTATCAGCTTTAAGTAGTCTATTTATATAAAACAACTGTTGCTTAGTATTTTTTTTATCTTTATAATATTGAATCAATAATTCGTAATTACCTCTTATTGAAGGGAAAAAATGATTTTTTGCAAAAACTAACGAATCTACTTTTTCAAGATGCTTTATAGCAAGTTCTGGTTTGTTTTGTTTAAAATAGAGCTTGCCTAAATAAACGCTTCTTGAAACTATTGTAGCTGTATTAATTTTTTTGTTTTTATTAATTTTTTCGGCTTTTTTTATACTATCAAGACTGGCTTGATATTTATTTTGCCAATACAGCGTAATTGCTGTAGAAAACAACAATCTCCCATAATGTAGACTATCTTTTGTTTTTAAACTTAAACCAATAGCTTGAGTATTAATTTTTTCGGCTTCGTTAAAATGCTTTAAAATATTAAGCTGATTTCCATAAGCATACAGTGATGTTATATACCCGCTTTCATATGTTTTATTTCTAGTAAAACTACTTTCATAATCTGTTACTAAGTTTTTAGAAAATCCGTTTTTATAATAAGCAACTACATTTTTAAATAGTTCTAAACTGCCTTCGTAATCGCCTAAACTATTTTTTAATAGTGCAATAAAGTATTTTATTTGATATTGCTGATCTACATTATTATTACTATTAGCAAAAGCATTTGCTTTTACCAGCTCATCCATTGCTTTTTGATATTTAGTTTTTGATCCCAAAAATTTAGCCTTTAATATATGAGCCTTTGCAGGGTAATTAAAGTCCTTAATATCTTTAGTTATTGTAATAATTGAATCTGAATATAGTAATGCTTCATTAGCCTGAGAAATTGAAGCCAACATATAATATCCATCTGCTTTTTTTAGTGTATTATTTTCCTGTTTAGCCTTTAATAAAAAGGTTTCTGCATAAGATTTTGATACTGAAAGATCTCTTTTATGTTTAGAAAATAATTCAGCAAGGTCTTCATAATTATTTTGTATTGAGAGCTGTATACCTGTTTCATCTATATTTTGAGAATGTATGTATTGACATCTCAATATAATTATGAATACAGTAACAATAACCTTAAGGTTTCTCATTTTACACAACTCGATTATGGTTTATTTATTAGATGAAAAAATTGATTTTCGCCCTGAATTTTAAAAGAATTCTAAACATACAGAAACTTTTGTCTTAATCCAAAATTAAGGCGCAGAGAATAATCCTTTCATCAATGTACTACGGGTATTTTGGTTGTTTTTTTAGAATTTGTTTTCCCTGAATTACGCGTGGTAATTCCTGAAAACAGACCACATTAACTTGTTTGCCCTTTAGTTGTCATTTATGTTTGTAACAAGTTATTTACTATTAGGGATTGCCTGTATTAATAAAACGGTATTAGGCAATAATTAAATAAATTAATAAAAACAATATGACTCATACACTTAAATTTCTAATTACAATATTATTAATAAGTCAATTTTCTCTTGCTCAAAAGACCGTTAAACAGATTGATTCTATTGTAAAAACACACTCTAAAAATAACCCAGAAATTGGCATAAGTCTTGGGTTTATTAAAAACAACCAAGAGTATTATACGGCTTATGGCACCCTAAATAAAAACAGTAAAATTCTAATTAATAAAAATTCTGTATTCGAGATTGCTTCTATTACCAAAATAATAACCTCTAATTTAATTGCTCAATCGGTTTTAGAAAACAAACTAAAATTAACAGATTTTATAGATGAATATCTTCCTAAAACCTACATTCTTCGGAAAAACCTGAAAGGAAAAATTAAAATATCCGATTTAGCATCGCATCAATCTGGATTACCAGACGTAGATTTTAGGCAATTAATAGCTACCAATCCTCAACAACCTATAAGTAATGTAAACATAGATACTTTGAGTTCTATTATTAATAACTGTTCAGAGTTAATTGATTATGGTCAGTACCGCTATTCTACTATAGGGTATATTCTATTAGGGCAAATATTAGAGGGGCTATATAATAAAACCTATGACGAGATAGTAAGAGAAAAAATAATTACGCCATTACAAATAACTAATACACTTACCAAAGATTTTGATGTACAACACAAAACAACGGGTTATAACCCAAACGGAGGTATACAAGAATTTTTTGAATGGAATATTGCAGCCTCCGCAGGTTTGCTAAAATCTAATGCATCAGATATGGTAACCTATTTAAAATCTATACTAAACACAAACAACCCTATTGGAAAAGCAGCTTTATTAACAGAAAAAATTGTGTACAAAGTTGATAATAGAATAATGGGTTTAGGACTTGGTATTATACAAGATGATAAAAATACCCTTTATTTAAAATCTGGAGATTCTATGGGGCAATCTTCTATTATATGCTATAACAGGGTCGAGAATTGGGGTATTATTATATTATTAAATCATAGAAATCATAAGCTGAGACAAACTATGTTAAATGATGTTTATGAAACGGTTTTAAAAAAATAAACATGTAACACTAAGGTAAAATAGTAGTCTTTACTAAACATTAATTAAAATAAGAATGAAAAAATTAATAGCCTTTTAAAAGAAAAATTAATTATGAAAACAATACAAAACATACTCTTAGTTATGTGCTTTATACTCTCATCAGTTTCTTTTTGTCAATCTCAGCTTTCAAATTCAAGAAATGATGAGATTACGGCTTTTATTAAAAAAGTAATTAAAGACATAGAAATTCCAGGTGCAGCCATAGCCATAATTAAAGATAACAACGTTGTTTACAAAAACTATATAGGGAAAGCCAATCTTGAATATAATATACCTGTTACAGATTCTTCTTTGTTTAGGTTGCATTCACTATCAAAAGTATTTGTTTCAGTAGGTGTTTTTCAATTAGTAGAACAGAATAAAATATCATTGGAAGATAAAATATCAATGTACTTATTTGATTTGCCTAATGAATGGAAAGCTATTAAAATAAAAAACCTGCTCTCCCATTCATCAGGATTACCAGACATGAAGGAAGAAACAAATCCTTCCGAAGAAATAGCGACGAAAAACGTTTATAGTAAGCCCATACAGTTTCCTGTTGGAGAAAGAGCGAGTTACAATCAAACCAATTTTTGGCTTCTCAATAGAATCATTAGAAAAATAACAAATAATAGCTTTTCAAAATCATATAACAAATCAGTTTGGAGAAAAATCTGAAGTATGTTTTTCAAATATCTCAGACATTGTACCCAATAGAGTTATGGAGTACAAACCAAATAATAAAGGGCATTTAAAAAACTTTCATTTTATAGTTCAGGACTATATGTATGGAGCTGGAGGCATAACAATGTCATTAGATAATTTAATTGATTGGGATAAAAAATTAAATAATAATGTATTGCTCAATGCCGTATCTAAAGAAAAAATGCTTACCCCTTTTCAATATAAAGTAGAAACAGGATTTACTTATGGGTGGGACATTCAGAGTTTAAACGGCATTACGTCTTATGGGTTCAATGGTGGTGGATTGGTAAATTACAGAAAATTTCCCAGCAAAAATATTTCGATAATATGGTTTACAAATGGCTACAGAAAACCTCATAATATTGATAACATTACAAATAGAATTGTTGGATTTGTAGATAACGACTTGGCAGACAGAACTCCAAAGTTTGCCAAATCATTACAGAAAATAATTACTTCCCATAAACCTAAGAAAACAGTAAAGGAATACTATACCCTTAAAAAGAAATATCCATATGTGAATTTTGAGAGAGCGATTAATAACCTGGGGTATCAATTCTTGGGTAAGAAAAAATTAAACAACGCAATAACCGCATTTAAATTAAATACAAAAGAATTTCCCGAATCTGCTAATGCTTTCGATAGCCTAGGTGAAGCCTATTTTTTAAATGAAGACTATATTTTATCATTAAGTAACTATCAAAAAGTTCTTGAAATTGACAAAGCAAATAACAATGCTAAAAAGATGATTGAAAAGATTAATACTATTCTTAAAAAATAAACACCTATAAAAACACTTATAAACTAACCTGTAATTAAAAATGAAACATATACTTATTATTACATCATTAATTTTATGTCTCTCTTGTCAAAATAGACACAATAAAAAAACAGAACTCAATAAAGAAAAAACCAATAACATAGAAAACCCTGTTCTAAACAAAGAGTTGGATAGTTTATATAATATTGGCATTTTTAATGGATTTTCTGCTACTATTGTTGACACTACAGGAATAGTGTACAACCAAGGATTTGGTTATGCCGATGTAAATGAAAAGAAAAAATATATCGAGAATACTATTATTAATATCGCATCTGTTTCTAAAGTTTTTATTGGTGTTGCGCTTTTAAAAGCTCAAGAAATGAAACTTCTTCATTTAGATGACCCAATTAATAAACATTTGCCATTTAAGGTAATCAACCCAAATTATCCAAAAGAAATCATTACCATTAAACAATTGGCAACACACACAAGTTCAATTGTTGATACAGATATTTATATGGAAACGTGCTATATAAATAAAGACGACATTCCTATATCTAAAGACCTTAATAGGTACGAGTTATATTATCAAAATTCATCAAAAAAATGGATATCTCTAGCTGAATATTTAAGTAAAATTTTAAAAAAAGACAATGTGTTTTATAATACGTCTACTTTTTCAAATAGGAAACCTGGAAAACTATATGAATATAGTAATATAGGAGCAGCTTTATGTGGATTAATTATAGAATATGCTTCTAGGCAATCGTTTAACGATTTTACGAAAGAGCACATATTTCAACTCTTAGAAATGTCTTCTACAAGTTGGTTTTTTGAAGAAGTAGATAATACAAATTATTCAAAATTGTATTATGACGAACTGGAATTGCCCTACTACAAAATTCTTTCTTACCCTGATGGTGGTCTCATTACCTCAAGTACCGATTTAGGGAAATTCTTAGTCGACTTGATAAAAGGGTATTCTGGTAATGGTTCTATTTTAAGTTCGGCAAGTTATACAGAGATTTTTAAATCGCAATTAGAAGACCAAGCGTTTGCAAAAAAGAAAAACTATAATGTAGGGATTTTTACAGAAAAAGAACTAGCCTATAATGTTATAGGTCATACTGGTGGTGATCCAGGGACAAATACCATGTTATTTTTTAATACGGAAACTAAAAAAGGACGAATCTTTATTACCAACACAGACTCTAAAAAAGAAAACAGTCACTCTGTTATGTTTGATATATGGAAAGCTCTTGATAAATATTAAAACAAGCCATAAACAACAACTAATTAAAAGTAATAGAGTGTGGGCTATATTTAAATAACGTGTCGCATTTAGTTAAAGCGTAATACTAAACTAACTTACGGTCAAAACCGATGTTGATAAAGGATAGTATAGGCTCTTTTTATAAAAAAGCCTAATACTTCTGGATTCCCCAACCCATTAAACAATAAATTCTCCAACTATCAATGGAAATGAAAAAATTGGCATTTATTTAAACATTTAAAATCATAAAAAATCAGAGATTGGTATTTATTATTTAAACGAGTACCTCTACCCTTTGTGATATATTATTCCTTTTTTTTAGACTTAAGAACAGAAGCTTTTAATATGTCGTCTAAAGAGCTATTGTTTTTTTAAAGGTTTGTTGTGCTTTTTTCCTTTTTTATTCTGTTCATAATACAAATATATAACTTAATCATGAGAAAATATTTCTAATTAAACAAATTTAATTTTTAGGGTTAATTATCTGTTTATTAATAGTTTTGTATTAAATTATTGACACATGGGTGGAGTAGCTATAGATATAGATAAACAGATAACCAAACTTCAAAATAGAGGTATGGATATGAACATGGGGATTGATAAAGCTAAAGAGGTTCTTATGGATATTGGCTATTATCGACTTGGTTTTTATTGGAATCCTTTTGAAATAAACAAAGAACATGATTTAGTGCCAGGAACTAAGTTTTCAGATATTTTAGATTTATACTATCTTGACGTTGATTTAAAAAATATTCTTAATAGAGCAATAAATAGAATTGAAATAAATTTTAAAACTAAATTCATTTACCATGCTTCATTAAAGTTTGATAAAGATTCTATTTGGTTTTTAAACAAGCACATAGTTTCACAAGACTACATAGATAATTTTCAAAACCATTATGATAAAGTAAGAAAACATGCAAAGCCAATAAAAAAGCACCATATTAAGTACCCTAAAGATGGTTATGCACCTGCGTGGAAAACTTTAGAGTTTTTGACTTTTGGAAGTGTTATTACAATGTGGACTTGTTTATATAATACATCTCTAAAACAACAAATAGCTGCTGAGTTTAATATAAAAAGTGTAGATGTATTTGAAAATTTTTTACTAACTATTCTTTTCATTAGAAACATTTGCGCTCATAGTGATTTGCTATATGACTCTAACAGACCTACTGAAATAGCAACTACTCCAATAATAACCTTCAATAACAATAATAGACACTGCTTAGATTCTTCGATGAAAGTGATACTTTATTTTTTAAAACAAATATCCGAAGACAGACATAATATTATAATGAAAGAAATAGACAGCTTGTTTGAGGAACACAAAAACAACGGTGCGTTAAAAGATATTATAGAGAGAAAAATAGGCTATATATACAAATAGGCACGTATTTTGTTGTACGTCTTAGTAAATTTCGTATATTTGCATCATAGTGCCCACCCAATCATTACGCATTGGCGCTGCACTCTAAAATATAGAAAAATAAAAGTCCAGACATTTGCTTTGGACTTTTTTATTTCAAACATTAGCCTTTTATTTACAACTCACATATCCACCAAGAACTTCTCAAAACGTTCTTGACTAGATAAATTTCTTAAATTTATACTCAATAATTAAAACCAGTATTTGGCTCTTTTTACTTATTCTTGTATGTAAGCAGTAATGTATTATATATATTAATTTCCTTGTATGACATTCCACATAGAAACCGAACGACTAATTTTAAGAGACCTTAGAATAACAGATTTAGATGGTATGTTTGAGTTAGATTCCGATCCTGAAGCACATAAATACTTAGGAAACAAACCTGTAAAAACAAAAGAAGAATCGAAAAAAATACTAGAAAGTGTTATTAATCAATACAAAGAACGAGGTATTGGCAGGTGGGCAGCCATTGAAAAATCTTCTGGAGATTTTATTGGCTGGTCTGGAATACGGCTTAACACCGAACACAATATGAATGGTTTTACTAGATATTATGATGTGGGTTATCGTTTAATTCCTAGATACTGGAAAAAAGGTTATGCAACAGAATCAGGAAAAATAGCAGTTGATTATGCCTTTAATGTTTTAAAACTTCCAGAATTATATGCCACAACAGAAATGGGAAATGAAGCCTCCCACAATGCGTTGTTAAAAATTAGATTAGAATATATAGAAGACTTCTTTTTTGAAGAAGAAAAACTTAACTTACGGTGGTATAAAATATTAAATAAGTAATTATGGAAAAGAAATGTCCAGAATGCGGTGATAAAATTGTTGGTAGAATTGATAAAAAATTCTGTAGTGACGCTTGTAGAAATGCGTACAATAATAACATAAATAAAGACCACAAAAATTTAATAAGAAATACTAATAACAGGCTTAGAAAAAATTATAGGATTTTAGAATCACTTAATCCAAATCAGAAAACAAAAACCTCCAAAGCGAAACTTATTGAAGCAGGTTTCGATTTTAATTATTTCACAAGTATTTATACCACAAAAGCTGGTGCTATTTATTATTTTGTATACAATCAAGGGTATTTGCCTTTAGAAGGTGATCATTATGCTTTGGTAAAACGAGAGAGGTAACTCTTTTTATAACGAACTCGTTTAAACTTTTTTAATTTGCTAAAAAATTGTTGTCTTCAGCTCTCTTTTTGTCTTTTTATTCTTCCGTAGCGATGCTATGCAACTCAAAAAAGACTTCAACAGAACTAAAAACCTCTAATTTTCGCTTAAATCCAAAAAGTTTAAACGAGTTCAACAATAAAAAACATTGAATGAACCCATTCCAGAATATTCATATTCTAAAATTGTAACATTAAAAAGCACCAATAAATAAAAATTGATTATTACAAATTACTCCAAAGCAGCAAACTATTTAAAGACATGCATATAACTATTTCCAGTTTTGTCCTTTTAATTGCATAGCGGCTTTAAGCACATCTTTCTGACTTATTTGCCCTACTAATTTACCATTTTCTACAATAGGAAAACGACGCCTTTTGGCATTTAAAAACTTATTGGCTGCATCAAAAATATTCATATTGCCATCAATAGTTTCCACATCCAATGCCATATGTTTTTTAATAGTTTGATCTTGCATAGGCATATTATAATAGCGGCTTTCGCTTATTTGCTTTATACAATCGCCTTCAGATATAATACCTATTAATTCTCTTTTTTCGTTAACAACAGGTCCACCAGAAATTCGGTTTTTAATTAAAGACTGCATAACACTTTCAATAGATTGGTCTGGGGTAAATGTTATCAAATTAGTAGTCATATAATCACTCACTTTTAATGGTGTAGAATCTGCCGTTGATTGTTGCCTTCTGGCACCTTGAAAACTTTTTATTCCCATAATATTAAATTTTTAGATAGTACTAAAGATACTTATTTCCAGTCAGTTTTCCTAAAGGAATTTTTGTGTACTAGTAACGATTTGAATTTATATAAATTTAACGTATAATCAAAATAATAAAATAATTAGCTTTCTTTTAAGACTTTACATGTGAATTTTTCATAGTTTTGGCGCAAAATGCAATTTATAAGCAGATGAAGCATCAATAATTTAAAATTCATCACTTTAAAAACAATAAATACAAACACATGAAACGATTATTACTACTATTATTATTGGTTAGTGCTTTTCAAATGCAAGGGCAAAGTTCTTCAGAATTAATAAAACATTATGAAGCTTATTATAAGCAAATGAAGGCGCAAGGCGATGTTCAGGGTATTATAAATGCAATGACTCACTTAAATGTATTAGCACCATCTGAAGCTAGAAAGGACACTTTAGCTTATATTTATATGAGTGAACAAAAATTTGTTCAAGCTTTAAATACTATTGGTATAGATCCTAAAGTAGACGATTCTGATATTGCTATTGAAGTTAAGGCACTGTCTTTAAAATCTGTAAAGCAACCCGAATTAGCTTTAAAACATTTTGATAAAATGTTTAAAAAAACGCCTAATGCGCTTATTGCATACGAATTGGCAGAACTTAATTTTCAACTTCAAAAATTTGAAGAAGCTAACAAACACATCACTTATGGGTTAGCAAATTCTAAGGACGACATGAACAAAACATTCTACGAAACTCAGCAACCTTACCAGGTTTCGTTAAAAGCCGCTTTTATGCATTTAAATGCTTTAGCAGTTTATAACAAAGACACAAAAGCAAATATTGATGCTGCTGTAGATATTTTGGATGAAACCTTAAAAACAGCACCAAATTTTAATTTAGTTCAGTTAACAAAAACAGAACTATTAAGACAAAAGCAAGCAGCAGCGGCAGCAGCACAACCTAAAAATTAAAACTTTTAGGTTTTACAGCAGTTTACTAAATAAAAAAGGGATGATAAACACCAATGTTTACCATCCTTTTTTATTAACACAACCAAAGGTTTTTCTATACTAGTGCTCGTTCATTCTAAAATCTGAATATGCTTTCATGCCGTGTTCATGATTATCTAATCCTTCTAATTCTTCTCTTTCAGAAACTCTAATTCCAACGGTTTTCTTAAGTGTGAATATAATTAAGAACGATGTGGCTAAGCAAAATACAGCGTAACAAGCTACACCTGCTAATTGAGCAAGAAAAGTGTGCTCTGGGTTTGTTGAAAATAACCCAACAGCAAGTGTTCCCCAAATACCACAAATTAAGTGTACTGCAATAGCCCCTACTGGGTCGTCTAGTTTAATTCTATCTACACAACTAACAGCAAATACAATTAATGTACCTGCAATGGCACCAATTAAAATCGCACTTTCTGGAGTCATAACATCAGCTCCCGCAGTAATACCAACCAAACCTCCTAAAATACCATTTAAGAACATGGTTAAATCTAAATTCTTGAATTTAATAAACGACACCAATGCGGCAACCACACCACCTGCCGCTGCAGCTAAACATGTAGTTACTAATGTTAATGATGTTAACTCAGGATCTGCAGATAATACAGAACCACCATTAAAGCCAAACCATCCTAACCATAGTACTAATACCCCAGCAGTTGCTAAAGGAATATTATGCCCAGGTATTGCCTGAGGCTTTCCGTTTTTAAATTTCTCAATTCTAGAACCTAATAACCAAACTGCTACCAAGGCTGCCCACCCACCTACTGAATGGACTAAGGTAGACCCTGCAAAATCGTAAAATCCTAATTCATCTAAGAATCCGCCACCCCATTTCCATGATCCAGCAATTGGGTAAACAAATCCAACATAAATTACTGTAAAAATCATAAATGATCCAATTTTCATACGTTCAGCAACAGCTCCAGATACAATGGTTGCTGCCGTGGCTGCAAACATACCTTGAAATAAAAAATCTGTCCACCATGTATAACCACCATCTGCATATTCTGGAGTCATTCCGTTTTCTGGTGGTGCAATTCCGAAACCAGCAGAATCTAAGATTCCTAATGAGCCGTCTTCAAAACCTGGATACATTAAATTAAACCCTATTAAATAGTATAACAGTAGCCCTACCGTAATTATAAATATATTTTTGAATAAAATATTTAATGTATTTTTTTGTCTTGTTAACCCTATTTCTAAAAATGCAAATCCTGTGTGCATAAAGAAAACGAGTGCTGTACAGATCATCATCCATACATTATTTATTGTTAATAATCCTTCCATTTTAAATTATTTTAAATCTTATTAATTTAAAGTGTCTCCACCCTTTTCTCCTGTTCGTATTCTGTAACATTCATTAATGTCGGACACAAAGATTTTACCATCTCCTACTTCACCTGTCTTTGCAGATTCAAGAATTGCTTTTATGGTGACTTCTTCAAAATCGTCATTAACTACAATAGCCAAATGTCTACGTTGAATATCGCTTGTGCTGTAAGCCACTCCCCTATAAACATGGCCTTCTTTTTCGTTTCCTATTCCTGTTACATCCCAGTAAGAGAAAAAGTTTACACCTACATCATGCAGTGCTTCTTTTACCACACGATATTTGGATTTTCTAATAATTGCTTCAATTTTCTTCATGGTTTTTATATTTATTTTATTAAAAAGTGTAAATTGCTGCTAAGGTGAATGCTGCTAGTTTATCTGAAGCGTTGGAATCTGCGTCTAAGTATGGCATATCATTACTCCAAGAGTCTAATCTAATTTCTGGTTTAATGGTTAAGTCTTCTATAGTGTAACTTCCAGTTAAAGTAAGACCTAATACATTTGGTAAATCGTCAACATTTTTAGCATGCATTCCAAATATTTCTCCTCTTAATCCTAAACTAAAAGTTTCAGAAGTTGCTAATTGAGGGTATAATGCAACACCGTAAAATCCTGCATCTTCACTTGTTTGATAAGCGCCGTTAATTCCTAAAAAGACATCTTCAGATAAATCAAATCCTCCTGTATAGTCAATTTCAAAACCTAATACGTCTTCATTATCATAATATAAGTTTAAGAATTGGCCTGCAAATCCTAATTGTGCTCCAAAAGCGTAATCACCAGTCATATTATCATATACATCAGTTGCATTCATAATAGCTAACATTAAACTAACATCATTTCCTAAATCAAAATCTGCTTTTAAACCAAGGTGAGAGAATGGCCCATTTGAAAATAAATAAGATGTACTGTAGTTAAAATTTCCTGTTGGAGAAATTACCTCATACCCTAAATAAGTATTAAATCGACCTAATGTTAATGTTATGTTTTCAGACGCATTCCAATACGCATATAATTGGTTAACAAAAATATCGTTATCTCCACCTACAGCATCAATTCCTCTAGGTCCAAACACTAAATCTGCAACAACTCCAGTTTTTTTGCCATGATAAGAAGCAATTACATTTGCCATTCCTAAAGCAAATCCAGAACGGTCTGCAAATGAAGTCCCGAAAGATTGATTAAGATTATCCGATGTATTTAAGTAAGATTGGTAATAAGCATCTATACTTCCGTTAATAGACACTTTTTTTTCTGATTCTTCTTGAGCAAATAATGCAGTTACAACAAAAAGCATTGCAAGTGTTATACGTTTTTTCATAATATTCATTTTTAGTTATTAGTTTTTTAGTGCTTTTGAATGTCAAAACTATATAATTAAAAATTATACCATATAAAAAATAGGGTTAAAAATATTATTTTTATTATTTAATAAATTTAAACCCTATTTTTTTATGGGTTAAATTTTATTTTATTTATTTTTTGTGTATTTAATAATTGACTTTATTAAATTATTATCAGTCTATCTTTAATTTTGATACTATTGTTTTTAAACATTTAAGGTTTTACTAATATTAATTCACAGATTCTTCCATATTATTAGAAATTATGGATTGAATATTTATTAGTATATTCTTATATTATTGTTATATCATTATTTTTGTGTCGCCTAGATTTACATAATCGGAATAATAAAAAGCACATTGTTATAATTCAAATCTTAGTGCATATCTTAGCCTTTCAACTCTCATTTTTTAAACCAAAAATTGATGATTATGCTGAAGAAACAAGGACTCTATTTACCAGAATTTGAACACGAAAATTGTGGTGCAGGTTTTATTTGTAATCTTAAAGGAGAAAAGACAAATCAAATAATTCATGATGCTTTAGAAATTCTAGTAAAACTAGAACACAGAGGCGGTGTAAGTGCTGATGGAAAAACAGGAGATGGTGCAGGTCTTTTAATAGACATCCCTCACGAATATTTTAGTAGAGTTTGCCATTTTAAAATTCCAGCAGCAAGAGAATACGCTGTAGGAATGGTTTTTTTGCCAAAAAACACAAACCAATATCAATTCTGTAAAAACACTTTTGAAACCGAGATTAAAGCACAAGGGCTTTCTGTTTTAGGATGGAGGCAAGTGCCTGTAGATTCATCGCAATTAGGAGAAATAGCACTAGCTTCAGAACCCAATATAGAACAGTTATTTATAGGTAAAACAGAAACGATTACAGAAGCTGTTTTTAAAGCAAAACTATATGCAGCCCGTAAAATTACGGAGCATACAATTACGAATTCAAAAATATCTGAAAGCGGATATTTTTACTTACCAAGTTTATCAAACACCACATTAATATACAAGGGTATTATTATGCCCGAAGATATTGGACCGTATTATACCGATTTACAACAAGAAGATTTGGTAACGCGTTTGGCATTAGTACACCAACGTTTCTCAACCAATACCATGCCTACATGGGAGTTAGCACAACCGTTTAGGTTTATGTGTCAAAACGGAGAAATAAACACACTTCGTGGTAATGTAAGTAGAATGCGTGTTCGCGAAGAAATTATGAAAAGTGAGGTGTTTGGACCTCAAATAGATAAATTATTCCCAATTATCCTTCCAGGGAAATCAGATTCCGCGTCTATGGATATGGTGGTTGAATTGTTAACGCATACTGACAGATCCTTACCAGAAGTAATGATGATGATGATTCCTGAAGCCTGGGAAAAACACAAAACCATGTCTGAGGAACGAAAAGCATTTTATGAGTATAATGGCTGTATTATGGAACCTTGGGACGGGCCAGCCTCTGTACCATTTACCGATGGTGATTATATTGGTGCGTTATTAGACAGAAACGGATTAAGACCTTCAAGATATACCGTTACAAAAAGTGGCAAGCTAATTATGTCTTCAGAAATTGGTGTTGTAGATGTTGCTCCAGAAGATGTAGAAAAACACGGTAGACTAGAACCAGGAAAAATGTTCTTGGTAGATATGAATGAAGGACGCATAATTGAAGATGAAGAAATTAAAAGTAAAATTGTTTCAGAAAGACCATATAAAGAGTGGTTAGACAAAACAAGATTACATTTAAAAGATGTGCCTTACAACAACGAAACCTGCCCTATTGAAACCATAGACATAAAAACACGACAACGTTTATTTAATTATACTTTTGAAGATATTCAGGAAGTTATTACGCCTATGGCTGTTGCAGGTAAAGAAGCTTTAGGCTCTATGGGAATAGATACGCCGTTAGCCGTTCTTTCAGATAGACCTCAACTCATTTCAAATTACTTTAAACAATTATTCGCTCAAGTAACCAACCCACCTTTAGATGGTATTCGCGAAGAAATTGTAACAGATATTAGCTTAAATTTAGGAAAAGACCGAAATATTTTCAGCATTACAGAAAGACAATGTAGAAAGCTACGAATTCAAAACCCAGTAATTTCAAATACCGATTTAGAAAAAATAAGAAATATTTCTGTAGAAAGCTTTAAAGCTGAAACTGTTGAAATGTTATACCCGAAAGAAAAAGGGCTTAACGGACTTGAAGATGCTTTAGACGATATTATTGTTCAAATTGAAAAAGCCTTAGACAGAAAAACAAATATTATCATCCTATCAGATAGAGGTGTAAATAAAGAATTTGCACCTATCCCTGCACTTTTAGCCTGTTCGTACGTAAACCATCAAATGAACCGTTTACGCAAGCGTTCATATTTCGATATTATTATTGAATCTGCCGAACCTCGCGAACCACATCATTTTGCAACTTTATTTGGTTATGGCGCTAGTGCTATTAATCCGTATATGGTAAACGAAATTATCCGTTCGCAAGTAAAAGAAGGGTTTATTACGGGAATAGACGAGCAAAAAGCAGTTGATAATTTCAACAAAGCCATTGGAAAAGGAATTTTAAAAATTATGAATAAAATTGGCATCTCTACACTGCATTCGTATAGAGGGTCTCAAATTTTTGAAATCGTAGGTTTTAATTCGCAATTTGTTGAAAAATACTTCCCATACACCGCTTCAAGAATTGAAGGTATAGGCTTATATGAAGTTGAAAAAGAAATTAACGAGCGTTATAAATATGCGTACCCAAACACCTATATAGACAAACGTTTAGGCTTAAACATAGGTGGCGATTACAGGTGGAGACGAAATGGCGAACGCCACATGTTTAACCCAACAACCGTTGCTAAGTTACAACAAGCCGTTAGATTAAGCGACCAAGCGAGTTATAATGTTTACGCAAAAGCCATTAACGAACAGTCTGAAAATTTAATGACCATTCGTGGGTTATTTGAATTCGATAATTTAGATCCTATTCCTTTAGATGAAGTAGAACCTTGGACAGAAATCGTTAAGCGATTTAAAACAGGAGCGATGTCTTACGGATCTATTTCGCGAGAAGCTCATGAAAACTTAGCCATTGCCATGAACCGAATTGGAGGAAAATCTAATTCTGGTGAAGGTGGCGAAGACAGAAAACGTTTTCAGCCAGATGTAAATGGCGATAGTAGAAACTCTGCAATTAAGCAAGTAGCTTCTGGCAGATTTGGAGTGACTTCACACTACCTAACAAATGCTAAGGAAATTCAAATAAAAATGGCTCAAGGTGCAAAACCTGGAGAGGGCGGACAATTACCTGGTGAAAAAGTATTACCATGGATTGCTTCGGCTCGTAATTCTACACCTTTTGTAGGCTTAATTTCCCCACCACCGCATCACGATATTTATTCAATTGAAGATTTAGCGCAATTAATTTTCGATTTAAAAAATGCCAATCGCGAAGCGCGAATTAATGTAAAATTAGTATCCGAAGTTGGTGTAGGTACCATTGCCGCAGGTGTTGCAAAAGCTAAAGCCGATGTGGTACTAATTGCAGGTTATGATGGTGGTACAGGAGCATCACCTCTAACTTCATTAAAACACGCAGGACTACCTTGGGAACTTGGTTTAGCAGAAGCACAACAAACCCTTGTTTTAAATAAATTAAGAAGTAGAATTGTTGTAGAATGTGATGGCCAATTAAAAACAGGACGCGATGTCGCTATTGCTACATTACTAGGTGCTGAAGAATTTGGTTTTGCCACTGCTCCTCTTGTTGCTTCAGGGTGTATTATGATGCGTAAATGTCACTTAAATACGTGTCCGGTTGGAATCGCAACACAAGACAAAACATTACGTAAAAACTTTAAAGGCACACCAGAACATGTTATTAACTTTTTCTACTATGTAGCCGAAGAATTGCGACACATTATGGCCGAATTAGGGTTTAGAACCATGGACGAAATGATTGGTCAGACCCATAAAATAAATGCCAATAAAGCGATTAAACACTATAAAGCAAAAGGATTAGATTTATCATCAATCTTACACAGACCAGCAATTTACAAAGAGTTGGATGTTAAAAATTCTGAAAAACAAGATCATGTTTTAGATGATGTTATGGATTTTAAAATTTTGAAAGATTCGCATCGCGCTTTGTATAGAAAAGAGAAAATGACTTTAAACTACCCAATCAATAATATAAATAGAACGGTTGGGGCTATAGTAAGTAACGAAATTTCTAAAAAATATGGACATTTGGGGTTACCAGAAGACACCTTAAATATCAATTTTACAGGTTCAGCAGGACAGAGTTTTGGGGCTTTTGGGGCACACGGATTAACATTTAAACTAGAAGGCAACACAAATGACTATTTAGGAAAAGGATTATCTGGTGCTAAACTTATTGTTAAGAAACCCACAAAGGCAGATTTCCTAGCAGAAAACAACATTATTGTTGGTAACGTTTGTTTGTTTGGTGCTGTAAAAGGCGAAGCTTATATAAATGGTATTGCTGGCGAACGTTTTGCCGTTCGTAACTCTGGTGCAACTGCCGTAGTTGAAGGTGTTGGAGATCACTGTTGTGAATATATGACCGGCGGAAAAGTAGTTGTTTTAGGAAGTACGGGGCGAAATTTTGCTGCAGGAATGAGTGGTGGTATTGCTTATGTGTATGACCCAGAAAACAAATTTGCTAACGGATTATGCAATACAGAAACTATTGAGTTTGAAGACATTTTAGCTGAAGACGCAGCCGATTTAAAAGCATTGATAGAAAAACACGTAAAACACACAAATAGTAAACGTGGGCAAGAACTATTATCAGATTGGGAAAACAGCTTAAACAACTTTGTAAGAGTGATGCCAACTGAATATAAAAAAGCATTAAAACGCTTAGAGACTGAGGAACAAATGGTAGAAGAATTAACAACAGCATAACGATGGGAAAAGTAACAGGTTTTAAAGAGTTTGAAAGAAAAGATGAAGCGTATAAAGCTGTAGAAGACCGCTTAACGCATTATAACGAATTTACAGTACCGTTAGGTGATACTGAAATGAAAGAACAGGGTTCGCGTTGTATGGATTGCGGCATTCCGTTTTGTCATAGTGGTTGCCCGTTAGGCAATTTAATTCCAGATTTCAACCACATGGTGCACCAAGAAGAATGGCAAAAAGCCTCTTGGATACTACATTCAACAAACAATTTCCCGGAATTTACAGGACGTCTATGTCCTGCACCCTGCGAACAAGCCTGTGTTTTAGGTATTATTGAAGATCCTATCTCTATAGAAAACATAGAAAAAAACATTGTAGAACGCGCTTTTAAAGAAGGCTGGGTAAAACCACAACCACCAAAAACCAGAACAGGTAAAACTATTGCTGTTGTAGGTTCTGGACCAGCAGGTTTAGCAACTGCACAACAATTAAATAGAGCTGGACATACGGTTACTGTTTTTGAACGCGATGATTCTATTGGCGGTTTATTACGTTACGGCATTCCTAATTTTAAAATGGAAAAAGGCATCATTGATCGTCGTGTTGCTATTTTAGAAGCTGAAGGTATTACCTTTAAAACAAACGTTAATGTTGGTGTTAATTATGATGTTGACCAACTAAAAGCTTTTGATGCTGTTGTGCTATGTGGTGGAGCTACCGAAAGGCGAAGTTTACCAACACCTGGTATTGATGCTGATGGCGTTGTACAAGCTATGGATTTCTTAACACAACAAACTAAAGTGGTTTTCGGACAAGAAATAAAAGACCAAGTATTAGCAACTGATAAAGACGTAATCGTCATTGGTGGTGGTGATACAGGATCTGATTGTATAGGAACGTCTAATCGTCATGGTGCCAAATCGGTAGTAAATTTTGAGATTATGCCAAAACCACCTGGTCACCGTTCACCTACTACCCCTTGGCCTTATTGGCCACTACAATTAAAAACATCGTCTTCTCATAAAGAAGGTGTAGAACGTAATTGGCTGATAAACACTAAAGAATTTGTTACAGATGATTACGGAAAACTTATAGCACTAAAAACTGTAAATGTAGAATGGGAAATGATTCCTGGAGAACGTCCTAAATTAATTGAAATTGAAGGCACGGAAAAAACATGGCCTTGCGACCTAGCATTATTAGCATTAGGTTTCACTGGTCCTGAAAGCACAATAGCTGATAAATTAGGAATTGAAAGGGATGCTCGTTCCAATTATAAAGCCAACTACGGAAAGTACCAAACTAATATTCCAAATATATTTACCGCTGGTGATATGCGCCGTGGGCAATCATTAATTGTTTGGGCTATTTCTGAAGGTAGAGAAGCTGCGCGACAGGTAGATATTTATTTAATGGGAAAATCTGATTTACCTACTAAAAATGCTACTGGGGATTTGGTTGGGGTGTAAATAGTAAAAATCACGAATGCTGATGTTGATAACATTTACCATTTTTATTCTTGGTTTTACGCTTACATCTTGAACCTGACTTAGTTTTTTCAGTACACTGAGTAGCATATAAACAAACAACGCTGGATGGTTTGGGAGAAAAGTCAATATGTAGAAGTAAAATTTGACACCAAAAAATATAGTCTAGGGCAAATAAAACTGTATAATGAAGATCGAGTAAAACATTTTAAAAAAGTTGATGTAGATTGTAATACTGAATTTTTTGATTCTAATGAAAAAGTTAAAATTTGGTATGGAAAAAATAAAAAAAAGACATTGGAATATTTTTCCGCTTTGGGGCTTCACCCAGAAACAAGTAAAACATTAAATCCAATTACACCGTATATGATACGAAAATATATTTGCGAAGAATATTAAGAAAATCTGCACAAAATAAAAAATGTGAATTAAATTTGATTTGCATTTTTTATTCTACATCCCTCATAAACCCCTCAACCTTTTCAACCATATCTTTACTACCACAAATAAAAGGTACACGTTGGTGCAACTCAGTAGGTTCAATATCCATAATTCGAGTAAACCCGTCGTTTGCCTTTCCGTTTGCTTGTTCTGCTAAAAACGCCATAGGATTACATTCATATAATAACCGTAATTTCCCATTAGGATTTTTAGAACTTTGTGGGTATAAATAAATGCCGCCTTTAATCATATTCCTATGAAAATCGGAAACCAAAGAACCAATGTACCTAGACGTATAGGGTCTGTCTCCTTCTTCCTCTTGACAATATTTAATATAATTTTTGATACCCTGTGGAAAATGAATATAATTCCCTTCGTTTACCGAATAAATAGTACCGTTTTCTGGAAACTGCATATTAGGATGCGATAAGTAAAAAGAGCCTATCGCTGGGTTTAATGTAAACCCGTTAACCCCATCACCTGTTGTATAAACAAGCATTGTAGATGTGCCGTAAACCACATAACCTGCCGCAACTTGCTGATTCCCTTTTTGCAGAAAATCTTTAATAGTTACAGGCGTACCAACTGGTGTAACACGTCTGTAAATTGAAAAAATAGTCCCAACAGAAACATTAACATCAATGTTTGACGAACCGTCTAACGGATCAATTAAAACAATGTATTTATTTTGATGATTTTCATCTTGACTATTAATAGCTATAAAATCGTCTTCTTCTTCACTAGCAATACCACAAACAATATTTCTATTGGTAAGTGTTTGAATAAATTTTTCATTGGCATAAACATCTAATTTCTGCTGGTTTTCACCTTGAATATTAGTATCGCCCGCAGCTCCAATAATATCAACTAACCCAGCTTTATTCACCTCATGATTTACCACTTTAGCAGCTAACCGAATAGAATTTATTAAGCTAGATAATTCTCCAGAAGAATACTTAAAAGAGGCTTGATTTTCTATTATAAATTCTCCTAAAGTTTTCATTTTATGCGCCATAATTTTAGCCATTTTATTTGTGCAAATATCTACAAATTTTAATCAACTACAACGTTTTCGTAAAATATTAATTGAATGAAATATTCAACTTTTAAACTATATTTGATTAATTTAAAATACAATGGATTACACTATAAGAAATGCCACAAAAACAGATATGCCCCAAGTGCTAAACTTAATTAAAGAATTAGCCGTTTTTGAAAGAGAACCGCATGCTGTCGAGGTAACTGTTGAAGATTTACAAAAGGATGGGTTTAGTAATAATCCAGAGTTTCATTGCTTTGTTGCCGAAATTAATAATAAAATTGAAGGTATTGCATTAACATACAATCGTTATTCTACATGGAAAGGAAGAGCGTTACACCTTGAAGATTTAATTGTTAGTGAAACTATGAGGGGTTCTGGTTTAGGTACGGCACTTTTAGATGAAGTTATAAAATACGCCTATAAATTAGGTGTAAAACGTGTAAACTGGGAAGTACTTGATTGGAATGAACCTGCAATTACATTTTACGAAAAAAAAGGGGCTAAGGTTATGCGAGATTGGGATGTGGTTCAACTAAACGAAGACGGTATTAAAAACTACATAGCAAAAATATAATATGCAAGTATTTAAATTTGGTGGCGCATCTGTTAAAGATGCGAATGGTGTAAAAAATCTGGCATCGGTTTTACAAAAAACAGGATATAGCAAAACTTTAATTGTTGTGTCTGCCATGGGAAAAACAACAAATGCCATCGAACATATTTTAAAAAATTACTTTGAAAATACAGCTGAATTACAAAGCTCGATTCAGGAGGTTTTAAAATATCACAACGAAATTTTATTAGACTTGTTTGATCCTGATGGCTACCGAGGTGAAAACCATCCAGTTTTCAAAAAAATCGCAGCGTTTTTTCATGAACTAAACAACATTTTAAAAACAAATAAATCACCAGATTATAATTTTGTTTACGACCAAGTTATTGGGTTTGGCGAGCTTATTTCAACGACCATTATAAGTGAATACTTAAACCACATTGGGGTAAATAACAATTGGATAGATGTTCGTAATCATATAAAAACAGATAGCTATTACAGGCGCGCCAAAGTAAATTGGGAAACGACTCAAAGTAATATTAATTCAAATTTTAATCGTTCTGTTTTAAATATTACGCAAGGGTTTTTAGGCAGCGATTCAAACAATTTTACAACCACACTTGGTAGAGAAGGAAGCGATTATACCGCAGCCATTTACGCCTATTGTTTAAATGCACAAAGCGTTACTATTTGGAAAGATGTTTCTGGGGTTTTAAACGCAGACCCTCGTTATTTTGAAAATGCACAACTCCTTAACAAAATATCGTATCGTGAGGCTATTGAATTGGCATTTTATGGCGCTTCTGTAATTCATCCAAAAACACTACAACCATTACAAGGAAAAGAAATTCCGCTTTATGTAAAATCATTTTTAAATCCTGAAGAATCTGGCACTACTGTTAGCAAAGGTGTAAATTTAGACCCTATGATTCCTTGTTTTATTGTTAAGAAAAACCAAGTGCTCATTTCTTTATCGTCATTAGATTTTTCATATATCGTAGAAGAAAATATTAGTGCTATTTTTAGGCTATTACATCAATACAAAATGAAGGTTAATGTTATTCAAAATTCGGCTATTAGTTTTTCTGTTTGTGTAGATAATATTTATAATAATCTTGAAACACTTTTACATCATTTAAAAGCAAAATTTAAAGTAGAATGCACTAAAAATGTGTCACTTTATACCATTAGGCATTATAATAACAATGCCATTAAGCAAATTAAAGAGGGTAAAACCGTGTTATTAAAACAATTAACTCAAGAAACCGTTCAGGTGATAACTAAATAAACTATTTAGTACATTTACACTTATGACCAAACAACAAGATACGGGACTAGTAACTGCTAAAGAAGTAGCAAAAGCGATACAACTAAGCAAGTATGGTTTTATAGGAACATGTGTTGGTTGGATTTTAATGAAAGTGCTTAAAATATCTACGCTCAACAAAATATATAACCGCAATAAACATCTGCAAGAATTGCCGTTTTTAAATGGCATTTTAGATGATTTTCAAATAAAATTTGAAATCCCTGAAGAGGATTTAAAACGCTTACCAAAAAACGGGGCTTACATTACCATTTCTAATCATCCCCTTGGAGGAATTGACGGTATTTTACTTTTAAAATTAATGTTAGAGCAGCGCAAAGATTTTAAAATAATAGCTAATTTTTTATTGCATAGAATAGAACCCTTAAAACCATACATTATGCCTGTTAATCCTTTTGAGGATAGGAAAGATGCAAAGTCTAGTATTGCTGGTTTTAAGAATTCTATTCTGCATTTAAGAAATGGACATCCATTAGGTGTTTTTCCTGCGGGAGAAGTTTCAACCTATCGCGACGGTAAATTGGTTGTAGATAAACCTTGGGAAGAAGCTGCTATGAAATTAATTCAAAAAGCAGGAGTACCAGTAGTTCCCATTTATTTTCATGCTAAAAACAGTAAATTATTTTATAAACTTTCTAAAATTAGCGATACGTTTAGAACTGCAAAATTACCTTCGGAATTATTAACGCAAAAAAGACGTACTATTAAGGTTAGGATAGGAAGACCTATTTCGGTTGTAAATCAAAAAGAACATACTTCGCTTGAAGATTTTACTCAATTTTTAAGACGAAAAACCTATATGCTTTCCAATGCTTTTGAAGATAAATCTAAAATATTAGACAATCTATCTTCTACTCTTAAAGTGCCTAAAACGCCAAAAAAGATTGTGACTCCAGTAAAATCTGAGTCTATGGTTTCTGAAATTGAAGCTCTTAAAAAGAAAGATTATAGGCTATTACGAAGTAAAAATTATGAAGTTTACCTAGCCCCTGCCAAAAACATCCCAAACATATTAAGAGAAATTGGTAGATTACGAGAAATTACATTTAGGGAAGTTGGCGAAGGTACTAATGAGGCTATAGATTTAGATACTTTTGATAGTTATTATCATCATATGTTTTTATGGGATGATGATAAAAAAATTATTGCTGGAGCTTATAGAATGGGCTTAGGTTCAAGAATTTTTGCTAAACATGGCATTGATGGGTTTTACCTTCAAGATTTGTTTCGTTTTGAGCCAGAACTTTATAAAATGATGAGTCAATCTATTGAGTTAGGACGCGCTTTCATTATAAAAGAATACCAGCAAAAACCCATGCCTTTATTTTTGCTTTGGAAAGGTATTGTACATACTACATTACGCTTTCCAGAACACAAATTTTTAATAGGTGGGGTTAGTATTAGTAATCAATTTTCTAACTTCTCGAAATCATTGATGATCGAGTTTATGAAATCACATTATTACGATCCTTACGTTGCACAATATGTACATCCAAAAAAGGAATTTAAAGTAAAACTTAAAGATGCCGATAAAGATTTTGTTTTTGATGCCACCGAAGCCGATTTAAACAAATTCGATAAAATTATTGACGAGGTAGAACCTGGGGCTTTACGCTTACCTGTATTACTTAAAAAGTACATTAAACAAAATGCACGATTAGTAGCTTTTAATGTGGATCCACTGTTTAACAATGCGGTTGATGGTTTGATGTATATTAAAATAGCCGACTTACCAGAAAGTACCGTACGCCCTGTTATGGAAGAATTTCAAGCTGAATTGGAGCGTAAGTTTGCTGAAAACAATGGAGGCTAAACCAAATTATACGCTCCTACAAATTCTTTAAAATACGCTTTAATTTCTTCTCTAGCTTTTAAAAATGCGGCATGCTTTTCTTCATCTGTTCCTACTAACTTAGAAGGGTCGTAAAAATTATGATGCAATCGCAAAGCATTTTTACTTGGGATATACGGACAGTTTTCGTTTGCATGATTGCAAACGGTGATAATATAATCAAAATTAACATCAACATATTCATCTACATGATTAGAAGTGTGGTGGTCAATATTTAAACCATCCTCTTTCATTATGGCTAAAGCACCAGGATTTAAACCATGGGTTTCAATACCTGCACTATAAACGTTAACATTTCTGTTATCTAAAAAATGATTCAAATAGCCATGAGCCATTTGACTTCTACAGGAATTCCCCGTACACAATACTAATATGTTTTTCATATTTATTATTTCAAAAAGTAAATTCTGCACAAAACACAGAATAATACGTTTTAATTAAAAAACATTCTTGCGTCTCTCAAAAAAATCGAAACTCAAGAATGATGTTCAAAAATCAACAGCAATTCCCATCTGGTGTACAGCAAGGTTCATTAGTCGAAACTGTTTCCAATTCTTCTGAAACATGGTTATCGAGTGATGTTGAAATACCACAAAGGTCTTTCGCCTTACAGTCTGTTTTTTCGATCGCTAGTTTAATTATTAGGTTGTTACCTCGTGTTTCGAAATCGTTAACAAATAATTGAGCCGTATGAAACGTAGCATTACTATATTCAAATTTTACTTCGGCATCAAGAGTATACGCTTTCATCTTTCCAACCTTATTTAAAATTCCTAAAGCTTTAAGTACCGACATGTATTCCATTTTCCCTAATTCATTTGGACTTTCCCACAGTTGAATAATGGTTTCATTCCATGCATCTGTTTGCGATCCACAATCAACAGAATCTATAACTATGTGTTTTACTTCTGTAATATGATAATTGGCACCAACCAATAGGTTTGGTGCATATTCAAACAATAAAGATTTATCTTTATGTTGCTCTAATATTTCAAATAATTCTTGTGTTTTCATAATTTTTATTTTTTTTTGATATTACTCGATAGTCGAGATTTAAATACTCCGAAGTTGTTTACTAACTAACAACAATTCGTTTTTGTGGTATTGAAAAACGTGTTTAACTGATTTTGAATATCAACCCAACGCACTACATTAATGCAATAGCACATGCTTTTCCCTTCTACTTCGCCCGTAAGTAAACCAATGCTTTTTAATTCTTTTAAATGCTGAGAAACAGTTGCCTGTGCTAAACCAATTTCTTCAACCAAATCGTTACAAATACAAGCACTTTGATTACTTATATACTGCAAAATAGCCACACGAGCTGGATGCCCTAACACTTTAAAAAACTGTGCTAAGTCGTTCTGTGATTCAGTAAATATTTGTGTTTTTGTAATACCCATTTTCATTATTTATATATTGCAATATTACGATAAATATATGGAATAAAAAAATTATATTAGCTTATTAACTAACCATTAAAAAAGTAAACAACCTCCGTTAAAAACGGAGGCTTTGGATTTCAGATTAGCCCCATAGGGGCATAACACTCATTTCTAA
>CANKVS010000009.1 GCA_947487155.1 uncultured Flaviramulus sp.
GGGTAAAGGTTACTTTGTAAATACAGTCGGTCAACATGGTACAGAAAAGCTAATAGCAAAATATGTAAAAAATCAAGGTTTAGAGAAGCAATACACTCAACTTAAAGCAAATCATCAATTAAAGTTGTTTTAATGCCTCGTATGCTTGCATCGAGGTAGTTTACTTATGGAATATTGCTAATAAAAGTCATTATACAACTGCTTGAAAATTATTAAGGTATATGATTTAATAATTTTATATTTTTACCCTAAATGTAATTACTAAATAATGAAAGGAATACAAGATACTTCAAACGAGACATATAGAAAGTTAATGGGTAATGGTCTTAAATATGTTATTCCTAAATTTCAAAGAGATTACAGTTGGGAATCAGAACATTGGGATGATTTATGGCAAGACATACAGCTAATCCTTGAAAATGAAGAAAACGAGCATTATATGGGTTATTTAGTCCTTCAAACTACAGATAATAAGAAGTATACTGTAATTGATGGTCAACAGAGACTAACTACCCTTACAATATTAATATTAGCTCTTTTAAAAAGGTTAAATGACTTTGTTAATGAAGGCTCTGAAGTTGAAAATAATGAATTACGAATAAACACTTATAGAAATAATTATATAGGAACTCTAAATACAATAACATTAATTTCTGATAATAAATTAAAACTTAATAGAAATAGCGATGACTATTACAGAAACTATATGGTTCTTTTAAAGGAATTACCTCTTAGAAACACAAATGCTTCTGAAAAAAATATGAGATCGTGTTTCGAATGGTTTTATAAAAAACTAAAAAAATATTCAACTGGCGAAGATATTGCAAATTTTCTTGAGACAATAGTTGATAAATTATTTTTTACTGTAATAACGGTAACGGATCAAATAAATGCATTTAAAGTTTTTGAAACTCTTAACGCTAGAGGAGTTCAACTTTCTTCTTCTGATCTACTAAAAAACTACTTGTTTTCAGTCATTGATGAGTCTAATCCACATCATACAGAAATAGAAGAGCTAGAAAAATTATGGAGTAGAATAATTGGAAAACTAGGAAATAAAAAATTCGAAGACTACTTAAGATATTATTGGAACAGCAAAAATAAAACTGTTCGTAAAAACCAACTTTTTAAAGTTATTAAAAATAACATTAATTCAAAAAAAGATACTTTTGAACTAATAAGAGATTTAGAAGAATCAACTGATATATACATTGCAATTCAAGATCCTGGAAGCGAACTTTGGAGTGATAAACCAGATATTATTAAAGCATTAAAAGAGCTAAAACTATTTCAAATTAAACAAACTAATTCGCTTTTAATGTCTGCATACAAGAATTTAGATATAAATTCTTTTACTAAATTAGTAAAAACTTGTTCTGTAATTTCATTTAGATATAATATTATAGGAGGCTTAAATCCTAATGAGCAGGAAGACGTTTATAATAGAATTGCTAATTCTATATTTGTAAACAAAACTATTAATTTAATTGATTTTCAATCAGTCTATGTTTCAGATATTAACTTTGAAAATGATTTCAAAACAAAGCAATTTAAAAGGACTTCAAAAAATCATAAAATAGTAAAATATCTATATTCTAAAATTGAGAAGCATTCTTTTAATAATGATATTAACTCAGAAAGCGACAACTATACTATTGAGCATATTTTACCCGAAAGTGCAGATGAAAATTGGGGTGATTTTAATAATGAGCAAGTAAATCGATCAGTATACAGACTTGGAAATTTGGCTTTATTGGAAAATAAATTAAATTTAGAAGCTAGAACTAAACCTTATTCTGAGAAAAAAGAAATTTTAAAAAAATCTAATTGTTATTCTACAAATTCTATACAAGAGGAATACAATGATTGGAATGAAAATAAAGTTTCTGCTAGACAAAGAGAATTAGCGAAGTTAGCAAAAACAATATGGAGAATTCAAGAGCTAAATTGAAAAACCAGTTATAACACAATATATAATACAAGCTTGGTTATGAAAACCACCTTTGAGGATTATCTATTCAGGTTTTGTATTTGCTAAATTAGGTGCTTAAAACACGTAACGAAATTATATGTGAAACTTTGGTGAACATTAAAATAGACTTATGTTAAACAGAAATTTAATTCTAACTTTCATTTTGATTTTAATGAGTTTTTTATCTTGCGAATTCAAAGCGGACAAAAAAAAATACAGAGGAATTAAAACTTAACCAAAAAAAAATAACCGAAAAAGATATGACTAACCAAAAGGAAATTTTTAAAAATAAGGTAATTGTATTTTTGTCAAAAGAGCCTGATTTAAAATCTAATATTTTGGATATCCAAGACTTTATCTAAAACGGAAAATCATCTATTCCTGTGTTTACATCAACAGAAAAACTGACTGAATCGACTCAAGGTGCTGAATTACCATTTCCAAAATATGAAATAGATGGATTTTTTTTATTGTCAATAATGAACGGAAATGAAACTTTAAGGGTTAATCCAGCTTTGAGTGACGAAGCTTTTTTCAAGGCTTCGGATTTAAAAGAATATTATAAGGCAGACATTAAGAAGTTAATGGAAAAAATGAATTTGGGAAAATAAAGTCAGTTACTAACATACAGATATAACAAATAAAAACACATCCAAAAAATCAGGATGTGTTTTTCTTCAATCAAACTATAATCAACTAACCAACTAAGTTTCTTATCTTTTTTGTATTGTTATTTTTTCTTCGCGTTTTTCTTCATTTTAGATTTACCGCTTTGATATCTTTTTGCTTGAGACTTTTCCCATTTTGCATATTGCTCTTCATTTAAAATGTCTTTCATTTTTCGTTTGGTAGCAATTTTATGATCTAACGTTTTATTTGTCATTTCAAGGCGTTCTTCTTTTGAAGGTTTTTCAGTTGCTCCATTTTCTTTCGCTGCTTTACGCTTTTCTATATACGCTTTTCTAACCTTTGCGTTTTCAAGATTTATTTTGTAGATTTTTTTCTGCTGAGATTCATTTAAATCTAAATGTAAAGTCATTTTTTTTGTTTGTAAAGTCGACATTTCTTCAGCAGATAAATTCATCATTTTCTCTCCTCTTTCTCTATGGCTACGATCTCCTTTTTTCTGTTGTTGCGCTGTTGCTTGTAATGCTAAAAATGCTACAGCAATTAGAATTAGTTTTTTCATTTGTATAAAATTTAAGTTAATTTATAAGTAAGACTTTTGGAACTTAAAAAGGTTTAAAACCTATATTGTTTTTAACTATAAGTTAACACTTAAAGTAAGATTTACTCAATAATCAAGCTTTGTATACTCTAAAATATAAGATGTGTTATTTGAATATGGGCACCTTTAAATTAACACCCGTTTGAAAATCTGGAGCGTTGTTAACTAAGAAATCTTCTTTAAAATAGATAGAAAATTTATAATCTGGTCGTCCGTAAGTATAAATAAAAGACCAGTTAGATAATGTTTTGTATAAGGTCGTGACACCATGTTGCCAACCTCCTTTAATGTCTTCCCAATTACCTAAAAGGCTATAGTAACCAGCTTCTTTTTTCTTGTTGTATCGCGATTGGAGTTGATAACTAATATTAAAGGCATTGTAGTTTTTTTTCTTAGTGTATTTTGTGATTTCAATACTGCTTTCGGCGGTGGCTAAATAGGGGTTGTTACCTAAATCGATAACCTCTCTAAAATTAATTAGGTTTTTGCGTAAAATATTTACCCCTAGGCCTATATTCATTTCGTAATTCTTTTTTAAATCAATTCTTTTAACGGCGTTTGATGATATTCCAATATCTATAGAAGGATTAAATTTTGAGGTGTTTATACCTAAATGTGTTCCAAAATTTAAAAAGATGTTTTTACTATCGTTAATTGCAAGCGAAGGGTAATAAAAATGATTAAGCTCTATGCCGCCTATAAAGAAGTTGTTATTGTTTAGTTTAAGCGTGTTTCCATTTCTATCATTGTATTCAAAATTTACTTGATTTAATCCGTAAAAACGCCTCCCAAACGGGTCTTCGCCACCATTAATATTACTATGAAACCATTCAATAGTTTCATCTCCAGTAAAAAACGAAAACGGGTGTTTTCCTTTTGTAATTAAATAAGAACGAAGATTGATACCAAGTTCATGCTTTTTTGAAATAGGAATAGTGATGCCCAATCTAAACCCTTTAATTACAGCGTCTATAATAATATTTAAGTAATCGGCAGGTGTTGTGTTTTGATCTATAAAATTAAAACTTCTCTCGTACCAAATGGTATTGCTTAGTTGTCTTCTAATATTTGGATTTTTAGGAAAGTAAGCTTCTATAAAGGGATGGAAGTTGTTGCCACTTGCATAATCTATAGATAAAATTTTGTTTTTAGGAGGTTTTATTTTGAAATTTTGATTTATTCGCGAACTAAAAATACCAAAATGATGTGTTGTTAAAAGACTTGGTGCATCAATGCCATTTTTAATTTGTAGACTATCCTTTTGTTGAGCAGTTAGGTTAAACCAGTTGAAACAAATAATTAAAAAAAGCACTTTTTTTTGCATAAAGTATAAATATAGAAGTTTATTTTAAAATAGGTTTTGCGCTTTCAATTAAATTAAGTGTTGTTTCGTATAAGTTTTTATTTTCCATTTTACTTTTTAACCAAGCATAAAAACTCATTACAAATATATCTTCTCGTTTTTTATCAATCCAGTCAAATGAATTTTCAACCTTGTTTTTAAATGCGATTGATGTTGCTTTTTCTGGGTTTTTATAACAAGCCTCTATTAATGCTAAATAAATTAGTACGCGTTCTTGGTTAATACCTTTCAAATAGCTGGTATGATTTCTTTTAAAGCTTAATAATCTTGATTCTACCAAATCGATATTTTCAAGTTCTATATGAAGCAGTATGTCCATTAAATTCTTTTTAATAACCCATTCTGTTCCTGCTTTTTCTGTATACCAATGGTCTGTATGGTAAAATTTAGAAAAGAGTGTATGTGCTTTTTTAAAATATTGCTTCTGAAAATAAAACATAATAAGGCTTAAATAAATATCTAATAAAGCCTCTATGTCTTGATGTTTAATTTTTGTTAATGGGTTTAATATAGCAATAGCTTCGTCTTGTTTGTTAGTATAATTTAAGTTAAGACTAAAAAGTAGGCTATATTTAAGTATAAAGGTCTTATAGTGTTTTTTTTGATTGTTATGCATGTGCTGTTGCATAAGATTTAAATAGTAAAAGGACTCATTAAACTTTTTACTTCTAAATAATGTATTAGCAATAATATAGAGTATTTGAATATGATAATATAGTTGTTTTTCTTTGTTTTTATGCTTAATTATAGTTTTGTAAGTCCGTATTAAAAAAGGTTCGACCTTTAAATAATCGTTGGTAGCAAAAGCTGAAAGGCTAATAATAGTAATAAGTTGATAAAGCGATTTAAACGACATAGAATCGTTAATACTAATATTGTGGTTGTTTAACTCATCATTTAAAATGGTTTGAAAATCTATAGCCTCACCTTTATAGGTTATTTTATTTAGTATTTGTCTAATTTTAGCATAAACAATATTAAGTTGGTCTTCTAGTTGATGGTTTTTTTGATTGTTTTCAAATTTTACAATAAGATTATTAATATCGACTGCAGGATTTGTGTAAGCATATTGAATTTGTGTGTGATGTATTTCGTTTAATAAAGGAAATAAATGATGCACGGTTGCTAAAACCTCTGCCTTATCTAAAATTTTATAAGCCATTTTATATTGCTTTTGTTGTAAGCAAGTACGCGAAGCTAATATGTATTTAATAATTTGCATGTCTACAGCCTTTTCTTCTTGTAAACTTATATTAGCGATAAAGTCTATAATAGATTGATACAACCGTTTCCTTAAGGCGTGGTAAGCTTCTTTTTTGTGATTTCCATAAAGCTTAAAGCATATGTCTTTTGAGTTTAAATCTGGGTTTAATAAAAGCTTAAACAACTGTATGTTTTTAGTGTCCTTGCGTTTATTCTTTTTTTCTAAATACGAAGTAAAACGCTGCTTGTCTTCATTAGAAAAGGTAGAAATTATATGATTTAAATCATTCATTTAATCGTCACTAAATAATTATAAATATAAGTAAATATAAATATTTAGGTGATATTATATTAAAATATATCGTCAGTTTTTGTTGAAAATTGTGTTTTATGAAATTTAGAAGTTTTGCAGTTTTGCTTTGTAATCATTAAAGCAGAATATTATGAATTATCAAACAACAGTTTCTGTAGAGGAAGAAACAAATAATACAGAACTTAAAAAGGAAATTAAAGTTTACGATCAAAAACCAACACCAGCATTTATAGGCGCCTCATGGTCTGCATTACTAATAGGAATGGTATCGTATTGCATAGGTTTATGGAATGCAGATATGTTACTAAACGAAAAAGGATATTATTTTACCATACTACTTTTTGGGCTATTCTCGGTGATTTCTGTTCAAAAAGCCGTTAGAGATAAATTGGAAAATATTCCAGTTACCGAGATTTATTATAGTATTAGTTGGTTTACAACAGTTGCTTCAATTGTGTTATTAGTTATTGGGCTTTGGAATGCCGATTTACTTTTAAGTGAAAAAGGATTTTATGGTATGTCTTTTCTATTAAGCCTTTTTGCAGCTATTGCTGTGCAGAAAAATACTAGAGATGTGCAATATATTGATAGAAATAATTTAGAAGATAAATAGTGAATTTTTTTATGTTAATCACAAAACTGAAAAGTTGTTTTGATGATTGGTTAGTTAACCCAAAACCTCGTGGTTAATAGCTACGGGGTTTTAAAACGTATTACAATGAAATCAATACTTACTAAAGATTTATTGGAATTCTCTAAAACTAAATTGAGACGACCAATTCCAGATAAAACAAGGTTGTTAGAGGTTCTAGCAGTTATTGCTACTGCTGTTGGGAAATTCATTTTTATGGATTTCTTAAATTGGAGGTTACAATTTGTAGTTTTTACTATTATAGCGTGGACAGTTTATGTGGTGTATAGAAGTAAGCAAGAGAAAGAAATTTTAAGCTATTGGGGTTTTCGATTTGATAACTTTAAAAACACTATAAAATTAATGTTGCCTTTTGGTGTTTTTTCAATCATCTTATTTATTATCATAGGATATTTTAAAAACACTATTAATTTAACATGGCATATACTACCACTTCTAATTACGTATCCTATTTGGGGGTGTATTCAGCAGTTTTTAGTTATTGGGTTAATTGCAGGAAACCTAAATAGTCTTAAACAAACAAGATTAAATAAAGTTTTAATAATATTTATAACAGCAATTTTGTTTTCGGTGACTCACTTTCCATCAGTTTGGTTAATGGCTGGTACATTTTTACTGGCTTTATTTTATGGTTACATGTATTTAAAAATAAAAAACATTTATGCCATGGGTTTATTTCATGGATGGTTAGGTGCCGTGTTTTATTATACTGTAGTAAATAGAGATCCTTTTCAGGATGTGTTTTTAAAGTTTATAAGTTAAATAGGATGAATTCAGAATTTACAGATAAAAATATTTTTTACACAAGTATTATTACATCTACATTTTTACTCTTTACTTACTTGAATTCAATGGTTTTTAAAATGAATTTTATACTAATCGGTTTCTTTCATGAACTATTAATTATTCCATGTATTTTAATTCAACCAGTGTTATTGTTTTTATCTATAAGAAGATTTATCAGAATAAAATTTAAAATAAAATCAGATACGTTTTGCACAATAATTATATCATTAATTACTTTTAGTTTAACTTGGGGAAGTTTGGTTATAAATAAACTACTAGCAATTTTTTAAAGATTAGAATTATGAATTCAAAAATTCAAAAAGAACTGCCAGAATTGGTAGAAAATAAAGTCATCTCACAAGAGGTTGCTACAAGCATAGAGAATTACTACCTATCAAAGGTAGGGAATGCTCCAAATAGGTTGTTCACCGTTTTTGCCGTATTAGGTTCAGCTTTGGTTGGGCTTGGTATTATTTTAATACTGGCACATAATTGGGATGATTTTTCAAGATCTATTAAAACCATTTTCGCATTTATGCCTTTAGTTATAGGGCAATGTATTGTTGGTTATACTATTTTAAATAAAAAGAGTATAACGTGGCGAGAAGCTTCGGGTGTTTTTCTGTTTTTTACTGTGGGTGCAAGTATGGCATTGGTAAGCCAGATTTATAATATTCCAGGCAATTTTGATGCATATATGCTAACTTGGGTTTTGCTTTGCTTGCCTCTTGTTTACCTTTTAAAATCTCATGCTTTGGCATTATTACATATTATATATGCTACAAGTTATGCGTGTTCAGTAGGATATTTTTCTGGAAACAATTCACCATGGGTATATTTAATGCTGTTTGCGTTAATAATACCGCATTACTATTTAATATTAAAAAATAAAAGGTTACATAATATTACCTCTGTTTTTAATTGGTTTATACCTTTAAGTTTGGTAATTGTGCTTGGAGCATTTGTTAAAAGTAATAACGAATTTGGGTTTTTAATGTATGTTATTCTATTCGGATTATTTTATAATATAGGGAAGTTGCCCTTTTTTAATAGCCAAAAAATAAGACGCAATGGCTATTTGGTTTTAGGCTCTTTAGGAACAGTTTATATGCTATTATTAACCAGTTTCGAATGGATTTGGAACGACATCTTCAACAATAAAATTATCTTAAATACTCAAGAGTTTTATATAGCATTAGTTTTATTTCTTATAACGCTTGGTGTTTTAAACTATTCATATTCAAAAAAGTGGATACAAAATTTTAACTTATTTCAATATGTGTTTCTATGTTTTGTGTTTTTATTCTTTATTGGTATAACAAACAGCATCGTTTCTATGGTCTTAATTAATTTGTTAACCTTGGCATTAGGGATTACAGTTGTAAAAATTGGAGCAGATAAATTTCACTTTGGTATTTTAAATTATGGGTTACTTATTATTACTGCACTTGTAACCTGTCGTTTTTTTGATACAAACATGAGCTTTGTAATAAGAGGAATATTGTTTGTTGGTGTGGGTGTTGGTTTCTTTTTTACCAATTATATGATGTTGAAGAAACAAAAAGCTAATACTAAAATTGAATAATGAAATTCTTAAAAAAAGCATTAAAATTAATTTTAGGTATTTTAACTATTCCCTTAATTTATCTTTTAGTTTCCCTTTTACTAACATTAATCACTGTTAATAAAAATAATACAAATTTAAAGATGGAAAAAACAATTTATCTAAATACAAATGGTATTCATTTAGATATTATAATTCCAGTTTCAGCAGTCGATAATAATTTAATAAGTGGACTTAAAATTAAAGATGAAAAATATTTGTCCTTTGGCTGGGGAGATAAAAATTTTTATTTGAACACTCCAAAATGGAGTGATTTAACTTTAAAGAATACCATTAGCGCATTATTTTTAAACAGTAGTACATTGATTCATTTAACAAAATATTCGGTGAAAAACCCAAAGTGGACAGTTGTTAATTTGAGTGAAAAACAATTAGCAGAGCTTAATAAATACATTTTAAAATCTTTTAAGCTAGATGAAGCTGGTAATAAAATGATTTTAGAAAATAAGGGGTATTTTTTTAACGATGATTTTTACAAAGCTACAGGAAGTTATTCGTGCATAAAAACTTGTAATTCTTGGGTTAATTCAGCTTTTAAAATGAGTGGTTTGAAAAGCTGCTATTGGACTCCTTTTGATTTTGGAGTTATTAATAAATATAAAAATTAAAAATATAAAGCAAATGAAAACAATACACATATTTATACTATTCGTAATTGTAGCATGGGTACAATTATTTATACCAGCACAAATGATTTTTAATAAGGAAGCTATTATTGAAACAGGAACCGTTTATAAATTTAAAACACAACCTGTAGATCCTAGCGACCCATTTAGAGGAAAATATATTAATTTGAATTACGACATTAGAACCCATAAAACAAAAGATTCGTTATGGGATAATCAAGACGATGTTTACGTTTATTTAGAAAATGATAGTTTAGGTTTTGCTAAAATTAATCAGATAAATAAAACACCTTTAGAGATTAATAACGATTTTGTAATTGCAAAAGTGAATTGGTATAATAAGAATGAACAAAAACTTAATTTCAGTTTGCCTTTTAATCGGTATTACATGGAAGAAACCAAAGCCTATGATGCCGAAGTTGCAGTGAGGGACATGCAACGTGACTCGCTCCCGAATAGCACTTACGCGCTAGTTTATATAAAAAATGGAGAAGCCGTTTTAAACGATGTTATAATTAATGAAGTTTCTATTAAAGATTATGTTGAAAAAGAAAACGACCTCAATTAAATTGAAGCCGTTTTATAGATTTTATGTTGCAACTACTTTATTTAGGATTTAAAGCGGTTTCAATACGTTTTGCAATATCTTGTAAATGATACCTTGTAATTGTGTTTGATACGCTTCCTGAAGCATTTTGAGCATATCTTTTAATGCGGTTTAACTCGCCTCTAACAACAGGAATAATATCAGATTGATTTACGGTAACAGCTGTACTTTTAACATAAGCTGAACGATTAGATTTTTTAGTGTCTTTAGCATCCATTAACGAAATTAACTTTTCAACATGAGCACGTTGTAAATTTCTACGGTAGGTATCAATAGATTTTCCAGTTCTTAATTCAGACCAAATACCATTACGTAAATCATTCATCATAGAAACTAAATTATAGGCTTTAGTACCATTTAACGTTTCATTCTCTACCATACGCATCATTCTGCCTAAACTTAAAATGTTATTTAAATACCTAACCTGTGTAGCTCTAATACGTTCGGTAATTCCAGAATATTCAATTTTATTAATGATACTTTCATCAATTAACCAGGTTGGAGTTTTAAATAATTGGTCGTTAATAAATTTAAGGCAGTTGCGTTGGTGTGTTTTATCAACATGTGTGTAAACAGCACCTTCTTGATTTGAGGTTTTATAATGCTCGTAAACCCCACCAATATTTGAAGACACATGCCCCATATATCTACCAAATTGTGAAAAAACATGACCGTACATGGTTTTTAAATCGTCGTAAGTTTTTCCTTCTTCAGAAGTCCATGTAATTAAATTTGGAACAATACGTTTTAAGTTTGCAATGCCGTATGTACTTGCTTTAATTGCATCATCACCTAAATCTTCAGTTTGCGAACTAGGGTCTACAACATCTCCAGCTTGTTGATGGCCAAATCGGTATAACGGATCTCCAGCATGTTTTAAAATCCAGCTATCAAGTGTTTTCTTTTCATCATTAGCAGTTTTAGCATCTAAAATAGGGCGGTATCCCCAGTTAATGGCATGTTTATCATAAACGCCAATATTTGGAAATAACGAAACGCCTTTGTCTTCTGGCTGTGCAATGTAGTTAAAACGAGCGTAGTCCATAATAGATGGTGCGGTTCCATATTTTTTAGTAAACTCTGCATTACGTAAATCATCAACTTTGTAAGCACAGCTACTTCCCATGTTATGAGGTAAACCCAAAGTATGACCAACTTCGTGAGCCGATACAAATCGTATTAACTCGCCCATAACCTCGTCTTTAAACTCGGTAGTTCGCGCATCTGGATTTACTGCAGCAGTTTGCACAAAAAACCATCCGTTTAACAAACTCATTACATTGTGATACCAATTAATATCAGACTCTAATATTTCTCCAGAGCGTGGGTCGCTTACATGTGGACCATTAGCATTTGGAATTGGGGATGCTAAATAACGCACTACAGAGTAGCGTACATCTTCTGGAGACCATTCTGGGTCTTCCTCTTCAGTTGGTGGGTCTTTAGCGATAATTGCATTTTTAAAACCAGCAGCTTCAAAAGCAACTTGCCAATCTTCAATACCTTCTTTTAAATATTTGCGCCATTTTTTAGGCGTAGCTCTATCAATGTAATAAATAATAGGTTTTTTAGGCTCAACAAGTTCCCCGTTTTTAAATTTTTCAATATCTTCATCTTTTATTTCCAACCTCCAACGATCAAGAAATGTAAGTGCTTTACTTTTTTGAGCGTCTAAACCATAATCAATTTGACTACTTGTAAACCACCCAACACGCTCATCAAAATAACGACGTTTCATAGGGGTTTTAGGTAATAACACCATAGAGTTGTTTATTTCAATAGAAATTGTACCTGTACTCGCATTAGATGGTGGTGCGCCTGCCGTATATGTTTTTACATGGCGAGCTTCTATGTTTAGCGGGTAACTTTTAACAGTTTCAATAAAGGATTTATCAGATTCAAGTCGACCAGCTTTATAGCTTTTTCTGCTAGAATCATGTAAACCTAAAGCTTTTACGTCTTTAGTAAATAAATCTGTAACATCTATAACTGTATTTAATGAGTCTTTGCTAAAGGTTTTAATTGGGAATGAAAAAAGAATGGGTTCAAAATTAGAATTTACAACAGCCTCATGAACAGGTAAATCTTTGTCGGCAACAACATTGTGTGATACCACACGAAGCAATACCTTTTTGCTCTTTTTTTGCCATCTTAAAACTTGTGTGTTTTGTTTTCCGCCACCAAACCCAATACCAGATGCTGTTTTGGCAATTCTAGTAACCATAAGCATTTCTCTGTTAAAAAGTGTATCAGGAATTTCATAAAAATATTTATCATCAATTTTATGAACAGTAAAGAGTCCTTCATCACTTTTAGCGTCTTTTGTAATAACCTTGTTGTAAGGGGCTATATCACCTTTTTTAGGTTTGTCTTTAGCTTGTTTTGCAGCCAAAGCTTTCTTTGCCGCTTCAGCTTCAGCAGCTTTTTTCGCATTATTACATGAAGCAAATGTTATTGTAAGTGCTACCAGTAAAATTTTAATAGTAGAGTTTTTCAAGGTTATAAAGTTTAAAAATTTTGTCGAAAATATACTAAATCAAACTTTTATGAAGATTTTAACTAAAAGATTAGGATTTATTTAACGTATTTAATTTGAAATTAAAAAGTGCTGTATAGACTTTAAACTTTAAAATATGGTTATAATTAAATAGCGGTTTTACTGCCTTAAAGTCTTAAGAAATTAACATTTGAAATCATTTTTGTTAAATTAATTATAAAAGGATTCTTGTAGATGTTAAATATTTCTAAACGCGTGTAATTTATTAAGCTTTTTGCCGTCAATTTGTATAGAATTTATTTTAAAACTATAATGGTTTAAATAGTTTTTATTAAAATGAATTTTGGTTAGTTTAGTAGTTGGTTAGTTAGTAAAAACCCAGTGATGTAGTACTCACTGGGTTTTTTTGTTGACTTTTTTGAGACTGAAACGTAAAACTATTTTTTAGGATAATTCCCCATTTCTATAGTTAAAGTACTTCCTGCTTTAATATTGTTGTGGGTAAAAAATAAACTATCAAGTTTCTTACCGTTTAAAAATGCCTGTTGCACATATTTATTCTCTGAACTATTATTTTTAGTGATAATTGTAAATGTTTTATTATTAGCAAGGAGTATTTTTACTTCGTCAAATAAAGGCCTACCAATAACATAGGTGGGATTTCCTGGAGCTACTTGGTAAAACCCCATAGCATTCATTATGTACCATGCAGACATTTGTCCGCAATCTTCATTACCAATAATACCATCTGGTTTAGTTGTGTAGAACTCTTTTAGTATTTGGTCTACCAATTCTTGTGTTTTCCATGGCTGACCAGCATAAGTGTACAAATATGAAATATGATGACTAGGTTCGTTACCATGTGCATATTGCCCTATTAAGCCTGTAATATCACCACTTGCATTGTCACCATCAATTTTAGATGAGGTTGTAAAAAGTGTATCTAGTTTAGCAATAAACGTTTCTCTTGTTCCAAATAGCTTAGAAAATCCTTTTACATCATGTGGTACAAACCATGTCCATTGCCATGCATTACCTTCAACATAATCTGACTTTTCATGATTTGAATATTTAGGATTAAAAGGTATTACCCAAGAACCATCTTCATTTTTGCCTCTCATAAAACCAGTTTCAGTATCAAAATAATGGGTGTAGTTTAAAGCGCGTTTTTCAAATTCTTCAGCTATAGCTGTATTATTATTGTGCTTTGCAATTTGAGCAATACACCAATCGTAATAGGCATTTTCTAATCCATAAGTTACCGAAGCTTCTATCTTATCTGAAGGAATGTGTTTACCGTCGTTAATAAATTTATTGTGTAAGGTCATAAGACGCTTTTTTCTGGGTTCTTTAATGGGTTCTAGCAATTCTGGACTATAAGAAGCACTCGTTAATACCGCTTTTAAAGCAAGATCTTTGTCTATGCCATTTAAGTTTTTGGTTAACGCATCAGCAATATTGGCAACTGCTGGATAGCCTACCATAGTCCCCGTGTAGTTAGAAGCAAGTGGCCACTTAGGTAATAAACCACCTTCATTATATTTAAGTAGCAAATTATTAACCCATTTAACAGTATTGGGTTCATCTATAATAGTCATTAAAGGATGTAGTGCTCTAAACGTATCCCATAACGAATACACGGTATAATTGGTTTGGTTATTAGCAGCTTGATGAATGCGTTTATCCATACCTCTATAACGGCCATCAACATCTTGATGAATCATAGGGGCTATCATGCTGTGATACATTGCGGTGTAAAAGGTGGTTAAGGTTTCTTGATTAGTTGTACTAACTGCAATTCGGTTTAATTCTTTTTTCCATACCGTTTTTGCGTTTTCTTCGACCGAATCAAAATCCCAATGTGGTAATTCTACATGCATATTTTTTTCAGCGCCAGCGTAATCAACCGAAGAAATACTTACTTTTATGTATAAAGGTCTGTTGTTAAGTGTGTTGAAACTTAAATAAGAAAAAATGTTTGTTCCTTTATAGGTTTTCTTATTAGTATTAGACTCTTTACTATCAATGTTGATATTATCAATTTGAAATGGGCTAGAAAATTCGGCATAAAAATATACTTTATGATCGTTTGCCCATCCTTTGGTGTGTTTTAATCCCCTTATGGTGTGGTCGTTTACAAACTCTAATTCGTTAGCAATATTACTATGTCCCCAAGTACGTTGCAGAGTGTGACTAATATCTAAAAGCAAACGTTTTTTAGCTGCTTTAGCGTAGGTGTATTTGTGCATGCCTACACGTTTGGTAACTGTTAATTTGGCTTCTACCTTATAATTATCGAATTTTACTGAATACGAACCAACCTGAGCATGTTCGTTATTTTTATTAAAAGTAGCTACTGGTTTTTTGTTGCTATCACCTGTAAAAGGAAGCAATAATACATCACCCATATCGCCAATGCCAGTGCCACTTAAATGTGTATGCGAAAAGCCATAAATGGTTGCATCATCATTATGGTAGCCACTTGAGGCATCCCAACCATTTAATTTGGTGTCTGGACTTAATTGTACCATGCCGTGTGGCATAACAGGACCAGGGAATGTATGACCATGGAATCCTGTGCCAATAAAAGGATCTACATAACTTAAAACATCAATGCTTTTTTTGTGTAAATCTTCTATTTGAGACGTGTTGTCTTTACAGCTTAAAATGCATAAAGAAAACAAGCATATTACAATACTATTTTTTAAAAAATGGTGAATGGTATTCATAATTATTCAGTTATTGTAAAGCTATTTTCTAATTGAAAATCTGTTGATGAATTGCCAATGGCGATATTAAATTTCCCAGATTCGACACTAAATTTTTTGTATTTATCAATAAGTTCTAAATCTTTAGGTGTTATAGTAAAGTGTACTGTTTTTTTCTCATTAGGTTTTAAATGAATTCTATTAAATCCACGAAGTTGCCATTGGTAAACTGTTAAAGAACTTGTTTCGTCGTTTACGTATAGTTGAGGTACTACATCACCAGTTCGTTTTCCTGTATTTTCAATATCAAAACTAATAGCGACTTTACCAGTGGTTGTAGTGATGTTTGAAGATAGTTTTAAATTACTATACTCAAAAGTTGTATAACTTAAACCAAAACCAAAAGGGTATAATTCTGTAACCACTCTGCTATCTCCAGTACCATTGGGTCCATCTTGTGCCTGCCCTCGTTGTGAATGGGGTTTATACGGAAAATTATAAGGTATTTGACCAACGCTTCTAAGTACTGTAACGGGTAATTTTCCGCCAGGGTTATAATCGCCAAAAATAACTTCGGCTATAGCTTGCCCTCCAAATTCACCTGGAAACCATGCTTCTAAAATAGCATCGGCTTGTCTATCTGCATAATTTGTAGATAACGGATGCCCATTAATAAGTACAACAATTAATGGTTTTCCTGTTTTAGAAAGTGCCGATAATAATTGTTTCTGGTGCCCAGGAAGGTCTAAGTTAGTACGACTTAAATTTTCGCCCACCATTTTTTCATCTTCACCTACAAATAATACAATCGCATCAGCAGTTTTAGCTTTGTTTAGCGCATCGGCAATCATAGATTTTTCTTTAGTGTTTAAGGGCACGTCGAAAACTTCAGAATCTGGCCAATGTTCATCTTTAATATCAATGCCTTTAGCAAAAGTTACATTCACCTTGTCTTTTAAATGCTTTGAAATACCAGCATATCCCGAAATAACATCTGTTTTTAGAGCACCATACCTGCTAATTGAGCTCGATGTAGATTTTGCTGTTGGTCCGCAAACTAAAATATTTTTTAATGTACTGGCGTCGAGAGGTAAGGTATTGTTTTTGTTTTTTAACAGAATAATAGATTCTCTAGATGCTTTTAAGGCAATGCTTTTATGAAGCTTGTTTTTTACAACTTTATCTGCCGTTTTTTCATTTCTATATGGTGTATCAAAAAGCCCTTCATTAAACTTTACACGTAAAACATCTTTTACGCGACTATTTAAAAGTTGCATTGAAATACCACCTTCTTTTACTAATTCACGAAGTGGTTTTATAAAATTTTCAGGATGATTGAAAGTCGTTCTTACATTAAGTCCCGCGGTTAATGCTTGCTGTATGGTTTGTTTATATGAGTTAGCTACATGATGCTTATTGTATAAATAAATTAAGGCATCGCTATCTGAAACCACATAACCTTTAAAGCCATAGGTGTTTCTTAATAGCTCGGTTTGAAAGTAATGACTGCCAATAATTGGTTCGCCATCATAATCGTTATACGAACTCATAACGCCCATAATATTAGTTTCTTCAATGGTACGTTTAAACGGATATAAATACATTAAATGCATATCGCTCCATGTAATGTGCGGATCTAACCGTACATGACCATCACGCCCGCCTTTAGGTGCCGAATATACCGCAAAATGTTTTAAGGAATTTACCACGCCTTGTTCTTGTATGCCTTTGCTTATTTGTACGCCATATTCTGAAACTAAAAACGGATCTTCTCCAAAACTTTCTACAATACGCCCCCAACGTTGGTCGCGAGCCACATCTAATACAGGCGAATAAATATTGTTGTACCCCAAAGCGTAAGCTTCTTTACCTATTACTTGCCCTGTTTGGTAAAGCAATTCTGGGTTAAAAGTAGAGCCCATACCTATTTGTGCAGGAAACGAAGTTGCTTTTACATGATTTAGTCCACGGATGCCTTCGTTGGTAAATTCAACAGGAATTCCTAATTTGGTTTCTTCTATAAAAAAGGTTTGAATTTTGTTTAAAGCCCACACATGTTTACTATACGGAAAGGTGTACTGTGCTTTATCAGAAACGCCATTGGATGCTTCATCTATATTGGCAAGTCCATCTTTCCATAACTCATTTTTCCATGATGCTGTTGGAATTTCTTCAGTAGCAACACGACCATAGCCATATAAGGTAACTAGTTGGTTGGTTTTTTCTTCAACAGTCATTAATGACAATAAATTCTCGATTCTTTTTTCTATAGATTGATTGCGGTCTTCATAAATATCTTTCTTATTGTTTTTATTGAAATCTATCCAATTCTTATGGTATATATTTTTGGTTTGTGCTTTTAAAGAAAACGTAGATGTAATAAGAATGAAAAGTGAAATTTTGCAATAAGCTGTTAAATGCATATGATATGAATTGTTTAGATTATAAAAATACATTATAATTTATATTAAATATCAACTTTAGTGCAAGGTTTTTAGAAAGAAGTAACCTGTATAAACGAAAACGACACCATAAATTATATGATGTCGTTTTTGTTGAAATATATAAGGTATATTGAAGTTATTTAAACTTTTTCAATGATTAATTAATTTTGAAGTGTTACAAACAAACCATCGCCTGTTTTTTCAACTTTAGCTAAATTACTTTTGGTTAATTCTTTAATGGTTTTATCCCATTTTTTATTTGATAAACCAGATTGACCTTTTAAATTATTTAATTCTAATTGTTCTGCTTTTTTCAAAATTTCAAAAACAGTTTTAGCATCATCACTTACGGCAATTGCTTTTTTCTCAGGACGCATTTGCGGGAAAAACAATACTTCTTGTATGGATTGATTGTTTGTTAAAAACATAATTAATCTATCCATACCAATACCCATACCAGATGTTGGTGGCATGCCATACTCTAAAGCACGTAAAAAGTCATGATCTATAAACTCGGTAGCTTCATCGTCGCCTTTGGCAGCCAGTTTTAATTGATGCTCAAAACGCTCACGTTGGTCTATAGGGTCATTCAATTCAGAATAGGCGTTGGCAATTTCTTTACCACAAACCATCAATTCAAAACGTTCTGTTAACTCAGGGTTATCGCGGTGTTCTTTACATAACGGACTCATCTCTTTTGGATAATCGGTTATGTAGGTTGGCTGTATATAATTGCCTTCGCATTTTTCACCAAAAATTTCATCAATAAGTTTGCCTTTGCCCATGGTGTCGTCAACTTCAATACCAAGGTCTTTGGCAGCTTGTCTTATGTCATCTTCACTTTTACCAGTTATATCAAATCCTGTAAAATGCTTTATAGAATCTGCCATAGTTATTCTGACATAAGGTGCTTTAAAATCTATTTCATGATCGCCAAAAGTTGCTTTTGTAGTGCCGTTAACGGCAATAGCACAGTGCTCTAATAGTTTTTCACAGAAATCCATCATCCAATTGTAGTCTTTATAGGCTACATAAATTTCCATGGCTGTAAACTCAGGGTTATGGGTTCTATCCATACCTTCGTTTCTAAAGTTTTTAGAAAACTCGTAAACACCATCAAACCCACCAACAATTAATCGTTTTAAGTATAGCTCGTTTGCAATTCGCATATATAACGGCACATCTAAAGCGTTGTGATGCGTTATAAACGGGCGTGCTGCTGCACCACCAGGAATAGGTTGTAAAACTGGAGTTTCAACCTCAAAATAGCCAGCATTATTAAAAAAGTTACGCATGGCATTAAACAATTTGGTGCGTTTTACAAACACATCTTTTACATGCGCATTCACTACTAAATCGGCATAACGTTGTCTGTAACGTTGCTCAGGATCTGTAAATGCATCAAACACAACACCATCTTTTTCTTTAGGTAATGGTAAAGGTTTTAAAGCCTTACTTAACAAGGTGAAATCTTTTACACGAACCGATTTTTCGCCAACTTTCGTTATAAATAATTCGCCTTCGATACCAACAAAATCACCAAAATCTAAAAGTTTTTTAAAGACATCGTTGTATTTTACTTTGTCTTCTCCAGGGCAAATTTCATCACGATTAAAATACACTTGTATTTTCCCCTCGGCATCTTGTAACTGTGCAAAACTCGCTTTTCCTTGTACCTTTATAAGCATTAATCTTCCAGCAATAATCACCTTTTTACTATCTTCAAATTGGTCTTTAACCTGTTTCGATGTGTGATTTACTGGGTACAAATCTGCAGGATAGGGATTAATACCTATTTCGCGTAATTTTGTTAACTTTTCTCTGCGTACAAGCTCTTGCTCTGATAATTGCGACATATTCTAAATAATGAATGTAAATTTAATGCGCAAAGATAATCATTTGATTTACGATTTGCGATTATTGATTTATGATTTTTGCTTAGCCAAAGGTGTAACAAATAGATTAGAATAACGTCAAATAAGTAATCATCAATTAATTATTATTTAAATTAAATTAAATTAAATCAAATCATGAGTTTCTGGAGAGTTTTACTGTCTATTATTTGTCCGCCTTTAGCTGTTATCGATAAAGGTTGTGGCTCTATTATTATTGTCTTCTTATTATGGCTTTGTGGCTGGGTACCTGGAGTTATTGCAGCATTAGTTATACTTAATAATCCTAAAAATTAATAATTATTTAGGCCGTTTCGTCTTTTGTTTTCGGTTATAGCCTTCTGTCTTTTTTATATAAAAAGTCGTAATTTTGCAGACCATGAATAAATGTATTGAATTACAAGATTTAGGACTCAAAGATTATAAACAAACTTGGGATTATCAAGAGGCGCTGTTTAAGACCATTGTAGATACTAAAATTAAAAACAGGCGAGAAGATGCAGGGTTAAAAACCAAAAATCATTTTTTGTTTGTAGAGCACCCGCATGTGTATACTTTAGGTAAAAGTGGCGATTTTTCTAATCTACTCGTTACAGAAGCACAATTAAAAGAAAAAAAGGCTACATTTTATAAAGTAAATAGAGGTGGAGATATAACCTATCATGGGCCTGGGCAGGTTGTTGGCTATCCTATTTTAGATTTAGAAAATTTTTTTACAGATATTCATAAATACCTGCGTTTTTTAGAAGAAATGATAATTTTAACGCTTGCTGAGTATGGTTTAAAAGCCGAACGTAGTAAGGGAGAAACTGGTGTTTGGTTAGATGTAGGTACACCGTTTGCTCGTAAAATTTGTGCTATAGGTGTTCGGGCTAGTCGCTGGGTAACTATGCATGGTTTTGCATTAAATGTAAATGCTAATTTGGAGTATTTCGATTTAATGATTCCTTGTGGTATTCGTGGTAAAGCAGTGACTTCTTTAAATGTGGAACTTGGTGTGAAAGAAGTATCTATGCAAGAGGTTAAAGAGAAATTACTAAAGCATTTTACTAATCTTTTTAAGGCAGATTTTAATTAATTTTATTCGCACAAAGGAACGTTTGAATTGGTACAAATAAAGTTTTCAGAATTCCAAATAACTGTATCTTGATTTAAGATATTAAAAGTAATAAACTCATCTGTACATCCAAGTATGTTAATGTATTCTCCTTCACAATTATATACAGGGAAAACAGTATTGCAAGAGGCGCAACAGTTACCAACTATAAATACAGTTTTACCCTCATATACGGCTTGAGAAATGTAAAATTCATCGGATTGAGATGATTGTTCAATATCTGTAATTATTTCTTTTAACCAAGCTAAATCTTCAACAGGGTTTTCAACGTTACAGATGTTGTTTAAGTTTACATCATCACTTTTACAAGATAAAACAACAAAGGGTAAAATTGCTAATAGTGTAATAATTTGCTTCACAATGCTTCAAGTTTTATTTGTAGATGCGCAAATTATCTATTGGTTGCGTAAGTTTATATATCAAAAACATTATTTACAAGGTGTTATTAAATTGAAACAAATTTTTTTATATAAAAAAAATATTATATATTTCGACAAAATACATATAAATACGATAAAAAGTATTTATTAAACATTAAAATTCTTACATATGAAAGTGCAACAAACCTCTCTCACACAAAATAATTGGAAAGATAATTTGTCGTCTGTCACTATAGATGCCAATATGTTTTTACTTTTTATTTCTTCAGAATTTAATGAAAAAAGGGATTTTTTAGATGCTTTACATAAACAGTATCCAAAAGCAACATTAATAGGTTGTTCTACAGCTGGCGAAATATCTGATGTTACAGTAAAAGATCAATCTGTTTCGTTAACTGCAATACAGTTAGAAAAAACGCCTTTTAAAAAAGTGTCTTTTCTAATTAAAGATAAAAATTGTAGTCATAAAGCTGGTCAGGAAATAGCAGATCAACTTTATAATAAAGATTTAAAACATGTACTAATATTAAGTGATGGTTTAAATGTTAATGGCGCAGATTTAGTTGCGGGATTAAAATCTAAATTACCAAAAATAAGTATTACAGGAGGTTTAGCTGCCGATGGATCGAACTTTAATAAAACGTTCGTTATTAACGATAATACTATAGTAGATAAAACTATTATAGGTATTGGGTTATATGGCGACAATTTAAAAGTAGGCTATAGCTCTAAGGGTGGTTGGGATAGTTTTGGAATTGAAAGGCTTGTTACAAAATCTGATAAGAATGTATTATATGAATTAGATGGTTTACCAGCTTTAGAAATTTATAAATCGTTTTTAGGTGAAGAAGCAAACAACTTACCAAGTTCGGGGTTGTTGTTTCCATTAAGTATGAGAATAAACGAAGATTCAATTCCGGTAGTTAGAACCATTTTAGCAGTGAGTGAAGAAGACCAAAGTTTAACCTTTGCAAGTAATATTCCTGAAGGGTCGTATGTTCGCCTTATGAAAGCTAATATTGATAGGTTAATTAATGGCGCAGAAGATTCGGCAGTTGCAGCAAATAAAGAACTAGATGAAGTTTCAGATTTAGCTATACTAATTAGTTGTGTTGGTAGACGACTGGTATTAAAGCAGATGGTTGAAGAAGAAGTAGAAGTGGTAAGAGATGTTATAGGCAATAAACCGTGTATTACAGGATTTTATTCTTATGGAGAAATAGCACCTTTTGGAGAGTTTTCACCTTGCGAATTGCATAACCAAACCATGACAATAACAACACTTTCTGAATGTTAAATAAAGATTTTCATAGACTTTTAAAGCGTCAACTAAAGAAATCTGGATTAGATACTTTGGATAACCCAGCGTATACCAAATTTTTAAATATGGTTAATGATGCTTATAAGAGTTTTGATAAAGATGTAATGCATATTGAAAATATTCTTGAAGAAAGCTCAAAAGAACTCTTTATAGCTAATAAAAAACTAAAAAAGGAAAGAGATAAAACCAAAATACAGTTAGAAAATATAGTAGGTAATGTTGGTGGTGTTATTTTTGAAACCGATTTAGAAGGTAACTTCACTTTTTTAAATAATGCTTGGACAGAATATTCAGGAATTCCTCTTGAAAAGTCGATAGGTAAAAGCTTTAAAGACTTTCTTATAGGAGAAAATATAGAAGGAAATAAAAATTTCACAAAATTATTTTACAATCAAAAAAAGGATATTAAGTTTATTTTTAAACACGAAAAGAATGACCAATTAATGTGGTTTGAAGTAAAGTCGAAACGTATTAATGATGATGAAGGTGTGCCTTCAGGCTTTATAGGAACCATAACAGATATAACAACTTTAAAAGAAATAGAGATGGAGTTGCTAAAAGCAAGTAAATCTAAAGACCAGTTTTTGTCTACAATGTCTCATGAAATAAGAACCCCTTTAAATGCAGTAACAGGATTAACAAATATTTTGCTAATGGAAGAATATTTGCCAGATCAAATGGAAAATTTAAAGGCTTTAAAATATTCGGGTGAGCATTTATTAGGACTTATAAACGATTTGTTAGACTTTAATAAAATTAAATCTGGTAAGTTAAAACTTGTAGAAAAAGACTTTAGTTTAGATTATTTATTAGAAAACATTAAATCGCATTTTAAGCTAAGAGCAGAACAGAAAAAATTGATTTTTCAAATAGTAAAAGATGATAATGTTCCTAATAATATTATAGGAGATAAATTAAAGCTTACACAAATAATAAAGAATTTATTAGGGAATTCTTTAAAATTTACAGAAAGTGGAAGTATTGTACTTAGCATAAAAAATCATGGTGTAAATAAAAATAAAGTCAACCTTGAATTTAAGGTAATAGACACAGGTATTGGCATATCAAAAAGTAGGCAAAAATCTATTTTCGAAAGCTTTATGCAGGCCAATTCAGAAACCTCTGTAAAATACGGAGGGACAGGTTTAGGGCTATCAATAAGTAAGAAATTATTAAACTTACAAGGTAGTGATTTAAAGGTGGAAAGTGAGTTAGGTAAAGGCGCTGCGTTTTCATTTGTAATTAATTATAAAGTTAGTAACAGACTTGATATATTTGAGCCAAATATGATTAAAATGCAGCCTAACTACGAGCCTATAAAACTTAATGTTTTAGTTGCAGAAGACAATAAAATGAATGCGCTTATTTTAAAGCGGTTTTTCTCGAAATGGAAAGTCGATTTTAAAATAGCTGAAAATGGTAAAGAGCTTCTTAGTATTTATGAGAGTTTTGATTTCGATTTGATTTTAATGGACTTACAGATGCCTCAATTAAATGGTTATGAAACGACTAAAATTATAAGAGAGCTCCCAAATAAAAATAAAGCTTTTATACCCATTATTGCACTAACGGCATTTGCACAAACTGACATAAAAGAAAAAACCAAACACTATAAAATGGATGGTTTTATGGGGAAACCTTTTAATCCTGTTGAACTATATAATTTGCTGAAATCTTACAGTAAAAAGGATATGAAGAGGAAAGTTGTTTAGTTGAATAACTTTTTTGAGTATGTTCGTTTTCAGTAAATGTAAACCGAATAAATTTACGTAAGTAGTTAGTTGTTTATGTGCTTAGTTATTTTATTCGATAGATTGTTTTATTTTTTTCTCCTATTATCTTAAATAAACTTAATTCAACCCCTTTTTTTAAATCTCTACTTGCAGTCGCTGAAGAAATATCTTTAAAAATATTCATGTAACTTTTTCTTGTAAATTCAGTTTTATTTAAAGAAATAAAATATTCTAACCTGTCCGTTACACTTAAGGTTCGATTGTTAAAATCCAGTAATTCACTTATTGAAATATCAATTATACGTAGCATATATTCAATAAACTTTGTTGAATTTCCTAACTTATCACTTTCTGCTAATGCTTTATAATATTTGTTTTGGTCGTTACTGATTAAATTCTCAAAGGGTAAGAATTCAAAAATCGGGTATTTTTTCATTAAAATTAAGGTTTGCCATAACCTCCCCATTCTACCATTTCCATCTAAAAATGGATGTATAAATTCTATTTCGTAATGAAAAACACAACTCTTAATTAATTCAATTTCGTCTGACTTTTGCAAGTATTGAAAAAGGTCTTTCATTAGGTATGGAACATTTTCAAAAGGTGGTGCTAAATGTTCTACTATTGAACCTTTTACAATGCCTACGCTTTGATTTCTATATTGTCCAGCATTTTCAATGAGTCCTTCCATTAAGTTTTTATGTGCTTTTAAAAAAGATTTTTCATTGGAAGGATTGTATTCTTCTAGGTTTTCATAAATTTTAATAGCATTTAACACTTCAATAATATCTTTTTGAGGACCGATTACTCTTTTGTTTTCAAGAAGTGCTGTAATTTGTTGTTCGGTAAGTGTATTTCCTTCAATTTTTAAAGATGAATGAATAGTTTTTATTCTACTCTGCTTTCTCAGTTTAGGTGAAGGTCTATTCAATAAATTAGCATTTACTTCTCCTATTTTTTCCGAAATAGAAGTTATTAATTTTAAAATAGAAGATGTTATTTCGTAAGGTGGGTTCATTTATGATACTATCATTTGATACTATCAAATATACAATCATTTAACTCAAATTATGGAATGAAACAGAATTTTTTAAATGCTCGTTTAATTCAAAAATAAAGTTCCACTTCAATGAACTTTTATAGATTACTAAACTAATACAACTGTTTTTTCTCACAAAATAAGATTACATTCTTCAATTATTTTCCTACTTTAGTAAGATGCGAGAAGATTTTATACACTACCTCTGGAAATACAAAAAGTTTGATGCTTCAAACCTTAAAACAACCTTAGGGGAAGACTTGTCTATTGTTTCAGTTGGGCAGCATAATGTAAATTCAGGCCCCGATTTTTTTAATGCACAGGTTAAAATTGGAGAGCAACTTTGGGCGGGAAATTTAGAAATTCATATAAAATCATCCGATTGGTTTTTACATAATCACGAGCAAGATAAAGCTTACGATAATGTAATTCTTCATGTGGTTTGGGAACATGATACCGATGTGTTTAGAAAAGATAACACAACCATTGCAACTTTAGTATTAAAAAATGTAGTGCATGAAGAGGTCTTAAATAATTATGAAAAGCTGTTTTTAACCCCGATAGCTACCAGAACTAATAAATGGATAAATTGTGAATATGATTTTAAAGCTGTTAGCAGTTTTGTATTAAGCAATTGGCTAGAACGTTTGTATTTTGAGCGTTTAGAACGTAAAGCAAAAACTATTGAAACACTTTTAAAAGCATCTAAAAACAATTGGGAAGCGGTGTTGTTTAAAATGTTGGCTAAAAATTTTGGACTTAAAGTAAATGGAGAGTCTTTTTTTAGTTTGGCACAATCCATAGACTTTTCGGTTGTTAGAAAAGTACAATCTAAACAGCAAATTTTAGAAGCATTATTGTTTGGGCAAGCAGGTTTATTGGATTCAGGTTTAGAAATTGAAAACGGATATCATTTAAATTTAGCAAACGACTATAAGTTTCTAACTCAAAAATTTAGTCTTAAAAATACTCAAGTCCTACCCTTGCAATTCTTTAGGTTACGACCGCCAAATTTTCCAACCATAAGATTATCGCAGTTGGCAAGTTTGTATAATGAACAACAAAATTTGTTTTCAAAAATTATAAAAACAGAAAACTTAAATGAGTTTTATACTTTGTTTAAAGTGTCTGCTTCCCCGTTTTGGAATACCCATTACACATTTCAAAAAGAATCAAAGTCATCTAAAAAAAGCATATCAAAAGCATTTATAGATTTATTACTTATTAATACCATTTTGCCTATTAAATTTTGTTATGCTAAGCATCAGGGAGCTGAGGTTGATACTACTATATTAAAAATTGCAAACACTATTGCTTCAGAAAAGAATAGTATAATACAAGCTTTTAATACTTTAAAAAAAGTATCTAAATCGTCTTTACAATCGCAAGCACTTCTTCAGCTTAAAACAGAATATTGCGATAAAAATAAATGCTTACAATGTGCAATAGGAAATTCACTTTTAAACAAATAAACTTTTAAACAAATAAACTTAGTGTTAACTTGCGGCATGAGTATTTTTTATAAACCGGTACTATTTTTTCAAAAACATGGATACTATGTATGTCAACGTATTGCAGATCGTTTAGGAATTAGAGCGAAAGTAGTGCGTACATCGTTTATGTATTTAACATTTGTTACCGTTGGTTTTGGTTTTGCTTTATACCTGTTTATGGCTTTTTGGATGCGTATAAAAGATTTAGTTTACACTAAAAGATCGTCAGTTTTTGATTTATAAAATATGAGTAACACCTTAATTAAACTTTTTAGAACCAAAATATACATGGCAGTTTTTCTGCTTATTATTTTGTTGATTATTGGTGTTATAGGTTTTAAATCGATGTCTAATTACACATGGATTGATGCACTCTACATGACCGTAATAACCGTTACTACGGTTGGCTTTCAAGAAGTACATCCTTTAGACGATGCAACCAAAGTGTTTACTATATTTTTAATATTAACAAGTGTTTTTATTTTAGGGTATGCCTTATCGGTAATTACCGAATATATTTTGAGCAAAAACGATTTAGAAGAATTAAAACAAAAGAAGATGCAGAAAAAAATAGATAGTTTTAAAAACCATATTATTATTTGTGGTTTTGGTAGAAACGGAAGGCAAGCAGCAACTAAATTACTGGCCTATAAAAAGCCATTTGTTATTATTGAAAAGGACAAAGAGTTAGTTGATAAAATAGAGAGCGAATTGATGTCTTTTGTTTTAGGAAACGCTAGCGAAGATGAGGTTTTGCTTCAAGCAGGAGTAGATAGAGCATCCTGTTTAATTTCGGCATTACCAAATGATGCCGATAATTTGTTTATCGTGCTTTCTACACGACAAATAAATAAATCTATAAACATTATTAGTCGGGCATCTTTAGAGACTTCTTATAATAAGCTAAAACTTGCTGGAGCTAACAATGTTATTTTACCAGATAAAATAGGAGGCGACCATATGGCATCCTTAGTTGTAGTTCCTGGTTTAATGGAGTTTATAGATAATCTTTCAATAGTTGGTAAATCTAACATAAATATAGAAGAAATACCTATTGAGAAATTGACTAACGATGTTAAAACTATTAAAGATTTAGACTTACGTAAAAAAACAGGTTGTTCTATTATTGGGTATAAAAATCAAACAGGGGAGTATTTAGTAAATCCAGAAGCAGAAATGAAGCTTGAACCTAATTCTAAAATAATAGTTTTAGGAAGACCAGAGCAGATAGATATACTTAATTCTGTTTATAATATAGATTAAAGGATTCTCTGTTTTAACGAGGTATATTTTATAAAATGGTTTTTTTTTAGCATCTTGCTAGCTTTAAATACAGATTTCTTAATAAAAAATAACTAACAATACACTATTATGAAGAAATATCTTCTTTCAATTTTTACACTAATATTACCATTTTTAACATTTGCACAGGACGCTACCGAAAAAGGTGTCGATCAACTAATTGATGAAAAGTTTGGTGATGCAACAGGTTGGTTTGTAAACTTTATTTTTTATCAAATTGATTTTGGTGGTAATGTTAAAGTGTTTTGGGTATTATTTCCTTTAATTATTGGAGCTACATATTTTACATTTTATTTTAAGTTGATAAATTTCCGAGGATTTTTTACATCAGTAAATATTGTAAGAGGAAAATATGACGATATAGATCATCATGAATCTATGATAGGAGCAGGAGATTCAACTCCTGGAGGAGATGCTATTGAAACCATTGCTATTGAAGGTCATGAAGGAGAGGTGTCTCACTTTCAGGCTTTAACAGCAGCATTATCGGCAACTGTAGGCTTGGGTAATATTGCAGGTGTTGCAATTGCTGTTTCTATTGGTGGTGCTGGTGCAACGTTTTGGATGATTGTTGCGGGATTATTAGGAATGGCATCAAAATTTGTAGAATGTACTCTTGGGGTTAAATATAGAGATATTGCAGAAGATGGTACTGTTTATGGTGGACCAATGTACTATTTAACTAAAGGTCTAAAATCTAAAGGGTTTACCAAATTAGGTAAAGTACTTGCTGTGTTATTTGCCATTTTTGTAATTGGTGGTTCATTTGGAGGAGGAAACATGTTTCAAGTTAATCAAGCATTTCAATTGGTAGAAAATATAACAGGAGGAAATGAATCTGTCTTACATGGAAAAGGTTGGTTGTTTGGACTTGTAATGGCGGTGCTTGTAGGTATTGTTATAATTGGTGGAATTAAGAAGATTGCAAAAGTAACAGATAAGATAGTGCCATTTATGGTTGTTATATATGTTGCTGCATCTTTATTTGTAATATTTGCTAATTACGATATGATTGGTGATGCATTTGTTCAAATATTTAATGGTGCTTTTAGTCCCGAAGGTGTTGCAGGTGGTGCTGTTGGTGTTTTAGTACAAGGATTTAGACGTGCTGCTTTTTCAAACGAAGCAGGTGTTGGTTCTGCATCTATTGCGCATTCAGCAGTAAAAACCAAATATCCAGCATCAGAAGGTATGGTTGCTTTGTTAGAACCGTTTATCGATACTGTTGTAGTGTGTACAATGACAGCTTTAGTTTTAATTATAACAGGTAATGTTACGGCAGAAAACGCATCTTTAAATGATGCGCAAGCTATTTTATTAACATCAGGAGCTTTTGAGTCTGCAATTTCTTGGTTCCCTTATGTACTTACTATTGCCGTTGTTTTATTTGCATTTAGCACCATGATTTCTTGGTCTTATTACGGGTTTCAAGGTTGGGCATATTTATTTGGAAGAACTAAAAAAATGGAGTACACGTATAAATTATTATTTTGTGTGTTTGTAGTAATAGGTGCGGCAGCAAGCTTAGGATCTGTTATTGGGTTCTCTGATGCTATGATTTTTGCTATGATGGTTCCAAATATGGTTGGTTTAGTTATTCTTGCTCCTAAAGTTAAAGACGAACTAAGTAAATATATGAGTGCGATAAAGTCTAAAAAGTAATTATAATATTTTAAATCTTTTAGAGCATTCAATTTGACAGATTAAAAAAATATAAAATGCAAATTAAACCCCATTTCACGTTTTCTAAAGAACAGCGAAATGGGATTTTCTTTTTAATACTACTCATTATAGGGCTTCAATGTGTTTATTTTTTTGTTGTCTCGATAACTACAGGGGTTTCTTCTGATGGCATTTTAGTTAATAATGAAGAATTCAATACATACAAAAAGGAAATTGATTCGCTCAAATTGGTTCAAATTAAAAATAGTAAACCAAAAATATTTCCCTTCAACCCCAATTATATAACCGATTATAAGGGCGCTTCATTAGGAATGTCTAATGAAGAGATTGACCGATTACTAGCTTTTAGAAAGAAAAACCAATGGATTAATTCAACAAAGCAGTTTCAAGATGTAACAAAAGTTTCAGATTCACTTTTAAATGCAATATCGAGATACTTTAAATTTCCAGAATGGATCGAAAAACCAAAGTTGAAAACGCGTTCAACGTCCTATAATAATCTCCCAAAAACATTCACTCAAAAACAAGATTTAAATACGGCGACGGTACAACAACTTCAAAAGGTTAATGGCATAGGAGAAGTGCTTGCAGGACGCATTATAAAATTTAGAAACAAATTTGTTGATGGGTTTATAGCCGATGTTCAGCTTCAAGATGTTTACGGATTAACACCAGAGGTTATAGAAAAAGTAACAAATCAATTTACTGTAAAATCGCCTAGAGTAATTAATAAAATAAATATTAATACGGCGACGTTAAATGAGTTGGTAACAATTCAGCATATAGATTACAATTTGGCTCACCATATTGTTGAAGAAAGGCAATTACGTGATGGTTATAAATCTCTTGATGAATTATTAAAAGTTAAAGACTTTCCTATAAAAAAAATCGATATAATTAAATTATATTTGACCCTTGATTAATTGAAAAAGAATTCCTCAGCATTTTAAGTTGGGGTTGCCTTTAAAATTGTAATTGCTAGACTAAAACACTAAATAAATTAAGTAGATGAATAATATGTACTTCACCGAAGAGCATAACCTTTTTAGAAATAGCCTTAAAGATTTTTTGCAAAAAGAAGTTGTACCTCATATCGATAAGTGGGAGAAAACAGGAACCATAGATAGTTTTATATGGAAGAAGTTTGGAGATATGGGCTTTTTTGGTATTCATTATCCCGAAGCTTACGGTGGTTTAAATTTAGACCTTTTTTACACGGTTATTTTACAAGAAGAACTTCAAAAAATAAATTCAGGAGGTTTTGCTGCTGCGGTTTGGGCACATGTATATTTGGCTATGACGCATCTTAATGCAGAAGGAAACGAGGTTATAAAACAAAAATATTTAGTACCAAGTATAGCTGGAGATAAAATAGGTTGTTTGTGTATTACCGAACCATTAGGAGGAAGCGATGTTGCAGGAATGCGCACAACAGCAATTAGAGAAGGCGATTATTATATAGTAAATGGATCTAAAACATTTATTACTAATGGGGTGTATAGCGACTATTTGGTAGTTGCAGTTAAAACAAATCCTGAGTTAGGAAATAAAGGCATGAGTATTCTTGTGGTAGATAGAGATACAGAAGGCATATCGGCTACAAAATTAGATAAATTAGGATGGAGAGCTTCTGATACTGCCGAAATTGCTTTCGATAATGTAAAAATACCAGTTAATAATTTATTGGGTGTAGAAAATGAAGGTTTTGGTTATATTTTACAACACTTTTCATTAGAACGATTGGTTATGGGAGTTAATGCCCATGCAAGAGCAGAATATGCTTTAGATTATGTGTTAAATTATATGTCTGAACGTAAAGCCTTTGGTAAAGCATTAGATAAATATCAAGCTTTAAGGCATAAGTTTGTCGATTTGTATAGCGATATGGAAATATGTAAGCAATTCAATTATTCGGTTGCGTATCGTTTAGAAAAAGGAGAGTATGTTGTAAAAGAAGCATCCATATCTAAACTAAAGTCAACTAAAATGGCAGATGAGGTTATTTACGAATGTTTACAATTTTTAGGAGGCTATGGCTATATGGAAGATTACCCTCTAGCAAGATTATTAAGAGATAGTAGGTTAGGACCAATAGGAGGGGGAACATCCGAGATACTTCGAGAAATACTTTCCAAAATGATAATCGATAAAAAAGAATATAAGCCAGTTACAAAATAAAATGATTTGGTTTGTTACAGCAAGCAAATTTTGAATAGGTAATACTATAATCTATAATATAGTATTTTATTCAAAATAAATCGTTGAAAAACGGTTATCCTGAAAAGTTGTTAACACGAAAACGTTTTCGTGTATTATTTGTTTTTAATTTTTGACAAACAATCGATAATTTGGAGAAATTTAAAAACCTAACAATATGAAATTTTTTCAAAAATCATTAAAGTTTATTTTACCAGTATGCCTGTTGCTTATTGGGTGTTCAACCGATAAAATATTAGAAGAAGAGCTACTTGACAATCAACAAATAAATTTAGAAAGTGCATCGTCAAAAGAAGCTATCGCTAGCAAATTAAAACCTATAGGCACAGGTGTAATGATGCAAGCATTCTATTGGGATGTGCCAGCAGGAGGTAATTGGTGGAATACGGTAGAAGGAAAAGTTCAAGATTGGAGTAATGCAGGTATTGATGCTATTTGGCTTCCTCCAGCATCCAAAGCTCAAAATGGAGCTTTATCTATGGGATATGACCCTTTTGATTATTTTGATTTTGGAAAATATGATCAAATGGGAAGTGTAGAAACACGTTTTGGTTCTGAAGAGGAATTAATAGCGTTAATATCTTCAGCACATAATGCAGAATTAAGTGTTATTGCAGATATCGTAATTAATCACAATAGTGGTGGAGAAAGCGAAATAAATCCAGTTAACAATCAAAGTAATTGGACTAGTTTTACACCTCTCTCAGGAAGATTCAATAGGAATTATGACGATTTTCACCCTAATCATAATCATGCAAACGATACAGGTGTATTTGGAGGATTTCCAGATTTATGTCACCATCAGGTAAGAGTGCAAAACGAATTATGGAAGAATTCAGAATCAGTAGCAAAATATTATAAAAATGTAATAGGCTTTGATGGTTGGAGATTTGATTATGTAAAAGGGTTTGAACCTTGGGTTGTAAAGGATTGGAAAAATGAAGTAGGTGGATTTGCTGTAGGTGAATATTGGGATGGTGATGCAGGAACTCTAGATTGGTGGTCTGGACAAGCGGAAGTTAGTGCGTTTGATTTTGCGTGCTACTATAGTATGAAAGATGCATTTGAAGGTAATGATTTAAATAAATTAAATAACGATATGCTATGGAAACGTAACGCATCAAAAGCTGTTACTTTTGTTTCTAATCATGATACTAACGAGATATTTAATGGTAAAATGTTAGCGTATGCTTATATCTTAACACATGAAGGTTATCCAACTATTTTTTACAGAGATTATGAAGAATGGTTAAATAAAGAGCGATTAAATAACTTAATATGGATTCATAATAACCTTGCAGGAGGAAGTACTAATATATTGTATACAGATAATGATGAATATATTGCTAAAAGAAATGGATATAATAATTCAGGTATCGTAGTATATATAAATAATGCCGACTTTTGGCAAGAGCGTTGGGTAGAGACTAATTGGTCTAATACAAGAATTAAAGACTATACAGGGCATTCAAATTGGGAACCTGTAACCCAAGGAGGGCGTTGGGTAAAAATACAAGTACCTCCAAAGAGCTATTCGGTTTGGGCCCCAAAATAAAAATTTAAATAAATTAGTTGTCAATTCTTAATTTAAACTTATATTTGCACCCACAAAATCTAAAAGAGAGGAGGTTAAGACACTATGTTAATAATACCAATAAAAGAAGGAGAAAATATAGATAGAGCGCTTAAGCGTTTTAAAAGAAAGTTTGATAAAACTGGAACTAAACGTCAATTACAAACACGTAAGCAGTTTAACAAACCTTCAGTAGTACGTAGAGCGCAAATACAAAAAGCGCAGTACATTCAAGGATTAAGAGATGCAGAAGATATATAAGTTGTACTTAATAATATTAAATCCCACTTTAAGTGGGATTTTTTTTGCTCTAAATTTAAATATTTAAGAGGTTTTAATAATAAAACGTTGTACATTTAACTTCATGCTTTAATGTGTATACATGTTGCTTAAACCCTTTACAGATTATTTATTACTAGAAAAAAACTATGCTGCACTAACAGTAAACGCATATCAAAATGATTTAGAAAGTTTTTTAGAATTCATTAAAAGTGAATACGAAACTAATTCGATTGATAAAGTTAACTACCCGCAAATAAGATCATGGATTGTAATTTTGGTAGAACAAGGCTTATCAAATAGAAGTATTAATAGGAAAATATCGGCATTAAATACTTACTATAAATTTCTTTTAAAAATAGAAGAAATCACTAAAAACCCACTTTCAAAACATAAAGTATTAAAAACGAATAAAAAAATTCAAATCCCCTTTTCGGAAGATGAAATAATGACGGTTTTAAACGATATGTATTTCGAGAAGAATTTTGAAGGAATACGTAATAAATTAATCATAGAATTATTTTATTCAACAGGAATAAGACGCATTGAATTAATCGAACTAAAACTAACTAATGTTAATTTACATAATAAAACGTTAAAAGTATTAGGTAAGAGAAATAAAGAGCGTATAGTACCGTTATTGGAATCTGTAGCACAAACAATAAATAAGTATTTAACGGCACGATCTAAATTAGAAAGTATTACAGATGCAGACAGGTTATTTTTAACGAAAAAAGGAATTAAAATATACGAAACACTTGTGTACAGAATAATAAATGATTATTTTAGTTTAGCATCATCAAAAGTAAAAAAGAGTCCACATATATTGCGGCATTCTTTTGCTACCCATTTACTTAATAAGGGTGCCGATTTAAACGCTGTTAAGGAGCTTCTTGGCCATTCAAGTTTAGCAGCTACTCAAGTTTATACTCATAATAGTATAACAGAATTGAAAAAAGTACATATTAGTGCACACCCAAGAAGCAAAACATAGAAGTTAAATAGTATTGTCTAACCAAAAAACAGAAGTATGAAAGTAAACACACAATCAGTTAATTTTAATGCAGATCAAAAATTGATAGACTTTATTCAAAAGCGTATGGATAAATTAGATGTTTTTTATGATAAAGTCATTAAATCAGATGTTTATTTAAAAGTTGAAAACACAAGCGATAAAGAAAACAAGATTTTTGAAGCAAGAGTAAGTGTTCCTGGAGATAGTTTTATTGTAAAGAAGCAATGTAAAAGTTTTGAAGAAGGTACAGATATGGCAGTTTCATCGCTTGAAAGGCAACTAAAAAAGCGAAAAGAAAAATTAAGAACATATTTATGATAAAATTTTTCAAAAAATGTTTTGAATAAAAGAAAATATATATACATTTGCAGTCCGTTAGAAATAGCGGGCTTTTTTATGACTAAAAAGTGATAAAAATACGCCGATGTAGCTCAGCTGGCTAGAGCAGCTGATTTGTAATCAGCAGGTCGTGGGTTCGAGTCCCTCCATCGGCTCTAATATATTGAAATGCAAAGGAAGTTGAATTGTGCGGAAGCATGAATTGACTTGGGACGAGAAGTTTATCCTGAGCAAAGTCGAAGGGAGTCCCTCCATCGGCTCAAGTTCTTTAAAAGAGTGAAATAAAGTTTAATTGGGGAGATACTCAAGCGGCCAACGAGGGCAGACTGTAAATCTGCTGACTACGTCTTCGCAGGTTCGAATCCTGCTCTCCCCACTTTTTTTGAAATTTTCGTGCTTTGCGAAGTGTTTTGAATAAATGTTTTAAACTTTGGATTATTAAATAATTGCGAGAGTAGCTCAGTTGGTAGAGCGTCAGCCTTCCAAGCTGAATGTCGCCGGTTCGAACCCGGTCTCTCGCTCTAATATTTAAGCCGGTGTAGCTCAGGGGTAGAGCGTTTCCTTGGTAAGGAAGAGGCCACGGGTTCAAATCCCGTCATTGGCTCTATTTTTAAAAGACAAACAAATTATATTACACTAATATTATTATATAACTTAAGATTAAATTATTAAAACATGGCAAAGGCAACTTTCGATCGTTCAAAACCACACTTAAATATTGGTACAATTGGACACGTAGATCACGGTAAAACAACTTTAACTGCTGCTATTACTAAAGTATTAGCTGATGCAGGTTTGTCAGAAGCAAAAGATTTCGATCAAATCGATAACGCTCCTGAAGAAAAAGAAAGAGGTATAACAATTAATACATCTCACGTAGAATATGCAACTCAAAATCGTCATTACGCTCACGTTGACTGTCCAGGTCACGCCGATTACGTAAAGAACATGGTTACTGGTGCTGCTCAAATGGATGGTGCTATTTTAGTAGTAGCTGCCACTGATGGTCCTATGCCACAAACTCGTGAGCACATCTTATTAGGTCGTCAGGTAGGTATTCCTCGTATCGTTGTATTCATGAATAAAGTGGATATGGTTGATGACGAAGAGTTACTAGAATTAGTAGATATGGAAATCAGAGATTTATTATCTTTTTATGAGTATGATGGGGATAATGGACCTGTAATTGCTGGTTCTGCTTTAGGCGCACTTAACGGTGAGCAAAAGTGGGTTGATACAGTAATGGAATTAATGGAAGCTTGTGATACTTGGATTGAAGAGCCATTAAGAGAAGTTGATAAAGATTTCTTAATGCCAATTGAAGATGTATTCTCTATTACTGGTCGTGGTACTGTTGCTACTGGTCGTATTGAAACTGGTATTGCTAACACAGGGGATCCTGTAGAGATTATTGGTATGGGAGCTGAGAAATTAACTTCTACAATTACTGGTATCGAGATGTTCCGTCAAATATTAGATAGAGGTGAAGCTGGAGATAACGCTGGTATCTTATTAAGAGGTATTGAGAAATCTCAAATCTCTAGAGGAATGGTAATCTGTAAACCAGGTTCTGTAACTCCTCACGCTAAATTTAAAGCTGAGGTTTATATCCTTAAAAAAGAAGAAGGTGGACGTCACACTCCATTCCATAATAACTATCGTCCACAGTTTTACGTTCGTACAACTGATGTAACTGGAAACATTGCGCTTCCTGATGGAGTTGAAATGGTAATGCCTGGAGATAACTTAACTATTACTGTTGAGTTAATTAACACAATTGCAATGAACGTAGGATTACGTTTCGCTATCCGTGAAGGTGGTAGAACAGTAGGTGCAGGTCAGGTGACTGAGATTTTAGACTAAATTAAAGTTTAATAAAATATTGAGTCAAGGTATCTCGTTTTTCGGGATGCCTTTTGACTTATATTTACGGGTTTAGCTCAGTTGGTAGAGCACTGGTCTCCAAAACCAGGTGTCGGGAGTTCGAGTCTCTCAACCCGTGCAAATTAAAGAATAAAAATAATGGCTGGAATTGTAAATTATATAAAAGAATCGTTTGGAGAGCTAAAAAACAATGTTAGTTGGACTCCTAGAGCAGAAGCGCAAAGTTTAACCGTTTTGGTTGCTGTATTTTCAATTATATTTTCTCTTGCAATATGGGGAATAGATACAGTCTTCAGTAAAGTTATTACATTTTACTTTGATTTAATTAAATAATAAAAAGTTAATTATGTCTGAAGTAAGTGAAAAAAAGTGGTACGTAGTTAGAGCAGTTAGCGGTCAAGAAAATAAGATTAAGACATATATCGAGAACGAAATTGCGCGTTTAGGTCTTAGTGATTATGTCGATCAGGTATTGGTTCCTACAGAAAGAGTAATACAAATTCGTAACGGAAAAAAGATTCATAAAGAAAAAGTGTTTTTTCCAGGCTATATAATGGTTCAAGCTAATTTAACAGGCGAAGTTCCTCATATTATAAGATCGGTTACTAATGTAATTGGGTTTTTAGGAGAAACAAAAGGGGGCGATCCGGTGCCGTTAAGACAATCTGAAGTAAACAGAATGTTAGGTAAGGTAGATGAGTTATCCGTTGAAGAAAGTGCAAATGTAGTTATACCTTTTACTAAAGGAGAAACAGTAAAAGTTATTGATGGGCCTTTTAATGGATTTGATGGTACTATTGAAAACATAAATGAAGAAAAGCGTAAACTAGAAGTAATGGTTAAGATTTTTGGAAGAAAAACACCATTAGAATTAAGTTATATGCAAGTAGAAAAAATATAATAATTGTTACATAAAGATAGTTGTTCTCTTTCGCTTCCAATAGAAAGATAGCATCAAACTAAATTATTAAAAATGGCAAAAGAATTAGGTAAAGTAGTTAAGTTACAAGTTCGGGGAGGTGCTGCGAATCCATCGCCACCGGTTGGACCCGCTTTAGGAGCTGCAGGTGTTAACATCATGGAGTTCTGTAAGCAATTCAATGCTAGAACACAAGACAAACCAGGTAAAGTATTACCGGTTGTTATTTCTGTTTACAAAGACAAATCGTTTGACTTCGTAATTAAAACACCCCCAGCAGCAGTTCAATTATTAGAAGCGGCTAAGGTGAAGAAAGGTTCTGGAGAGCCAAACCGAAAAAAAGTAGCTAAAGTTTCGTGGGATCAGGTTAAAACCATCGCAGAAGACAAAATGGTAGATTTAAATGCATTTACTATTCAATCTGCAATGAAAATGGTAGCTGGTACTGCAAGATCAATGGGTATAACCGTAACAGGGCAATTCCCTAATTAATCTAAAAAGACATTTAAAATGGCAAGATTAACAAAAAAGCAAAAAGAAGCTGCAGCGAAAATAGAAAAAGGAAGAATTTATTCTGTTGAAGAAGCGTCAGCATTAATAAAAGAAATCACCAATACTAAGTTTGATGCATCAATAGATTTGGCTGTACGTTTAGGAGTAGATCCTCGTAAAGCAAATCAAATGGTAAGAGGCGTTGTATCGCTTCCGCATGGAACTGGTAAAGATATGAAAGTATTAGCATTAGTAACACCAGATAAAGAAGCAGAAGCTAAAGAAGCTGGTGCAGATTACGTTGGTTTAGACGAATATCTTGATAAAATTAAGAGCGGATGGACGGATGTTGATGTTATTATTACTATGCCAAGTGTTATGGGTAAATTAGGTCCTTTAGGACGTGTATTAGGTCCTCGTGGTTTAATGCCCAACCCAAAAACTGGTACAGTAACTATGGATGTTGCTAAAGCTGTTACAGAAGTAAAAGCTGGTAAAATTGACTTTAAAGTTGATAAAACAGGTATTGTACATGCCGCAATAGGAAAAGCATCATTTAGTGCTGATAAAATTGCTGGTAATGCAAATGAATTATTGCAAACATTAATGAAATTAAAGCCAACAGCATCAAAAGGAACCTATGTAAAAAGCATTTTCATGTCTTCTACAATGAGTCCAAGTGTTGCTGTTGATACTAAAATTGGTTAATTAGTTAAAGACTTTCTATTATGACAAGAGAAGAAAAATCACAAGTAATTGAAGAGTTAACTGTACAATTAGCTGATAATGCTAATATTTATTTAGCAGATATTTCAGGATTGAATGCAGATACTACTTCAAACTTACGTCGTGCTTGTTTTAAAGCCAACGTACAGTTAGCAGTTGTTAAAAATACATTATTAGAAAAAGCTATGGAAGCTTCCGATAGAGATTTTGGAGATCTTCCTACAGTTTTAAAAGGTAATACTTCAGTAATGTATTCTGAAACAGGAAATGCTCCTGCTAAAGTAATTAAGGCCTTCAGAAAAAAATCAGAGAAACCTTTATTAAAAGGTGCTTTTATTGAAGAGGCTGTTTACTTAGGCGATGAGCAATTAGATATGTTAGTAGATATCAAATCTAAAGAAGAATTGATAGGAGAGATTGTTGGATTATTACAATCTCCTGCTAAGAATGTTATTTCAGCACTTAAATCAGGTGGCGGAACACTAGCAGGAATTATCAAAACACTATCTGAAAAAGAAGGATAGTATTAAATAGTACGCACTTATATTACATTATATTATTATTAAAAATTTATTAAAACGATAGAAAAATGGCAGATTTAAAAGATTTCGCAGAACAATTAGTTAACCTTACTGTAAAAGAAGTAAACGAGTTAGCTACTATATTAAAAGATGAGTATGGTATCGAGCCTGCTGCAGCTGCTGCAGTTGCCGTTGCTGGTCCTGCTGCTGGTGGAGACGCTGCAGAAGAGCAAACTGAATTTGATGTAATTCTTAAAGCCGCTGGTGGTTCTAAATTAGCAGTTGTAAAATTAGTTAAAGAATTAACTGGTTTAGGTTTAAAAGAAGCTAAAGGTTTAGTTGATGATGCACCAAGTGCAATTAAAGAAGCGGTGTCTAAAGACGAAGCTGAAGGCTTAAAAGCATCTTTAGAAGAAGCTGGAGCTGAGGTTGAGCTTAAGTAAGCATAGCAACCAAACAACATTAAGGTTTAGGTCTGAAGTATAGTCTTCAAGACCTAAACCATTTTGCGTATATATAGTTAATATACGTTATCAATATTTTTTTTAATCATAATTCCGTCCATTGATGTTATCAACACAAGCTGAAAGATTAAATTTCTCGTCTATTGTAAATAGAACAGAATATCCAGATTTCTTGGATATTCAGATTAAATCCTTCCAGGATTTTTTCCAATTAGAAACAAAATCTGAAGAAAGAGGAGATGAAGGTCTTTATAATACCTTTATGGAAAACTTTCCAATTACAGACTCTCGTAATCAATTTGTTTTAGAATTTTTAGATTACTTTGTAGATCCACCAAGATATGCTATTGATGAGTGTATTGAAAGAGGTCTCACTTACAGCGTTCCGCTAAAAGCAAGGTTAAAGTTATATTGTACAGACCCTGAACATGAGGATTTCGAGACCATTGTTCAAGATGTGTACTTAGGAACCATACCTTACATGACACCTTCTGGTACATTTTGTATCAACGGTGCAGAACGTGTAGTAGTATCTCAATTACACCGTTCACCAGGGGTATTCTTTGGTCAATCATTCCATGCTAATGGTACAAAATTATATTCTGCGAGAGTAATTCCATTCAAGGGATCTTGGATTGAATTCGCTACCGATATTAACCAAGTTATGTATGCTTACATTGACAGAAAGAAAAAGTTACCTGTTACAACATTATTTAGAGCAATTGGTTTTGAACGCGATAAAGATATTTTAGAAATTTTTGATCTTGCTGAAGAAGTTAAAGCATCAAAATCTGGATTAAAAAAATATATAGGACGTAAACTTGCTGCGCGTGTATTAAATACATGGCACGAGGATTTTGTTGATGAAGATACAGGAGAAGTAGTATCTATCGAGCGTAACGAAATTGTGCTTGATCGTGATACTATTGTAGATAAAGACAATATAGAAGAAATTCTTGAAGCTGGTGTTAAAACCATTCTTTTACATAAAGAAAGTGCAGAACAAGGCGATTATGCTATTATTCATAACACACTTCAAAAAGACCCAACAAACTCTGAAAAAGAGGCTGTTGAACATATCTATAGACAATTACGTAATGCTGAGCCACCAGATGAGGAAACAGCACGTGGTATTATTGATAAATTATTCTTCTCTGACCAACGTTACTCTTTAGGTGAAGTAGGTCGTTATAGAATGAACAAAAAATTACAGTTAGATATTGGAATGGATAAGCAAGTGCTTACCAAAGAAGATATTATAACAATCATAAAATATTTAATCGAACTTATCAATTCAAAAGCTGAGATTGATGATATTGATCACTTATCTAACCGTCGTGTACGTACTGTTGGTGAGCAATTATCACAACAATTTGGAGTTGGTTTAGCACGTATGGCACGTACTATTCGTGAGCGTATGAACGTTCGTGACAATGAAGTGTTTACACCAATTGATTTAATTAATGCAAAGACATTATCGTCTGTTATTAACTCTTTCTTTGGTACAAACCAGTTGTCTCAATTTATGGATCAAACAAATCCATTAGCAGAGATAACACACAAACGTCGTTTATCTGCATTAGGACCTGGAGGTTTATCTAGAGAAAGAGCAGGATTCGAGGTTCGTGATGTTCACTATACACACTACGGACGTTTATGTCCTATTGAAACGCCAGAGGGACCAAACATTGGTTTAATATCATCCCTTTCTGTATTTGCTAAAGTGAATTCTATGGGATTCATTGAGACACCATATAGAAAAGTTACCGATGGTGTTGTAGATATTAAAAATGCGCCAACTTATTTAAGTGCAGAAGAGGAAGAAGAGAAATTAATTGCTCAGGCAACTGTTGAAGTTGATGACAATGGAAAGATTTTACATGATAAGGTAATTGCAAGAATGGAAGGTGACTTCCCTGTAATTGAGCCAACTGCCGTAAACTATACAGATGTTGCACCAAATCAAATTTCATCTATATCTGCATCTTTAATTCCGTTCTTAGAGCATGATGATGCGAATAGAGCATTAATGGGATCTAACATGATGCGTCAAGCAGTACCATTATTATTGCCACAAGCACCAATTGTAGGTACAGGATTAGAGCGTCAAGTGGCTTCAGATTCTCGTGTTTTAGTTAATGCAGAAGGCAATGGCGAAGTATTGTATGTTGATGCTAATGAAATTAAAATTCAATACGAACGTACTGAAGATGAAGCTGCTGTAAGTTTCGATAGTGATATTAAATCATACCAGTTAGTAAAATTCAGAAAAACAAACCAAGGTACATCTATTAACCTTAAACCAATTGTGGTAAAAGGTGATAAAGTAACTAAGGGGCAAGTATTATGTGAAGGTTATGCCACTCAAAAAGGTGAGTTAGCTTTAGGTAGAAACATGAAAGTAGCCTTTATGCCTTGGAAAGGATATAATTTTGAGGATGCGATTGTAATTTCTGAAAAAGTGGTTCGTGAAGATATATTCACATCTATTCATATTGATGAATATTCTTTAGAAGTTAGAGATACCAAATTAGGTAACGAAGAGTTAACTAACGATATTCCTAACGTATCAGAAGAAGCAACTAAAGATTTAGATGAAAACGGAATGATTCGCGTTGGTGCAGAAGTAAAACCTGGCGACATTCTTATTGGTAAGATTACACCTAAAGGAGAATCTGATCCAACACCTGAGGAAAAATTATTACGTGCTATCTTTGGAGATAAAGCAGGCGATGTAAAAGATGCCTCTTTAAAAGCATCACCATCTTTAAATGGTGTTGTAATTGAAAAGAAATTATTTGCACGAGCTGTAAAAGATAAACGTAAAAGAGCTCAAGATAAAGATGATATTTTAGCATTAGAAGCACAATACGATAGAAAATTTGATGATTTAAAAGATACTTTAATTGAAAAATTATTCGCTATTGTAAATGGTAAAACAGCTCAAGGTATTTTTAACGATTTAGGTGAAGAAGTATTACCAAAAGGTAAGAAGTTTACACTTAAAATGTTAAATGCAGTTGATGATTATGCGCATTTAGTATCTGGTAAATGGACAACAGATGACCATACAAACAAACTTGTAGCAGATTTAATTCATAACTATAAAATTAAAGAAAACGACTTACAAGGATCTTTAAGACGTGAGAAGTTTACAATTTCGGTAGGTGATGAATTACCTGCAGGTATTATTAAATTAGCAAAAGTATATATTGCTAAAAAGCGTAAACTAAAAGTAGGTGATAAAATGGCAGGACGCCACGGTAACAAAGGTATTGTTGCACGTATCGTTCGTCAAGAAGATATGCCGTTCTTAGAAGATGGAACGCCAGTTGATATTGTATTAAATCCATTAGGTGTACCATCTCGTATGAATATTGGACAGATTTACGAAACCGTTTTAGGATGGGCTGGACAAGACTTAGGACGTACTTATGCAACACCAATTTTTGATGGTGCTACTATAGAACAGATTAACGAATTTACAGATGAAGCTGGAATTCCAAGATACGGACATACCTATTTATACGATGGTGGAACAGGACAACGTTTCGATCAACCAGCAACTGTTGGTGTGATTTATATGTTGAAACTAGGACACATGGTAGACGATAAAATGCACGCACGTTCTATTGGACCTTACTCATTAATTACACAACAACCATTAGGTGGTAAAGCACAGTTTGGTGGACAACGTTTTGGTGAGATGGAAGTTTGGGCACTTGAAGCTTATGGCGCATCAAGTACTTTACGTGAGATTTTAACTGTGAAATCTGATGATGTTATTGGAAGAGCTAAAACATACGAAAGTATTGTTAAAGGCGAGCCAATGCCAGATCCAGGGTTACCAGAATCATTCAACGTACTTATGCACGAATTGAAAGGTTTAGGATTAGATATCAGATTAGAAGAATAAAAAAATAGTTAGCAGTTAACAGTCAGCAGTAGGCACTGCGCACTGAAACTGAATACTGAATACTATAAAGACATGGCAAGAAAACAAGATAAGCATACAGTAAGGAGATTTAATAAAATCTCAATTGGTTTAGCATCACCAGAATCTATTTTAGCAGAATCTAGAGGTGAGGTTTTAAAACCAGAAACTATTAATTATCGAACACACAAACCAGAACGCGATGGTTTGTTTTGTGAGCGTATTTTTGGTCCTGTAAAGGATTATGAGTGTGCTTGTGGTAAATACAAACGTATCCGTTATAAAGGTATTGTATGCGATAGATGTGGTGTAGAAGTTACTGAGAAGAAAGTACGTAGAGATCGTGTGGGACACATTAATTTAGTAGTTCCTGTAGCACACATTTGGTACTTCCGTTCCTTACCAAATAAAATAGGATATTTATTAGGATTACCATCTAAGAAATTGGATATGATTATTTACTACGAACGTTATGTAGTTATTCAACCAGGTAATGCTAAAAATGAAGAAGGAGAACCATTACAAAAAATGGATTTCCTTACAGAAGAAGAATACTTAAACATTCTTGAAGAGCTTCCGCAAGACAACCAATACTTAGATGATACCGATCCTAACAAGTTCCTTGCTAAAATGGGAGCCGAATGTTTGATTGAATTATTATCTAGAATCGATTTAGAAGCGTTATCATACGAGTTGCGTCATAAAGCAAATACCGAAACGTCTAAACAACGTAAAACTGAAGCGTTAAAACGTTTACAAGTTGTGGAGTCGTTGCGCGAATCTAATAACAATAGAGAGAATCGTCCAGAATGGATGATTATGAAAGTTGTGCCAATTATTCCACCAGAATTACGTCCTTTAGTGCCGTTAGATGGTGGTCGTTTTGCAACGTCCGATTTAAATGATTTATATCGTCGTGTAATTATCCGTAACAACCGTTTAAAGCGATTGGTTGAGATAAAAGCACCAGAAGTAATTTTACGTAACGAAAAACGTATGTTACAAGAATCGGTAGATTCATTATTTGATAACACACGTAAATCATCAGCAGTAAAAACAGATTCTAACAGACCGTTAAAATCGTTATCAGATTCACTTAAAGGTAAGCAAGGGCGTTTCCGTCAAAACTTACTTGGTAAGCGTGTAGATTATTCGGCACGTTCTGTAATTGTTGTTGGACCAGAATTAAAATTATTTGAATGTGGATTGCCAAAAAATATGGCAGCAGAACTTTACAAACCTTTCGTCATTAGAAAACTAATTGAAAGAGGTATTGTTAAAACTGTAAAATCTGCAAAGAAAATTATAGATAAAAGAGAACCTGTAGTTTGGGATATTTTAGAGAATGTTTTAAAAGGACATCCAGTGCTTTTAAATCGTGCTCCTACACTTCACAGACTTGGTATTCAAGCTTTCCAACCAAAATTAATTGAAGGGAAAGCAATACAGTTACACCCATTAGTATGTACTGCATTTAATGCCGATTTTGACGGTGATCAAATGGCAGTGCATTTACCACTTGGGCCAGAAGCTATTTTAGAATGTCAATTATTAATGTTGGCATCTCATAATATTTTAAATCCAGCTAATGGATCTCCAGTAACAGTACCTTCTCAAGATATGGTACTTGGTCTTTACTATATGACTAAGTTACGTAAGTCTACTCCAGAAGTGCCTATTCAAGGTGAAGGTTTAACATTCTATTCGCCAGAAGAAGTTGTTATTGCTTTTAACGAGAAGCGCGTAGATTTAAATGCAGGTATTAAAGTACGAACTATCGATATTAACGAAGAAGGTAAACTCGATAGAATGATTGTTGAAACGACTGTTGGTCGTGTATTATTTAATCAACATGTGCCACAATCAGCTGGATATATAAATCAAGTATTAACTAAAAAGTCTTTAAGAGATATTATTGGAGACATACTTAAAGTGACTTCAGTTCCTGAAACAGCAGACTTTTTAGATGCCATTAGAACCTTAGGGTTTAAATTTGCATTCCAAGGCGGATTATCATTTAGTTTAGGAGATATTATCATTCCACCAGAAAAACAAGGAATGATTGATAAAGCTAATGGTTTAGTTGATGGTATTACTGGTAACTATAACATGGGACTTATAACAAATAACGAGCGTTATAACCAAGTTATTGATATCTGGACCTCTACAAATGCTGAATTAACAGAGCTATCAATGAAGCGTATTCGTGAAGACCAACAAGGGTTTAACTCGGTGTTTATGATGCTTGATTCTGGAGCTCGTGGATCTAAAGAACAGATTCGTCAGTTAACAGGTATGCGTGGATTAATGGCGAAGCCTAAAAAATCGAATGCAGGTGGCGGAGAGATTATTGAAAACCCGATTCTTTCTAACTTTAAAGAAGGGCTTTCAATTTTAGAATACTTTATTTCTACGCACGGTGCTCGTAAAGGTCTTGCAGATACAGCACTTAAAACTGCCGATGCAGGATATTTAACACGTCGTTTAGTTGATGTGTCTCAAGATGTTATTATTAATACTGAAGATTGTGGAACTTTAAGAGGTGTAGAAGTTGAACCTTTAAAGAAAAACGATGAAGTTGTTGAAACTCTTGAAGAACGTATTGTTGGACGTGTATCATTAAATGATGTTCATAACCCATTAACAGACGAGTTATTAGTTTCTGCGGGTCAGTTAATTGAAGATGATATAGCAAAAGCTATTCAAGAATCACCAATTGAAAGTTTAGAAGTTCGTTCAGCATTAAGTTGTGAAGCGTTAAGAGGAATATGTGCTAAATGTTACGGTCGTAATTTAGCGACAGGTAAGATGGTACAACGTGGTGAAGCAGTTGGAGTTGTTGCGGCACAATCAATTGGAGAACCAGGTACACAATTAACACTTCGTACATTCCACGTAGGTGGTATTGCAGGAAACATTTCAGAAGAAAACAAATTAGCTGTTAAGTTTGATGGTGTTGCCGAAATCGAAGATTTAAAAACAGTTAAGGGAGAAGATAGCGAAGGAAAAGAGGTTGATATTGTAATATCTCGTACATCTGAAATTAAACTTACCGATAAGAAAACAGGTATTGTTTTAAGTACTAACAATATTCCTTACGGATCTACTATTTATATTAAAAATGGAGATAAATTAACTAAAGGAGATGTTGTTTGTTCTTGGGATCCATATAACGGTGTAATTATTTCAGAATTTGCTGGTAAAGTAAAATATGAAAACATCGAACAAGGTGTTACTTATCAAGTAGAAATTGATGAACAAACTGGTTTCCAAGAAAAAGTAATTTCAGAATCTAGAAATAAAAAGCTTATTCCAACACTTCATATTGAAGATGGAAAAGGTGAAACGATCCGTTCTTACAATTTACCTGTAGGTGCTCACTTAATGATTGACGATGGTGAGAAAATTAGTATTGGTAAAATATTAGTTAAAATACCACGTAAATCTGCTAAAGCAGGTGATATTACTGGAGGTTTACCTCGTGTAACAGAATTGTTCGAAGCACGTAATCCTTCAAATCCAGCAGTAGTTAGTGCTATTGATGGTGTGGTGTCTTTCGGGAAAATTAAACGTGGTAATCGCGAGATTATTGTAGAATCTAAAACAGGTGATATTAAGAAATATCTAGTTAAATTATCTAATCAAATTCTTGTTCAAGAAAACGATTATGTAAAAGCTGGTATGCCATTATCTGATGGTTCTATTACACCAAACGATATTCTAAATATTAAAGGCCCTTCTGCGGTACAGCAATATTTGGTTAACGAAGTACAAGAGGTATATCGTTTGCAAGGTGTGAAAATTAACGATAAGCACTTTGAAGTTGTTGTAAGACAAATGATGCGTAAAGTGCGTATTATTGATTCTGGCGATACTATTTTCTTAGAAGATCAATTAGCGCATAAAGCTGATTTTATTAAAGAAAATGATGATATTTTTGGAATGAAGGTTATTGAAGATGCTGGAGACTCGGCAAATCTTAATGCAGGACAAATTGTTTCACCGCGTGAGTTGAGAGATGAAAACTCAATTTTACGTAGAGAAGATAAAAAACTTGTTGTTGCTAGAGATGCTAAACCAGCAACCGCAACGCCAATATTACAAGGTATTACAAGAGCGTCTCTTCAAACAAAATCATTTATTTCTGCAGCATCGTTCCAAGAAACAACAAAAGTTCTTAACGAAGCAGCTGTAGCAGGTAAAGTAGATTCTTTAGAAGGTCTTAAAGAAAATGTAATTGTAGGGCATAGAATTCCAGCGGGAACAGGTATGCGTAATTACAAGGATATTATTGTAGGATCTAAAGAAGAGTTTGACGAAATGATGCAAGTTAAACAAGAGTTGAATTACAACTAATATTTGTCATTCCCGCGAAGGTGGGAATCTCATTTACCTCAACGCAGGTTGAGATTACTTATAAAAAAATCCTGCTAATATTTGGCAGGATTTTTTTATAAAACGAAAATGTATAATAAGACTTCCACCTTCGTGGAAGTGAAAAAATAAGACTTTCTTATGGCAAACGAAAAAGATAAACAAAAGCAAGGGCAAATCAATATTGAATTAGATGAAGCTGTTGCAGAAGGCACCTATTCTAATTTAGCAATCATTAACCATTCGGTTTCTGAGTTTGTTGTAGATTTTATTAGTGTAATGCCTGGGATTCCTAAAAGTAAGGTGAAATCTAGAATTATATTAACGCCACAACATGCTAAACGCTTATTAAAAGCATTGGGTGATAATGTATTGAGATTTGAAAACGCCCATGGTGAAATTAAAGATTACGAGCAACCTCCTATTCCATTAAATTTCGGACCAACAGGACAAGCATAATATTTTAATGAGGAATTAAGAATGATATTTTAAAGGTTGTTCGAAATGTTTTTTTCATCAACCTTCTGTTTTTATTAAATTTGAAACAGATAGAACAAGATTAACAAAAGCTTTTGGAATAATTTATTTCAAAGGCTTTTTTATTAAGCTACATCTTTATTTACGTAAAATTGTAAAGCACCCGATGGGCATTTTTTTACTTGTTTAATAATTTTTTTTGTAGAAGCAGCTTCTAGGTCAATCCAAGGAATAACAGAATCTCGAAATACATTTGAGAGTTCTTTTGCACAATGGTCAGCATGTATGCAAACACAAGGATTAAAAGTGACAGTAATATCTAAATTACTGAAAACGTTGGCTTTAGTTTTCATAAGTAGGTTGTTTTTGGGTTGTAATTCTATTTTAAATGTATATCTGGATATATTTTAAAAACAAAATAACCGACTAAATGTATTAAAAATCGATTAAAAACCAAAATATCGATAAACTACATGTAGATATTAACTGAATTCTGAAGTAAAATGAAACGTTATGCTCGGATATTTTTGTTGAGTCATCTTTAAAGAAAACGAAGAATCTGCTAAAAATACGAGTTGATTTTGCTTGTCTTTGGCTAAATAGCGTTGTTTCACTCTTACAAACTCTTTAAACTCTTCATTTTTTTCATCTTCAGGATCTACCCAACAGGCTTTAAAAACATTCAAATTTTCGTAAGTACATTTTGCGCCATATTCATGTTCCAATCTATATTGAATCACTTCATATTGTAGGGCACCAACAGTACCAATTACTTTTCTGCCATTTAATTCTAATGTAAATAATTGAGCAACTCCTTCATCCATGAGTTGGTCAATACCTTTAAAAAGTTGTTTAGATTTTAACGGATCTGCATTATTAATATATCTAAAATGTTCAGGAGAAAAACTAGGAACGCCTTTATAATTTAAAACTTCACCTTCTGTTAAGGTATCACCTATTTTAAAATTTCCAGTATCTTGTAAACCTACAATATCTCCAGGATAGGAAATGTCTACAATTTCTTTTTTTTCTGCAAAAAATGCGTTAGGACTAGAAAACTTTACTTTTTTATTGTTTCTAACATGCAAATAAGGCGCATTACGTTTAAACTCACCAGATACAATTTTTACAAAAGCTAAACGGTTTCTGTGGTTAGGATCCATATTAGCATGTATTTTAAATACAAAACCAGAAAACTTATTTTCATCGGGTTGTACCAAGCGTTCTTCACTTTGTTTAGCTCTTGGTGTTGGTGCGATGTCTACAAAACAATCTAATAATTCTCTAACTCCAAAATTATTTAAAGCCGAACCAAAAAATACAGGTTGTAAATTTCCGTTAAGGTAATTTTCTTTATCAAACTCTGGATAAATACCTTCAACTAGTTCTATTTCTTCTCGTAATGTATGGGCTGCTTTATCGCCTATTAAGGAATCTAATTCTGGTGATGATAAATCTGAAATTTCTACAGTCTCTTCAATATCTTTTCTGCTATCACCACTAAACAGGTTTACGTTTTTCTCCCAGATATTATAAATGCCCTTAAAGTCGTAACCCATTCCAATAGGAAAACTTAAAGGTGTAACTTTTAGCCCTAATTTTTGTTCAACTTCATCTAACAAATCAAACGCATCTTTTCCTTCTCTATCCATTTTATTAATGAATACAATCATAGGAATGTTTCTCATACGGCAAACTTCAACCAGTTTTTTTGTTTGTTCTTCAACACCTTTAGCAACATCAATAACTACAATAACGCTATCTACAGCAGTAAGGGTTCTAAAGGTATCTTCAGCAAAATCTTTGTGCCCAGGTGTATCTAAAATATTGATTTTTATTCCATTGTATTCAAAAGCTAAAACTGAAGTTGCTACCGAAATTCCACGCTGGCGTTCAATTTCCATAAAGTCACTAGTAGCACCCTTTTTTATTTTATTACTTTTTACCGCACCTGCTTCTTGAATAGCACCTCCAAAAAGTAAAAGTTTTTCGGTTAAGGTTGTTTTACCAGCATCGGGGTGCGATATAATACCAAAGGTTCTTCTGCGTTCAATTTCTTTTAAAAAGCTCATATATAATAATACAAATGGATGCAAATATACTATTATTAGCGGCAATACGAATAAATGGATATAAGCCTTTTTTAAATTTATTAAGAGATTAATACATTTTAAAAATTTACTTGGTATTTTTGTGTAATGATAGAAGAAAAAGTTATCCTAGTTAATGAGTTAGATGAGCAAATAGGGGTGATGCCAAAAATGGAAGCTCATGAAAAAGCATTACTTCATCGTGCGTTTTCTGTTTTTATATTCAATGATAAAAATGAGTTAATGCTTCAGCAACGCTCTATAGATAAATACCATTCTCCTGGTTTATGGACTAACACATGTTGTAGCCATCAACGCGATGGAGAAAAAAATATAGAAGCGGGTAAGAGACGTTTGCAAGAAGAAATGGGATTTGTGACAGAACTTGAAGAATCTATTTCGTTTATTTATAAGGCACCGTTCGATAATGGTTTAACAGAACACGAATACGATCATGTGTTGTTAGGTAAATATAACGGAGAACCAATTATTAACCCAGATGAAGTAGCAAGTTGGAAATGGATGTCTTTAGAAGATGTAAAAGTTGATATGTCATTACATCCAGATATGTACACCGAATGGTTTAAAGTAATTTTTGATAAATTCTACGAACATATAAATATAACATCTTAAATATGAAAGTTACAGTTAGTAGAAAAGCACATTTTAATGCAGCTCATAGGTTGTATAATGCAGATTGGACAGATGCACGTAATGCTACTGTTTTTGGCAAATGTGCTAACCCTAATTATCATGGACATAATTACGAATTAATAGTTTCGGTAAAAGGAGAAATTCATCCTGAAACAGGTTTTGTTATGGATATGAAAGTTTTAAAGCATATAATTGAAACTGAAATTGAAGAAAAATTTGATCATAAAAATTTGAATGAAGAGGTTGAAGCGTTTAAAACATTAAACCCAACTGCCGAAAATATAGCAGTAATTATTTATAATAAAATTAAACCAAAAATAAAGCCTCATTTAGATTTAGAAATCACACTTTATGAGACACCTCGGAATTTTGTAACCTATTCAGGAGATTAAGTGTTGTATATTTAACTCTTTTTTTAGCTAATAAAATAGCTTGTAATAATGCGCTATTATTAAAGGGTTATGTTTAATTAATTACTTATTTTTGCAACTAAATAAAATTACAAATTATGGCAAATGTTAGAGACCTAAAGAAAGATATTAATTATGTTTTAGGCGATATTATTGAAGCAGTATACGTTTGGGAATACGCAAATACAGATAAAGATACTAAAAAGAGCGAAGCAATAATAGATGAAGCTATTGAAACTTTTGATATGCTAATTGCAAAAGTAAATGAAAAAAATGTTGAGAATAAAAAATCGCATTTTAAGTCTATTACCAATGAATTAGAAGAAAAAGGAAACGCTTTAATTAATAAAATTAATAAATTAGGGTAAGTCTTAATTTAATCGTTCACAAAAAATGCCTTTCAAAATGAAAGGCTTTTTTTGAGCAAATTATTTACTCTGTCTTCGTTTTTTTTCTTTCCTTAATAAACCGTTCTAGTTCTTTTCCGTATTTTGATGCTTTAACAGCTGGAGTTAAAGATTTATTTATGGTATCTAGTAAATTAAGGTTAGCATTATATATTTCTCTTAATGCTAAATAAGGAGCTACTTCACTATCCTTATTATTTATAGCAAAATTGACGGTGAATAAATACTTTCTTTTTAAAGATGCATCAGATTCTTTTTTACTATTTTTAAGTTTGATTGAATCACCATCTCTTTGTGCTTCAAAATTTTCCTTTATTAACTCTAAGTTTCTACCGCTAAACTTAGTCATCATGCTTTGATATTCTTCTAAAACCTTTTGTTGTTTTGAACCATTTATTTTGGCATCAAAAACAAAATTTTTAAGTGTTGTTTTAATTTCGGTTATCCCTTTATCAGCAAAAAACGGAATTGCATTTTTTTCATTACTATTTTTATCTAAATATAAATAGAACATTTCTGGAGATTCTAAACTACTGTGTAGCTCGAAAGGTTGTTCTCCATTTACAATTATTGAATCTGAAACGACTAGCGTGGTATCTTTAATATGTTGAAGATATATTGTTCCTTTTTTCAATCCTTTAATCTGCCCTTTTACAATAAGGTCAGATTCTTTTGTTCCGCAAGAAAAAATAAGAAGTATTGTTAATATTGCTATTGAAGCTCTTTTCATTTATAAAATTTTTAGGAAGACAAATATCATATAATTATTAATTAAATACTAACCTCCTGCAGCAATTTTCATAAGCTCCGCACAAAGCATTGCGCCATAGGTGCCTACTACATATCCAAAAACAGCTAAGAGCACACCAACAGTAGCTAACGATGGGTGGAAAGCAGCAGCAACAACTGGTGCAGATGCAGCACCACCAATATTTGCTTTACTGCCTACTGCTAGGAAGAAATAAGGCGCTCTAATAAGTTTTGCAATTAAAATTAGTAAACCAACATGTATTGCCATCCAAACTAACCCAACAACAATTAAACCTGGGTTTTTAGCAATTCTTGTAAGATCCATTTTCATACCAATACTTGCAACTAAAATATAAATAAAAACACTACCTATTTTACTAGCTCCAGCACCTTCGTATTGTTTAAATTTAGTGAATGAAAGCAAAATGCCTATAAAAGTAGCTATGGTAATCATCCAGAAAAACTGAGAACCAAATGATGACATTGCCGATGATTTATCTTTTATAATTTCAAAATTAGATTTTAAAAATTCAGACATATTATTAGCACCAAAGTGAGACAGTCCCACCACTGTAAAAGCGATACCTAAAATGACCATAAAATCTGATAATGTTGGATTTCGAGATATTTTTGTAGCGTATGTAGACACCCGGTTTTTTAAAACTTCAATAGCACTATTATCTGCTTTTAACCACTTGTCAATTTTATCCGATTTTCCAATTCCTAAAAGTAAAATGGCCATCCAAATATTTGCAACTACAATATCTACAATTACCATACCTGCGTAGTTAGCAGTGTTATATTCATAAATTTCTAACATAGCAGCTTGATTTGCGCCACCACCAATCCAACTACCAGCTAAGGTTGCTAAACCTCTCCAAATTGCATCAGGACCAATGCCACCAACAGTTTCTGGCGAAATAATAGATATTAATAAAATAGCAATAGGACCACCAATAATAACACCAACAGTTCCTGTTAAAAACATAATTAATGCTTTTGGACCAAGGTTGTATATCGCTTTAAGGTCGATGCTTAAAGTCATTAATACCAAAGCTGCGGGCAGTAAAAACCTGCTAGCAACATAATATGCTTGAGAATGATGTTTAATAGTATCTCCAGTAGCATTAGTTGTTGTCCATTCTGGTGCAATTATTCCTAAAGTTGTTAGTGCTCCTGGTAGCATATAGGCCATTAATAAAGCAGGAATATATTTATAGAATTTTTTCCAAATAGAGTTAGAACTGGTTGAAGTATAAAAAACAAAACCAAGGGCTAGCATTAGTAAGCCAAAAACAATGGTGTCGTCTGTAAATATAGGTTGGTTATTCATGTGTCATAATTTTATTGGCGCAAAATACTAAAATAAATAGTCATATAAATTAAGTGAAAATTAAAGTTTGGCACAGTGTTTGATAAATGATAAATAGTTGCATTCATTTATGTTTATTGAGTGGTTACTTTAAACTTTGATTGTAATTCATATTTTTGGTTAGTTAGTTTAGTTAGTAAAAAGGCATCCTACTTATAGGATGCTTTTTTAGTTTTTATACTTTTTAATCTAAAGAATTCCTCGACGCTCTGCGTCGGGGTAGTTCATTCCACAATTTTCTTCAATTTTCAGCTCATAATTAATCTTTATTAGCACATTAAATCATGTATTTCGTCGATTTTTATACTTATTTAAACTGTAAATGTTAAAATTATATGTATTTAATCGATTTTATATGTTTTTAATCGTTTTCGTACATTTAATTATTATATATTTGGAGTGTACTAAATAACACACTTTTTAGTTCAATGGATTAATTAATTAATATTTGCATTATGTTGTTGATATAGAGACCCTAAATCTAGCATCGTAATAAAAAGCAAATTAAGAAGAAACCGAGTTTGAGGGAACTCGGTTTTTTTGTGCTTCATTATTTGGCTCTAATAATTTTATCTAAATTAGCTTGAACTTATTTTTTCGTGATGAAATTTCTTTTTAAATATTTATTTATACTTTGCTTTACCCATTCTTTTGCTCAATTACCCACAGGGTTTGTTTATGTAGAATCTATAATTCCCGATATAGATATAGAATTGCGATATTTTACATCTAATAATTTTGTTGGCGTACCTGTTGATGGCTATAAAGCTAATCGACTTATTCTTACTAGAGAAGCTACACTAGCCTTAAAGTTAGTTCAAGAAGACTTGCAAAGTCGGAATTTGTGTTTAAAAATTTATGATGGGTATCGGCCTCAACAATCTGTAAACCATTTTATGCGATGGGCTAAAAATTTTGATGATACTATTAATAAACACCGTTTTTACCCAAAAGTTAAAAAGAAAAATCTATTTAAAGAAGAATACATTGCCAGTAAATCTGGACATAGTAGAGGGAGTACTGTAGATTTAACGATTATAAATGGTAATACAGGAGAGTGTTTAGATATGGGAAGCCCTTATGATTTTTTTGGTACGGAATCTTGGGTTAATTATCAAGGCATTACAATGGCTCAAAAAAAGAACCGAAAACTACTGCAGGATGTTATGATTAAACACGGTTTTAGAAATTATGCTAAAGAGTGGTGGCACTTTACTTTAAATAACGAACCATTTCCTAAAACCTATTTTAATTTTCCTATAGAATAAAAAAAACTGCTCTCTATAAGAAAGCAGTTTTAGTGTTTTTTGATTGATGTGGTTTTATTTTTTATCTAGATTTTTGGTAATAAAAAAGCCTACTAATAACCCTATTCCTGCTGTTAAAAATATTGAGCCTAAATATAGAGGACCATTATTGTATCTTTCAATTATTAGTGTGCTTTCTAATATCATAGCTATTAGTACACCTAAACCAATACCCATAGATAATAAAGCTAAATTTAAAGTAAGAACTTTCCATATTGGAGCTGTATGTTCTCTTTTTCCTCTAACAAAGATACTAGCGTCTGCGCCTTTTTCTATAAGGGCTAAACGTTCTTTGTTTCGTGTTGAATAAAAAAGATAAGCGATTGCGAATATCGCTCCGAATATAATAAATACGATTAATGCTTCCATAATTGTTTTGTTTTTAAATTGATTAATTTTAATGTGTTCATAACCTATGACGATAGGTTTTTACTCTTGGTTACAGTTTTGTTCGTTTTTTTTTTTTTTTTTTTTGAAAAGGATGTAACCCAAAAGAATATGTAGTCGTCTTATGAGTGTAATATGACCATCACCGACCAACATTATATTGATTTAATTACAAATGGAGATACTCATGCCTTTGCCATATTGATAGACAGGTATAAGGATTTGGTATTTACATTGGCTTTAAGATTATTGAAGAATAGGGAAGAAGCAGAAGAAGTATCGCAAGATACTTTTATTAAAGCCTATAAGTCGTTGTCTAAATTTAAAGGAGAATCTAAATTTTCGACGTGGATTTATAAAATAGCCTATAATACAAGTCTAGATAGAATAAAAAAGAATAAAAAGTATTGGAACGATGTTGAAATTGATGAATTTACAGCACATCAAATAAAAACAATTGATAATACCTTAGATCATTTAGAAACGCAAGAGCGTAACCAGTCGATTAAAGATTGTATTGCCTTATTGCCTAACGATGATAGTTTTTTGTTAACTTTATATTACTTTGATGAACTTTCTTTTGAAGAAATATCTAAAATTGTAGGAATTACTGCAAACAATGTGAAAGTGAAAATTTTTAGAGGAAGAAAAAAGCTAGCAACCATATTGAAAGCGCGATTAGAACCAGAAATATTAGAACATTATGAATAAGCAAGACGATAAACATTTAGATTATTTAGCTGAAAAAATAGTGAAAGAGGCATCGTTAGAAAGCCCGTCTTCTAATTTTACAAATGCTATTATGTCTCAAATTAAAGCTTTAGAGGCTAATGGAGCAACGGTTTATAAACCACTAATTTCTAAAACGGGATGGTTTTTTATATCTATAGTTTTATTGGGCATACTATTGTATGCAATATTTGGTGTTAAAACAGAAAATTCTGGATGGTTGAGTCGTGTTGACTTAAGTATGCTTTCTAATTTTAAAGTTGAAAATCTATTGACTGGTGTTACAATTCCAAAAACGGTTACTTATGCCGTAGCTCTTTTTGGAATTATGCTTTCAATTCAAGTCTTATTTATAAAACGGTATTTAAACAAACAGTTTGAAGTTTAAAATTTTATTTATTAGTTGTTAATTTGTAATTATATTTCCCGACTTCCGTTATTAACGTTATAATTTAATACCAGCGTTTCTTTTTCTTTTTTGAAGCTTCACTTTTACGCCCTTTTTTGTGCTTACTTTTTGGTTTTTTAGACTTATGTACAATAGGTTTTGCTTTTGGGTCTAACGGATATGGGTGATTTTCTTCAATAGGAATTTGAACATTAATAAGCTGTTGTATAGTTTTAACATACGCTTTTTCGTCTGCCGAACATAACGAATAAGATAAGCCAGTGTTTCCTGCACGACCTGTTCTGCCAATTCTATGCACATAAGTTTCAGGAACATTTGGTAAATCAAAATTTATAACAGCGTCAAGACTATTAATATCTATACCTCTTGCCGCAACATCTGTAGCAATTAAAATATTAACATAGCCATTTTTAAATTTTTTCAGCGCATTCTGTCTGTCTGTTTGCGATTTGTCTCCATGAATACTTTCAACTTTATAGCCATTTTTTAGAAGTGTTTTTTCAAGCTTATCAACCCCAAATTTGGTACGTCTAAAAATTAAAATACTTCCTCTAATTGTATTTCTTAATAAGTGCAAACACAATTCTATTTTATTACGTTTTGGCACATAGTATAACACTTGACTAATATGTTTTGATGCAGATGATGTTGGCGAAACTTCAACCCGTTTTGGTGTGTTTAAAATAGTGTTAGCAAGCTGTTCAACCTTATAAGGCATTGTTGCCGAAAATAGTAAGGTTTGTTTTTCATTAGGGCATAAACGTTCTATTTTTTTAACATCATCAATAAAACCCATGTCTAGCATTAAATCGGCTTCATCTAAAACCAATATTTCAATATAATCTAAATTTAGTACATCTTGTTTATGTAAATCGAGTAAACGCCCTGGTGTTGCAATTACAATATCTACACCTTTTTTTAAAACATCTTTTTGAGGCTCTATAGATGTACCTCCAAAAATTACAGTACTTCTTAAGTTTGTATACGTAGAATAGGTTTTAAAATTTTCACCAATTTGAATGGCTAATTCGCGGGTAGGACTAACGATTAAAGCCTTTATTTTTTTACCTTTTTTAGGAGCCTCTTGTTTGTCGAAAAGTAGCTGTAAAATAGGTAATGCAAAAGCAGCTGTTTTTCCAGTTCCCGTTTGGGCAGATGTAATAACATCTTCTTTATTTAAAACTAAAGGAATTGTTTTTTCTTGAACTAACGTTGGGTCGTTGTAACCTGCTTCGGCAATGGCTCTTAAAATGGGTTTGTTTAATTGTAAGTCTTTAAATGACATTTAAAATAATTTATTGCAAAGATAGTGTAACGCAATTAACCATTTTTTAAGTAAGCTTTTAATTTATTCCTTTTTTTAATTGGTAAGGCTTCATTATTAATAGCACGGTTTAGTAGCTCTTCGTTTTTGTTTTTGAAAAATAATAACTTGTGTAGTTTTCTTGTGGTTAGGCTGTTTTCGGCTCGTTTTACAAGTGTAAAAGTATCATTGTTTTTAATGCTGCCTTCCTCTAAAACACGAACATAAGTTCCTGTGAAACCGTGTTCTATAAATTGTTTTAATATGTTTTGTGTCCCAAACTTTACAGCTAACTTAAAACAAGGTTCTCTAGATTGTGTTATTTGTACTAAGGCTGTTCCTACTTTGTATATATCACCAATATTAAGTTTTGATTCATCTAAATTTTCAACCGTTAAATTTTCGCCAAACATACCATAATTCCATTCTAAATTGGGATACAGCTTTTGCCAATAGTTATACTGATTTAATGAAAACAAATAACAAGCTTTGTACTCGCCACCATGAACATTTCTATCTGAAACTTCATCATCTTTTACGTTTTCTTTTTCTAAATAAATAGGGGTTTCTGTTGGTGTTTTATAGATGCCAGTAGTAACCTTTTTACCGTTCCATGAAATAATAGTTGGTTTAGCTATATTGGTAGAAATTACTTTCATGGTTTTTGCTTTTTAGTCTGTGAACTTATGTATTATTAAACGAAGTACGGCTATTTATATAATAAAGTCAAGTTTTAAATAAAAACAAGAGGCTGTTTAAAAAGTAAAACAGATAGTCATATTGAGCTTGTCGAAATATTTTAACTTATTGATAATCAACAATAGGTTTCGACAAGCTCAACCTGACAAATCTAACACAATGACTTTTTAGACAGACTCTTACTCGATAATCGAGATTTTAATGTTTTGTTTTTTCCTTATGAATATTTCGCGAACTTACTCCAAAGTAGTTTACTGTTTTGTTGTAATATAGTAATCTTTTAATTTACAGAAATAAGAGTAACATCAAAAACAAGTACAGAACCTCCAGGGATACCATTAGAATTATTATTACCATAACCTAAATGAGCAGGGATTAATAGTATGCCCGAACCTCCTTCTTTAAAATAAGTAATACCTTCTGTCCATCCCGAAATTACTCGCTGCAAATTAAACGAGATACCATTAGCATCACTTTGATCAAAAACAGAACCGTTTAAAAAATAGCCCTTGTAAGCAACCGTGACGTTGTCACTAAATGTGGGTTGTACACCAGTACCTTCTTCATTAATAACATAATATAATCCAGTGCTGCTTTTTTGAGCGTTTAAATTATTGTCTGCAATGTAGGCTTGAATATCTTCATCGTTTTGAGTGACAAAATCTACAGGTTTGTCACTTTTACTACAGGATGCAAATATCACTATAGTAAACATAGTTAGAACTTTTTTCATAATGAGATTTTCTTTTTTAAGATGCAAATATAAAAGAATTGAATGTTGATTTTAAAACAAGTATATCTTTTATTTGTCGTTGTATGGACAGGATTGAAAATAAGTCTGTAAATTGAATTTTCTATCTTTAAACGTATCTTCTAAAATTCTAAAGTGTTGCATTCTGTCAATTCTAAACGAACGGTAATCGTTGCGTAAATGGCACCAAGCAATTAAAATCCATTTTCTGTTTGTAGAATAAAACGCGTAAGGTTCTATTTTTCGAAAAGAAATAGTCGTGTCGTTTGCTTTTTGATAATTAATTTCGACATAATTAAAATTTGTGATAGCTAGCTGAATTTCAGATAAGGCATTACTAGAAATATCGTCGTAACTGGTATTGAAAACATGAATTTTACTATTTAATAATTCGCTTTTTTCTTGAATTGATGATCTAAAAACCGATTTAATTTTTGTGAGTGCTTCCTCAAAATCTTTAACAAAAGATGTGTCGTTGGTTTTGTTTACTAAATGTTGTGCCGTAATAAGTGCGTTAGCTTGTTTTTCGGTAAATTGTAAAGGAGGTACGGTGTAACCTTCCATTAGCGAGTAGCCTTTCCCTTCTAGAGTTGTAACGGGAATACCAGCTTCTTCAAGTTTTCTTATGTCTCTGTATATAGTTCGAATACTCACTTCAAACTTTCTTGCAAGTTCGCTTGCTGTTAAAAGTCGTTTCGATTTTAATAGTGTGAGTATTGATATAAGTCTGGATAATTGCGACATGATAACAAAGATAGTGAACCGGCTTTCAATCCACTATCTTCTCTATGTTTTGAATGAAATTTACATCATAGAATGTAAAGCAACTCTGTTGCCTTCGGTGTCTGAAAATTGAGCGATAAAACCATTTTCACCAATGTTGGTTTTAGGCATTAATATTTTACCGCCACAACGTTCTATTCTTGATAATGATAAGCCTAAATCTTCGCCACCATTTAAGTAAATAGTGCAACCGTTGGTTGTTGGGATTTGTCCATCGGCTTCAATAATGGCACCACCAACACCTTGGTTTTTTTCGTCATGAGCAAAAATTCCATATTTCATGTTGTTTTCTTCCATTGGAAAATCAGTGATTTCTGTTCCTAAAACGGTTGTGTAAAATTGCTTTGCGCGATTGTAATCTTTCACTGGAATTTCAAACCAGTTAACTGCATTTTTCATTTTTAAATTGATTTAATTGTTAAACTTACATGCAAATTTATTTGAGTTTGTGTCGTAGGATGTCAGGGGTAATCTTTAATTTTAAAAAAAAAGGTATTAACTAAAAATAGCTTATTTATTGAAGTTTTAACACCTCGTGAAAATTTCGAGGTTGTTTATTCTCTGTATAAAAAGTAATTGTTAACCAAATCAATGTAGATGCGTTTGGCTTCGTCTTCACTTATGTTTTCAACCTGAAAAAGGGCATTGGTTTTAAAAGCATTAATTAAAGCTTCTTTACTTTTAGGTCTGCCGTAGTCGTTACTAGCTTTTTTGTAGTAAGCATAAAGTTTTAAAAGGGTATCTGCAGGAAAAGGTTCGGTATGTGCATTTACACGATTTACCGCATCTTGAAATTGTATGTCTAAATTTTCATTACTCATTTAAACTTCAGCAATAACACTTTCGCCACCGCGAACTTTTTGGTTTAGTTTCACTTTTATATTGGTGTCTAAAGGTAAAAACAAATCGACTCTTGAACCAAATTTTATAAATCCAGAATCGGCACCTTGTTTAGCTTTATCGTTTTGTTTTGCATAGTTAACAATTCGTTTTGCCAAAGCACCAGCTATTTGTCTGTAAAGTACTTTTCCGTATGTTTCATTTTCAACAACAATGGTAGTGCGTTCGTTTTCTTCACTTGCCTTAGGATGCCACGCTACTAAATATTTTCCTGGATGGTATTTACTAAAAATAACATGCCCACCAATTGGATAACGTGTAACATGAACATTTATTGGAGACATAAAAACACTGACTTGTAAACGTTTTTCTTTAAAGTATTCCTTTTCAAAAACCTCTTCAATAACCACCACTTTTCCATCTACAGGCGATAGTACTTGCTTATTATTTAATACCGTATGGCGTTTTGGGTTTCTAAAAAATTGCAAAATTAATATTAAGAATACTAATAATGTAACTAAAACAAGGGTTCGAAGCCAAGGAATTGATATGTAATTGTCCACTAATAAAAACGATGCAACTGCTAAAACAAATGTTATAAATATAATTTTATGCCCTTCTTTATGAAACATATTGTAAAATTCTTAAAAATAAATATATAAAAGGTGATGCAAATATAATACTGTCTAAGCGATCTAGCAATCCACCATGACCAGGCATTATTACACCACTATCTTTTACGTTTGCTTGTCTTTTAAATTTCGATTCTATTAAATCGCCAATGGTTCCAAATACACTAATAATAATACTTAGAATTAACCAATTTGTAAAATTTAAGGTTTCGGTAAAGGTAGCAATAAAATAGCTTGCAATACAGGAGAAAAATAAACCACCAAGAAAACCTTCAACCGTTTTTTTAGGTGAAATTTTGGCAAAAAGCTTTTGTTTACCAAAGTTTTTTCCAACTAAATAAGCAAATGAATCGTTAACCCAAACTAAAATAAAAGCGCCTAATAGTATATTAGGGTTATAGTTCTCATAATAATTTGCTATTAAAATTAAGAATACAAATGCACTAGATAAGTAGAATGTTGTAAGTATAAAACGCTTAGAGCTGAAAAGCGGAATTGTTTTTTCTGAAAAAAGATCTTTTATTAAAAACAACTGAACAAAAATGGTAATAACCATAAGTATTTGAGTGATTTCATCAAGTCCGAAATATGTGTTTAAAGCAAGTTGCCAATACCCAAAAACAGCATATAGTATAATGAAGATAAAGTAGGGAACACTACTTTTTAATTGAATGAGTTTTTTAAACTCACCCATACAAATTAATCCAAATATGAAAAATAAGATAATTAGGGCTTGCTCGTTAAAGAGGGCTAATATTAATAATAAAACATAAAGTGAACCAGAAAGTAATCGTATAAGAAGTTCTTTCATGTTATAAATCTTCTAAAAGAAGCAGGTATAAATTTTTTGCACTACTTCCATAACTTAAAAAATCTTTATCGTCTCCAGATTTAAAGTGTTTAATGGTTGTAATATTTGTTGGGATTTTTTCTCTGTTTTTAGATTTAATGCCTCTTAAACCTTCACCAATATTTTCAACAATTTGACTGGTAGTTGCAAAAACTATAAAATTAACAGGGAGCTCTGGAAGTTTTTTTTCGAATATATGTTTTGATGATATAAGCAAAGAGCCATCATTAGCTATTAAATTTTCGCAGGTTGTTAGAAAAAGAGTAGATTCACTAATTCTTTTAGTGGTTTGTAGGTTAGAATTTTTAAATTTATCAGTTAAATTATCATCAAGTAATAATGTCTTCTTGTTGTCCCAATTATTTTCCTCTATAATATTTTGAAGGTTTTGAAAGATTTCATTTAAGTCTTCGCAATACAGAAACTTACCTCCATTAGCTTTAAAGTTTATAGTAAACCTCTCATCTATAGGTAATTTGATTTCAGGCATATATTTGCCCCTATCGTTTGATTTTAATTCTTTGTCTGAGCTATCAGATTTGGATCCAAAAATTTTTCTAAAAAGACTCATCTAATCATTGCTATTAACTCAAATTCTGTTGAAGCATACCAAATATAAAAAATCTTAAATTAACCATACGATTAATTTAAGATTTTTACCAAAAGCTTGATGAAATACATAAAGCTTAGTTAAAATATATCGATAATTTACTTGTCTAGTATTTCTCGTTCTTCTTTTTCAAACGGGCGTTTACCAAATATTTTTTCAAGATTATCTTTAAAAATAACTTCTTTTTCTAATAAAACTTCAGCAAGTTCAGTAAGTTTATCTTTATTTTCTTCTAGAAGCTTTAAGGCTCTTTGGTATTGCTCTTCTATAATACTAGAAATCTCTTTGTCAATTAATTCTGCTGTTTGTTCGCTATAAGGTTTTGTAAAGCCGTATTCGTTTTGTCCAGAATCGTAATAGGTTAAATTTCCAACCTTATCACTAAGACCATAAATGGTAACCATTGCTCTAGCTTGTTTAGTTACTTTTTCTAAATCACTTAAAGCACCAGTAGATATTTTATCGAAAATTACTTTTTCGGCAGCACGACCACCAAGGGCAGCACACATTTCGTCTAGCATTTGTTCTGGTCTTACAATTAAGCGTTCTTCTGGTAAATACCAAGCGGCACCTAATGAACGCCCACGAGGCACAATAGTAACTTTTATTAACGGCGCAGCATGTTCAAGCATCCAGCTTACAACAGCATGACCAGCTTCGTGGAAAGCAACCGCTTTTTTCTCGCTAGGAGTAATAATTTTGTTTTTCTTTTCTAAACCGCCAATAATTCGATCTACAGCATCAAGAAAATCTTGTTTATCAACAGCTTTTTTACCATTTCTTGCGGCTATTAATGCAGCTTCGTTACATACGTTTGCAATATCTGCTCCAGAAAATCCTGGGGTTTGTTTAGATAAGAAATCGGTATCTAAATCTTTTGCTTTTTTAAGCGGTCTTAAATGCACTTCAAATATTTCTTTACGTTCACGTACATCTGGTAAATCAACAAAAATTTGTCGATCAAAACGTCCAGCACGCATAAGTGCTTTATCTAAAATATCGGCTCTATTGGTTGCAGCAATAACAATAACGTTAGTATTCGTGCCAAAACCGTCCATTTCTGTTAATAACTGGTTTAGCGTATTTTCGCGTTCGTCGTTACTTCCAGACATGGCATTTTTACCTCTGGCACGACCAATGGCATCAATTTCATCAATAAATATTATTGAAGGCGATTTTTCTTTAGCTTGTTTAAATAAATCTCGAACTCTAGAAGCCCCAACCCCAACAAACATTTCAACAAAATCTGAACCAGATAATGAGAAAAAAGGCACCTTAGCTTCACCTGCTACTGCTTTTGCTAATAAGGTTTTACCTGTTCCTGGAGGTCCTACTAATAGTGCACCTTTTGGTATTTTACCACCAAGTGTTGTGTATTTTTCTGGGAACTTAAGAAAATCTACAATTTCTTGTACTTCTTCTTTAGCACCTTCTAATCCTGCAACATCTTTAAACGAGGTTTTTACTTCAGTATTTTGGTCGAATAATTTAGCTTTAGATTTCCCTATATTGAAAATTTGCCCGCCAGCACCTCCGCCAGCACCTCCAGACATACGGCGCATTATAAAAATCCAAACGCCTATAAGTAGTACAAAAGGAAGGATGCCAATTAAGAAATCTGCTAGATGATTTTCTTCAGTTGCATTACTTAAAATATTGCTTTTTCCAATAGCTTTAAGGTTGTTTTCAAAGTTTTGAAGATCGCCAATTTCAAATTTATAATTTGGAAGTTTAGTTGATGAAGGAATAAAACTTTTCGATATAGATTTTTTATGAATATCCTTTTGTTCAGCGTCTTTTGTAAGATAAACTTTTGCAAGATGCCTATTTACAATCACCACTTTTTCAACATCATTATCTTCTACATATTGAAAAAATTGAGAAGGTAATACCGTGTTAGTATCTTGGTAACCACTATTGCTAAACAAATTAATTGCTAAAAATATAGCTATTACAATACCATAAATCCAGTACGGACTAAATTTTGGTTTTTTATCTTTTATATTCTTTTTTTCGTTTGCCATAGCTGTTTAATAACTTGTTTCTATTACTGTTGTTTTTGCATCACCCCAAAGACTCTCAATGTCATAATAATCTCTAACATGCTTTTGAAATACATGCACAACAACATTTACATAATCAATCAATACCCATTCGGCATTGTCGGCACCTTCAACATGCCACGGGTTGTCCTTAAGTTGTTTACTAACTTTTTTTTGTATTGAATTGACTATGGCGTTTACTTGTGTATTTGAAGTCCCTTCGCAAACTATAAAGTAATCACATACTGTATTTTCAATGTCTCTTAAATCTAGAATGTTTATTTCTTTACCTTTAACATCTTCAATACCACTTATTATTACAGATATTAATTGGTCTGCGCTTATATTTTTTTTCGCCATTAATTTTATTTAATTTATGCAAAGTTATTATTTTTTTAGTTCTTTATACTTTAAAATAATCATAAGATTTTAAAGGGGTAAAATAACTTCAATATGCGTATAATCAAACTTGATGCCATCGACTCAACAAATTCGTTTTTAAAAGAGATGATTTATGATGGCGTGGTTGAAGATTATACTATTGTTGTTGCAGAACACCAAACAAAAGGAAGAGGGCAAATGGGCACTGTTTGGGATTCCGATAAAGGTAAAAACCTTATGTTTAGTGTCTTTAAAGATTTAAGTATTCATGTTGTTGAATTCCCTTTTTATATTAGTATGGCTATTTCTTTAGCCATTTTTAAAGCATTAAGAACATTTAATATCCCCGATTTAAGTATTAAATGGCCTAACGACATTTTGTCAGCAAACAAAAAGGTTTGCGGAATTTTAATAGAGAATGTCATAAAAAATAAACTAAACTCTACTATTATAGGTATTGGTGTTAATGTAAATCAAACTAAGTTTAACAACCTTCCAAAGGCATCATCTTTAAAAAATATTACAGGTATTCATTATAATTTAGATGAAATATTGCAAAGCATCATTAAGTATACCATGCATTACTCGTCTCTTTTACAAGATGAAAAATATGAAGCTGTTAAAAACGAATATGAAGCTAATTTGTTTAGAAAAAATAAACCTTCAACATTTAAAAATGCTGAAGGTGTTTTGTTTTCTGGTTTTATAAAAGGCGTTACCAAATATGGTAAACTACAAGTAATTTTAGAAGATGAAGTTGTTAAGAAATTTGATCTTAAAGAAATTACCTTACTTTATTAAATGGCATTAGGTATGCTAGAAGCCAGGGTTTCTATAAATTTACTAATAGGACCTTTTATCATCATTGCCATCATGGGGTTAAAATCGCCCGCAAAATCTAATTGTACTTCACTTGAAGAATCGCTAACTCCATTTATATTTGCAGTGAGCGAAAAATCTAATTTTCCACCAGCAGCTCCAAGTACAATTTTGTTTGGAGCTATAGCCTCTTTCTTTTTAAGAACAATTTCTGGCATGCCTTTAAGCGCAAATAAAAATTTATCATCGTCTAAAACTTCAAATTTGCTTATGTTTTCAGGCATTAATGCTTCAAAATTTTTAATATTTTCTAAAAAATCAAAAACATCTTGGGGTGATTTACTCACTTTTATTGTTGGAGATTGTAAATTCATTTTCTTGTAATTTTACATTTGTGAATCAATTAGCGTTCCATTCACTAGGATTGGTATTCCATTCCGATAGTGTTTCTAATTCTTTATTTGAAATATATTTGGTGTCTAAAGCCTGTTGAAGCAAACTTTCATAATTACTCAAAGTGTGCAAAGTAATGTCTGCTTTTTTAAAATTTTCAGTAGCTACATCAAAACCGTAAGTAAAAATGGCAATCATACCTTTTACATTTACTTCAGCTTCTTTTAAAGCCTTAACTGCATTTAAACTGCTTTTTCCTGTGCTAATTAAATCTTCAACAACAACAACATTTTGCCCTTTTTCTATAAAACCTTCTATTTGGTTTTTACGTCCGTGTCCTTTTGCATCAGGTCTAACATATATAAAAGGTAGACCTAAATATTCGGCAACCAACATGCCAATACCAATAGCACCAGTAGCAACACCAGCAATAACATCTGGCTTGCCATAATGTTTCTCGATATGTTTTCCCATGGTTTCACGAATATAATTTCGAATAGGAGGGAAAGATAATATAATACGATTGTCGCAATAAATTGGCGATTTCCAACCAGAAGCCCAAGTAAAAGGATCTTTAGGGCTTAGTTTTATGGCGTTAACCTGTAATAAAACTTCGGCTGTTTTTTTAGCGGTTTGTTTGTTAAAAATCATAGTTGCAAAACTACATATAAATTTACTTTTAGATAACAGAAGATTGGCTTATAAAAATATTTTTTTTAACAATGATTAAGTTCTGTTTAAAAATGATATTTTTACCAAAACGTAATTATTAAACCTTAGTATGTATAAAGTTTTTGTTGGCGATAAGCCAATGGTTTTAACAACAAAAGTTGAAGAAGAGGTAGGTTTTAAAAACTATTCGCTTAAAAAGGTTGACTTAGCTAAGGTTATTAGAAGGTTAAATTCTACAAAGCTTAAAGCGGTTAGACTTATTCACAAAAACGAAAAAAAACTACTTAAAAAGTTTTTAAAAAAGTTGCCTAATGTTATTGCAGGAGGCGGTAAGGTTTACAATGATAAGGGCGAAATACTTTTTATTTTTAGAAATGATAAATGGGATTTACCAAAAGGTAAAATTGAAGGTAACGAATCTATTGAAAGCACTGCTATTCGTGAAGTAACGGAAGAAACTGGTGTTGGTGGTTTGGAGATTACAAAACCTTTAGAAACCACGTATCATATTTTTAAACGCAACGGTCGTTATAAAATAAAAATAACCTATTGGTTTGAGATGAAAACCAGCTATAAAGGCGATTTAAATGCCCAAGAGGAAGAGGGAATAACTAAGGTAAAATGGTTAAACGAAAAGAAAGTTAAAAAAGCTCTTAAAAATAGCTATGCAAATATTAAATTACTTGTTTGATTTTTTAGAGGTTTCTAAAAAGTTTAAACGACTTCAACAAGTTATTATTCCATTTTTATAGTGTTGATATTTAGGATATAACACCTCGTTTTTTTCAACTGGTGTTACTCTTCTTTTGTTAACCATAACAATCCATTTAATATTAATTGTTGAAAATAACGGTTGGTTGTTGCACCAACACCATGACCAAGAGAAGTGTAAAACACTTTTCCTTTACCATATACTCTAGTCCAAGCTATAGGTGTGGTTTGCCCTTCATGCTGCGCTTCAATAAGTGTTTTTGAGCCGTCTCTTATTTCATCATAAAAATACATTTCATCATAAATATTAAAATCACCAATAGATTTTGTTATCTGATGGTCTTTTTTTGTAATTACGGCAGAGAAATTATATATAGCTGGATGATTTTTAAATTTTGCACCTATCATATCAACATACTGGTCTCTTTGTTTGGGATCGACTTTTTTAAAAGCCGCAGTAGCTGAGTGGATGCCTAAAAGCGGTTTTCCGTTGCGAACAGCTTCAATAAGACCTTTTAATTGGTCTTCTTTAATTTTTGAAGGCATGCCGTTAATAAGTATAACATCATAATCATTTAAAGTTCTTGTAAAAATGCTATAATCTTCAGAATAGGTAATGTAGTACTCGTGTCGGTTTTCAAGAAACTTCCTTAAAATAGAAGCAACTTCAAGATTGTCGTGCCAATCGCCACCAGACATGTATAGTATATGTATACGTTCGCCAGAGGTTCGTTCTCTAAAATCGTAATATTTATTTTGAGATTTAGCAAAAATGCTTATTAAGGTAAATACAAAAAGTGTGAATAATTTTATTTTCATGATTAGTCTAGCATTATAATTTTTTAAGTTGAATGTCTTTAAAACGCATAAGTAACTCAGAGCCTGCATGTACTTGAAGTGCTATTTTTCCTTTCATTCCTACTTTTTGTTCTTGGTGTGTAGTATCGTCAAGTATGCCTTTTCCGTTAAAATTGGTAACGGTTACTCCGTTTAATATAGTTTTTATATTGGTTCCGTTGCAAATAATGTGTAATTCATTCCAATTCAATTGGTCATCGGCATAATAAAAAGGAGCATTATGATTAACCTTGTCTTTTGAAATAGCTGAATTTGGCATATTTGGAAATAACCATCTGTTATAACCGTCTGATTCATCATAAAGTAAGCCTGTTCGAAACGGGTTTGGTGGATGAATATCAATTTGAGGCCCATTCATATCATGATTTTTGGTATTATAACGACTTCTTATTTGAATACCGCTATTACCAGATAGGTTTCTTTGCGTCTGAAATTTTAGTTTCAATTCAAAGTTCTCAAGTTCTTTTTCGTAAAAAAGCCATACAGCTTTATGGTCTTTATTTCCAACAGTATTGCAAACTATGCTGCCTTCATCAACGTTCCAATAGTTTTTTTGCACATCTTCTTCCCAGCCATAAACTTTCCATCCTTTAAGATTTTTTCCATTAAAAATATCTTTGAAATGATTTTTCGGGTTTTCATTAAAAACGGTGTCGTTGAGATTATATCCAGAGGGTATTATAAAACTTAAAAAGAGAGACAATGTGACTAATTTAATTGACATGACGAATTTTTGTTTTTTATATTAACGAAATAATTTTTTATTCTAATGGTTTTATTCAATCACCAAAACTGTATATATGCTAAATTCTGGAATATGGATTGCGGCTATGCCATTTGAATAAGTAATATTTTTAATGTGCCCATCTTTTTCAGCAAAACGAATGGTTTTTCCTTTTACCATATTTTCAGGCATTCTTATTATAGCCCCTTTTACTATGGGATATTCATCCATTATAGGGTCATTCAAATTGCTTGATCTTCTACCTTGAGTCCCATGTATTAAATGAACCATTTTTCTGTTGGGTTGATCAAATACGGAAAGTTCTATATTTACAGGAGCTTTTACTTCTACAAGTCTATCCTTGGCAGGAACTACATTGTTGAAGGTGCTTTTAAATATTTTTCTGCTTTGTGTATTGGCAGATTCGCCATAATCTTTAAAAACAGGATAAGGAAAATATATGGCTTTACCCTGCCCAATGTTTCTAATAGTAATAGCAGGATAACCCGATGTCTCTTCTTTGGCAGGGGCTTGTCTGTGTCCAACTCTATGGTTGGTACCATAATTCATGGGCATTACCAATGGCGCATGAGACTCTGTTCCTGCTGTTAGTTTTACAAACTGAACATCTTCTCTAGAGTAAATATCGGTTGGTATGGGGTCCGGCAATACTTTTGGATCTATTCTTATAAATGCTGGTTGGCTTTTTACATTTTTATCAATACTAACCCCTAAAAGTTTTTGCATATTTTCATCTAGAGTGCCTTCAACAATTAATTTTCCACCATTACTTATAAAAGTTTCCAGTTTTTCTAAATATGCCCCAGATAAGTTATTTGGGTTTTCAATAATTAATACTTTAAAAGGGGCAAGAGAACTGTTTACATCAATTACCGTAAAATGTATACCAGCATCAATTAACAAAGAACTTGCTTTTTCATTTTTTACAAGCGCATCATCTGCTTTTATTGAACTTCCTTTAGTATTAGGTCTTAAAAAAGCAACATAAGGCGTTAATTTAGCATCAAACACATACGGTTCTACACGCTCTGCCATATGCATGGCTTTACTCATATTTTTATAGGCTTCTTCGTTAAAAGTACCATAAGGATGTAATTGATCGCCAATAGTAATGCCTGCACCATTAGCTAAACATACAGCGGTTTCGTAGTATAGTAACGATTCGTCTGCGAATCCACCAAAGTCTCCCCATCCGGTCCAAAACCTAGTGGTCATGGCTGTCATAGGTATAGTACCGTGTGCATACCTTGCAATATAAGGCAACCTGTAAAGCGACTGCCTGTGCATCCAAGCTTCTATTTCTAAAACATCTTGTTTGGCTAATTCTTCATGTGGTTTGTAAAATTGATGATTGTTAGCAATGATGATGTCTGATCTATAACTTCTAATTAAATCAATGGTTTCATAAACAAACTCATCATTTCCAGGAAAATCAAACCAAAAACCATCAATATCATAGTCACGCACACATTCTACAATCATAGGCCATGTATAATCTTTTACAAATTCTGTAGTTGGATAAGAATTAACATATTGATATTTATTATTTACACTCCCTTCGCCTTCAGCAGTGGTTCCATACATTTCATCAATGTTAATAGAAAAATAAACCCATACTTTTATACCATATTTATGACAAACTTCTATTTGTGCTTTCATCAAATCGAAATCTAAACCAGGGTGAATGGTACCCACTTTGGTATTATAATAAGCATACCCATGATGCCCTTTTGCGAAAAGCGTAATGGAATTTAGTCCATTATCTTTTAGAGTTTTTGCGTATGTTTCAGGATCAAAATTTTTACCTATATCTTTTATAAATCCTGCCGTATGAAAATCGCAGTGAATTTTACGGCTAATACCTTTGTACCAGTCATCTGGAATCGTTTTAGTAAGATCTCTTTTTATGAGTTGAGGTTTTAAAGTGGGTAGCTTTTTACTTTTATATACCAATCTTAATGCGGTAATTTCTGGGAAAGTAGTTTCTACATATTCTGATGTAAAACGAATGTGCTGTTTTCCTTTTTGAACCTTAAACTTTCCTAACGATTTCCATTTTGAAGTAAAATTGCCAGCAGTTTGAAAGACTGTATTTATTCTATCGCCTTCAACATCAAAAAAAGTGTTTGAAGCAGATGACGTTTTGTATTTAGCCTGAAGCTCGTATTCGCCACCTTTAACAAAATCTATTTTATATTCAATAAGCCCAGGTACATGAGTAGCATTTGCTTTTTTATTGCCTGTAATTTTACCTTCTTTTACAATAATATTACTTCTCCAATAATTTTTAAATGACAGTCCTTTAGTTTTTTCTTCAGAAATATCAATAGATTGCTGATTAGCTAATATTTCCTGAGCAGGAATTTGTTGAACAACGAAGCTGCTAAAAACCAAAAAGAAAATTAATGTATATACATGTCTTCTTTTAATTTTCTCCTTATTAATCATCACTATTTTTTTAAATTATTATTTATTTTTTTCTGAAAAACCTAAAATAGGAAACTTATACTAATATGAAACACAATGAAATTATTTTTATATGTTTTGATGTAAAATTTGTGATTTTTTTTGAATTAATGTTAAAAAAATAAGATATGTATAAGTTAAAAAATGTTAAAAAGAAATTTTAGAAATGATATTGTTCTGTCTGTCGATAATATATTAAAGCAACAACAAGAGTCTATCTCTATAGTATCTATATTTTAAAAAAGAAATAATTGTATTTTTACACCATGAGTAAACCACTTACAGAACAGGAGTTGCATAATTTGGCAATGAACCATGTTGGTAAAGATTTAGAAAAACGCGGTTTTGAATTTATTGCTGTAAATAGTAAACTAAAAAAACATCCGCAGTTTGTATGCATAGATAAAAGTAAGCAATACTATTTTGTTATTGTAAAAGCAGTAATATTACCAGATAATCCTAATAATTATGATATAGTTTGGATGGAATCTTTTAAAAAACATGCTAGAGAGAATGACGCTAAAGTATTATATGCAGGTGTTGGATTAGGAAATATGGATAATGAAAAATCGCCTATTTGCCTTAATGAAGAATACTTGTTGGAGTACAACGGAATTCAAGTTTTAGAAACTAATTTGAATTAAGTAATGATGATGAAAAATGCCTTGGTAAATAATATATGCTTTGTTTTTTTTAGTTTAGTTATAGTCTGTTCGTGTAAGCAAGATTCACAAAAATTAACAAATTCGAGTTTTGAAAACACAATATTAGAAGGGGCTATTTTTGGTACGTACTATCGAGTAACTTATAATTCAGAGGTTAACTATCAAAAGCAGTTAGATAGCTTGTTTTATGTTATTAATAAATCGATGTCTACTTATCAAATAAATTCAGATATTTCTAAATTAAATAGAAATGAAGCCGTAGAAATTGACGAGCATTTTAAAACTGTTTTTACTGTTTCAAAAAGCATATATGAGGCAACTAAAGGTGCTTTCGATCCTACTATTGGAGCCGTGGTTAATGCTTGGGATTTTGGGCCAGAAGGTAAAATTGAAAACCTCGACAGCCTTAAAATAAAAAACCTAATGGTTTCTGTAGGGTTTAATAAGGTAGAACTAGTAAATAACAATATTAATAAACCTGAAGCAACATTTATAGATTTTAATGCCATTGCAAAAGGGTATGCTGTTGATGTTATTGTGACGTTTTTAGAGCATAGAAACATTAAAAACCATCTTGTAGATATTGGAGGAGAACTTAGAGCAAGTGGTATTAATGCCAAAAAACAATTAGCATGGCGCGTGGGTATACAAGACCCTAAAATAGTTGCTGAAGAATCGCGAGGGAAACCAATATCGTTAATTAATGCGTCCATGGCTACATCGGGGACTTACAGAAAGTTTAAAATTGATAAAAGTGGTAACCGTTATGCGCATATTATAGATACAGAAACAGGGTATCCAAGTAAAACCAATTTACTTAGTATTTCCGTAATTGCTGAAGATTGCATAACTGCCGATGCTTATGCTACTGCGTTTAAAACTATGGGTGTTGAAAAAGTAAAACACTTTTTAAAAATTCACCCTGAACTTAAAGTGTTTTTAATTTTTGAAAATGATAAAAAGGAATTAGAAACGCTTTCTTTAAACGGATTTCCTGAAAATTGATTTATTTATAACCTGAGTTCGACGTAAAAAAAGTGTTTTTTTAGTATAGAAAAAGTAGAATATTTAGTAAATTAAAGTGTTGAATTT
>CANKVS010000010.1 GCA_947487155.1 uncultured Flaviramulus sp.
AATATCAAACTATAGAAATCAGGTATGAAAAATTAATATCAACGCAATATTAAACTAGAGCCTTTTTAATTATATTTTATTGAAAATAAGGTAGTTAATTATGTTTGGGTTTTGTCTTTTTTATTTTAAAATGTAGTATTACTATGATTAATTACAATAATTATATGAAATTTTAAAGTTTCTTGAATAAAAAAGTAAAAGCTTATATTGTTATAAATATATAGATTTATATACATAAATGACAATATAGTGTTTGTTATAGGTAATATATTGATGTTATAATCCTATTAATAAAATTAGATTTGTATCTATTACCTATAATCAAACATAAGAATAAAGCATGCATAAATACGCCAAATCAGTCTTTTTATTTATCATTATATCTTTTAGTGCTACAATTGTACTATCTCAAGTATCAAAAAAAGAAAGCCAATATATTATAGGAAATGATCAACTAAAGATTCAAGTTATACCATCAACTTTTTCTTTATTCATTACGCCTAAAGGAAATGAAGGAAACTACATTTCATTTGGATCTAAAGAGTTTGATATTAAGGATGTTAAACTTCATGATAAGGGCATGTCGTGGAAAATTCCTAGTAAAGGAATAGCAGTAACACTTAAAATAATTAATAATTATCTAGATGTTTCAATAGCGTCTGTAAAAAACATAGAATTTCATTGGCCAGATATAAGTGGTAGGGGATACCAAGCGTATACCATACCACTACATCAAGGAAAGTATATTCCAGTAAATGACCCAAAATGGATTGAATATTTAACATCCAGAGAATTTTCTGGAGCTCAAGATTTATCAATGCAATTTTTTGGCGTTAATTACTCTAATTACGCCTTAGTTTATGTTATAAAAAACATGTTTAATAACGAAATTAAATTCAAAAAAGATGCAGCAGGAGATCTTAGCTTAGATTTTTATCATACGTTTCCTGTTACAGAAAAAGATAAGAATTATGGGTTTAAAGTATATCTTTCTAAAAATACACCTACGGCTATTGCCAAAACTTATAAAAAGCATGTAGAAGAACAAGGAAAATATGTAACTCTTGATAAAAAATCTCAAAAGAATTCCAATATTAAAAAATTATATGGTGCGCCACATATATACTTATGGAGTAGTGAGTTTTTTATTAGCAATAATATTACAAATTTTAAACAGTTAAAAACTAAATTCATTAACGAAATAGCTGCTTCTAAATATAATCCTTCTAAACATCTAATGAGCTTGTTTAATAAACCTAAAGTTGAATCAGGCAAAGAATTTAGTAAAGCTTTTGATGAATTTCGAAATTCAAAATATGCATCAAAATACCACAATAGATTATTCACTAGAGCGGTAAATGAAGTTATGTTGCGTAAAGATTTCTATAATTCTAAAGCATGGAGTGAAATAACACTTACAAAATTTGCCAGCGATTTATTAAATAAAGGTGTAAAAGAATTAAATAGCTCAGAATTATACCAGCTCAATAAAGAACTTTTATGGTTGGCGTATCGTGAATATATGGAGCCCGTTTCCGAATGGGGAAATGGAACATCAACATACTTATTGAAAGAACTCCAATTAGCAGGAATAAAAAAAGGATGGTTAGGTGTTAATGATTGGGTTCCTGCAGAGATCCATCCAGATTTTGTTAAAAACGCAAATGATTTAGGTTATTTGATAGCTCCTTATGATTCGTATCATAGTATTCATAAGCCAGGAAAAGAAGGCTGGATTACAGCCATATTTAAAGATACCACTCTTTTTTACAATTCTACTATTTCCAAACAAGATGGCACCAAAAAAATGGGGTTTAATAGGGTTGGTAGAAAATTAAATCCAATATTATCATTGTCATCTGTTAAAGAACGGGTAGGTTCTATTATGGATGAAGGACTCAAAATCAATTCTTGGTTTATAGATGTCGATGCTACTGGAGAATTTCATGATGATCATACCCCAGAAAGGATGACAACCCAAAAAATGGATATGAATGCGCGTCTAGAAAGAATGTCTTGGATAAGAGATTATTATAATATGGTTATAGGTTCAGAGGTTGGTAATGATTTTAGTTCTACAACTATTGCGTTTGCACATGGAATGACTACTCCGGTAATTGCATGGAGTGATCCAGATCTCAGAAAAAATAAAGAATCTAAATATTATGTAGGAACTTATTATTCAATAAATGGAGGAGTTCCCTCTAGGTACAATAAACAAGTACCTATGAAAGAAAAATATAGATATATTCATTTTGATAACCGCTTTAATATTCCTTTGTTTCAATTGGTTTATAATAACTCTGTAATAACATCACACCATTGGGAATGGGGAACACTTAAAGTTCCTACAGAAATTAAAAATCAAAATATTAAAGAAATTTTATATAATGTTCCACCATTATACCATTTAGATATTTCAAGTTGGAAAAAACACAAAGAATCTATAACTACACATTATAATGTATTTTCAAAAGTACATGAAAAAGCGATTAAAATGGAGATGGTAAATTTTGATTGGTTGGATAATTCTCATTTTGTACAGCAAACTACTTTTGGAAATAATGATATAAAAATAACCGCTAATTTCGGATTTGAAGCATTTAAATATAAAAGTACAGAAATTCAATCAAAAACCCTCTTAATAGAATTTTTAGATGAAAAAGAAAACATAAAATATGCTCCAATAGAATAGAAAATATTCATCAATAAATTAAACTAATAATTTGTATAATAGCCATATTCATGAAAAATTTATTTAAAATACTCTTATTAATATCTGTTATAGTTTTAGATTCTTGTAATTCGAATACAGATCATAAAAATCAAAATTCTTCTAAAATAATTCAGAAAGCTGATTTAGATAAATTGAATAGTCAATTTTATTTAGGCTCTCATTTAGCACGAGAACCCATGCCTGCCATGGATGAAATGAAGAGAGATATGGAAATTTTAAAAGAAAAAGGCTTCAATCTTATAAAACTTCAAGAATCTTGGGCTGTTGATGAACAAATAGAAGGAGAATATGATTTTTCTAAGTATGAAGAGTTAATTGCACATGCTAAAAGTTTGGATATGTATATATATCTAGGTCTTACTATGGAGCAAGCACCCGCTTGGTTGTTTGAAAAATACCCAGACGCAAGAATGGAATCAAGAAGTGGTATAAGAATTATGCATGAAGCTCAAGCCCCTGTTCCTGCTGATGGTAAACCAGGTCCTTGTTTTGATCATCCTGGAGCTAGAGAAGCTCAAGATAAATTCATTAAAAAATTAGTAGAAGTATTAGGCAAATATGATAACGTATTAGTCTGGAATACATGGCAAGAAGTTGGGTATTGGTCCATGCAAATGGTAGGTGAGCCTGTTTGTTATTGCCCTAATACCTTAAATGCTTTTAGAGATTGGCTTGGAGAAAAATATGGAAGTTTAGATAGTTTGAATGGCGAATGGAATACCAGATATAAAAAATGGGAGCATGTAAAACCTAATAGAGGGTATAAGAGACGATTTGCTATGCCGCAAGAGGTGAATTGGAATTATTTTATGGAAAACGTAAAGATTGGAAATACGCTTAAACAAAGGGCGGAAGTTATTAGAGAGAATGATCCTTTAAATCGTCCAGTTTTTACGCATTTAGGAAATTGGACTTATGGGTCTGGTAAAGACTGGACATGGGCCCGTGCAAATGACTTCTTAGGTTCTTCGTCATACCCAGCTTCTAATTGGGGCGAATTTGATGAATGGGACGATATTCATTACAGACATGGTCAAACTCCTGATAAATATGAATTCTTAAAGAATGAAATGTGGCGTATGCTTGCGCTAAGATTGGATTATCTGAGATCTAGTAATGAACCAGGGCATCCTGTATGGAATGCAGAATTTCAAGGAGGACCTGTTTCAACAGGATTTCATAAAGGAAGAGTACCTTCTAGAGAAGACATGAGGCGTTGGTTGTTTACTTCAATAGGTTCTGGTGCTAATACAATTTCCTTTTGGGTAACAAGAGCAGAAATCATGATTCATGAAACTAATGGCTTTAGTTTGTTAGATAGTGATGGTGATACAACTGAAAGGCTTGAAGAAGTATCAAAAATAGGTAAGGCTCTTATTAAACATCAAGATATTTTTGGACAACCATCAGCTGTAGGAGGTAAAGTTGCCATTTTTGTAAACGAAGAGAATCACCAAATTTGTGCTACGATGTTAAATGGAGGAAATAATTTAGAATTCTCAACAAGAGGTTGGCATCGATTACTTTGGGAACAAAACATTACTGTAGATTTTTTAGAAGCATCGGTAATGGATGAAACAGATTTGTCTAAATACAAAGCTATCATTATGCCTTTTCCAATATCTGTATCTGATGCTATTATCGGTAAATTAAGTAATTATGTAGAAGCTGGAGGAAACCTTATAAGTGAAGCAGGTGTAGCTAGATATAGTAAAAACTCATATAGCGAAAGAGGTGAAATATCTCAGGCAGCACGCCAATTATTCGGTGTAAAACAAACAAGTTTTACTATGGTAAGAGAGCCAAATAATGCACATAGATGGTCGCCTTGGGATAGAACTTGGGGTGAATTTTTAGATGCTACATCATTAACAGGTAGTAATAGTTTAAATGGTGTAGAAACCATGGCAAACGTTTATATACAAACATTTGATGCTGTTAATAGTGAACCTTGTTTGTATTATAATGATAAGATTGCAGGTACTGCAAGACAACTAGGAAAAGGAAAAGCATGGTTATTAGGAACTTATATTGGGCATAATGGTACGGCCTATAAAAATGAGGATACTGTAAAATTTGTTAAGAAATTAATGAGTAATTGTAGCATTGTACCTGAACATACAGGTGAATTTTTAATAAGGAAAAGAAAAATTGAAGGTAAAGAAGCTTTAATTATAACAAACCCTACCAATCATAAAGTAACTGAAAAAATAAAAGTCGGTAGCTGGAAAAAAGCTAGTTCATTATATGATGCCCCTATTGAGATTCTAAACGAAAAGGTTAGTTTAACTTTGGAAAGTTTGGATGTAGGCATAGTTCTTTTACAATAGAATTAAAATTATTTAGGTGTAAAACCTATTTAAAACTTATCTGAATTATTCGAATTAATTATGAATGTATACAATTATAAATTTTTTAGAAGTATTATGATAGTTATATTGTTTAGTGTAATCTTCATAATAAAACTCGAAGCTCAGAACGTATTTATAATGCCTGCAAGTATAGAATCTGGTACTTTAAGTACGTTTAAAATAAGTTACATAGTAGGGGAAAATGGAATTGTCGCTGGTGGAGGAATTAAAATACAATACCCTAAAGGTTTTCATGCACAAACATGGAAACACCGTTCTGTTTTAGAGTTATTCTTTAAACATCCTCAAACAGAATCAAAATCAGATTGGGATTATGTAGGCGCAATTACTTCTAATAAAAATGTAAAATTAACAACAGATGTTTTATTTAAAACAGAAATAGATACTATTTCAGGAGAAGTTTATAGAAGAGGACAAAGAGTATTTTACACTAAAGTTCTATCTGGAAACCTTACTAAAGGTGATACTATAAATTTAATTTATGCCAATACAACTGCCTCAGTAATAAAAGAAACAATAGAAATTCCATTGGCGGTAGATGCAACAGGTTCTGGTACGTTTGTTCATTTACAAACATATCCTAAAATTAAAATTATAGGAGGCGAAGCAAGAGAGTTTGTTTTCCATGGACCATCAAAATCTAAAAAAGGACAAAAAGTATTATATCGAATAGTTGCCTTAGATAAGCATGGTAACCAAGCAGAGAACTTTAAATCAAGATTTATTTTGAATTCTGATGATCCTGATGCCATTCTCCCTAAAACAGTAGATATGTATTCAGGTAATGGTATTGTTGAATTTTCAGTAATTTGGAATACGCCTGGGATTCATCGTATTCATTTGACTGATAATCGCCACTTAGCCAATACAGGTATGTTTTCTAATCCTGTAATTGTAAGTAAGGATGAGCCTAAAATGAATGTGTATTGGGGCGATTTACATAGTCATTCAAAACTTTCGGGTTCAGCTGGAGGTAAAATTAAAACAGCTTATGATTATGGTAAAGATGTTGCTGGATTAGATTTTATGGCATTAACCCCTCAAAGAGAAAGGTGGGAACGCCCTAATAGAAAAGAATATGAAGAGAATAGAAAATTTGTTAAGGCCTATCACAAAAATCATGAATTTATAACATTTCTTGGTTTTGAATGGCAGTCTGATCATCATAACAATGCTTTTTTTCTTTCGGATAATGAAGAAATTCCTTTTGCATATGATTTTCCAACGGTAGAAGAATTATGGAAAAGCCTTGAAGGTAAAGATGCAATTACAATACCTCATCATACAGGTGTTCGATTTTTAGGTTATTTTCCAGGATATAGACAAGACTTTGAAGACAAATGGGTACAACAAAATGCTCGAGGTATGATTGAAGAAACTAAAGTGGTAGATTGGTCTAAGAAAAGTCCTTTTAGGCCTACGGCAGAAATATATTCATCACACGGTTCAAGCGAATACTTTATGTCTCCCGGCAATTATGAAGAAATAGATAATACATTTTCGGCAGCAACACCAGGCCCTTATTATTTAAGAGATGCTTGGGAAGCTGGTCAGGTAATAGGAGTATTAGGATCTACTGATGATCATTATGCACATCCTGGTAGGTTTTATGGAGGTATTACAGGTGTGTATGCAAAAAACTTAACTAGAGAGTCTGTTTTTAATGCAATTAGAGACAGGCATACATTTGCAACAACTGGACATAGGCTTTTATTAGATTTTAGAATGAATGGTCATTTAATGGGAAGTAAAATTAAACTTGAAGAAAAAGATGAAACTCCTGAATTTACTTTAAAAGTAAATGCTGTAGATGTTATTGAAAAAGTAGAAGTTTTTAAATACGATGGTTTTAATTGGACAACTATTTTCGAATCAAAGCCTTCAGCTAAAGATTTACAATTCCAATTTAAAGATTATGGTTTTAAAACTAGTAGTCTATATTATGTAAGAGTAACCCAAAAAGCACTTTATACGGCACCAGTAGAACAGCATGCAAGAAAAATTATGGCATGGACTAGTCCTATTTGGGTAACTAAGAGAGACATCGCATGGTGGGACATTTTACCAGCAACAAACACAAATCATAAACACTAAAATGCTTAAAAAATGGTATTCATGAAAAACTTATTTTTTTCTCTTTTACTTTTAACTACTTTTTCATGTGTTAAAAAACAAGCTAATAAAAAACAGGTTCTAGAAGATATTTCACAAGAACAACAACTTGCAGGCTCACCTCCTATGGGATGGAATAGTTGGAATTACTACGGAAAACATCAAATCAACGAAAATCTTATTATTAGAATTATTGATTCAATCTCAGCAAGTGGATTGCAAGATGCAGGTTATGAGTATATAGTAATTGATGGTGGTTGGAGAGATACCAAGTTAGGTGCCAATGGCGAGTTATTACCGCATCCAATCAAATTTCCTAATGGTATAAAACGATTAGCAAATTATGCACATTCCAAAGGTTTAAAATTTGGGCTGCACACGGTGCCAGGTACAGCAGACTGTATTAATGATCCTGTAGGAGGCTATGGCAAAGAAGAAATACATATTCAGCAATTTGTAGATTGGGGTATAGATTTTATCAAACTAGATAAATGTAAATTTAAAGGTGGTTGGAACGAGGATTTACTGAAAGACACATATTTTAAATGGCATAAACTTTTAAAAGAAAAATCTAACAGTATTGTATTGAGTATAAGTGCTTATAGATGGCGAGAATGGTATCCAGAAGTATCGCAAATGGCACGTACTACAGGAGATATAAGCGCACGAGTTGCTGGCATGTCTGGTACTGATGCCGTTTTTGATGGAACTATTAAAGAAAGCGAAAGTACTTGGAAGCTCTTAACGGTTATGGAGGTCGCAAAAATAAATGATAAATCAGCGCAGTTTGCAGGAAATGGATTTTGGAATGATCCAGATATGCTAGTTACAGGTGAGCATGGGTTAACATATACTGAACAACAAAGTCATTTTGCTCTATGGTGTATTATGTCCTCTCCACTAATGTTAGGAAATAATCCATTAAATATGTCTAAGGATGAAAAAAGCATTATTCTTAATGAAGAAGCTATTACAATAAATCAAGATCCAACTGAACAAGGAAAAAGAATTCGTCAAGAAAATGATACAGAAGTTTGGGCTAAAAAGTTAAAAGATGGAAAGGTTGCTGTTTTATTACTTAACAGAAATCAAAAAGCAGAAAAAAATATATCATTACACCTGAATGATATTGGTTTATCTCAAAATGTTTCTGTTAAAGACGTTTATAATAAAAAGGAACTCGGTACAGCGAAAGATGTATTAGCTTTTGATATTCCACCAAAATCATGTTTATTCTTATTATTAACGCAATAAATCATAATTTATGAAACCGATAAAATATAGTAGTCATTTTCTATTGTTTTTTACTTTTATAATGTGTTCAAGTTATGGTTATAGCCAAGATAGAACAGAACAATACATACAGAAATTTCTAAATACAAGAGAAAGAACTGGGGCGTTTGAAGCTAAGCCCGATATTGAGAACAGACCCAATATTTTTCTCCTTACAGTAGATATGATTTCTCCTGATATTTATTTACCATCCAGAGAACTATCTAAGCATGTAAAAACGCCTAATTTAGATGCACTTACAGATGCAGGAACCCGCTTTGATAAAACATTTTGTACGGCACCTGTTTGTGGGCCATCAAGAGCTACCATATTAACAGGAAGGCATCAGCCCTATTTAACCAATGGAGAAAGAGCTCCTATGGGAATGGTAAGGAATTTAAAACAAAGTGATATTGTATTTCCTCAATACTTAAAGAAAACAGGGTATAATGTAAAGCATGTAGGCAAATGGCATGTAGGTGCCGAAAAATTTATTGAAACATTTGGCGAAAACCAACATGGTTGGGATAGATGGGCTCCTCCTTTATTAGATGATGAATTATATGTAGATTATATAAATAGGCAAAATGTAAAGCCACAAATTTATAAGAGAGAGATTTATGGAAAACAACATGATAGGGAATCTAAAGGCAATTCGCTTGGAGGTTGGATACAACAGGCCGATGGAAAACCATTTCCAATTGAGGCTCATTATTCAGTATTTTTAGCAGAATTGGCTAAACAAAAACTAAAAACAGCAAAACTAAACCATCCAAATCAACCAGTGTTTTTACAACTCGAATTTTTTGATCCACATCAACCATATTCTATTCCTGCTGGTTTTGAAGATAGATATGAGGCATTGAAAAAGGTTGTTAAAGTTCCTGAAAGTTATCAAAAACTAATTGATTCTAATTTTGCTAAACTTAAAGGAGAGGCTAATATATATGATGTTTATAGACAATATTGGGGGTTATATGATGAGGACATGCTAAAAGATTACATTATTGGGCATTTATTGCAAATGGAAGTCGTTGATTATGCAGTTGGATTATTTTTTGACTACCTAAAAGAAAACAATCTTTGGGACAATTCTGTAATTCTTTTTTCTGCAGATCATGGAGATATGAATGGTAGAATGGGAATGGCGGACAAAGGTGTGTATTTTCAGCCAGATATTTTTAGAATTCCCTTGTATATAAAAGCGCCTAAATCTAATACTGCTATCGTAAAGAAAGTAGATGCTCCAGTTTCAAGCCTAGATATTGCACCAACAATTTTAAATTATGCAGGAATAAAAGTCCCAGATTATATGGAAGGCGAAAGCCTCACTCCTGTAATAAATGGCAAAACTAGGTCTAAGCTTCATCATGTTTTTCAAACGGGTTGGCATGTAGGTGTAAATTATGGTTTTGGGTATCAATTTATCATAGAGAATAAACATTGGTTTTATGGCTATAATATTTCCAGCGGTATACAAGAATTATATGATGTTGATGCAGACGACCAAATCAATCATTTTTATGATCCAGATAAAAAAAAGTTAGTAGCGACAATTGTTAATGGTGTTGCCAAAGTTATGCAGTCTGATAATCGCTGGTTAGGTTATTGGTCTACATTCAGGCTCCATAATGCTAGTTATTTACCTAAAGCTAACGATGATATGCAAATGTTTAAGCCTAAAGATAAGAACTAGTTAGAAAATTACAATCGAGAAAGCATTAAGAAAGAGTTTTATAAGAGCAACCCAAATAAATAATCAAATGGCTTGGTTTGACTAAATCGAATCTTACAAATGAAAGAACCACAATTAAAAGACAAAGTAGCAATAATAACTGGCGGAGGTAGTGGTATAGGAAGAAGTATTTCAATACTTTTTGCAGCATCTGGTGCTAAAGTTCATATTCTGGATTATAATAAAGAAGAAGGCGAAAAAGTAATACAAGAAATTGCTACATTAAATGGTAAGGCAAATTTACATCTTTGTGATGTTTCCAATGCAGCGCAGGTAAATGCTTCTATTCAAAAAATTGAAAAGAAAGAAAAGGTCATTCATATTTTGGTAAATAATGCTGGAATTGCACAAATTGGTAATTTAGATACAACTACTGAGGCAGATTTGCAACGCATATATGATATCAATATAAAAGGTGTTTTTTTATGCACAAAAGCTGTAATTCGAAACATGTGTGATAACGGCGGAGGAGTCATTCTAAATATGGCTTCTATTGCAGCTACTGTTGCTTTGGCAGATAGATTTGCTTATTCTATGAGTAAAGCTGCGGTTTTAAATATGACTATTACCATTGCTAAAGATTATTTAGATAAAAACATTCGATGCAATTCGATTTCACCAGGCCGTGTACATACACCGTTTGTAGATGCATATATAGCTAAAAACTACCCTGGACAAGAAAAAGAAATGTTTGAAAAATTATCGAAAACCCAACCCATCGGCCGTATGGGGAAACCTAATGAAATAGCTGAATTGGCATTGTTTTTATCTAGTGCTAAATCAGGTTTTATAACAGGAACAGATTACCCAATAGATGGTGGATTTATTAAATTAAATTCATGATTTAGAATTAAGCATTATGAAATTAGATTAAAGAGAAGCAGATAATAATACCGTATAAAAAAATGATATGAATAAAGAAAAAAATAGTGATAAAGGGAATTTGGTTTACTTTATTGTAATATGCATAATCACAGCATTTGGAGGTTTTTTATTTGGTTTTGATACGGCTGTTATTTCTGGAGCAATTAGCCCTTTAACAGATTATTTTCAATTAGAAAATAATCCTGTATTGTTAGGATGGACTGTGAGTTCAGTATTATTGGGGAGTGTTTTAGGGGCAGCTGTTTCTGGTATTGCAGATAAAATTGGAAGAAAAAAGACACTTATTATTGCAGGTTTGTTATTTTCAATCTCTGCGTTTGGATCTGCAATTGCTGAATCTTTGACATTCTTCATTATTGCTAGACTCATTGGAGGTTTTGGTGTTGGTATTGCGGCGATGGTTGTTCCGCTTTATATCTCAGAAATTTCTCCTCCAAAGATTCGGGGTAGAATGGTTAGTATGTATCAGCTTTCTATAACAATAGGTGTATTAATAGCTTACTTTACTAACGAATACTTTAGATCCTTATCTGAAACATATATTGCAGAGGTTAAGTCTGGAAGTTTAATAGGGTGGGTTATCAGCGATGTTTGGCGAATTATGTTAGGTTCAGAATTAATACCAGCATTGCTGTTTTTATTTCTATTATTTATTGTTCCAAGAAGCCCTAGGTTCGCAATGTCTAAAGGAATGAAGGAAGAAGCCTATAAAACCCTCTCTAAAATCAATGGGTACACTATAGCAAAAAAAGAACTTGTAGAAATTGAAGAGGCTATAAGTCATGAGGAAGGTACGTTTTCTCAATTGTTTAAACCCACATTAAGAAAAGCAACATTTATTGCTTTATTCTTAGCTATAATTTCTCAATTAAGTGGTATTGATATTATATTACATTATGGCCCGTTAATTCTAGAAAGAGCAGGCTTATCTTTTGGAGAATCTTTATATGGCCAAATTGTATTTGGTATAGTATTAGTTCTTTTCACTATTCTGGCGATGTGGAAAGTTGATCATATGGGGAGAAAAAAATTATTATTAATAGGAAATGTAGGTGTGGTACTGTCATTATTTATAATAGGTTACTTGTTTTATTTAAATAATGGAAATGAAACAGCACTTATTGTTGCTATATCACTATTCATTGCAAGTTTTTCGTTTTCATTGGGCCCTATTCCTTGGATTATTATGTCTGAAATATTTCCTACTAAAGTTAGAGGGAGAGCTATGGCTTTAGGTACATTAACTTTATTTGGTGCTAACTGGTTAGTTGCACAGTTATTTCCATGGTTGTCTTCTGTATTGGGTGAACATGGCACTTTTTGGCTACTAGCTACAATATCTATGTTAACATTCCCATTTATTTTTAAAGTATTGCCAGAAACCAAAGGTAAATCTTTAGAAGAAATTGAGAATTATTGGACTAAAAAATAAAATCGATTTAAGTTAAATTAAAGATTTTTTAATGATTCAAAACCCTAAAAGCTTTTAGATTACTATTATTTTCAGCAACTAAAATAATAGTTCCTTTTTTGGCTCTAAGTTGTTTAATAAGTTTTGTATCGCGATGCGCTAAAAATCCAGTTTTTTTGTAAGCTAGTGGTTTAAAATCTCCCTTACCATTTCCTTTTAAGTAAAGACCTTCTCCAGCATCATTCCTAGGAGTTTCAACTTCAGACGCATATAAGTTTCCAGCAACAAGAGCATCTAAATTACCATCAACATCAAAGTCATCAACAATAATACTGTTTATTGATGATAGTTGAGCTAGCTTAGGGAGTTCTGTATATTTAAATTTAATACCATTAATATTTTCAATATACCCACTGGCAAATGTTGTTACTTTATAATGTAAGGCAGACTCTAATTGTTTTTCTCCATAAACATCTATTAAAGAAGCTGAAGCAAAAGATTTGTAGTTTGGAAATTGCATTTCTAACCTGGGAATTTGTTGTGTAGAACATTGCTTTCCTCTAACAGGAAACAATTCATTATCGTTATAATACCCTAAAACTATATCTATAGAACCATTATTATCAAAATCTTTTGAATATACTTCAAAAGGTGCATCCATAGTTGCTTTGTATTTATAATTCAAACCGAGGTTTCCAACCAAAAAATCTTCATCTCCATCATTATCAAAATCGCCAGATTCAATACTATACCACCAACCCGTTTTGTCACTTAACCCCGTTTTATAATTGATGTTTAAGAATTGTGTTCCATTATTTTTAAAAAATGTAATAGGCATCCATTCTCCAACAACAATCAAATCTAATTTTTTGTCGTTATCAAAATCGCTCCAAATGGCTGAGGTTACTAAACCTAAAGCATCTAATTGAGGACATAAATATTTTGTGACATTTTTAAATGAAACATTTCCGTTTATGCTAGTATTTTCCAAAATGGTACTTTTAGTAGGATATGGATATTTCCCCGAGATTACGCGTCCGCCTACAAATAAATCGAGATCACCATCATTATCATAATCAGCGGGAACAACACACGAACCGCTGACTTGAATATTTGGAAGAGCATTTTTTTGCCTTGAAAAACTACCTTGGCCATTATTTAAATACAGCCTATCTTGTAATTCTTCAGAATTATCTTCAAATTCATAACCACCACTTACAACATATAAATCGATATCTCCATCAGAATCTGCGTCGAAAAATGATGCGGCTACATCTTCGTGTTTTTTATCTTTCTCCCAAATGTTTTGATTCTGTATTTTAAAATTTCCATTTTCTTGTTGTACATATAATTGCCCTGATTGGTTTACAGCACCTCCAATATAGAAATCATCTAATTGATCATTATTAACATCTCCCACAGCTAAGGCAGGTCCAAAATTTGAATATTTATGAGGTAATAAAGGTTGTTTTATATAATCATCAAAATCATTTTCAATATGAGTAAAATGAATAGACAGACTATCTGTTACATCTTTAAATGATTTATTTTTTATAGTTTTAGTAATTACATTTCTTTTAGAAGCATTTTGATAATTGATGGTAATTACTTGATTTGTTTTAATATTTAAAAGCTCTTGCATTGTCCCATCTGGCCATGTAATCAAAGCTTTTTCAATGTTTTTGACCTCGCCAGTACCAAAATGTAAAATAGGTGATACAGATGATTGAAATCCTCGTGTAAGAGTTAGTTCTTGGTATTGTTTTTGGTCTTCATAAGTTATTAAAACTTTAGTACCTAAACCCATTTTGTTTTTTTTAGGGCCTACAAATTTAAATTGTAAATAAGTGTTTTTCTCAAATTTGGTAGCATTGTTATTATATACTATGGCAGTGGAGTCAATATTATTTATAACGAGTTCTAAATCGCCATCATTATCCAAATCACCATAGGCAGCACCATTAGAAAAGCCTTTATACTCAATACCCCATTTCTTATTATTTTTATTAAAAGTATAATCTTTATTATTTTTAAAAATATAGTTCTCAAGTTTTTCAGAAGGCATATCCCAACTTTGTTTAAAAAAATCTTTTTCTTTTTTAAACATTACTCGATGTTTTAATTTCTTGAAAAAATCTTTATTATTTATATCTTTTCGAGAACCATTTGTTATATACAAATCTTTCCATCCATCATTATCAAAATCGGCAAATAAGGAAGACCAACTCCAATCGGTAGATGAGATTCCAGCAAGTTTTGATATATTGCTAAAGTGGGGTGCTCCATTCTCTAACAGACCTTGATTAAGTTGAAGACAATTGTGCATATATTGATGATGAAACCCTAAATCGACTATTTTTTGAAATCTTTTAGGGTTCATACTAGCCATATTTTCTTTCGAGCGTTTATTGTCAGGAGGGTTCATATCTAATTGAATAATATCTAATAAACCATCATTGTCGAAATCTGAAGCATCTATTCCCATGCCATAGAATGATGTATGCCCTGTAACCTCGTTTATAATATTTTTAAATGTACCATCTCTATTATTTATATATAGAAAATCTGGTGTAGCAAAATCATTAGAAATGTAAATATCTTGAAATCCATCATTGTTGAAATCTGCAGAAATAACGCCTAACGATAAACCAAAATTTAGAATTCCTGATTTTTTTGTAACATCTATAAATTTACCATTGCCTTTATTTTCATAAAGTCTATCTGAATCTTCTAATGTAGGGGTCTTTATTTTATCGCGATAATAACTTAAAGGACTACTGAAAGGCGTAAAAGGATAATTGGCTACATACAAATCTAAATCATTATCATTATCAAAATCAAAAAATACGGATTGAATAGATGCTCCGTTATCGGCAAATCCATAAACTGTTGCGGCTTCTGTAAACGTTGAATCCTTGTTATTGATATAGAGTTCATTTTTTTTGTTAGATTCTATTCCTGAAACGCATACATAAATATCTAGCCAACCATCATTATTTACATCACAAAAAGTAACTCCAGTGTACCAATTATTTCCGCCTTCAGTATTTGATTTTAAAGTAATATCCTCGAATTTTAATTGCCCCTTATTAAGATATAATTTATTAGAAACCTGATTACCTGTAAAGAATACATCTTGTAATCCATCATTATTAATGTCTCCTATGGCAACACCGCCACCCATATAAAAATATGGATATTCAAAGTAATTAAAGGTTTTAGATTCAGTTAGTTTGTTGTTGAAATTAATATTAGAATATGAAGGCTCAACATGATTAAACAAAGTGTTACTATTAGAGACAACATTCTTTTTGCAAGACTCTAAAACTTGTAAGCATGTAAATAGTAATATTACTAATTTAATAGTTTTCCTCATTTCACTAATATAAAAAAACAAACCCCTTTATTAAAAAAAACAAAGGGGTTATTGTATAAAAACTAATTCAAATGAATATTAATTAAAGCATTAGTTGTTAGTATCCAGGGTTTTGGTCTGCATTAGTTAAGCCAGCATTTCCGTCAATTTCTGCTTGTGGTATTGGGAATAGTTCATGTTTTCCTGTAACAAAAGGGTTGGTTTCATTACCATTATCATCTTCAATAACTATGGCATCGGCAGCATCACCCCAACGGACTAAATCTCTATATCTTTTCCATTCGTGCATTAGCTCAATACTACGTTGATGCTTAATAACATTTCTAATTCCGTCTTTATCTGTACCAGTTAAGAATAATGGCCAGCCTGTAAGTTCTCCACCATCAATGAGTTGTTCTACTGTTTGTAACTCGACAATACCTGTCCAGTCCCAAGGATTAGCTAAACCAGCTTCTTGTCGAACTCTATCAATAACTTTGTCTATTTCAACAATAGCTTCTGCAGTTTGTTCATTTTCATTTAAAGCCTCTGCATACATTAGGAGCACATCGGCATATCTCATATCTGTTAAGTTAACATCAGATTTTTGAGGGTTATTTGTATTGAACTCTACATATTTGGTTATTCTAGCTTCGGTACCATCATTACCATCAAAAGTAGCTATTCTTCTTGGGCCAAAACCTGCCCATGGGTATCCATAATATTCATTTCTTAACCAATTGAGCATACCGCCTGTTTGCCACCAGTTGAAGTATCTAACAGCTCTAAAGTTATGCTCTGCACTTTCTGTTCCGTCATCACTCCAAAGTGATGAACCGTCTCCAGAAAATTGAATTTCGAAAACAGATTCACTATTGTTTTCTGTAGCTGCAGAAAAATTATCTGCATAATTAGCAGTTAGTTCGTATTGACCTGAATTAACTACTTTTTCAAATTGTGTAACAGCTTCTGCCCATCTTTCTTGGAATAAGTAAGATTTACCTAAATAAGCACTTGCTGCTCCAGAAGTTGCTCTTCCTGAATCATCCCCAGAATATTCAGATTTTAACGGTAAATTATCTTCAGCAAATTCAAAATCGGCTTCAACTTGTGCATATACCGCTTCGCGAGTAGCTTTTGGGAAGTTATATTCTGTGCTTACGTTTATTTCTTCTAAAATAATAGGTACGCCTCCCCACATATTAGCCAATTCATTATAATACCAGCCTCGTAAAAAATGAGCTTCACCTAAAACACGTTGTTTTAGATCAAAATCCTCCATTTCATTAACGTTATTTATTACTAAATTAGCTCTAAAAATACCTCTATATAGAGCATTCCACATTGTATTTGATCTAGCTAGTTGAGGAGTAAAGGTAAACTGGTACATTACATCGTTAATAGCGTCTTCTAAACTTATCCAACCTCTATGGTCGTCCATACCATCCAGTATAAACCAATAAGCTTCTTTAAACAAATCTTGATGCTGAAGCACTGCATAAACTGAATTTACAGCAAGAATTGCATCCTCTTCTGTTTGGTAAAAAGTTTCAGTAGTAATTTGATTGGGGTTAACTTTTTCTAGAAAATCTTTGTCACAAGATGATATCCCAAGTAAAATTAGTAATGCTAAAACAATACTAATTTTATTAAACTTTCTTTTTTTCATAATAAATATTTTTTTAGTTAAAATTTCACCTGTAGACCCATCAAAATTGTTTGAGGTTGAGGAATTATCCCATAATCAACACCTTGATTTGCAACTTCTACACCTTGGTTAAAGCCTGTACCTATTTCAGGATCATATCCAGAATAATTGGTAAAGGTCAAAAGGTTTTGACCTGAAATATAAGCTCTCATACTCGAAATAAATCCGTTACCAATACTATTTAAAGTTTTTTCTGGGATAGAATAACCTAAAGTAACATTTTTAAGTCTAAGGAAAGATCCATCTTCAAGAAATCTATTAGAAGGTCTTCTGTTAAAGTTTGGATCTCCTAAAACAGCTCTTGGAATGGTATTGGAAGTTCCTGCTCCTGTCCAACGATTTAATACTGTAGTAGTGTGATTAGTTATTTCTGATAAACCTTCACTCCAATATCTTAAACCGTTATAAATATCAACACCATCTACGCCTTGAAAAAAAATTGATAAATCTAAGTTTTTGTAATCAAGACCCAACGTAAACCCGTAAGTGATGTCTGGGATTGGATCTCCAAGAATTTCTTTATCAAGGTCATCAATTACACCATCATTATTCAAATCTTTAAATCTAATATCTCCAGGCGAAGCTCCAGATTGGGTTGCGTGCGCATCAATTTCGGCTTGACTTTGGAAAATACCATCGGTTACATGTCCAATAAAACTATTTATAGTTTCTCCTTCACGAATTACTTGTAAAACAGCACCGTCAGCATCAGGGAATCTTCCTTGAATTGGAAGCCCAATACCTAAAGATTTTACAGTGTTTTTTAAGAACGTTGCATTAGCACCAAATTCTAGCTTAACATCGCCAAGAGATGTTCTGTAGTTAGCAGCAATTTCTAAACCTTTGTTTTCTATATTACCAGCATTAACCAATGGCAACTCAGTAATTCCTAATGAACCAGGAAGGGGAGCTCTTAAGATGATGTCTTTAGTTTCTTTAACAAAGTATTCTAAATTTAGCTGTAATTTATTGCTAAACATTCCAAGGTCTACACCAATATTTTTTTGAGTAGTTGTTTCCCACTTTAAATCTTGATTAGCTAGTGTGGTTTGAGTAATTCCAGATTGTACATTTCCTCCAAAAACATAATTAGCAGATGTTATAAGTGTTGATTGAAATCCGTAAGGAGGTATTTCTTGGTTACCTAATTCGCCATATCCAACTCTTACTTTTAAGTTGTTAATTGCATTACTGTCTTTCAAGAAGTTTTCTTCACTTAGAATCCAACCAGCAGAGAATGAAGGAAAAACGCCATATCTATTATCTTTTGAGAATCTTGAAGAACCGTCTCTTCTAATATTTCCAGTAAATAAATATTTGCCTTTATAGCTATAGTTAATCCTTCCTAGTAATGAACGAATAGCCCACTCATCATCAAATCCTCCAACAGCTATTTGAGCACTAGCACTTGAAGTATTTAACGTTTGTAAATTGTTGCTTTGTAATGCGTTTGAGAATGCAGAAAATCTTGAAAATTTATATTCTTGTTGTGTAAAACCAGCTAATAAAGTTATATTATGATCGCCGAATGTCTTATTATATGTTAAAGTATTTTCAAGTAATGGGCTTAATTCTTCTGCATTATATTCTCTTAATTGAGGGCTAGCTTCTGCAAAGCCTCCAGAGAAGAAATAACTAGGTGTAAATATAGAGCCATTTGTAAATACAGCATCTAACCCTAGGTTTAATTTATAGGTTAGTCCATCTAAAATTTCAAGCTCTCCATATATGCTTCCAATTAACCTATTTCGTTTAACAAAATGCTGTGTTAAATCGGCTAAACCAATAGAATTCCATCTGCCATAACCATCTCCATCAGAAGGCCCATTATAACCACCATCATTAGCTGGATTAAAAATATCAACAGTTGGAGCGTGTTTTATTATTGTTCTAATCTGAGATCTAGCTGATAAAAAAGGTGCACGTCGGTTAATAGTTCTGCTTAAAGAAATAGATTCGCCAATTTTAAATTTACCTAACTTGTAGTTTGAATTTACTCTCAAACTATAACGTTGAAAACCAGAGCCTATAGTTGTAGCATCATTTTTATGATACCCTCCAGAAATACTATAGTCTATTTTTTCAGTTCCGCCAGAAACACCTATATTATAGTTTTGAGCTACTCCAGTTTTGAAGAAAGCATCTTGCCAATCAGATCTATCTACTATAAAATTAGAATCTAACAAATTAGTTGGTTCATTACTACTGTCTATTGCTTCTCCTGCATTATCAAACATTTCAATAACTAAATCGGCGTAATCTCTTGCTTTCAATAAATCTAATGTTTTAACACTTTGAAAAGAAGTGTATGCATCAAATGAAAATACAGGAGCTCCAGATTTACCTCGTTTGGTAGTTATAATAACTACACCATTTGCACCTCGTACACCATAAATAGCTGCTGCCGATGCATCTTTTAAAATATCTATCGATTCAATATCGTTAGGGTTTAAATTTGATAAAGGGTTTGAAACTTTTCCTGAAGTTCCTGCTAAAGGAATCTCAGAGTTAGAGTTGTTTACTACTGGAACTCCGTCAATAACATACAATGGTTCTGAATTCCCTAATGTGCCTTCTCCTCTAATACGTACACTAACCCCTCCTCCTGGATCTCCACTATTATTTGTAATAGATACACCAGAGAGTTTTCCTTGTAGTGCTTGATCTACACTTGCTAGCGGGTTTGATGTTAAATCGTCTGCTGAAATAGATGCTATTGCACCTGTTACATCTTTTTTTCGTTGTGTACCATATCCTATAACTACTACATCATTTAGAACAGATACATCTGTCTCTAAACTTATATTTAGTGTGGTACGTCCATTTATATTAATTGTTTGAGTTTTGTACCCAACATAACTCACAACTAATTGTGTATTACCAGGAACAATAATGGAATAATTTCCATCGAAATCTGAAACAACACCATTGTTTGTTCCTTTTTCAAGTAGATTAACACCTGGTAACGGTAAGTTTTCCTGAGCCGAAGTAATGCTACCTGATACTGTTATTTTTTCATTTGTTTGACCATCTACGGTGTTTTGAAAAGAAAAAGTAACAAAAAAGAAAAGTGTTAATTGTAATAATTTTTTCTTCATAATTAGTTAGTTTAGTTATAAGAGATTAAAGAAAACTACCTCTTGCTTATTTTTAAAAGCATTAAATTATCGAAATTACTAGTATTATATTTCGAATAATGACACTACAATGTTATAGATTTAATTACCTTATATCAATTAGTATATTTTCCATTTTCAACACTATATTGATATTTTAATCTATAATGATAGCTAAATAGGACAATAAATGTTTTTTACTTCTTCTAATAACTTATTTAATAGTTGAAAATTTTAGTATTGTTGTTTGTTTGTATTCTTCTTTAGGGTTTAGAATAGTTGATGGGAAGTTAGGGTTGCTAGCACTGTCAGGATAGTCCTGAGTTTCTAAACACAAACCAGCCTGATAATAATATGATTTATTTCCTTTTCCAATAAGATTTTTATTTAAGTTGTTTCCCGTGTATAATTGGAGTCCTGTTGCCGTAGTATAAACTTCCATTTTTCTACCCGATAATGGTTCAGAAAGACAAGCTGCTAACTCAAGCCCATGTTTTTGTTTCTTATTTAGGCAAAAATTTTGATCGTATCCATTTCCATAAACCAGTTGGTTATAGGGTTTGTGTATATCTTTTCCAATGAACTTTGAAACTCTAAAATCTAGAGGTGTACTATCAACATTAACTATATTTCCTGTTGGTACTAACTCATTATCATTTTCTGTAAATTTATCGGCGTTAATGTGAAGTAGATGGTTTAAGATGTTTCCATTGCCTTCTCCTTTTAAATTAAAGTAGGCATGATTAGTTAAGTTTATAATGGTTTTTTTATCTGTAGTTGCGGTATAATTAATTTTAAATTCATTTTTATCTGTAAGTTGGTAAGTAACCTCTATGTTTAGGTTTCCAGGAAAACCTTCTTCTTTATCCTTGCTTAGATAGTTTAATTTTAATACTAATTGATTGTTCTGTTTAGTGATTTTAGAATCCCAAAAAACTTTGTCAAACCCTATGTTTCCACCATGTAAACAGTGATTGTTATCGTTTTTTGTTAAATTATATTTAACATCATCTAAGGTAAATTCACCATTTTTTAAAATATTAGCATATCTTCCAATTATAGCTCCAAAATATGGATTTTCTTTCCTGTATTCTTTATTTAAATAGTCACAATAACAATTTAAACCTAAAACAATATCACGTATTTCACCATTCTTGTCAGGGATATGTAATGAATGAACAATTCCTCCAAAATTTAAAATTTCAATTTGTAAGCCATTTATATTTTTAAGAGTATATATTTTTAACTTTTTAGAGTAAGCACAACCAACCTCTTCAAGAAGGATAGAATTATTTTTTTTAGAATTAAAAAATGAAGTAGCCATAAGTAAAAAGATATAAAATTAAACACCTCTATTTAGAAAATGGGTATAAGAAAATCAATTAAAAATAAAGCTGTAAAATTATATTTTAGTTTAGTATCAAAGGATAACTATATTGCTTATAAACAAAACTATATTACCAGATAAACATCTTAAAAACTAACAAAGAAATAATATATTTATATAGCAAATTAAAAATAAAAAGACCATTAGGGAATTCTAAAAACTATAGACTGAAATTGTTTTTAAGTGATTGTTTTCGATATTCAACAGGTACCATGTTTTTTGTTTTTTTGAATTGCCTGTTAAAGTTTGAAATACTTTCGTAACCACACTCATAGCCAATTTGAGTTATATTTAAATTGTCCTCTAATATTAATTTACAAGCATAGCCAATTCTAATTTCGCGTACAAAATCGAAATAGGTTTTTCCGGTACTCTTTTTGAAAAATCTGCAAAATGAAGATTTGCTCATAAAAACTAAATTTGCTACTTTATTTAAGTCAATCTTAGTTTTAAAATTGTTCATCGCAAATTCTATAGTAAGATTTATTTTTTTTGCGTTTTTTTGATTAAAAAAATTAACAAACCCTTCGCTTGACAATTTTTTAGAGTCTTTTGCTTGAGATAGATCGTTTAAAATATCTAGTAAACCTATTATTCTATCGAAGCTTTTCTTCTCAATAATATCTAATATTTTTTTAACTACTGCTGAAGTTTCATCAATTTTAAATACCAGTCCGAATTTTGATCTCGCTAATAGTTTTTTTATTGGAGTTGCCACTGGAGAATCGAAAATTTCTTTACCAATAAAATCTTCTTCAAAATGAATAACACAAGCAAATGAATTTTTGCCTTTAACATAATCAATTTCTTGTTCTTTCCAAAAATGTGGTAAATTAGGACCTATTAAGACTAATTCATGATTTTCGAAATTGGAAATATTATCACCCATATATCTTGTTCCTTTACTATTCATAATTAAAATTATTTCATATTCAGGATGATAATGCCAAGGAGTATCGAATTCTGGAGGAGCCTCTAAAGAAGAAGAATATGTAAAGGATTCTGAGTGTGTTATTTTTTTATATAGAGGCTTCATATTTGCTTAAGCAGAATAATTTTGTGTAAAAAAAGACAATAAAGTGTTAAAGATAGCGAATATACTCATGTTTTTAACCTGCTCAGTAACTTAAATTTGTAATTGAAAAAAGATTTTAATGAATATAACATTTAAAAATAAAACCATTATTGTAACAGGAGGGACTTCAGGGATAGGAAAAGTTTCTGCTGTTCAGTTTCTAGAATCTGGTGGAAAAGTAATTGTTTTAGGACGAGTAGAATCAAAGATACTGGAAGAGTTGAAACTATATGAAGATCGTTTGAGTTTTTATAAATGCGACCTTTCAAAACATGAAGAAATAAAAGAGGTTTTTCAATCTATTAAATCAAAATTTAATAGTATTGATGTCTTAGTGAATAATGCTGGAATACAGACTTACGGGAATGTTGTAGATACAAATGAAGCGTTGTGGGATAGAACTATGGATGTAAACTTAAAAAGTATTTATTTATGTACAAAATATGTTATTCCACTAATGAAAGACTCTGAACATCCAGTGATAATAAATGTAGGAAGTGCCCAAGGTTTTGTTTCTCAAAAAAATGTTACTGCTTACGCAACTAGTAAAGAAGCTCTGCATGGATTAACAAGGTCTATAGCTATTAATTTTGCACCAAAAATACGCTGTTTAGCAATTTGTCCAGGAGCAGTATATACTCCAATGCTTGAAGAAGATTTAAAAGGTTTTGAAGATAAAGCCGCTATTATTGAAGAAACTAATAACATTCATCTTTTAGAGCGTATAGCAAATGCTGATGAAGTTGCAAATTTTATAACATTTTTGGCTAGTGATAAAGCAAGTTTTGCAACAGGACATACCTATAGAGTTGATGGAGGAATTGGATTAAAAATTGAAGGTACATAATAAATGCATACTATTGAAACACTTTGTGAAACACCTTTTTTATGTGGCGAAGGCCCTGTGTGGATTCCGAAAACTAAAGAACTATATTGGACAGATAGTGATGGGAAATCTATAAGATGCTACTCTGAAAACACTAAAAGTTGGAAAGAAATTTCAAATTCAATTCATGCAAGTTCATTAGCACCGCATTCAGACGGAGGATTTGTTTTTGGAAATAAAAGTGGTTTTTATCATTTAGATAAAGATAATAAAACTAGAACCATAGCCAATATATGCGATGGTGTATCTATTACAAATATAAACGATATAATTGCTGACCCTTTAGGAAGAATATTTGGCGGACAAGAATGTTTTAATCCTGATAATGAATATAACACAGGTTATTTGTATAGAGTAGATTTAAATGGCGAAGTATCTATAGTTGATGAAGGGTTACACATATCTAACGGAATGGGTTTTAGTCCAGATAATAAACTCTTTTATTTAGTAGATACCATAGTAAGAAATATTTATGTATTTGATTATGAGGTAATAAATGGTACCATTTCAAATAAAAAAATATTTGCAACGCTTGATAAAAATGATGGTTTACCAGATGGTTTAACTGTTGATAGTGAAGGCTATGTTTGGATTGCACGATTTTTAGGAGGAGGGATAACAAGATATAAACCTAATGGTGCTATTGAAAAAAAAATTAGATTAGAATGTGCACAACCAACCTCTTTAACGTTTGGTGGAAAAGATTTTAATGAATTATATATAACATCTGCTTCAATGTATTGGGAAACTGGATTAGCTCCGAATAATCATAACTATAAAATGTTGCGAGGAGGACAATTATACAGAATAAAACAAGAAATAATAGGAAAGCCAGAATACTTAGTCAGAATATAAAACAAAGATAAAAACAAAAAAAAATGAAAATTACCAATATTGAATGTCACATATTAGTTGTGCCAGATTTACAAGAAGATGCTACATCATCTTCACAAGATAATTTGGTAGTAATTGTTCATACTGATGAGGGAATTACAGGTATAGGAGAAACAGATACGGGACCATGGATTGCAAGAGCTGCCATTGAATCTCCAGGTAGCCATTCTATGGCAATGGGAATGAAAGATCTATTAATTGGAAGAGATCCTTTTGATACAACAGCTATTTGGGAAAAACTATATACTTATACTTGTATGAGTGGTAGAAGAGGAGCAGTTATTTGCGCTATGGGAGCTATCGATATGGCACTTTGGGATATAAAAGGAAAAGCCTTAGGCTTACCAGTATATAAATTATTAGGGGGCGCACACAAAGATTTTATAGAACCTTACGCATCATTACAACCACATGGAGCTACGGTACAAGAATATGGAGATTCATTAGTTGAATGGGCTAAAAAAGCAAAATCCTTTGGTTTTACCGCAGGTAAAATGGAATGTACTTTAGGAGGACCATATAATCATACAGGATTAAAGGGAGATGACAAAGATATGACAGGAATTATTGCTGCATGTAGAGAAGCCGTAGGGCCAGATTTTAAAATGATGGTTGATGTGCAATATTTATGGAATGATGCAAAATCTGCTTTAAGAACCATACGAGATTGGGAAAAGTTCGATTTGTTTTTCCTAGAAACACCTTTACAAATTGATAACCTAGAAGGTTATGCCATATTAGCACAAGAAGCACCAATGCGAATTGCCGCAGGTGAATGGCAAAACACTCGCTTTGAGTTTTTAGATTTATTAGATAAAGGTAAAGTAGATGTAGCGCAACCAGATATTGGGAGAGTTGGAGGAATTACAGAGGCTATTAGAGTTTGTAATATGGCACAAGATAGAGGGCGATTAATTGTGCCTCACTGCTGGAAAACAGGTATTGGTATAGCGGCATCTGCCCATGTTGCTGCAGTAACACCAAATTGCCCGTTAATAGAGTTTTTACCAGCAGAATTATGTGATTCTCTTCTGCGAGTTGAGTTGGTTGAAGACCCATTAATTATGAAAAACGGTAAAATAGCATTGCCAGAAAAACCTGGGTTGGGTATTAATTTAAATATGGATGCTGTAGAAAAGTATAAAGTAGATTCTCAAATTGTAGTATAATTATTATGTTAAAAAAAGTAGTAATTTTAGTAAACTTATTTTTTATAGCATTATCTATAAATGCTCAAAATTTAGAAATTGTATCACCTAACGAAAAAATTAAAGTTAGTGTACATATTTCTAAAGTAATTAATTTTGAAGCTTCTGTTTCTGGAACGTCTATTATAAAATCTTCAAATATTGGTTTAAATACTCTAGAACAGGGGTTTTTAGGCAGAAATGAAGTCGTTAAAAAACATAATATTGTTTCAATAAATAATATTATAACACCAGTTGTAAAAGAAAAGAGAAAAGAAATTATTGATAACTATAATGAATTAGTTATCGATTTTAAAAAAGAGTATTCTTTGATTTTTAGAGTTTATAACAATGGTTTTGCCTACAGGTTTAAAACCAATTTCAAAGGAAGCTTAACAGTAATTAAAGAACAATCTATTTATCACTTCAATAAAGATTATTTTACTTTAATACCTCGCTATATAGAAGAACATGAAAAAGGTTTTATTACACATGCTGAAAACACTTACATAAATAGAAAGTTAAGTAGTTTTACTAGTGATGAGGTTTCTATTTTACCACTATTGGTAAAAGTAGAGAATAATGTAAAAGTATTATTTACGGAAGCTGATTTGAGAGATTATCCTGGGTTATATGTTCGGGGTAATAGCCGTTCATCAATTATTGGTGTAAATCCTCATGCAGTAAAAAAGCAAGTTTTCAAAATAGATGAAAAAAGATGGGATAGAAATCCTGTTATTTTTGAAAGAGAAAACTACATCGCAAAGACTAAAGGAAAAAGAGTCTTTCCATGGCGTGTTTTTGCTGTTTCTGAATCAGATAAAGATTTGTTAAATAATCAGTTGGTGTACCAACTATCATTAAAAAATCAAATTAAAGACCCATCGTGGATAAAACCAGGAAAAGCTTCTTGGGATTGGTGGAATTACAACAACATTTATGGCGTAGATTTTAGAGCAGGTATAAATACCGAAACTTATAAATATTTTATCGATTTTGCTTCTGAAAATGGACTAGAATATATCATACTAGACGAAGGATGGTATGAGTTGGGAGATATTCTAAATGTAGTTCCAGATATAGATATGGAAGAGATTGTGTCTTACGCAAAACAGAAAAATGTTGGTATTATCTTATGGGTAATTTGGAAAACATTCGATAATCAATTAGAAGAATCACTCGATCAATTTGAAAAATGGGGCATAAAAGGAATTAAAATAGATTTTATGCAACGAGACGACCAACAAATGGTAAATTGGTATTATAAAATAGCCGAAAAGGTTGCCGAAAAGAAAATGTTTATAGATTTTCATGGTGCATATAAACCTTCTGGACTAAGGAGAGCTTACCCTAATGTAATCACTAGAGAAGGTGTTCCAGGGCTAGAACATAGTAAATGGGGAGAAGATGCTAGTCCGAAAATGGCAGTTACTATTCCTTTTATTAGAATGGTCTCAGGACCAATAGATTACACGCCTGGTGGGATGTTAAATGCGAATAAAGATACATTTGCACCCATATTTAATAGACCAATGACTCAAGGAACTAGATGTCATCAATTAGCAATGTATGTTGTGTTTGAAAGTCCTTTACAAATGTTAGCAGATAGCCCTTCAAATTATAAAAAAGAGCAAGAATCGTTAGATTTTATCGCTAAAATCCCAACTGTTTGGGATGAAACTGTAATTTTAAGTGCAACTGTAGGTGAGCATATTTTAACGGCTCGAAAAAGTGAAGAAACATGGTTTGTTGGAGCTTTATCTGGAGATGATTCAAAAGATTTAATCGTTGATTTTTCTTTTTTAGAAGAAGGAGAATATACTATGGAAATTTTTCAAGATGGTATAAATGCCGACAGGTATGCTGGCGATTACAAAAAAGTTATTACAAAAATTACAAATAAAGATACTTTAAATATTCACTTATCTGCTGGTGGTGGATGGACTTGTAGAATATTTAGATAGATATAATTGTTTTTACTAAATTTTATGTAATGTTTTTCCATTACAATCTTTTAATTTTATGTAACGTCTAATATATTATTAGTAAGTTGAGCAACGATTTTTTATGATGCCAATAGCTAATGTAGGATCTATCACATTTATGAATAACAATAGTTTTATAGTTTTGGTACGTTGTAATGCTATAATTGCTATTATCAAGGACATTGAAAAAAATCAGACCAAGTCAACTACTGCCATCTTACTATCCCTGGTCGAAGAAAAAGCGAAACAGGAAAAACCTAAACTTGTGGAAGTGAAGTTTGCAAAGGTGCAAACCAATAAAGAAGCTATAGAGGTTACAGTCCCTAAAATAAGATATGAGCGTTTAGAGAACAACATGAAATCGGTTAAAAAAGATTTTATTTATGTACTAGATAAGGTCAAGGTTGTAAAGAGCAGTTTCGGCAGGGGTTATCTAAAATTGGAACTTACTGAGGACGAGCTTGTGAAATTTAGAAGAGGCATAAATAATTATTGAATGATATATTCATTCTTAAATAGCCGATTGGTATATATATGCTTTTAATAAGTAACGTCGCTTTAGCGCATTACCCTCTTGCTCTACCCTTAGATTCGTAATGTCATTTACATAGAAGTATTTTTTGTAAAAAAGAGCACTATTAATTGGTAACTTTATATAAAGGGAAAGCTCTAAATAGTAGTTTATTCGGTAAAATGTTTTAAAACAGAGTACATGTTAAAGGCAAAAACTAAAAGGTATTGCAGATTTTTTCTTAATTCACTATAAGCTTTAGAAATGTGATTTTCTACCGTTTTAATAGAAATCCCCAAGTTTTCAGCAATAACTTTATATTTCATTTTTTCAAATTTGCTTAATATAAAAACCTCTTTACATTTAGGGGGTAATTTATTTATCGCTTCTTTAAGACGTTCAATTCTTGATGGCTCTGATTCTATAGATATAAACATTTCATAAGCAGTTTCTAACCTTAGTTGATCTAGTAATTTTTTTTCTTTTTCTTTTTTCCTGAGACTCATCAAAAACTGATTATGACAAATCTTTAATAAATAATTGTATATCCGTAAATTGCCCTAAATTTTGTATATTGCATTGCATAATAAAAAGTTAACTATGGATATTTTTAGTTTTGGAGTTCATTTTACAGATGAAGTAAGCTGCCGCTTACATTTTAAGGCACAAAGAGTGCATATTCTTGTGAAGTTGACCCATGTATTCCTATTTAAATTGAGCATAGTAAACCAGGTCCCAAAAGTGTGTATTTCAACATTCTAAAAGTATTAAATTTTCTGTTATAATTATTGTCTTTTTTTTCTCATCGATTCCCCTTTTAAATCAATTCTATGAGCCGAGTGTACCAATCGGTCTAAAATAGCATCAGCAATGATTTGTTCTCCAATGATTTCATGCCAGTTAAGTACAGGTAATTGCGAAGCAATGATGGTTGATTTCTTTCCATGTCTATCTTCAATAATTTCCATGAACGCCTGTCTTTTAGTGTTATCGAGTTGTTGTAATCCAAAATCATCAAGTATAATAAGGTCTTGCTTTTCTATACGATCAATTTCTTTTAAATAAGCCCCATCCGCTTTAGCACTTTTAAGTCTTCCAAAGAGTTTATTAATGTTGTAATATTTAACTTTATAACCTAAACTACAGGCTTGATGCCCCAAGGCAGAAGCAATAAAACTCTTTCCTACACCTGTGCTTCCAGTAATAAGGATGTTTTCTTTGTTTTTAATAAATTCCCCTGATATAAATCGCATTAATTGATTTTTATCAACGCTTCTTCCGTTATCAAAAACAATTTCTTCTGCACTGGCTTTATATCTAAACTTGGCTGATTTGGTTAACCTCTCGATTTTCCTATTGTGCTTATCATCCCATTCTGCTTGTATTAAAAAAGCGATGAGTTCGTCATTGGTATAATGAACCCCTGCTGCTTCTAATGTTGTTGTAAATGCGCCATGCATGCCATAAAGCCTTAATAGCTTCATCTGTTGTAATGTTTGATTATTCATAATTTAATTTTAGGTTTTATTTATAGTATGATTTTCCTCTGATGTTATGGTGATTAGGTAGGTCTTTTTCCTGCTCGGTATCTTCTGTGATATCTTTATCTCTAGGCTTATAAGCTCTAGTAGGCAATATGGTGGTATTGTAATGAAGTCCTAACGATAGCAGGCTTTCATTTAAAATAGGTTCGTATTTATCACTCTTGGTTACTGCGGATTTTAAATTATCAGTAACAATAGACCTGGGAACACCTCCATAAAAGTTTAGAGCATTGACAATACAACTTATAAAGTCTTCACGTTTTTGTGAAGTACAAGCTTCTACATAGGTATATCCACTAGCACCTAGTATGGCTACAAAAACTTCTAAAGAGGTAATCTCTCCTGTTTGTAGATCTACAATCGATAACTTCTTACCTGTATAATCTACAAACATTTTATCGCCAGCCTTATGATTAAAACGCATGACTGGACTCTGTTTGCGGTTCCAGAGCTTGAATAGATGACAGAACCTAGAGTAAGAAATAAGGTCAGGATAATCTGCTAAGTAAGATTCCCATATCAAAAATCGTGTGTTACCAACTTTCTTAAGCGATTTACTGACCTCTGGAAATAAATCATAGAGGTACTTGTGACGGGTATGATCTATTTCTTCATCAGGAGAGATAAGTAATCGTAAATCCTCTAATAATAGCTCATTAAGTTCTTCACTTGTAAATCCACTACTTGATAGTAGATGTATATATTTCTTTACGGTGTTCTTTGAAATGCCTAAGCGTTTGCTTATTTCTCGTTTACTAATACCCTCGGTATATAAACGGAATATCTGTTTTATTTTTCGCATATCTAATTGTGTATTTGCCATGGTTGTTTTTTATTCAAAAAAATAACCATCTTTTTTTTGTCAAATACACACGTTTTGGGTGGGTCAATTTAAACAGGAATACCTGGGTCAGTTTAAATAAGATTTAGCGGGTCAATATCGCAGGAATTTGCTATAGAAACCTCAAAATCTAAGAATCTAAAATTCATTCCAGAACAATTCTTAAATGGAGATACCTTAAAGCAATTACTGGCTAGAAGCAGATACTTGCTCTACAAAAACAACAGCAAGTGGACACAAAATCAGTCAGAAAGAGCTGAGATACTATTCAAAAAATACCCAGATATAGAAAAGGCATATAAGCTATGTCAAAACCTATCTTGGATGTTTAATCAATAGAATTCCCCGACGCTCTGCGTCGGGTGTAGCGTAAAGATATGTATTTTTGAAAATATGAGTGAGCATATTTTTAAAAGTGATAACAAAAGTTTGTTGTTGTATCATTTTGTTTTTCCTATCAAATATCGAAGAGATGTTTTAACACATGATATCTGTACGACTTTGAAAAAGATTTGCAAAGAAATAGAGAATCGATATGAAATTCATTTTCTAGAAATAGGATTGGATGATAATCATGGTCATTTTCTAATTCAGAGTGTTCCAATGGTTTCAGTAAAGAAAATATCGAACACTGTTAAAAGTATAACAGCAAAAGAGATTTTCCGGTTTCATCCAGAAGTCAAACAGAAATTATGGGGAGGCAAGTTTTGGTCAAGTGGTTATTATGTTAATACAGTAGGTCAATATGCTAATGAAGAAGTAATAAAGAAATATTTACAAAATCAAGGAGTAAATGAGTCTAAGTACAAAATTGTTCACAAGAATCAACTACGTTTGTTTTGATACCTCGTACGCTCTGCGTCGAGGTAGTTCATTAATACCAAAGACAAAACATCTGCACTGATAAGACTTGAAAAATGGGATGAAAAAGTCAGGCAAGCAAAATTCAAAAGCTTCAATACAATTGCTAGAACAATGTCAATACATTATAAGAACATCTTAAATTACTTTGACAATAGAAGCACAAATGCATCTGCAGAATCATTCTATGCAAAAATAAAAGCCTTTAGAGCTCAGTTTAGAGGCGTTAGAAATGTAGAATTCTTCCTTTTTAGATTATCAACTATTTTTGCTTAATTAATAAATCCCTCAACTTTTTGTGTTGATCCGTCACCTATAGATCACCAACAGAATGGTATTTAATACATATTTTGATGTTTTGGGTAAAATAAAAAGTCCCATAAACATTGAGTTTACAGGACTTTCGTCGATTTTGAATAAATCTTGGCGGAGAAAGAGGCTCCGCATGATTCCAAATCATTAAATCATTAAATTCCTTTGTAACCCTATTAAGAGCTTATTAAAATCAACACTTCAAAAGTGTTTGGTGACTTTTTTAGTTTGTTTTGAATTGGATAAATTTGAGTAAATTGTTTAAAATGTGGGCTAAATATGGACTAAAATAAGCTGTAAATTTCGTATCTTATATAAGAGAAAAACGATATAATTATGGCTACTTTAAATTTACTACTACAAAGCATCAATAATCCAGCATCAATATATGTTCGTTTCAGAGATGGAAAAAATATTGATATCAAAATTAAAACAAACTACCTTATTAATCCAGCTAATTGGGATGTATCTGAGCAAAGACCTATAAAAAAACTACTAAAAAACATAGACCTAGCAAACCTTGATACCGATTTAGCAACATTAAAAGTTAATATTTTAAAAGAGTTTAACAAGAGTAAAGGATTAAGAAAAATTAATACTTTATGGTTAAAAAATGTTATAAATCCACCTATAGAGGAAGAAGAGCACCCTAATAGATTAGTTGATTACATTAATACATACATTGAGTTTAAAAAAAATGATGTTGCAAAAGCTACAATTGTTAAGTGTAACGTCATAAAGGAGCTTTTAAAACGTTACGAGCTTGATAGAAAATCTGAATTACTCGTTAAGGATGTTAATAATAATTTTAAAGTTCATTTTGAAAAATATTGTTTAAAACAGGGATATGCTAAAAATACAACTGCCAAGAATATTAGATACATTAAAACATTTTGTAAGCATGCTAAGGCTAATGGAGTAGAAACACATGTCCAGTTAGACAGTATCAAAACTAAATACTACAAAGCAAATCATATCTATTTAACCGATGCTGAAATAAAACGAATTGAAAATCTTAAAGATGCAGAGCTCACAGAAGGTTTAATAAATGCTAAAGACTGGTTGTTAATCTCTTGTTACTCAGCTCAGCGTGTCTCTGATTTCATGCGTTTTGATAAATCTATGATAAGACATGAGAAAAACATAAAGGGTGTTTTGAAGCCATTAATTGAGTTCAGACAAGTAAAAACAGGAAAATTAATGACTATTCCATTGCATAAAAAAATCATAAAGATTTTAAAAAAGTATGATGGTAATTTTCCTAGAAAAACTTCAGACCAACGTTATAACGACCACATTAAAAAAGTTTGTGAAAAGGCAAAAATTAATGAACTTGCGTTAGGCACTAAGTTTAACCATGAAACAAAACAAAAGGAAACAAAAAAATACCCAAAGTGGAAATTGGTGGCTTCGCATATTGGTAGGCGCTCATTTGCAACTAATAATTACGGAAAAATACCAACATCATTTTTAATGCACATGACAGGACACAGTACTGAAAAAATGTTTTTAACTTATATTGGCAAGAGTAATAAGGATATTGCTATGGAGCTAACCAATTACTTTTAAAGTAATAATATGATAAAAAAAGAAATATTAGAGAAATTTTTAAACCTCTATTGTAACCTAGATATATTCCCGTTTTCTAATTATGAAGAGGCATTAATTAGTAATTATGATGCGTTAGATGTTCCTTTTGAACAATATACTATAACAGCCATAGGCTGGTTAAATGCTATAAAACTAGAGATTTCAGAAAACTTATTGCATCTACCACGAGAAGAAAGACTATTCTACCTAAACCATATCAAAGACAAGCTAACATTAGAGGTGCCAGAGTTTAATGATGAAAACCTCACTAATCTGCTTAATAGTTATGGAATAGATGCGGATAATTTAGACTATAACAAAAACACAAAACTTAAAAAATTACTTAGTACTAGTTTTAAATCAATATCTGGAGAAGAAAACTTGATTAAATTTAAGGATTTAAATAGAGAATACTATGAATACCTTCTTGACATTGAAAGTAATATTATTTTAGATTATGTAAATACCTTAATTAGAGGAGCAATCCCTAAAGACCAAACATCCGATGAAGCAGATAAAGAAAAAGTCTGGTTTAAAGTTGGTTTGTTATTTGCTGATGGTCAAGTACAGGAGCTATATGGTAAATATAAATTTGACAAAGGGCATTTTACAAAGATTGCTTTAGAATTGGGTTTTAAATCGACCGACCGACCATATTTTTCTGAAACAATTAATAATATGACTAATAATGCAAAAAACATTTATCGCAATTTTACTAAAATGAAAAAAATACATGATTATTGCATAATGAACAAAATTTTAATATGTGAAGATTTCGACAACATTTTCAATGATTTAAAAGCGAAATAAACCTCAATCAAGAACAGTACTGAAAACAGTACCAGTACAGCAAAGAGTACCAAACATATAGCAATAGTTTTGACCTGTTTAACATTAATATAAAATGAACAGGATGAAAACAAATTCAATATTACTTCAAGAGTTAACAATTGAAGAACTAGAACAGCTTATTGGCAAATCCATTAAAAAAGGAATTTCAGAGCTCCACAAGGAACAATTAATAAAAAACTTCAACGAGGAACTACTTACTAGAGAGGAAACGTGTAAGTTTCTCAAAATAGACTCTAGCACTTTGTGGTCTTACACGAACAAAGGTAAAGTTAAAGCTTATGGGATAGGAGCTAGGCGTTATTACAAGAGAAGTGAGTTATTGAAATGCTTAACGCTATTAAAAAAGTAGTGTTATGGATTCTAAGAAAAAATCATCAAAAGAGTTTAATAATTTATTATCGCTTGCTGAAAAATTAAAGGTTGATGTAAAACAGAAGCTTCAGCCACCACAAATCGCATGGCAATTAAAAAATTTGAAGTCTCCAGGATATGGGATTTTGGGTACTCTAGGTAACTTTAGTTTGATAATTGGAAAAGCAAAAAGTCGGAAATCATTTTTTATTAATATAGCAGTATCAGCTGCCGTTAGCCAAGATTTAATACTTGGGAGATATATGAGTTATTTACCTGAAAAAAAACAAGAAGTATTGTATTTTGATACGGAACAAGGTAAATATCATGTGCAACAAGCCTATAAAAGAATTTGTAAGCAAACTAAAATTGAAAATCCCCAAAATTTACAAGTTTATTGTTTAAGAGCTTTAAGGCCTAGTGTTCGCTTAGAGGTTATAGAAGCAGTAATTTATAATAATGCAAACATAGGTTTTGTAGTGATTGATGGTATTAGAGATTTAGTCACATCTATAAATGACGAGGAACAGGCTACAGTTGTTTCCAGTAAGTTATTAAAATGGACAGAAGAAAAAAATATTCATATTATTACTGTATTGCATCAAAATAAAAGTGATAATAATGCCCGTGGACATTTGGGTACAGAATTGATGAATAAGTCTGAAATCGTTCTATCAGTTACCAAGCAAAAAGGGAATGAAGATATTTCAATAGTTCAGCCTGAACAATGTAGAAATAAAGAACCTGAGACCTTTGCTTTTCAAATCATAGATGGATTGCCTGTCTTAGTAGAAAACTATGTAGAAATGGCCGTACCAAAAAGACATAGCCATAAACTCTTAGGTCTTAAAGATCAAGAAAAACATAAGTTGTTAAAGGATGTGTTTAGTGTTTCAGATAGTTTTATGCATGGTAAATTAAAAGAGCAAATAAAGCTGTCTCACGATAAGTTATTTAATGAAAATATGGGAAATAATGATATAACAAAGTTTATTTCTGAAAGTAAGAGTATAGGCTGGTTGATTCAGAAAAGAGAAAGGGCGCCTTATAGAATAGGTATTCTTGAAGAAGACGCATGATTTAGTTTAGGCCTTAATGGTTTAGGTTTAGTGTATATATACACACTTAAACCGATAAACCTTTTAATAGATTTAATTAAACTAGTTTAAACTGATAAACCTATAAATATTTAAAAGCATTAAAATTATGGAACTATATAAAGCATTAGAAATAGCAGAAAAAGTAAAAGAACAATTAGAGCCACATTGTTTACAAATAGAGATTGCTGGCAGTATCAGAAGAAAAATGCCGGTAGTTGGGGATATAGAAATAGTAGCAATACCCAATTCATATAATATAGGTCTTTTTGAAAGTGGAATAGCAACAGTAGTTAATCAATGGGAAAAAGTAAAAGGAGAATTACCTTGTAAATACACACAGCGAATATTACCAGAAGGAATAAAGCTCGACTTGTTCTTCGCAGACCAGAAAAATTGGGGCTACATTTTTGCAATTAGAACAGGAAGTGCAGACTACTCACACAAAGTGTTAGCCACAGCATGGGTTAAACGTGGGTATAAGGGGGTTGATGGCTATCTCTGCTTTAATGGAAAACGAATAGCTATACCTGAAGAAAAAGATTTATTTAGTCTCATAGGTGTAAACTACGTTGAGCCTGAGAAACGTGGATTTTGAAGCTCTTTACGATCTGTCTTTAAGCATTGATTAACTATTTGGTTTCCTAAGGAAACTCTTTAAAACTTATCACGTTTTTTAGATGTTCCTGCAGAAAGCATATAAAGGACAATCGCTTTCATCACACCACGCTACTAAAATTAAGAAAAGGACCAAATACCACTTGCATTGCTATTCTTTCTAAAGGAAAATATACTTTCACATTGGTTTAACCCATACTATGGATTTTAAAATCTATGATGTCTCAATTAAAGTTTCTTCTACAATGTTAGTGTGACACTTTTATGCGGTAAGGTAGAAACGAGGCATAATATATGTGTAGAAAGGTAATTTGGAATTAATAATATGATTTTAATACTATAAAATCTACTTTGATTTGCTACATTTGAAAGACAAATTATATAAAATAAACAGCTCTTAATTCTGGAATTAAATTACAACATAGAAGCAAAAAGGATATTATCACTTAACCGACTTAAAAAGTCTAAGAAATCTGAATTAGGTCAATTTTTCACACCAACATCTATTTGTGAATATATGAGTTCTATGTTTACAAACTTAGAAGGGAGTATCTCTTTACTTGATCCTGGTTGTGGTTTAGGGTCTTTATTTGTTTCAGTTATAGAAGAATCACTTTTAAGAGGTTATAAAGGGGTAGTAACTATAAGAGGTTTTGATATTGATCATAGTTTAGATGAAGAAATAATTAACACAATAAAATTGTGTCATAAAAGGTTAAATGGAGCTTGTGATATAGCCATACAGCATAGTGATTTTTTGCTTACTGATATAAAAGAGGAGTTCTCTCACGTAATAATGAATCCTCCGTACAAAAAAATTTCTAGGAATAGCGAACATAGAAAATACTTAAAAGAAAATATAGGATTAGAAACAGGAAATTTATATTCTGCGTTTTTGGCTAAAGCGATAAAACATACTTCAAAAGGAGGCGAAATAGTTGCAATCATTCCACGCTCTTTTGCAAATGGCTTATATTTTAAATCGTTTAGGGAGTTTTTATTAGCGGAAACGAGTATTGAGCAGATTCATTTATTTGAAGAAAGAAATACTGTTTTTTCGGAAGATAATGTTTTGCAAGAAAATATTATCCTTCATTTGATAAAAGGGAAAAAACAAGGAAAAGTATTAATAACTTCCAGCCCATCTGGTGATTTTCATAGAGATGTAGAAACAAATACTATGACAGCTGATGGTTTAACTCAACGAGTAGTTAAGTTTGAAAAAGTGGTTAACCCAAATGATACAGATAAATTTATACATATTGCATCTTCAGAATTTCAACAAAAAATAATCGATAGGCTGTCAGGTTTTACAAGTACTTTGAAGGATATTGGTGTAGAAGTAAGTACTGGGCCTGTTGTAGATTTTAGAATGAAAGCAGATTTATCTATGGCTCCCAAAGTAGGATATAATCCATTGATTTACCCTATTCATTTAAAGAATGGAATAAATTGGCCAATAGAAGGTTCTAAAAAGCCTAATTCAATAAAATTAAGTAATAAATCAAAATCATCTTTATGGGAAAATAAAGGTTTTTATTTGTTAACTAAAAGATTTAGCTCAAAAGAAGAAAAAAGACGAATTGTTGCAACAATTTATGATTCAAGTCCAACAGGGGATTTAGTTGGTTTTGAAAATAAGTTAAATGTTTTTCATACAAACAAAAAAGGGTTAGATCATAATTTACTAAAAGGACTTTATGTATATTTAAATAGCTCTTTATTAGATCAATATTATAGAATGTTTAGTGGTAATACACAAGTTAATGCTACAGACTTAAGAGCTTTACATTATCCAAATAGATCAATTCTAGAAGAAATAGGTGCGAAAATAAATAGTAATACAATCGATCAAAGTCAAATTGATTATATATTAAGTAAAGTAATTGAAAGTATGTCAGAAGAACAAACGGAAAAAGACCCATTAAATAGCCAAATTAAAATTAATGAAGCGCTTGTAATTCTAAAAGATTTAGGAATGCCAAGGGCACAACAAAATGAGCGTTCTGCTTTAACCTTGTTAGCTTTATTAAATTTAAAACCAAATCTTTCTTGGAGTGAAATAGATTCACCAATGCTCGGAGTAACGCCAATTATGGATTGGGTTAGGGATGAATATGGTAAAGAATATGCTCCTAATTCTAGAGAGACATTCAGAAGACAAACTTTGCATCAATTCTTGGAGGCTGGTTTAGTAGCATATAATCCAGATAAACCTGATAGAGCACCAAATAGTCCCAAAGCTTGCTATCAGGCTATTCCTGAGCTGATAGCATTGTTAAACAATGTTGGAAGTGATAAATGGGAAACATTACTGAAGCAATTTCTTTCAAAAAGGAAGACGTTGATAGATAAATATGCAATGAAGCGGAATGAAAGTAAAGTGCCATTAACCATTGATGGTGATTTATTTGAATTAACACCTGGCGATCATAGCATTTTAATAAAAAAAATAATTGAAGATTTTGGGCCACAATTTGTTCCGGGTTCAGAGCTAATTTATGTTGGAGATACTGAAAATAAAACTGGGTATTATCAAAAAGATAAACTTAAACAAATAGGTGTTGTTGTAAATGCTAAAGGAAAATTGCCAGATGTAATTTTACACTTTACAAAAAAGAATTGGTTAATCTTAATTGAATCCGTTACAAGTCATGGGCCTGTGGATGGAAAACGATATAATGAATTAAAAGAATTATTTAAGGATTCAACTGCAGAATTAGTATATGTTACAGCTTTTTTAAACAGAAAGGCTATGGGTAAATATATTGCAGACATATCATGGGAAAGTGAAGTTTGGGTTGCTGATTCGCCAACCCATATGATACATTTTAATGGGCATAAATTTTTAGGGCCTTATAAATCTGAATAAATAAATATTAGTTATGCCAAATGAACAACAATTAATTCAGGAGTTAAATACTGAAAAAAGTGGAATTAAAACAGACAGCTATAGTATGTCTATAGGTGAAATAATAAATTTATATAAAGATAACGAGCTAGAATTAAATCCTGCTTATCAACGGTTGTTTAGATGGAAAAAAAACCAAAAATCAAAATTTATTGAATCTATTTTGCTTGGCATACCTATTCCTCCAATTTTTGTAGCTCAAAAAGAAGATGGCACTTGGAGTATTGTTGATGGAGTTCAAAGAATATCAACAATATTACAGCTTACAGGAGATTTGAGAAATAATGAGTTGGGTCCGTTGATTCTAGAGACTACAAAAAAATTGCCATCACTTGAAGGGTTTACTTGGGAAACTTTGCCTCAAGATCTGAAGAGAACTTTTAGGAGATCAAAATTTGGTGTAAACATAATTTTAACTCAAAATAGTATACAGTCTCAATATGAGTTATTTCAAAGGCTTAATACTGGTGGCTTAACTTTAGAATTTCAAGAGATAAGAAACTGCTTAATTATAATGCTAGATCATACTTTTTATGAAAAAATAAATGACTTAAAAACTTATCCAGCTTTCTTGAATGTTATTTCGATTAATGAAAATAAATTAAAGGCAGAGTATCATATGGAATTAATTTTGAGATATTTTATAGGTAAATTTAATACTGTTAATTATTCAGATTATAGAATGTCGTCTACACACTTAAGTGAATTTATAGATAGTGAAACAACTAATTTAATAGATAATAGTAATTTTAATATTGATGACGAAATAATACTTTTTAAAAGAGTCATGGATTTATTGGATAGTAGATTAGGCATTTCTGCTTATAAAAAATACTACGCAGATAAAGAAGTTTTTGAAGGGCAATTTTCAAATTCAAGTTTTGAAGCTATAACGGCGGGATTGGCTTTAAATATTGATTTACAAGAAGCTAAAGCACAGGGCGAGTTTGTAGAAAAACTACAACTAATGTATGCAGAAGAAAGGTTTTTAGAATTTTCTGCCAGAGGTATAAAAGCTATCCAAAGATTTAGAGGTCTTAATAATTTTTCTAGAACCTATTTTAACTCATGAGGTATGAACAATTTGAAAATTTTTTAGATGAAGATTTAGCTTGGAGAAAAAGAGAGGTTTCAGAACTGTATTTCTTAGCTAAAGATAATACTGACAAAGAGACTTTGCTTAAATCATTGATACTACTTTTGTATGCACATTGGGAAGGGTATATTAAGAAAGCTAGTAAATTGTATATTAAATATATTTCTGAAGAAAAAATAAAAGTAAATCAGTTATCTACGAATTTTACTGCTATAATTTTAAAATCTCAAATTAGTAAATGTATAGATGAAAGTGAAAATTTAACATTGGCAAATGAGTTATCTTTTATGGCCAGTTATCTAAAAAAACAAGAAAAAAAATTTAAAGTTAGGATTAATCCTGATAACGATTATGAAAATAAAATAATCGATACACAATCGAATCTTAAGCCAAAAGTTTTTAAAACTATAATTAATATAATCGGGTTAAGTTATAAATCTGCTATAGAAACTAGAGAGCATTACATTAATAGTCATTTATTAGCAAATAGAAACTGTATTGGTCATGGCAGCCCTTTTGATGAAGATGCTCAAGTTGATTTTAGCTTAACCATTGATGATATTGATAAATTGAAACAAATAATTTTTTCTATTATTGATAACTTTAGAGATGAATTATTAGATTATGCAAATGATGAGCTTTACAAAGTGGCAAATGAAACTCAAAGATTGGCTTATATACAACAAAAGGAATTGGAATTAGAAAACGTATTTGCTAGTATTGAAAATTCATAAAACTTTTAACTGGATTTTATAAAATTTTGGTTATGCAATAGAAAATAGGCATTCATTTTTTAAGGGTTTATTAAATGAAATGAACAAAAATCACATGGACAAAGCCTTTTTACGGCAAAAATTAGATGATTTTAACAACTTTTTAGAGCTTGAAGAGAAAGCTTCAAATGCGCTAAATGAGTTTAGTTCTGTTCACACGCCAAATGAGCTACAGCTTATAAAATGGCTTGTAAAATATGAATACTTGCATAATCAGTTAATATTAATGCATCCAGATACGGTTTCTGAGGAAGCAATGAAAACAGGAATAATTAAATTAAGTGGTGAAGATTCAAACTTTCATTTTAAAACAGCCTTATTGCAAAACTGTATTGATGTGGAAGATATTTTCGATACGTATTACTACGAAAAACTTAATAAATACAATACAACCCCTGAAGATGTGCTAGAAAACCAATCTCCATTTGATGATGAATATCAAAAGACATCATCTTTAAAATACCATTTAGAAAAAAGGGGTATTATTTAAAATTTTTAATATTTTTTTATCCCATAAAATGAAAGTATAAGTTCCTTCAGAAACATAAAATGTATCAATTACTTAGAAAAATATCGCTAATAAGAGAAGTCTGTAGATTATTCAAGTTTTGAAATGCTATCAATAAGAATTTCTTTTGGTTCTTCTTCATTTTCGTTACCATAAAAATGTTTAAATAAACTTAAACAGTCGTTAAATAGATCTCTTTCAGAATTAGCAAATTCTATATCATATTCAATTAAAATATCAACAAGTGCGTTATATCGTTGAATATCTGTATAGATTTCTTCAAATACTCGTTCTTGGTTTTGTGACTCTAAGTTTCCGTAATATTTTAGGTTTTCTTGATATTTCTTAGCAACATCTTTAAATAATTGTTGTGCTTTTTCTTTATTTCCAACTTCATAATAAGCACTAATATACGGTTCCAAAAGTGCATAATAGCCAAAGTAATCAACTGGCATATTGGTCATAGCTAGATTCGTTATTTTTTCAGCTTTATCCAGCTTACCTTCGCCTATAAGTTGTTCTATTAAACGTGCTAGATTAATTCTATCAGTCATTGAGTTTCTACGTGTTTCTACGTCATGATAAATGGTAGAACTGCCACTATTACCCCAATCCCAGTTGATTACTTTTTCATACATTAATTCACTGTCAATTCTACCCATATCCAAAAAACTGCCGCTACTATCCATTGGTGTTTTAATAGGAACTAATTTATAGCACATGCCATCAAGTTGTAAATAATCTTTCATCCAAAGATATTCTTCTTCCGCAAAGGCACCACCGCTAAAGTATATTGGACGTTTCCATTCATTATTAGCAAGTATATCTAGCATTAGTAATCTGTTTTTGTAAAGACCACCTCCTTTAATTTTGATATCAATATAAGGGACCATTTTACTGATATCTTTTTCTTTTACTGTACCAAATTTGACAGCATTATTTTTGTTAACTGGAAGTCTTAAATATTCTGTCGGTATGTATCTAGCATTTAGTTCTCTTGAAGGATATGCATTAACATCAGCATCTGTGAATTGTTGTAAAAAATACTTAAATCTAGCTTTGGGGTTATCACTAGTAATAAAATTTAGAGCCTTTTTAATTTCTATTGTGTCTTTTGTAATAGGTCTAATTCTAACATAATCATTTGTTCCCGTTCTATAGTCTTCATGTGTTAATTGAGATGGTATTGGGTCGCTTTCATAAACTTTGCGTTTCATTTGGTCTATATACCAATCTGTTTGAAAGAGGCTAGTGCAAACAATTCTAACATCAGTCCTATAACCTTCAATTTCTTGTGCATACCAAAGTGAAAATGTATCATTATCTCCTATAGTAAACAATATGGCATTTTCAGCGCAAGAATCTAAATATCTTTTAGCCATAGATTGTGCCGTATACTTATCAGAACGATCATGATCATCCCAATTATTAGCAATTAAAATGCTAGGTACAAGTATCAAGCAAGCAAAGGTAATTATTGGAGCAGAGAGCCTTTTAGGTAAGAAAGTTTTTAAAGTTTCATAAATTCCATAGACTCCAAAACCAATCCACAGTGCAAAAACGTAAAACGATCCTACTACAGAATAATCACGTTCTCTAGGTTCAAATGGGCGTATATTGGTGTATACTTGAATTGCTATTCCTGTAAATAAGAAAAATACTAACATGACCCAGAAGAGCTTTTTGTTTTTATTAAACAGAAAGAAAAAACCAATAAGCCCTAATGTAAATGGTAATAAATAATAAGTGTTTCTAGCTTTGTTATTTTTAACATCACTTGGTAAATTATCTTGCGAGTAGCCTAAATGCCATTCATCAAGAGGTTTAATACCACTTATCCAGTTTCCATGATTGTCATATCTACCTTGAATATCATCTTGTCTTCCAGCAAAATTCCACATAAAATAACGCCAGTACATATAACCTAATTGATATTCAAGCATATAGGATATATTACTCATTAACGAAGGTTTTTCAACCTCAATATAATCTTGATAACGTTTTAAGAAATTGTTATAATTATTATGATCAATAAGACCCTTAGCTACTTGACTTCTAAAATCCAAAACTACCTTACGATATTCATTTTTCATCTGATATTCAGGTTTCAATTTGAAATTTAAGTAACCAGTAAACATCATATAGTTTTCTGCATGTTCAGTACTCCACATTCTTGGGAAAAAAGAAGCATGTTTTGAATTATAATTTTGTTTGGCGTTTTTGTAATCATTCACAATAACGTATGCACTTTTTTCTTCGTCTTTTTCGTATTTTGGTTTGCCATCAACAAATGGGTTGTTTTCATCAAGATAAGCATATTGATCAGTAAATAAGGGGCCATAAAACAAATGAGTTTCTGGATATTGTTCTAAATTATAATAGCTTAATAGATCTCTAGCATTTGACGGATTATTTTCATTAATAATCACATTGGCGTTAGCCCTTATGGGAAGCATCAACCAGCTTGAAAAACCAACAATTATAAAAGTGATACACAAAACAATTGTATTTAGGTGCTCGTATTGTTTTTTTCTTGTGTATTGTAATCCAAAATAAATCGCTGCTACAAGAATAATTCCAGCAATGATGTAACCTGAATTAAAAGGTAATCCTATTTTATTCACTAAGAATATTTCTAGATAACTAAAGAAGCTAAGAATATTAGGGGTTAAAAATTTAAAAATAAATAATAAAATAGCAATAGAAATTACATTAGCAGTTATAAAATTTTTAAGAGTAATTGTTTTATAATTTTTGAAATAATAAATCAACCCTATCGCAGGAATAGTCAATAATCCCATAAAGTGAACTCCAAAAGATAACCCAACAACAAATGCAATTAAAATAAGCCAACGATTACCACGGTGTTTGCCCATATCTTGTTCCCATCGTAACCCTAAATAAAACAACACGGCCATGATTAAGGTTGCCATGGCATAAACTTCGGTTTCAACAGCATTAAACCAAAATGAATCCGTAAATGTAAAAGCTAAACTACCTACTAAGCCACCTCCTAAAATAGCTTGAGATTCCTCTTTAGTAATTTCTTTTTTATGGCTAGCTAACTTTTTTAATAAAATAGTAATTGTCCAAAACATAAATAAAATAGTAAATGCACTAGCAGTAGCACTCATCATATTCATTATGAAGGCAACTTGTGAAGATTCAAGAGCAAACATGGAAAAAAAAGCACCCAACATTTGAAATAATGGTGCTCCAGGTGGATGGCCTATTTGCAGTTTTGCTGATGTTGCAATATATTCTCCAGCATCCCAGAAACTCACAGTAGGTTCTACCGTTAAGCTATAGGTTGTAAGTGCTATTAAAAAAACACTCCATCCTAATACAGTATTCCACCGTTTAAAGCTAGAATCTTTCATTTAAATTTTTATTCTGTTTATTTTATAGTAAAATTTCTATAAAAGAACAGAAATAAGGAGAAGAGGCTGGTCTGAGTAAGGTAGGATTAAAGTACTAGTACCAGTATTAATTTTTAAATTTAGCAATTAACTCAGTCCTGTTTGAAACATTAAGCTTGTTGTAAATATTAGTGATATGGGTTTTCACGGTGCTTAAACTAATGAATAAGTCTTCGGCTATATCTTTATTGCTTTTACCATCAAGTATGAGCTTTTTAACATTTAATTCCTGCTTACTTAATTCGTGGTTTTCTTTTTTCGTTTTCACTATTTTAGATGAAAACAGGAATACTATTGATATTAATAATAGAAATCCAAGTATGAAATTAATTAGCCTGCTAATAGAATACTTATTTTCTATTGATTTTAAATTATGAAATGCCAATTCTTTTTCGAGAAAGACATATTCATTAGCATTAATTTCACTTAGTTTTAATTCTTTAAGCAGATTTGAGTAGTATTCTGTATTAAGAAATATATCTTTTTTAAGTAACTTTCTATTTTTGAGTTCTTTTATACTTAATAATTTTATAGCTAAAATTTTAAGAGAGTCTTTAGTGTAGTTACGAATTTCATTTATATCGATATTTTGTTTTTCTATAATTTTTTTCAACTTTTGCCATTCTTTATCTGCATTATTGGTATTTGTAAATACTTTAAAAGGGGTATTGCTTTTATGAAAAAATAGAGAATCATTATTTGATAAAATAAAATTTTCAGAAGAGCCCTCATTATTATTTATTGTAAGAGTATACAGTCTTTCTTCATTTGAAAGCTCCTGATTAATACTAAAAAAACCGTTTTTGTCTAATTGACCAGTAGCTATAATATATGATTCCTCAGTAGAGTTGATACTTTTTATAGATAAAGAAATTAGTTGTTTATCTATTATACTATCATTTGTTGGTATGTATCCTGATATATTTGTTTGAGCATTAAGCCCAATGCTGATTAAGCTCAAGAATATAAATAAAAGAGGGGTTTTATTCATTATACAGTTTAAATACTAACAATTAAAGTAGTCATAATTAGTTAAGTTAAAAGTAGTAATAATGATTGATAACCTAAAATTTTTGTATTATAAGATTATCTGAAATAGGGATGATGCATTTTTACTCAAATGAAGTGTTGACTGAAACAATAAGAGAGTATAAGGCTAACACATTTTAAGAGGTTAAAAATAAGGTTGTTTTTAAATAATAATTTAAAGTTGATATAAACTTTCATGGAATAGAAACAAATAAGAAGGGATATGCATAATGCGCTAATATTGTTCCTTCAGAAGCACAATAGACACACTGTTTTATTATAATTTGTAACTTTTTTAGTTATTTTTTATAATTTAATTTATGAAGGATGAAAGAGGGGTATGCAAATGTCACTAAGTTTGTTATTTTTCTATAGGAACATAATTATAGCACCATCTATTTAATATAGCAAAAACTTGAGTTTTTAATTTTTTGAATAGGCTTTTATAGCAAAAGAAGTAGGGTCATCATACTTGCTGAATATTGTTGCAATCATAAAGCAATCTTCGTCTTCTCGAATTAAGATGTCATTTCCTGAAATCAATTTGCTCTCTTTTAAAATGAAGCCATTCTTGGTTATCAGTCTATCCATAAAGCTTTTTACAGTAGAGGGGAGCTTTGGATTTGCCACTGAAAAATAGATTGCTTTTTTATTTTTAAAGAAAACGTCATATAATAAGCCACTTTTATAACTTTTAATTTGCGTATGTAGTGTACCATTAGACGTAGTTTTTTGTGTTACATTCATAACTCCTTCCGTAGTTACGTATTGGTAAGCATAAAGAGGAAAAAATTTTTCATTTGCTATTTGATCAATTCCTGAGGAATAAATTGGTAAATCAATAGGCTTGATCATTTTTTCATAATTATCAGCTGTTATGTCACTAACGTTGTGCTCTTTAATTTTTAAGACGTAGATTACTGAAATTGCAGTTAGGGTCAAACAACAGATACTAATAATCAATAAGCTTTTTAAGGGTTTTTTCATTCTAGGTCTTGTTTAAGTATTTTTAATGATGTAAGTTTCTCGGTTATTTACGATTTAATTGTTTCTGCATAACATCTATCAAATATAATTAAAATGTAGTATTCTAAGGTTACAATATTTAATCTCGTTAATTGGAATTTTATTGCATGACGCAATTATCCGATAAGAGGCTTAATGATTTAAAGGATTCTATTCCAAAAAAGATGGGAAATAGAATTAAGGACTTAAGAAATGAAAGAGGGCTAACTCAAACGGAATTGGCTGAGCTCGTAGGAAAGGATAGGCAATACTTATATAAGATAGAGAAAGGAAAGGTTACTCCCAACATAGTAACAATAACTGCACTTGCCATTGCTTTAGAAATATCTCTTAATGAATTATTTGATTTTAAAATTTAAGATGGATTAACCTGTACTTCATATTTAAAGTGTACGAGAAGCATAAAACTATAATCAAATTTACTGACCTATACTTTAATTTAAAACTTACTTACAACTATATTTTTATAATATTTTCCTACATTTGAAGCTTAAATAAACCTCAGAAATCTCAAAACAAGCCGGACAATGAAAAAAATGTTAAGTATTATTGGAATCCTTTCTATCCTACTTTTATCTTATCTATTTGTAACAAAACGTATAAAAGGTCAAGAATATAATTATGATATAACTCATGATGAATTTGTTGAATACAGAATAAAAGAGGCTATTACTCAAAAACTAGATAAAAAAGTTAGGGGTTTTAAATCATTAGACTTAGAATATTTGAGTGGAAAAACATTTAAGTTAACTGGAAAAATTGTTTATGAAGGTTTGTTAATGAATAAAATTGAAAACAGATTTGAATGTATTGCAACTGGAGATATAGAAGAAGTAAACCCTAGTAGCCCTTTTAAAATAAACATGTTTGAAGATTAGTATTATAATAATAGAGGTTTATTATTTCCCTTCAATCTTTTTAACTCTAAATTAATATTAAATTTACATTAACAGATATTACTATCTTGAGTGTTTTTGATTTTCATATCATCTCCAAGTTTCTCTTCTTTTGCTTGTACTTTTTCTTCATTTAATTCAGGGTTTTCACCTTCTTCTTTTGCTATATTTATTAATTCTAAGTCTCCTTGTCTTATCCTTTTTATTAATAATACTATTAAAATCACATTTAGTATTAAAATTCCAAATTCCAAATACAGTCCTAGTTGATTTACTCTGTCTAAAAATCCGTAAAAATTAAAAGATAAATACATAATAATCATACTAATAGGAACTACTAGCATAACAAATGGTGCTCTGAAAAAAAACTTAAAACCTTTGTTTGATTGCCTTACTTCTTTAAACCATTCTTCATTCAATAAGATTGATTGAGTTCCTGCTGAACTAATTAATTGTTTTCTTAGAACATGATGAATGAATCCAGCTGTTTTAGCAATCATATAATTTGAATGTAAATAGCTCTCAATAAATAAATAAAAAGGAATAGTTATTAGTAATAAAAAATAATTTAACAATTCTAATTTTCCGTCAATAAAATTTAGTTTATTGTCAATTGTTAATGGAATCAAATAGGCAAAAACAATTGTAAGTACAGCAACAATAAGCGTATTATTCATTGCTAAAATACTTTTTTGAATGTCCGCTCTAGAAATAATTTGCGCGTGCATAGCTTTAAATTCCTCTAAATCAATTTTGTTTTTCAAATCCATATTCACATTATCACTATTTTCCATTTTAAAATGCATTAGTAAGATTAAAGCTCTAAATTAATAAAAATGTATCACTATCTAAATTTAGCCATTTCCAACTAATCCGCTTCTAAACTAACTTACCATAACTTTTCTGTGTAGTATGCATTTTAGTCTAAATCAGTCTTAACTAAAAAAAATATTTTTTATTTTTTTGAAACATTATATAAGTTAAACGATTAAGTCCATTCCCTAAATCAACCCCATAGTGAAATTTTTCACTTCGGATTACCCCGTGGTCTGTACACAAAACCAAAGCTAAGTTACATAACGGTCTGTTATAATACAGTCATCACTTCCTGTAGTTATAACGCCATTATGTAAAATAGCCACTTCAGCCCACGCTTTAATAGGAGCTGTTTTTCATTGTTTTTTGAAGATGCCATGTATTTTTATTAAATGTGTCTTTATTGATTAAATTACGTCTAATTTAAAATGTACTGTATTAAGCATCCTCAAAAATCAAAAAAGACCCGCAAGAGTATTATTTTTATTTGCTTGATGAGGTTAGGTGTAACTATTAATGTTTATTTCATGCAAATAAAAACAAAACACTTGCTTCGCTACTGCCAGCGCACTACGAGAAGTACAGTAGGGGAAATCTCCCATTTCCCCAAGCCCCTATGGGAGCCATTTTTTTCAAAAGAATGTAAGGAAATTTGTTTTTTATTTAATGCTTAGTGTAAAAACATTCTTTTAAATAAAATAGCGTTGATTATGGACTACAGATGGACTAATGGTGAAAACAAAAAACCCTAACTAATTGAAAATCAATTGATAGGGTTTTGTTTTTGCGGAGAAAGAGGGATTCGAACCCCCGGAGGTGTGACCCTCAACAGTTTTCAAGACTGCCGCATTCGACCACTCTGCCATTTCTCCAGTAGTGTCTCATCAGGTATTCCCTGAATGCGGGTGCAAATATAGAACCCTTTTTTATTTCTTTCAAATAAAAAAGGGTTTTTTTAATAATAAATTTCAACCTTACCAATCGTCTTTTAATTTCTCGAATAACATAGTGAAAAACATATTTCAAATCTTATTTTTGTATAAATTCTGTAAAGGTTATGAATACAATACAACAGTTAGAATGGCGTTATGCAGCTAAGAAATTCAACAGTAACAAAAAGCTTTCAAAAAACAAGTTGCATACCATAAAACAAGCTTTTAATTTAACCGCTACATCTTTCGGATTTCAAACTATCAACCTAGTTATAATAGAAAATAAGGACTTAAGGGCGTCACTTGTAAAGCATGCATATAATCAAAATCAAGTAGTAGACGCATCACACTTATTAGTCATTTGTATTCAAGAAAATATAAAAGAAAATCATATTACAGATTATTATAATAATATAAAAAAGATACGAGCAACACCAGATGAAATTTTAGAACCATACAAAAAAAATTTAATCGATATGATGAAAAGCATGTCTAACGAAGAAAAACAACAATGGTCTAAAAATCAAGCCTATATAGCACTAGGGAATTTAATGACAGTTTGTGCTATCGAAGAAATAGATTCATGCCCCATGGAAGGTTTTATACCTCAAAAATTCGACGAAATTCTTAAATTAAAAGAGAAACATTTAAAATCGGTTTTATTACTTCCCATAGGATATAGAGCAGAGGACGACATGTTTGCCAGTTTTCAAAAAGTTAGAAAACCAATAAAAGAATCAGTTATAGAACTATAAAATAAATTAACACTTTGGACGTTACCACAAGGGTCGGGCTTTCGGTAGTCGCTTTTTTGTGTTGCATAGGTGCAACAACACAAAAAGAGCTTCAACAAAACCTCAATCCCTAACGCAATATCAGCGTCCAATTCAACATTAAAGAACATATAATATGCCAGGATTTGAATTATTTGGAAATGCAGAACGTAAAGAAGTAAACGACGTTTTAGATAATGGTGTACTAATGCGTTATGGTTTTGATGGGATGCGTAATGGCCATTGGAAAGCTAAAGAATTAGAAGCAGTATTAGAAAACACATTTCAAGTAAACCACGTACAATTAGTGTCTAGCGGAACAGCAGCAGTTTCTGTAGCATTAGCAGCAGCAGGGGTTGGAGCTGGTGACGAAGTTATCATGCCAACATTTACCTTTGTTGCTAGCTTTGAGGCCATTATGATGCTTGGAGCTATACCCGTTTTAGTAGATATTGATGACACATTAGCATTAAACCCAGAAGCAGTTAAACAAGCCATTACACCAAAAACTAAAGCAATAATGGTGGTTCAAATGTGCGGAAGTATGGGCGATATGAACGCTTTACAGCACATATGTAATACAAACAATGTAATTTTAATTGAAGATGCATGTCAAGCCATTGGAGGAACTTATCAAGGAAAACCTTTAGGAAGCATTGGCAATTTAGGATGCTTTTCTTTCGATTTTGTTAAAACCATTACCTGCGGCGAAGGCGGAGCTATAATTACAAACACTAAAGAATACTACACAAATTCGGACCATTATAGCGATCATGGGCACGATCATATTGGAAACGATAGGGGAGCAGAAACACATCCGTTTTTAGGTTATAATTTTAGAATTTCAGAATTACATGCAGCCGTTGGTTTAGCACAAGTAAAACGATTACCAGAATTTATTGCTATTCAAAAAAGAAATCACACCATTATAAGAGCGGCTTTATCACAAATTCCAAAAGTAACCTTTAGAACAGTACCAGAAGGCGGTGAAGAAAGCTATGCGTTTTTAAATTTCTTTTTACCAAATATGGAAATTGCTAGAAAAGTTATTCAAGGTTTTAATGAAGGAGGTGTAGATGCATGCTGGAATTATTACGATAATAATTGGCATTATATTAGGAGGTGGGAACATTTAAAGGATTTAAAATCGCTTTATCCAATTTCAAATGAAGTAAAAGAAGGGTTAAAATACCTTCAAACTAAAACTTTCGAAAAATCAGATCATTATATAGCTCGAAATATATCTTGTTTAATAAAATTATCTTGGACAGAACAAGAAGTTAAAGAAAGAGCTTTAAAAATGACTAATATTATTAAATCATTGATATAATCATGAAAAAACGACTTGTTCTTGTTTTATTTGGATTGGTATCAGTTATAGCTTCTAGTCAAAATAAAAAGCAGCATATCATTGAGTTATTGTCTAATAAAACAGAAACATCAGAAAACGTAGACTTTTATATATCTGAGGTTATAGACAATCGTATTTATAAGGATAATATAGGAATTGCTCAGAAAGGTATTTTTAATAAAAAAGTGTTATCAAATTTTAAAAACCCGTTTCAGGATGAAATATTAAATTATATACATACTATTTTTCCTGTAGATTCATTGAAGAAGCCTTTAATATTACGAATAAATCAATTATTAATTTCCGAAAAAACAGGAGCTTTTAAAGAAACAGGTAAGGCTATTATAAGTTTAGATATATTAACCAAAAAAGATAATGACACCTATTATCTTGAAGGCAGTTTTTCGGCTTACAGGGAAAAAAACAGTGCAGATGTTACAGGAAAACACAACGATAGAATTAGAGCTGTTTTAAAGGATTGTTTGATGCAATTTGAACGAAGTTTAATTTATGGTGAGAAGCCAGAACCTAGAGTAATTTCGCTTTCTACTTCATTAAAACCAGCCATCTTAAATGAGCAAGTAAAAGAAGGCTTTTTTACAACTTTTCTTGAATTGTATAATAACACTCCTTTTGTGGATTCTTTAATAAAATTCAAAGCAAATAGAAATCGTCCTGATAAATTATTCCTTGAAGAAAGGAGTCATAAAAGAGCGTTGTATTATGCCTTTTCTAACGGAAAGTCTGTTTATATAAATGCTTCAAATTATTCTGGAGAAAAACATTTTGTAAAAACAGAAAGAGTAAAAGATTTTTTGTTGTTTAATGATACATTTGTTCATACAGAACAAGCTTCAGAAATGTCTTTAGCTTTTGGTGTTTTAGGATTGATGGCATCGAATAGTAATTCGCATGTTATGCTAGATATATATTCTGGACAATTTCATATTATTGATGCAAATAAAATGAAAGTATTATTAATAAAGGATTACCCCAAACTGTATGAAGATTATAATAAAGACAGAAATAATATTAAATTAATGAAAGATATTTTGGAACAAGTTTTTATAAACGAAGATTCCGAAAAATTAAGAACGATTTTTAAATTTTAAAACTTAACATAATCAACAATTTCTAAACCATAGCCTATTAAACCAACACGTTTAGCATGTTCTTCTGCATTAGAAATTAGTCGTAATTTATGTATGTTTAAATCATGTAATATTTGAGCTCCAATACCAAAATCTCTATTATCCATATTTATTCTGGGCGCTTTAATGATTTTGTTATCTTTTTGGTTTTCGTTTAAAAAAGACAATCGTTTTAAAATATTCATAGACTGCGATTCCTGGTTTATAAATAAAATAGCACCTTTGCCTTCATTATTTATAACTTTAAACATATTATCTAATTGCTTGTCAACATTATTTGTAAGTGTACCAAGAATATCGTTATTTATTAATGTAGAATTAATTCTGGTATGTACAGGTTCGTTATCCTTCCATTGTCCTTTTGTTAAAGCAATATGCACTTGATTATTAGTAGTTTGTTTGTAGGCCCTTAACCTAAAATTTCCAAAACGCGTTTCTATTTGAAAATCTTCTTTTTTGTCGATTAAAGAGTCGTGTTGCATTCTATATGCCACTAAATCTTCAATGGAAACAATTTTTAAATCTAATTTTTTAGCAACCTTAACAAGTTCAGGTAAACGTGCCATGGTACCATCTTCGTTCATAATTTCAACAATAACACCAGCAGGTTTTAAACCTGCTAATCGCGCAAAATCTATGGCTGCTTCGGTATGGCCAGTACGTCGTAAAACACCACCTTCTTTAGCTACTAAAGGAAAAATATGTCCAGGACGCCCTAACTCAAAAGGTTTAGTATTAGGATTAATTAATGCTTTAACCGTTTTTGCTCTATCGCTAGCCGAAATACCAGTAGTTACCCCTTCGCCTCGTAAATCTACAGATACTGTAAAGGCCGTTTCCATGAGGTCTGTGTTATTTCTAACCATCATGTTTAACTCAAGTTCTTTACAACGTGTTTCTGTAAGAGGGGTGCAAATAAGGCCTCTGCCATGGGTTGCCATAAAATTTATCATTTGTGGGGTTACCATATCTGCAGCAGCAACAAAATCGCCTTCATTTTCTCTATTTTCATCATCAACAACAATAATAACTTTTCCATTCCTAATGTCGTCTATAGCTTCATGAATGGAGTTAAGTTTAATTTCCTGAGTGTTGTTTAAAGTCATAGTTTCCATAATAATGTGCAAAGATATTGCTTATTTTAAACTATCTAAGCAATTTAGTTTTAAGTCTTCTTTAATTTTCGACTTTAAAAAGAAATGAGGAATTATATATAAAGGAAGTCCTATTAGTAAAAGTATAATACCTGAGCGTTTATTCTTTTTATTTATATGATTATAAAATTTTGATAAATTGAATATAGATTTTAAATAATAAACGATAAATAAAAACAAAGCTATAGCGCTCAATTGAATTGAAGCAGACTGTAATGATGGCAGTTTATTGTTTTTAAAAACAAAGAATAAAACCAATAAAACAATACCAATGCTATATAAGACGAGAGCAAAAGTAGCGTGTGCTTTATAGTCTTTAGAAATAGTTTCAGATGTGTCGTATTCTTTATTTATAGCAAGCCCATTTTCCCTTAGCTCGGTAGTTGAAAGCCCTCTGTTATTAAGAAGTTTTATGGCTTCGTAACGGCTATTTTCATGATGCCCAAGTGTGTCATAATTATTAATAACATCTACTAATTTCTCATTAGTATATGGTTGTAAAAATTTATAACTAACACTGTTTTTTTCTTTTATATTGAACATTTTCTTTAAAGGTTCAACAATATTTCCAACTTCAAATAAGCCTTTATCTTGAGTAGCTCGCTTAGTTAAAAATATACCAAGAGGTAGCATGATTAATGTAGAAAACCAAGCACCTAATATGGGGTTTAAAGTACCATTCTCTGCACTGTTTTTAGCAAACAATCCAATAAAATGATAACTTAAAAATAGTAATATGGCAATAATCATTGGTAAACCAATACCACCTTTTCTAATTAAAGCCCCAAGTGGTGCACCAACGAAGAATAAAATAATACAAGCAAAACTAAGTGCTATTTTTTCATGGTAAGAAGTAATATGTTTATTAAAAGTTTTAGTTTCTCTTTTTATTGTTGGTAGCTTAGAAGTTGTTATTTGATTAGTACTTTTTACTCCATTTAAAGCAATGCCTACAATTTGCAACTTATTTTTAGTTTTAAAAAGATCAAGAATATCGCCATTGTAAATGGAATCTATTTTTTTTGTTTCCCATTGTTTTGAGTTAAGTTTATTGATGCTCGATCGTTGAAGTAAATTTTTTGAAAAGGCTTTGTGCTCATTCTCTCGTTTTAATGTTAACGAATCTATAGTTTCATCAAGTTGACTCATGTTTAGCATATTAAACCTGTCGGTATGTGCTTTGTTTTCAAAATCAACATCATCCGTATCTGCTAAATCTATACTAATAGTATATTTTTCGAAAGTACTTTTAGCTGCGGGGTATTTTTTTCTATCTTTTGCTTTTCTTGGTGTTATTTCATTATAATAATTACCATCATATAAAATAAGCTTTAAAACACTTGATTCTTCTTTGCTCGCTAACTCTCCTGTTTTTGCCTTAATTATTCTAGCATTGGTTCTTGCGCCTTTAGGCTTTTCATGTATAACAACATTTTTAAATTTATTTCCGTTTTTTTCTTCAACTTTAATATTATATTGAGGGTCTGCTTGAATAAACTGTCCCTCAACAATAGCCATTTCAGGTTTAGTTTTCTTAATATTTGTTCTTAAATTAAAAAAATTAAAATTGGCCCATGGAATAACATTATTAGAAAAAATAAAAGTAACGATACCTAAAAATAGTATGAAAACACTTAAACCTTTCATGGCACGTTGTAACGAAATCCCAGTAGATTTCATCGCGGCAAACTCGTAGTTTTCAGCAAAACTACCAAACACCATAATGGATGCTAATAGTATGGTAAGCGGTAATATTAAAGGAATTAATGTAGGCGTTACATATAATAAGAATTTAAGTATAACTTCTACATCTAAATCTTTTCCTGCCAATTCTTTTATGTACAACCAAATGGCTTGCAACACAAAAATCATCATCAGAATTAAAAAAACGCTCAAAAATGTTTTAAGGTAAGAGGTTAGTATGTAGCGGTCTAGTATTTTCACAAGGATTTACCTAATCTATTTTATTGATATAATAATCAGTGTATTTATCGGCTTCAAAGGTAAATAAGGTTTTTGATAAAGGCTCGTTAGTTCTAAAAGAATTAACCGTAAGTGTTGTTTTAGTTCCGTTTTTACCAACCTGAATTAAATTGTAGATATGTTTTGTTTGTGTGTCAACTCCTAAAAGAATATAATTTATTTCTGAGTTTGAATCTATAGGGGTTAGTTTTACATATTGAATTTTTCTGCCTTTAATGTTTTGTTCAATATCCATGTCGTACATGTAACCATCTTCGTAAAACGATAACATTTTACTAGGTGTTATAGTGTCTTCCTCATCTTCATTTTTAGTTGAAATAGTTATTTCTTCATCTTCTGGACTTATATTGTACAATGTTTTACCATTAAAAATACGAGTAACGCCAAAAATATTTAGCCTGTAATTTTCGCCTTGCATTACCACATCGCCTTTTGTTTCTTGTTTCATGTTTTCTGAAGCATTTTCAAGAACAAACTTAAAATCTAAAGCAATATTATTATAGCTTTTTACTTTTTTAGAAACTTCATTTAGTAATGTTTTTCCAGGATTTTGCGCTATAGCATTAAAGGTTATAGAAAAACACAGTATTAATAGTATATTTTTAATCTTCATTTTTAATTATAAATTTTCATTTGCTAAAAGGGCGTCAAGCGCTATTAAATCTGTAACTAGCACTTGTCTGGCTTTACTACCTTCAAAAGGGCCTACAATACCTGCGGCTTCTAATTGATCTATTAACCTTCCTGCGCGATTGTACCCTAATTTTAATTTTCGTTGTAATAAAGATGCCGATCCTTGTTGCGCGGTTACAATAACAACAGCAGCATCTTTAAACAGTTTATCTCTATCTGAAATATCTATATCAAGACCTATGCCACTATCTTCACCAACATATTCGGGTAGCTGAAAAGCTTCAGGATACGCTTTTTGAGAACCAATATATTCGGTTATTCTTTCAACTTCTGGAGTGTCAACAAATGCACATTGTACACGAATAACATCGTTTCCTTGAGTAAATAACATATCGCCTCGACCAATTAATTGATCTGCTCCAGAGCCATCTAAAATGGTACGAGAATCTATTTTACTGGTAACTCTAAAAGCAATACGTGCAGGGAAATTGGCTTTTATAATACCTGTAATTACATTAACCGATGGTCGTTGTGTAGCAATAATTAAATGAATACCAATAGCTCGTGCTAATTGTGCTAAACGTGCAATAGGCGTTTCTACCTCTTTACCAGCAGTCATTATTAAATCGGCAAATTCATCAACCACTAAAACGATATACGGTAAAAATTGATGCCCATCATTAGGGTTTAATTTTCGAGCTTTAAATTTTGCATTGTATTCTGCAATATTTCTGCACAATGCATTTTTAAGTAACTCGTAACGGTTATCCATTTCAATACATAACGAATTTAATGTATTGATAACCTTGGTGTTATCTGTTATAATAGCATCTTCACTATCTGGCAGTTTTGCTAAATAATGACGCTCGATTTTATTAAAAAGTGTTAGTTCGACTTTTTTAGGATCGACTAAAATAAATTTAACTTCGGCAGGATGTTTTTTGTATAATAATGATGTTAAAACGGCATTTAAACCTACCGATTTTCCTTGTCCGGTTGCTCCTGCCATAAGTAAATGCGGCATTTTCGCAAGATCAACAACAAAGGTTTCGTTACTAATGGTTTTTCCTAAAGCAATAGGAAGTTGCATTTCGGAACTTTGAAACTTTTTAGAGGCAATTACAGATCGCATAGAAACGATAGTTGAGTTCTTATTTGGCACCTCAATACCAATGGTACCTTTCCCAGGAATTGGTGCTATAATACGAATGCCAAGTGCAGAAAGTGATAAGGCAATATCGTCCTCAAGATTTTTAATTTTTGAAATACGAACACCTGCTTCTGGTACAATTTCGTATAGCGTTACCGTAGGTCCAATGGTTGCTTTTATACTAGCAATACCAATTTTATAATTGTTTAAGGTTTCAACAATACGGTTTTTGTTTTCCTCTAATTCTTCTTGGTTTATCGTAATGCCTTCAGTATCGTACTTTTTTAAAAGTTCGAGTGGTGGGAATTGATAGTTACTCAATTCTAAAGTAGGATCAAACTGCCCGAAATCTTCAACTAATTTATTGGCTAAGTTATTGGTTTCAGAGAGTTCTTCTGCAATAGTTTCAACCTTCATTTCTAGTTCGGGTTCTTCTATTTCAATATTTTCTTCTGAAGGGATTTTAACTTCTAATGGTGCTAAATTGGGTTTGGTTTCTTTTTTTGTTTTGTTATTTTCTAAAGGAATTTCGAACGCTGTTTTAATGGCTTCAGCTTCTTCTGATAAATTGTTATCTAACGGTACAGAAAACTCATCTTTAGCTTGAGCGAACTCCTTTGTAATATCTTTTTTAGCCGATTTAAAAAGCTTTGCAATACTTTGAAAAGTAACTTTAAATCGAATGGCTAAATACGCTATTAGTCCAAAAAGTAATAGCAGGCTAGTACCTATTTTTCCAACATAATCTTGTAAAAAAGTATTTAATTCGAAACCAATAGTGCCTCCAAGAATATCGCTATTATTGTTGAAAAAACCTAGTAGGATTGATATCCATATCATAATTAAAACACCCCAAAACCAGTGTTGTCTTAATTTGGCTTTTGCAATATCCATTAATACGTAAACACCAGATAGGAAAATTAACCCAGATAGTATAAAGGCTGAAACGCCAAACCCGCGTCGTATAAAAAAGTCGCTTAACCAAGCTCCAGATTTGCTTAACCAATTTTTAGATGTTGCATCTCTGGATGTGAAATTGGAAATACTGCTTTGGTCTGCTTCACCAGTAAAAAAGAATGAAACAAAGGCGATACATAATAAAATGCCAAAAATGGCTAAAAAACTACCCAATACGAGTTTTTGCTGACTTGATAACTTAAAACTAGGCATTTTAAGCTTTTTTTTAGGTGGTTTTTTAGTTTTGGTTTTTTTCTTGGCCATTAGTAGGTTATTGTTTCAAATTTATATCCAAAAATATACACTTCAATTATGCTGGTTACAAGCGTTTGAGATTGAATTATTTTCACAATTCAACAAAAATACAAATTACTAACGTTTATCCTAATGGTAATCGTATATTAAAAAATCTTTGGCAGGTAGATTATAAAACCAATAATAACAGCAAAAACAGATGCTATAAATACAGCACCCGCAGCAATATCTTTTATAAGTCCAATTTTATTATGACGCCCTGGATGCATAAAGTCGGCAATTTCTTCAATAGCTGTATTAACACCTTCTATACTCATAACTAAACTAATGGATAATAATTGAATAATCCATTCGGTTGTTGAAATATTAAAATAAAACCCAGCAGCAGTTAACAATAGGGCAATTACAAACTGAATTTTAATGCTAGCTTCTGTTTTTAATAATAAAACAGCTCCTTTTAAGGCATAACCAACACTTTTTAAACGGTTAATTAAGAAGGATTCTTTTTTGCTCATTAATTTTTACAGATATTTACTCGACAATCGAGATTTAAACGCTCCTAAATTTGCTTCGAGGTAGTTTACTTTAATGCTTTTAAGGCTTCATCGTAATTAGGTTCTTGTCCTATTTCTGGTACTTGTTCGGTGTAAATAACAGTACTTGTTTTATCTGCAATAATGATGCATCTAGACAGTAATCCATCAAAAATACCATTAGTCATTATTAAACCGTAGTCTTTTCCAAAATTACCAGCTTTAAAATCAGAAAGCATTACTACATTTTCTAGTCCTTCAGCTGCACAAAATTGTTCTTGAGCAAAAGGCAAATCTCTTGAGATACAAAGTACTTTTGTATTATTTAAAGACGCTGCTGCTTTATTAAAAGCTCTAACCGATGCCGAACATACACCAGTGTTTACACTAGGGAATATGTTTAATATTAGGTTATTTTCGCTAAAGTTGTTTAAGGTTTTTGTAGAAAGATCGGTAGCTACCAATTTAAAATTAGATATTTTTTCTCCAATTGCAGGAAGGTTTCCAGAAGTAATTACAGGATTACCACCTAAAGTTATTTTTGCCATTTTTATGTTTTAAATTAGAATTTAAAAATAGGCATATTTACTCTTTATATGGCTATTGGAGTTAAAATAGTTTTATAAAAAAATGCTTTATTCATTTTATAGAATAAAGCATTTTTAATGTGCTTACTAATAGTATGGGTATTTTAAGTGTCAATAGAACCTAAAACGCGTTTCATAAAACTATTTAAAGCCTCTTTTTTAGGTGTACCTTCTTTTATCATTTTATTAACTTCAACGGCACCGTACATGTTAGAGATAAGTTCGCCAATAACGTCTAGTTCTTCATCTTTTAAAGACGAAACTTCAGTTAAAGCTTCTAAAGTTTCAATAGTTTCGATAACAAAATCTTCATCGTTATCTTCAATGAATTGTGTTAAGTGCTTAATTACTGGTAGCTTCATTTGCTAATTCTTTTAAAACTTCAAATTTATTAGTTTGAACCTGCTTTACAAAAGTTCCATTTTTGAATGTGGCAAAAGTTGGTAAATTATCAACAGTTGCTAATTTTCTAGATTCTGGGAATTTTTCAGCATCTGCAATAACAAAAGTAGCATTTTCGTTGTCTGATGCTAACTTTTTAAATTTAGGTTTCATAATTCTACAGTTGCCACACCAAGTGGCAGAATATTGCACAATAACGGTGTTGTTGTTTGAAATAATATCGCCTAAATTATCTTGTTCTAATTCTTGAACCATAGTTTTTAATTTTTAAAAAATACCAAATTCTAATTTTATTATTCTTAGAATTTGGTATTTGTTTGTTGAAATATTTTTTAATGTGAAGCTAAATATTCTGCTGTACCTTTTGCGTTAGCTTGCATAGCATCTTTACCTTCTTCCCAGTTTGCAGGACAAACTTCACCATGTTTTTGGTTATGCGTTAAAGCATCTACTATACGAATGTACTCGTTTACATTTCTACCTAATGGCATATTGTTAATACTTTCGTGTTGTACAACACCATCTTCATCTATGATGTAAGTGGCTCTGTAAGTAACATTGTCGCCTTCAACCTGTACAGTTCCTGTTTCTTCATTATAGGTTTCATTGGTAATATCAAGAATACCTAAAATACTTGATAGGTTTCTGTTACTATCTGCTAAAAGTGGGTAAGTAACACCTTCTATACCGCCATTATCTTTGGCTGTATTTAACCAAGCAAAATGAACTTCGGGCGTATCGCAAGATGCACCAATTACTACTGTATTTCTTTTTTCAAATTCTGCTACGGCTTCTTGAAAAGCGTGTAATTCGGTTGGACAAACAAAAGTAAAGTCTTTTGGATACCAGAATAATACAACTTTTTTCTTGTTATTAACAGCTTCTTCAAGAACGTTAACTTTAAAAGTGTCGCCCATTTCGTTCATGGTGTCTACGTTTAAATCTGGGAATTTTTTACCTACAAATGACATGTGTTTTTTATATTTAAATTGTTATTAATTTTATATAGCACAAAAGTAATACACAACTTCATTTTTAGATAGTATTAAAAATTTTAATTATTTATTCAACTATAATTTTTAACTATTTAAAAACTAAAAAACGATAATTATTTGTTATTTGAAGTAAGTTGCCTGATTTTAATATTTAAAGAGGCAATTAAAAGCGTTGTAAACGGACTTAGCCAATTGAAAATGGCATAAATAAAATATTCAGCTACTCCAACTCCAAGTACGCCAGATTGATATGCACCACAAGTATTCCATGGAATAAGAACAGATGTTACGGTTCCAGAATCTTCTAAAGTTCTACTCAAGTTTTCAGGAGCTAAGTTTTTATCTTCAAAAGCTTTTTTAAACATTTTCCCAGGAATTACTATAGCTAAATATTGATCTGAAGCTATAGTATTTAATCCTAAACAACTTATTACAGTACTGGCAAATAAACCAAAAACAGTAGTTGTGAAAGATAGGAGTGCTTTAGTAATTCGGGCTAAGGCTCCAATAGCATCCATAACACCTCCAAATACCATAGCACAAATTATTAAAAATATAGTCCAAAGCATACCATTTATTCCGCCAGAAGAAAATAGTTCGTTTAGTTTTTCATTTTCAGTTGTTATTTGAGTGTTCGTTAAAATAGAGCTTACCACAGTACCAAGCTTAGAGTCACTTAAATTACTTAAGATGTCTGGTTGAAAAATAAAAGCAAGTATTATAGCTAAAAGTATTCCGCTACTTAATGCTATTAATGGTTTGGTCTTTAAAAGAATTAATGCAATTACAGCTAAAGGAACTAGAAATAGCCAAGGTGAAATGTTGAAAGTAGTACCAATGGTTACGAGCAAATTACTAACGTCTGCATTTCCAGATGTATCTATATTTAAGCTTATAACGCTAAAAACAATAAGTGTTATTACAATTGTAGGTACAGTTGTAATGGTCATATACTTAATATGGGTAAATAGGTCCGTCCCAGCCATAGCAGGGGCAAGGTTTGTAGTATCACTTAAAGGTGACATTTTATCACCAAAATACGCACCAGAAATTACGGCTCCAGCAATCATGCCTGGGCTAATACCTAAGGCACTACCTATTCCTATTAGCGCAATACCTACTGTTGCTGATGTTGTCCATGAACTTCCTGTTGCTATAGATATAATTGAGCAAATAATAACACAGGCAGGTAAAAAAATACTCGGATTTAAAACTTGTAATCCATAATAGACCATAGCAGGAATTATACCACTAATTAGCCATGTACCTGCCAAAGCACCAACTAAAAGAAGTATTAAAATAGGGACAAAAACACTTCTTAAATTCTCCCAAACTTCGGTTAGCATGTTGCTAAAAGTTACTTTATTAAAAAATCCTACTATAGCAGCTACACCACCACCAAGTAATAAAATAATTTGATTTGTGTACGTGCCAAACCACTCTTGATCTTCAACAAAAAAGATGTTATAGGCAAGCATGCCCATTAATATAACAACAGGAATTAAAGCTTCTATAAAATTTAATTCTTTGTTTTCAATAATATTTTGTTTATCAGCTTTAAACTCAGAAATATTGTCACCGTCTTGCATGTTAAAAATTTTAGTCAGGTAATGTTACAATTTTAGTTGAATGTATGCAAATAGAAATTGTTCAGTACTTTTGCGGTTCATTATTTTAGAAGTAAATGGATTCATTAACTCAAATTGTATTAGGCGCAGCTTGTGGAGAAGCAATTTTAGGAAAGAAAATAGGTAATAAAGCGTTACTGTTTGGAGCTATTGGCGGAACGATACCTGATTTAGATGTTTTTGTTGGTAGTTGGCTTTACGGTAATGAGATTGATGCGATGCTTTTTCATCGCGGGTTTATGCATTCCATTTTATTTTCTGTTTTAGCCGCTTTTGTTTTAGGATGGTTGGTTTTTAAATTATACAATTCAGGAAGAAGAAAAGATACAACCACTCAAAGTAATTGGGTAAGTTTGTTTTTCTGGGCACTTTTTACGCATCCAATTTTAGATTGCTTTACACCTTATGGTACACAATTATTTGCACCTTTTAGTGATTATAGAGTAGCAATTAACAATATAGCGGTAGCAGATCCAGTATATACACTGCCTTTTTTAATTTGTATGATAGTTTTAATGTTTTTTAAGAGAACTTCAGAAAAAAGAAAGTTGTGGTTAAAATTAGGTATAGGAATTGGTTCTATTTATATATTATTTACTTTGGGGAATAAAGTATATATAGATTCTATTTTTAAAAAATCATTAAAAAAATCTGATATAGTATATGATAGGTTTAGTACGCAACCGTCAATTTTAAATAATATATTATGGTATGGCATAGCCGAAAATGATTCTGCTTATTATGTTGCGTTTTACTCTTTACTTGATTCTGAAGCATATTTTTTAGATTTTGAAGAGTTGCCAAAATCTAGAGAGAATGAATTGTTTGAAGATACAGATTTAAAAAGATTAGCATGGTTTAGTAATTACTATTATAATATATCAAAAATTGACGAAAATAATTTTACTTATTACGATTTAAGATACCCCGTTTTAAATGATACAGGCTTAAAAGAACCTGTTTTTTCTTTAAGTTTATATAAAGATGAAAATAGGTTAAACATGAAACCGTTTGAACCAAATACTGGTGATTTTAGTAAAGCTATAAAACTGCTTTGGGAACGGATGAAAGGTAAATAAAACCTCTTAGAAATTTTTAATAGGTAGTATTATGCAAGTTCTACGTCTTCTTTAGGTTCTAAAATATTAAGTTCTTCCATGCACATACGTATCATTTGGTAAGTACGCTCAATATCTGCATCTAACCCAATTGAAAAACGAATTAAACCATCGCTTAAACCCATTTCTACTTGTTCATCTTCAGGAATTTCAGATGATGTTGAGCTACCAGGAGCAGAAAATAATGTTTTGTAAAAACCTAAACTCACAGCTAAGTATCCTAAATTTCTATTTTGCATCAACTCCATAAGTTCGTTTGCCTTTTCTAATGACCCTACATCAATAGTTAGCATACCACCAAAGCCATATTTTTCATTCATCATCGATTTAAACAACTCATGAGAAGGGTGCGATTTAATCCCTGGATATACTGTTTTTAAGCCATCTTCTTCAAATTTTTTAGCCAAAAAAGAAGCATTAAAACTATGTTGTTGCATTCTAATGTGTAATGTTCTAAGGTTTTTTAAAACTGAAGACGCCCTTAAACTATCCATTGTCGACCCTAAAAGCATTGAGGCACCATCGTTTACATTGCGTAAATCGTTTATAAATTCTTGAGTACCGCAAACTACACCACCAACTGTATCACTAGATCCGTTGATAAATTTTGTTAAACTGTGTATTACAACATTGGCACCCAAAGTAGCTGGCGAAATTGTTAACGGCGAAAATGTATTGTCAACAACCAATTTTAAATCATGCCTTTTAGCAATAGCAGCCAAACCTCTAATATTAGCGACTTCTAGCAACGGATTGCTAACAGATTCACAATACAGAACTTTCGTGTTTTTTGTTATGGCAGCTTCAACAGCGTCTAGTTTTGTAATATCTACAAATGAAGTTTCAATATTAAAACGAGGGGTAAAGTTTTTTAAAAACGCATACGTTCCGCCGTAAATAGTTCTGCTTGAAACTATATGGTCGCCAGCAGTACACAATTGCAAAATAACAGGAGTAATGGCTCCCATGCCAGAGGCCGAAACATTAGCGGTTTCTGTGCCTTCTATAGCAGCTAAAGCTTCACCTAAATATAAATTTGAAGGCGATGTATGCCGTGAATATAAGTAGCAACCATCTGCGTTACCTTCAAAAGTATCAAACATGGTTTTTGCTGATAAAAAGGTATAGGTTGAGGAGTCTGAAATTGAAGGGTTTACACCTCCAAATTCACCAAAATATTGTAAGTCTTGAATATGGTTTGCGGGTTTAAATGCCATTTTAAATACGGTGTTTATAAAACAAAATTCAATATATTAAGAATAATAAACAATGATTAGTTTAATATTTAGATTATAAATCTATAAATAGCGCATTCATATGATTTTAAATTTACATAAGCATTTTTATTTTGTATATTCATGAAAAATTTTCGTTTATGGTATTTGATGAGATTGATAAAAAACTATTAGGCTATTTACAGGAAGATAGTAAACAAACCAATAAAGCACTGTCTAACAAATTAAACTTATCGGTTACGGCTGTTTACGAACGGATTAAAAAATTAGAGAAAGCCCGTTTTATCGACAAATATGTAGCTTTAGTAAGTAAGGAAAAAGTAAATAAATCTTTTGTAGCATTTTGTCATATAAAGTTAGTGCAACATTCGCAAGACTATGTCGTGCGGTTTGAAAAAGAAGTAGCAAATATAAATGAGGTGCTAGAGTGCTACCATGTTAGTGGCGATTACGATTACTTAATAAAAGTGTTGGTTAAAGATATGGAGGCGTTTAGAGAATTTATGGTAAAAAAATTAACAACAATTAACCATATTGGTAGCACACACAGTATGTTTGTTATAAATGAAGTAAGGCATACTACAGCTATAAACATATAATACAATTTGATGAAATCTGTTTATTATAAAGGTATTGAGTTTTTTATTATTTTTATTTTGTTGCCCCTTAGTTTTATTATAAAATATGATGGTAAAATTAAACTAGGTATTGGCGTTGTTGGGTTTTTATATATTATTTATGTGCTTCTTAAAGTAGAAAACAAAAAAATTAAAATAGGCTCAAATCTTAATTGGAAATTGTTTTTTAAACACACACTTGTTAAACTTTTAGTGATTATTGTAGTTACCACATGTTTTGTTGTGTTCACCAATAAAGAAGCGCTTTTTAATGTATTACTTAATAAACCTAAATTATGGATTTTTATATTATTTTTTTACAGTGTATTTTCGGTGTACCCTCAAGAATTAATATATAGAACCTTCTATTTTCAGCGTTACCAAGGCTTGTTTAATAATAAACGTTTATTCATTTTTATAAACGCGATGGTATTTTCTTTGGGACATATATTTTTTAGAAACCCCTTGGTAATGGTATTAACATTTTTTGGCGGATTATTGTTTGCTATTACCTATAATAAAACGCAGTCAACACTATTAGTTACTATAGAACATGCTGTTTATGGTTGTTGGTTATTTACAGTAGGTATGGGGACCATGTTGGGTTTTCCTAACTAGGAACAAATACTTTCTGTAAGAATTTTATTTTTTATTTTTTATTGAACCTTAGTGTAGGTTTATTCAATCTTTTTGTTAATTTTAAACAGCTATTATTAATTAACAAACCGTATTTAAATTATGAAAAAACTAAGCTACATTATTATTGGATTTCTTATTGGCGCTTTTGCTACGTATTATTTATGTCCAAGACCAGTTGAAGACATGCAAACAGACATTGAAATAGTTAAGCCAAAAGGCGTTATTTCTGTTAAAGAAGCTATTGCCTTAAATGATAATTGGACACGAACTCGTCAAGCTGCTGTTGATTCAGCTGCAGGAAAAGTAGATCATCGTTGGACTGGGTGGTCTTTGGAGGATATAAGAGATTATCTAGACTATGCAGAAAAAGAATGCTCTAATTTAGGTTATACTATGGACGGTATTCAAGTTTATCTTGGAGTTTATGGGGACAGTCAATCAGAAAACAAAGCGGGTTATACAACTATGTTTATTGCACCTACTGGAACAAAATCTATTTCTAAAGGAAGTATGAGTCCTTTTAATTCTAAAGCACTTGCCAGCAATCCACCTGTACCTCCATTAAATAATGGGCAAGGTGGAGATGGAGGGTTTCCACAATAAATTAATGAATGATTTTCTATTAGAATATAAATATTTAATTACCTCGTGTATTGAATTTTTAGCAGCTGTAACAGGCTTATTACTTTATAAAAAGTATAAGTATACAGCTGCTAAATATTTTATTTACTTTTTAGTTTATCTATCTGTTTGCGATTTTTTGGCAGGTTATGTATATTATATTAAGGGAGATGGCTTTTTAAATTTTTTGCAAGGAACTGTATTTGTTCGAAATTATTGGTGGTCTACATTATTTTGGATAATTGGAGCAATTCTATTTTTTGCTTTTTATTATAATAAAATTTTGAAAACAAAAGGTTTTATTAGAGTAATTAAATATTCCAGTTTAGTTTTTTTAGCATTTTCAGTAGTTTATATTATTGTGAATTGGAATGATTATTTCGTTCGTTTTTTCCCAATTATAAGTATTCTAGGGGCTGTTATTATATTTTTATGTACGGTCTTTTATTTTATTGAAATATTGCAAAGTGATAGAATATTAACCTTTTATAAATCTATAAACTTTTATATAAGTTTTGCTATTTTTATATGGTGGCTTATTATTACGCCTTTGGTCTTTTATGATATTTATAATTCGCATTATGATTGGAATTTTATTTTTCTAAGATGGGAGATTTATTTATTTGCTAACATATTTATGTATTCAACGTTTACGTTTGCTTTAATTTATTGTAAGCCAGAATTAGAAACCAATAATCCTTAATGGAAGATTTTTTATTAAAAAACTATATATTAATAACACATGCAATAGAGGTAATAGTGGCTTTAACTGGGGTGTTATTATATAGTAAATATAGGGGAACACCTGTAACGTATTTCATTTGGTTTTTAATATATCTTACAATTTGTGATATCCTTGGAGGATATGCTAGGTATGTTCATCCAGATAAATTTTTAAGTTTTCTTATAGGCACAGTTATTGAAAAGAATTATTGGTGGGCAACGTCTTATTGGATAATAGGAGCTATTTTATTTTATTCATTTTATTTTTATAGAATATTAAAAAAATATAGTTTTAAGAATACTATAAAGTTTGGTGCTATTACTTTTTTTATATTTTCGGTTAGTTATATTATTTTAAACATAAATGATTTTTCCGAAAGATACTTTCCTATTTTGGGTGTATTAGGATCTATTATTATATTTTTATGTTCAGTCTTTTACTTAATTGAAGTTCTACAAAGTGATAAAGTACTGACATTTTATAAATCGTTGAATTTTTATATAAGTGTAGTTATATTTATTTGGTGGTTGGTTGTAACTCCTTTAGAGTTTTATGATGTATATTTCACTTATGAAGTTGGTAGCTCAAAAAGAGATTGGAACTTTATCTTTTTAAGATGGCAAATCTATTTATTTGCCAATATATTTATGTATTCAACCTTTACATTTGCTTTAATATTTTGTGAACCAGAATTAAATAATGACTAATTTTTTAAATATTTTATTACTACAAACAAAACCAGTTTCAACAGCTTCTGAGCGTTACCTATTGGTCTATATGATTATGGTGTTAATTATTATAACATCCTTAGTTATTGTGTTTTTTGTAGTATTTCAAAAACGAAAAAACAAATTACTTTTAGATAGAATTAAAGCACAACAAGCTTTTGAAGAAGAAATTACCAAAGTACAAACCGAAACCCAAGAACAAACTTTAAAAAACATTGGTTGGGAATTACATGATAACATAGGGCAATTGCTATCGTTTGCCAGTATGCAATTAAGTATTTTAAAAATGGAAGTTACTGATGATGTAAAGGAAAAATTTGGAGAAACGTCAAACGCTTTAAAAGAGAGTTTGCTCGAAGTACGGTCGTTATCTAAATCGTTAAATAATGAGGTGATTTTAAATATTGGTTTCGAAAAATCTATAAGTAATGAACTAGCTCGTTTAAAGAAAATGAAATTTGCTTCTGCCGAATTAATAACTAAAGGCGAGAAAGTTAATTTTGATAATCGTAAGCATGAAATTATAATATTTAGAATACTACAAGAGTTTTTATCTAATTCGGTTAAATATTCCGAAGCTAAAAACCTCAATATACTTTTAGAATATCAACCAAATGCTTTAATAATTACCGCGTCAGATGACGGAAAAGGTTTTGATGTAAATACCATTGAAAAGGGTTCTGGTTTAATTAATATGAAGAGTAGGGCTGCTTTAATTAATGCAACTATAGATATTATTTCTAAACCAAAAGAAGGGGTTCAACTTATATTAAAGTACCCCATTTAATCAAAAAGAATTCCTCGTAACCAAGTATCGAAGCAGATTGAATTATGGAGAGCAAGCATCCCAAATAGGATCTTTGGGAAGTGGTGCTGTTATATTGAGACTGTTTTTAGAAACAGGATGTGTAAACTGTATTTGTCTGGCGTGCAAATGTATACCAGCGTTTGAGTTACTTCTGTTAAACCCATATTTTAAATCGCCTTTAATTGGGCATCCTATATTTGAAAGTTGAGAACGAATTTGATGGTGTCTACCAGTTTCTAATTCAATTTCTAACAAAACGTAATAGTCTAATTTTTTTAAAATTTTATAATGAAGAACAGCCTTTTTACTATCGGTTACTTCTTTGGCGTACGTAAAAGATTTGTTGTTTTTAGGATTCTTTTTTAACCAATTAATTAGCGTGTCTTCATTTTTTGGTGGTGCATTTTTAACAACAGCCCAATAGGTTTTACTAATATCTTTTGAAACGAATAGTTTATTAAGTCTAGGTAAGGCTTTACTTGTTTTTGAGAAAATTACGAGTCCTGTTGTTGGTCTGTCTAACCTATGTACAGTTCCTAAATATACGTTACCAGGTTTTTTGTATTTATCCTTTATATATTCCTTTACAACGTCGCTTAAAGGCTTGTCTCCAGTTTTATCGCCTTGAACAATATCGCCAGCACGTTTGTTGATTATAATAATATGATTGTCTTCATAAAGGACCTGAAGATTGTTTTTATTGGAAAGAATTTTTTCTGACACGAATTGTATTAGTTTTTGCTTCTCTCGCAAAGGCGCTAAGTCACAAAGTTTAAAAGTTTATATATGAAATTTATTCTGATAGTTATTAGAACTATAGTTTGAAACTATTTTCCCCTTCGGGGAAATGTCCGCAGGACAAAAGGGCTTAATATTGTTCCGTATCATTCGGGAAATCTTGTGTTTTTACATCATCTACATATTGCGAAATTGCAGCAGTCATATCTTCATATAAATTCATATACCTGCGTAAAAAACGAGGATTAAATTCGTGAGTCATTCCTAACATATCATGAAGCACTAAAACTTGTCCATCTACGCCATTACCTGCACCAATGCCAATTATAGGTATACTTACACTTTCGGCAACCCGTTTAGCAAGTTTTGCAGGAATCTTTTCTAGCACAATAGCAAAACAACCAATTTTTTCTAGCATTTTAGCATCTTCAATAAGGCGTTCTGCTTCTTCTTCTTCTTTAGCTCTAACCGTATATGTGCCAAATTTATATATAGATTGTGGTGTTAAACCTAAATGTCCCATAACAGGAATACCAGCATTTAATATACGCTTTATAGATTCTTTAATCTCTTTGCCGCCTTCCATTTTAACAGAGTGTGCACCACTTTCTTTCATTATTCTAATAGCAGATCTTAAGGCCTCTTTAGGATCACTTTGGTAGCTGCCAAAAGGTAAATCTACAACTACCAAACATCTGTCAATTGCTCTGATTACAGAAGACGCATGATAAATCATTTGGTCTAAGGTAATAGGTAACGTCGTTTCATGACCCGCCATAACATTACTTGCAGAGTCTCCTACAAGAATAACATCTATACCTGCACCATCAACAATTTTTGCCATGGTATAATCATAGGCTGTAAGCATAGAAATTTTTTCACCATTAGCTTTCATATCCACTAATGTTTTAACTGTAATGCGCTTGTATTCTTTTTTGGCTACCGACATGTTTTATGTGTTAGTTTGTTGCATGTAAAAGTAATAATAAAGTTCTAATTTAATACTTCTTAAAATGATTGGAAGAAAAAAAGTAACATTAAAATTGCTGATTTTTGGTTTTATCATGCTTTCTGGTTTTTCAATATTTTCTCAAACCAAAATTGATTCTTCAAGAATAGTAAGGGTATTATCATTCAATATTTATCATGGAGAAACTGTTGGTGCAGAAAAAAAGTTTGATTTAGAATTATTGGCTAAAGTAATTAATGATGTAAATCCAGATCTTGTAGCTTTGCAAGAGGTAGATAATAAAACTAACCGCGCTCGAAATTATGATTTAGTTACCGAATTAGGGCAACGAACAAAAATGGCACCATTATTTGGAAAGGCAATGTCTTTTGATGGTGGCGAATACGGAGAAGGTATGCTTTCAAAGTATTCGTAAAAATCATGAATTAAATGCAAGAGAAGGAAAAGAACCAAGAGCAGCTTTAGATGTAAAAGTTAAGATTAAAAGTGGGGATGTAATTCGTTTTGTGGGAACTCATTTAAACCATACTAAAGACGAAACAGATAGAATTAATCAAGCAAAACAATTACATGAACTTTTTTCTAATGATGATATACCTTCTATTTTGGCGGGCGATTTAAATGCCGAACCAGATAGCGAAACAATGCAGATTCTTTTTTCTGAATGGACACTTTCAGACACTAATTTAAATCCTACAATTCCTGTTGCTAATCCAACGGTTAAAATTGATTATGTGCTTTTTAAACCAGCTAATAAATGGCGTGTTTTATAATACTAAAGTAATTTGTAATGAGTAGGTTACAGACCACTGTGTTGTATTAAGTGTACTAGAATTATTAGATTAGGTTTTTTTTAATCAATTCACTTGCTAAGATCATAAACAAATTAAAATGTAAGATAAATATAATTAAAAAGGCTCTAGTTTAATATTGCGTTGATATTAATTTTTCATACCTGATTTCTATAGTTTGATATT
>CANKVS010000011.1 GCA_947487155.1 uncultured Flaviramulus sp.
GGTGTCAAAAATGTAGAATTCTTCCTCTTCAGACTAACTACTATTTTTGCTTAACACACAACAATTGGTCTTGATCCAAAAAAGGGTAGCAGATTTTAATTAAAATCTGTCACCTTTTTTTAAATACACTTTAAGAAACTACTTGAGAGTGTTAAAAACTAATTTTAAGCCCACAAAAAAAGCTTCTCATTTCTGAGAAGCTTTTTGTAAATTATTTGTAAATCTTTATATTAAAGTGCAGCAACGTGTTTTGCTAAACCAGATTTAAGGTTTGCAGCTTTATTAGCATGAATAACATTTTTCTTAGCTAATCTGTCTAACATAGATATAACTGAAGGAAACATTTTTTCAGCTTCTTTCTTATCAGTTAACTCACGTAATTTTTTAATAGCATTACGAGTAGTTTTATGCTGATACTTGTTTACTAATCTTTTAGATTCGTTACTTCTAATTCTTTTTAACGCTGACTTATGATTTGCCATTTTATTTTTTTCTTATTAAAAATTGTAGCCCGTAGGGGAATCGAACCCCTCTTACCAGGATGAAAACCTGGCGTCCTAGCCGATAGACGAACGGGCCATTTGTTTTAAGCATGCAAACAAATTATTAAAATTTAAACTTACAATACTTTTCAAATAACTAACAATGTCTCCATTGCGGATGCAAAAATACAACTATTTTCCACTCTTGCAATACCTAAATAAACTTTTTTGTAAAAATTTTTATTTAATATGCTTTTGCGAATAATACTCTGTGTTTCGAAGGCTTTCCGCTATAAACGCAAACACCTTCTTCGTCCTTAATTTCCAATGGAATACACCTAATAGTCGCTTTAGTAAGTTCTTTTATTTTGTCTTCGGTTTCTGAAGTGCCATCCCAATGTGCCGAAACAAATCCTGTTTTAGTTTCTAAAACCGTCTTAAACTCATCAAAAGTATTAACTTCTGTTAAATGATTATTTCTAAAATCTAATGCTTTATTAAATAATGAATCTTGAATTTCTGTCATTAATCCTTCAACAGTTTCAGTAAGATTATCTAAACCTACTACATCTTTAGTTAAAGTATCTCTTCTAGCCAATTCTACTGTTCCATTTTCCAAATCTTTAGGCCCAATTGCTATTCTCAATGGCACGCCTTGTAATTCATGTTGTGCAAATTTTGCTCCTGGTCTGTGTGTTGTTCTATTATCAAACTTAACGGCAACACCTTTACTTCTTAAATCACTCATAATGCCGTTAACGACATTTGTAATTTCTGCTAATTGTTCTTCACTTTTATATATAGGAACAATAACAACCTGATTAGGTGCTAAACTTGGTGGCAGCACTAGTCCATGGTCATCACTATGTGTCATAATTAAAGCGCCCATTAATCGGGTTGACACCCCCCATGAAGTTGCCCAAACGTAATCTTGTTTGCCTTCTTTATTAGCAAACTTTACATCGAAAGCTTTTGCAAAATTCTGTCCTAAAAAGTGAGATGTTCCTGCTTGTAACGCTTTTCCATCTTGCATTAATGCTTCAATACAATACGTTTCTTCCGCACCAGCAAAACGCTCACTTTCGGTTTTCACCCCTTGTATTACAGGTATTGCCATAAAATTCTCTACAAAAGTAGCATACACTTGATTCATTTGTTGAGTTTCTGCAATTGCCTCGGCTTTTGTTTCGTGAGCTGTATGTCCTTCTTGCCACAAAAATTCTGCTGTACGTAAAAATAAACGTGTGCGCATTTCCCAACGTACAACATTAGCCCATTGATTGATTAATAGTGGTAAATCTCTGTATGATTGAATCCAACCACGATAAGTATTCCATATAATAGCTTCAGAAGTTGGTCTTACAATTAACTCTTCTTCTAATTTTGCTTCTGGATCTACTCTTAATTTACCAGCTCTATCTGGATCGTTTTGTAGTCTATAATGTGTAACAATAGCACACTCTTTTGCAAAACCTTCAGCGTTTTTTTCTTCAGCTTCAAAAAGACTTTTTGGTACAAATAATGGAAAATATGCATTTTGATGACCTGTTTCTTTAAACATTTTATCTAATTCTGCTTGCATTTTTTCCCAAATTGCATAACCATACGGTTTAATTACCATACAACCTCTAACCGCCGAATTCTCCGCTAAATCAGCCTTAACAACAAGTTCGTTATACCATTTTGAATAGTCTTCTACTCTACTAGTAAGTTTTTTGCTCATAAAAATATTTTGGCACAAATATTGTGACTATGTTAAATAAAAAAATAGTTCAGCAAAACTAACTATTTTTGTTATGTTCAACAATAAAATTCTAGAGATATGCAATTTAATAACTACTTAAAAAGAAAAATGCCATATTTAGCAATTCTTACTTTGCTTTTAGGCTTATCATCATGTGGTTCTTATCAATATGTAGGTAACGATAGTGATGGCATTTATGGCGGTACAGAACAACCTGTAAGACATGCAGATGCTGTTGTTGAAGTTAAAAAAAGCTCGAATAGCGGGTATTATACTAATTATTTTAAAAACAAATCTTTAGAATATGATAATTTAACTTCTGAAGACCATGCTATATTTACAGATATAGATGCTTACGAAGGAAACAATTACGTTGAAAATGATTCCATAGACAACACCTATCAAGGTTATGCAGGCTGGGGACAAGATACTAATCAAGTTACAATAAATTACATAGACAACGGTTGGAATAACTGGGGCTGGAATGCTGGTTTTGGATGGGGTTTTAATAGATGGAACCGTTGGGGTTGGAATAATTGGGGGTATTATGATTCTTTTTGGTGTCCTCCTTATTATGGTGGATATTATAACAGTTGGTCTTACAACAACCCTTACGGATACCGATATGGTTTTAATAGATTTTATGGTTATCCTTACAGAAATTATGGATACTATGGCTTAAATAACAGATATTACAACAACAGAAGCATTGCTTATAATGCAAGCAGAAGAGGTAATACGTATTCAAGAAGAACTTTAAGTAGTACAGCATCAAGTAGTCTTAATCGAAGAAGTTCTGTAAATTCATCTAGATCTAACAGTACAACCTCAAAATACAATACTCAAAGACGACGAAGCAGTAGTTCGATTGCTAGTAGAACCAATACATCTCGTGTTAATGCAAATACAGTGAGAAGAAGTACTAATTCTACTACTGCATCTCGAAATTATAGCACAAGACCTAATGTAGCGACAAATACTGTACGTAGACGGTCTACAGCGCCTTCTTCAAACTCAACAACGCGTTCATCATCTACTACAAGACGAAGTTCAGCAACTCGTACACCTAGCACTAGAAGCTATACACCGTCAAGATCATCATCGAGTAGCAGGTCTTATACACCTTCAAGGTCTTCTAGCAGTAACTCCAGATCGAGTTCTGTATCCAGATCTTCCAGTAGCAGTAGAAGTTCTGGTAGCTCTGGTAGAAGTTCAGGTTCATCAGGAGGTAGAAGACGTTAAAATTCAATTTTAAGAATCAAAAAAATTAATATGAAAAAGTTAAGTTTACTATTCATAGGCATACTTTCTATGTCTATAATTAATGCTCAAGATATTTCTGATGCATTACGTTATTCTCAAGACGAAATTCAAGGAACTGCCCGTTTTAGAGGACTTAGTGGTGCCTTTGGTGCCCTAGGTGGCGATATGAGCGCAGTAAGTATAAATCCTGCAGGTTCAGCCGTTTTTAGTAGAAGTCATGCCTCTTTTTCATTATCAAATGTAGATACAACAAACGACACTCAATATTTTAACGGCTTAGGAACAACAAACGATTCTAACTTCGATTTACATCAAGGTGGTGCTGTTTTTGTTTTTGCAAGTAAAGATAATTCGCCTTGGCGAAAATTCACTTTAGGTGTTGCTTATGAAAAAACGAATAATCATGACGATAGCTGGAATGCATTTGGAACGAACACAAATAATCAATCGATTGATTTATACTTTTTAGACTATGCAGATGGAAAACGATTGGACGAAATCTCTAGTCTTCCTGATGAGTCATTAAGTGAAGCTTATCAAGAAATTGGTAACGTTTATGGTTTTGGGCATCAACAAGGGCTTTTAGGATTTGAATCTTTTATTGTAGAACCAGACGATATTGATAATGATGCAAACACAACGTATTTTTCCAATCTTACTAATGGCACATTCGATCATAATTATTCGTATGCAGCTACTGGATATAACGGCAAAATTTCATTTAATATAGCAGCGCAACATGAAGATAATCTATATTTAGGAGTAAATATTAATTCACATTTTATAGATTACGAACGCTCTACATTGTTATTCGAAGATAACACAAATTCTGGATCTCTTGTAAATTTTATAGAATTTGAAAATAATTTATCTACCACAGGAAGTGGATTTTCTTTTCAATTAGGAGGTATATTAAAATTAAGTCCAGAATTTAGAGTTGGTTTAACTTACGATTCCCCAACTTGGTATACTATTAAAGAAGAAACTACACAATATTTAGCAACCGATGGCGACAATGGTTTCACAGAAATTAACCCTCAAATTATAAATATTTACCCAGAATATAAACTACAAACTCCTGCTAAAATAACAGGTAGTTTAGCCTATATTTTTGGTGAAAAGGGATTAATTAGTTTTGATTACTCACGTAAAGATTACACCACTACAAAATTTAAACCAGAAGCAGATTTCAATAACCTAAACAGCAACATTAATAATACACTAACAGAAGCATCTACGTATAGAATTGGTGGCGAATACAAGCACCAACGTTATAGCTTTAGAGGCGGATATCGTTTTGAAGAAAGCCCGTATTTAAATGGTTTTACAATTGGCGACTTAACAGGATATTCACTAGGCATTGGGTACAATTTTGGAAACACAAAATTAGATATTACTTACGATCAATCTAACAGAACAAACGAAACACCTCTATACAACCTTGGGTTAACCGATGCTGCCGTGATTGACAGAACAAATTCTAATCTTACCTTATCTTTAAGTTTTAATATTTAAGACAACATCACCATAAACACAAAGGCTTGAATAAAATTTATTCAAGCCTTTGTGTTGTAATTTATCACTAATAACAAAGACAAAGTCATTATAATTAATTGTTTGTTAATACAAAACATAACAAAAGTGTTTTGCTTATCTTTGCAAACTCAAAAACTTGATTTTTTTGACTCATGAAAATGGAAAAAAACATAGAAGAATTTGAATCTTTAGGTGAAGATCATATTGGAACATCGGAAAATACGCCAATGCGAAATGATGCTTTCAAACTTTCTAACGATGAAAAAATTGATATTATAAAAGACGATGTGCGTCATATTATGGAAACATTGGGGTTAGATTTAAGTGACGATAGCTTAAAAGGCACGCCAAATCGTGTTGCCAAAATGTTTGTAAAAGAAATTTTTGGAGGCTTAAACCCGAAGAAAAAGCCAAAAGCGTCAACCTTTGAAAATAAGTACAAGTACGGTGAAATGCTAGTTGAAAAAAACATTACGGTATATTCAACTTGCGAGCATCATTTATTGCCCATAGTAGGAAAAGCACATATTGCCTATATTTCTAACGGAACTGTAGTGGGTTTATCTAAAATGAATCGTATTGTAGATTATTTTGCTAAACGTCCGCAAGTGCAAGAGCGTTTAACCATTCAAGTTGTAAAAGAATTACAGAGTGTTTTAAACACCAAAGATGTAGCTTGCGTTATTGACGCAAAACATTTATGTGTGAATTCTAGAGGTATTCGCGATATTGAAAGTAGCACAGTAACTTCAGAATTTGGTGGCAAATTTAAAGAAGACGCTACTCGCAGGGAGTTTTTAGATTACATTAAGTTAGATACTAAATTCTAAACATGTGTTGCTGAGTTGTTTTTTGTTTAGCTGAAAAATCAAACTTTATGCATATATATTCTTTTGAAAATTAGTTTAATTTCAAAAGAACTTGAATTTCTTTCCGAAGAAAACTATAAAAATATTAGATTTGAAGTTGAATCTATAACCAACAAAATAACGCATTACAAAATCATTATACCAAGTTCTTAACGACTTAACAACCGACGCTTAACAACTATGCAACTTTACAAAGATCAACAGATAAAACTATACAATTCACTTACTGGCAAAAAAGAAATATTTAAACCTATTAACGAAGGTCATGTAGGTATGTATGTTTGTGGCCCTACAGTTTACAGCAATGTACATTTAGGTAATGTGAGAACTTTTATGTCTTTTGATATGGTTTTTCGTTATTTAAAGCATTTAGGTTACAAAGTTCGTTATGTACGTAATATAACCGATGCGGGGCACTTAGAGAATGACGCCGATGTTGGTGAAGATAAAATCACTAAAAAAGCACGTTTAGAACAAATTGAACCTATGGAAGTTGTACAGCGTTACACTGTCGATTTTCATAATATACTCAATACCTTAAACTTTCTACCACCAAGTATCGAGCCTACTGCTACGGGTCATATTATTGAGCAAATTGAATTGATTAGCAAAATTATAGACAATGGTTTTGCTTATGAAGTTAATGGATCTGTGTATTTTGATGTTCATAAGTTTAATGAAACTAACGATTACGGTGTATTAAGCAAGCGTAAACTTGAAGATTTAATTCATAACACACGTGAGTTAGACGGACAAAGTGATAAAAAGAACCCACAGGATTTTGCCCTTTGGAAAAAAGCCGAACCTCAGCATATTATGCGTTGGCCCTCGCCTTGGAGCGATGGTTTTCCTGGTTGGCATTTAGAATGTACAGCTATGAGCACCAAATATTTGGGTGAACAATTCGATATTCATGGTGGTGGAATGGATTTAAAGTTCCCACATCACGAATGTGAAATTGCACAAAACGAAGCTGCAAAAGGTAAATCGCCAGTAAACTATTGGCTACATGCTAATATGCTGGAAATGAACGGTCAGCGCATGTCTAAATCTACAGGAAACACCATAAACCCAAATGAGTTACTTTCTGGAAACAATACCATATTTAGTAAAGCATACGCCCCTAGCGTTATTCGTTTTTTTAATGCACAATCGTCTTACCGCAGTGTTTTAGATTTAACTGATGCTGGCCTATTAGCAAGCGAAAAAGGGTTTTACAGATTAATGGACGCTGTTAATCTTTTAGATAGTTTAAAAGCTTCTGAAACCTCTTCAATTGACATTAAAGCATGGAGACAGACATCTTATGATGCAATGAATGACGATTTTAATTCTCCTATATTAATTGCTCATTTATTTGAAGCAGCAAAATATATTAACCAAGTAAAAGAAGGCACTGAAACTTTAAATACTGAAGATTTATCTACATTAAAAATCACTATTAACACTTTTGTTTTTGATGTTTTAGGATTAAAGAATGTAACAGCTAATAACGAATCTGGTACCGACAAACTTTCTGGAGCTGTTGATGTATTAATTAAATTAAGACAAGACGCTAGAGCAAATAAAGATTTTGCGTTATCTGATAAAATTAGAGACGAATTAGCTGCAGTTGGTATTCAACTTAAAGATGGTAAAGATGGCACAACGTTTACAACGAATTAAAACGACTTGTCATTCCGTACTTGATACGGAATCCATAATAAATCAGAACATAAAGTAAAAAGATTCCTGCCTTCGCAGGAATAACAAATGAAGAAACTACTTATTGCACCGTTTTTGTTTTTAATAAAAGTGTACCAAACACTTATATCACCATTAACACCTGCTACTTGTAGATTTCAACCAACATGCTCCCATTACACTAAGGAAGCATTGCAAAAACATGGTTTATTTAAAGGAGGTTGGTTAGCTATTAAACGTATTTTTAATTGTCACCCTTGGGGTGGTTCTGGGTATGACCCTGTGCCAAAAAATGATACTGATTAAATTGTTTTTGAGTTAGAATTGAAGTGATTTTTGAAAAAACTCTCTGCTTTTGAGCGAGCAACGCCAAAATAAATTTAACCAGCCTTTGGTATCTGCTTTAAAATCTCTAATACAAATTTCCAATACTTTTGAGTTGATGAAATTTGAGCACGCTCATCTGGTGAATGCGCTCCTTTTATATTTGGGCCAAAACTAATCATATCCATATCTGGGTAATTAGTTCCAAGAATACCACATTCTAATCCAGCATGACAAGCTACAACGTGTGCTTCTTCACCATTCATATCTTTATAAATATTAGACAATACTTTTAAAATATCGGAATCCATATTGGGTGTCCAACCTGGGTAATCTCCAGAAAACTCTACCTCGCAACCTGTTAATTCGAACGTTGAACGCAATGTATTGGCTAAATCCCATTTAGAACTCTCAACCGAAGATCGTGTTAAACAGCCAATTTTAATATTACCGTCCTTAACTATAACTCTAGCAATGTTATTTGATGTTTCAACCAAATCTGGAATATTGGCACTCATTCTATAAACTCCATTACAAGCGGCATATAAAACTCTTGTTAAGCCTTCTTGAACACCTAAATCCATAATGTTTTTTGGTGTTTCTATTTTAGAAACGGCAATCTCTAAATCGGGTTCCATGGTTTTTAATTCGGTTTTAATCGTTTCCGATTGTAAATTCATTTCCAATAAAAAAGCCTCTTCATGAACCGCATCAATAGCTACAATTGCTTTACTTTCTCGTGGAATGGCATTTCGTAAACTACCGCCATCAATCTCTGAAATTCGCAATCCAAAATTCTCGAACCCATCAAATAGCACACGATTTAAAATTTTATTAGAATTTCCCAAACCTTCGTGAATTTGCATACCTGAATGTCCGCCCTGTAAGCCCTTAACGGTAATGGTATAACCTATTTTAAATTCGGGTGTTTCTTCTTCATTATAACTTCTAATTGCTGTAACATCTACACCCCCTGCACAACCTACACCTATTTCATTATCTTCTTCGGTGTCCAGATTTAATAAAATTTTTCCTTTAAGTAAACCGCCTTTTAAGCCCATAGCTCCCGTCATACCTGTTTCTTCATCAATGGTAAATAGGGCTTCAATTGCTGGGTGTGATATATTGGTACTTTCTAAAATTGCCATTATGGTTGCAACGCCTAAACCATTATCGGCACCTAAAGTTGTACCTTTTGCTTTTACCCAATCGCCTTCAACATACATATCGATCCCTTGCGTATCGAAATTAAAATTGGTATCATTATTTTTTTGATGAACCATATCTAAATGCGACTGCATAACTATGGTGGTTCTATCTTCCATTCCTGCGGTTGCTGGTTTTTTAATTATAACGTTTCCTACTTCGTCTTCAATGGTTTCGAGCTCTAAATTAGAACCAAAATCTTTCATAAACGCAATAACGCGTTCTTCCTTTTTTGATGCTCGTGGTACGGCATTTAAGTCTGCAAATTTGTTCCAAAGTTGTTGCGGTTGTAGTTGTCTTATTTCTGAGCTCATTGGTTATAGTTTTATGCATCAAAGATACAAATAGTGAATCATAATATCTTGCAGGTTTTATAACCTACAAGGAAAATTTACATGGTTAATAAAGATATACTTTGGCAGCTACTCCTGATTGAAGTGGCATCCTTTTTAAAAAAAAAGTAGACTTAAATTTAGATAAAACAAAGTGTTGGCAGATTGCTACGTCGCTAGCTCCTCGCAATGACGTTTTAGAAAGATATAACGGAAAGCAGGAAGAAGCCTTTATAGATAAACGCTTACCATTGGGTACAAATTTTTATTACTTTTGAAAGATGCTAAAGAATAAGAAAACAATTATTGCACTTTTATTGATTCCACAGTATCTATTGGTTAAATTAGTATCAAATTATCCTGATTTTGTAGAGCATTATTATAGCAATGGTTTTTACCCTGTTATTTCGAAAATTTTTAGGTATGTATTGGGTTGGTTGCCTTTTTCGTTTGGGGATTTAATTTACTCTTTTGCTGTTATTTATGCATTTCGATGGCTTTATAAAAACAGAAAACGACTACGAAAAGATACGACACAATGGGTTGTTGATGTGTTTGCTGCTTTATCGATTATGTACTTTGCTTTTCATTTGTTTTGGGGTATTAATTACTACAGATTGCCGCTTTATAAAAGTTTAAATTTAAAGCATGATTACACGACTGAGCAATTGGTTTTTGTTACGGAGAGGCTTATTGAAAAATCGAATGCATATCATTTAAAAATAACCAAAAATGATACTTTAAAAGTTACTATTCCTTATAGTAAAAATGATGTTTTTAAAAAGGTTTCTAACGGTTATACTAATTTGAAACAGGTATTTCCGCATTTAGAATACCACCCAAAAAGTATAAAAAAATCGCTATTTAGCTACCCGTTAACGTATATGGGTTTTAGTGGTTATTTAAATCCGTTAACTAATGAGGCGCAGGTGGACGCGATTATCCCCATATATAAATTCCCTACAACTTCGGCTCATGAAATTGCACATCAATTAGGTTTTGCTGCTGAAAATGAAGCTAATTTTATTGGTTGTTTAGCAAGTATTAATAACGATAATATATATTTTAAATACACAGGATATACGTTTGGATTACGGTATTGTTTAAATGAAATTTACTATCGTGATGTATGTTTGTATGAAGACTTAATCTCTGATTTAAACATAGGTATTTTAAAAAATTATAAAGAAGTTCGTGAGTTTTGGGAAGCGCATGAAAACCTTACCGAGCCATTATTTAAAGCATTTTATGGTCATTTTTTAAAAGCTAACCAACAAAACAAAGGCATGGAAAGTTATAGCTATGTAGTAGCGTTGTTGGTTAATTATTTTGAAAACACATCTATTTAAAGGCTTCATAAACTAATGAATTTTGGAAATGGTATTATATACTATTTCCTATTTGAAGCAACTATTTCTTTCTCCTCTATATGAAAGTAAAAATCATTGTTTTCTTTACGCTATCATTAAACCGTTATAATTTGTCATAATCTTAATTAAAGAGACCTATCAGGTTTTAAAAACCTGACAGGTCTGCACATACTATGATATTTTATTTTGATTCAACTATAATTTCAAACTACTGCTTTATTCATAACAGAAAGATGCAAATACTATTCATTATAAAGTTTGGTATTTGTATTATAGACCTCCTCTACGTCCATTTTAATAATTTTACGGTCGTAGGTCATTAATCCATTAACTTCTCCTTCTACATCTGTGGTTTGTGTGTAAATGGCTGCTGCTAATCCTTTATGTATTAATGCTGGTATTTTTTCTAGTAAAGCTTGATATGATTTTAACAATTCGTCTCTGCCTGTTAAATTTCTATAGCCCCAATTTTTATCTTGCTGCCATAAGTGGTCTTTAATTGGCAATCCTAATCCACCAAACTCACCTAAAAGCAACACTCTATCTTTAAGAATATTTGGCGCATGCAAATCTGCTTTTGGTATAGATGGACCAGGGTATTGATGCTCGTCTACCGTATGTCCTGCTGCAAAGAAATTACCACCACTAGGACCGTTTATTAAACGCGATGGGTCATAATCCATAGTCCAGTTAATAACCTCAACGGTATTAAATTGCCCCCAAGCTTCATTAAAAGGTATCCACATAACTATTGATGGTTTGTTGTAATTGGCGTCCATAATAGCTTTCCATTCTTTATAAAATTGTTGTGCTGATTGTGCGGTTCTTTTCATTTCTCGACCATCATACCCTGAAGGCCCTCTCCAATCGGCACTTTTATCACCACTTGGCATATCTTGCCAAACTAACATTCCTAAACGGTCGCAATGGTAATACCAACGTGCTGGTTCTACCTTTACATGTTTTCTTATGGTATTAAATCCTAATTGTTGGGTTATTTTAATATCGTATTCTAATGCTTCATCAGTTGGTGCGGTGTAAAGTCCATCTGGCCACCAACCTTGATCTAAAGTTCCATATTGAAATAAAAACTTATTATTTAGTTGCATACGCACATGACCGTTTTCATCTTTGGCAATAGAAATTTTTCGCATACCTGCATAACTCTCTACAGCATCAACTTTTTTTCCGTTTCTTAAAAGGGTTACTTTCAAACTATATAAAAAAGGAGACTCTGTAGACCACAGTTTTGGGTTCTTTACTTCAATATTTATATTTTGCCCTAATTGACCTTTCCCAGTGGCAACGTTTTCTTTTCCGTCCAATACACTAACAGCTATTGAATAATTGTTGCTATAGGTTTGGCTACCATTTACTTTAACGGTAAATTGATTTTTATCTAAATCTGGTGTAATTTTTAATGATGAAATAGATTGTTGCGCAACTGGTTCTATCCAAACCGTTTGCCATATACCAGTTACAGGAGTGTACCAAATAGACTGTGGTTTACTTACCTGCTTACCTCTTGGTTGTGTGCCTTCACTTGCTGGATCCCAAACACCAACAACTATGTCTTGTGTTTTACCTGGGGTTATTACCTCTGTTATATCGAATGAGAATGGGTCGTAACCTCCTTGGTGTTCTCCTACTTTTTTTCCGTTTACATACACTACAGCTTCCCAATCTACTGCGCCAAAATGTAATATGGTTCTTTGTTTTTTCCATGCTGAGGACACCTCAAAACTACGCTTATACCAAACTCTTTGCTTTGGAGTTACTCGTTTTTGTACACCAGACAACGCTGATTCTACAGCAAAAGGAACCGTTATTTTCCCATCATAAGTAGTAGGCGCTTCTTCTGGGTAATTGCGTATAGCATAATCCCATTGTCCGTTTAAATTTTGCCACTTTTGCCGCTTCATTTGCGGGCGTGGATATTCTGGCAATGGGTTTTGAATATCTACACGATCTGTCCATTCTGTTTTTAAACTCGTTTTTGTATTCTTTTGTGCGTACCCCATTATTATTGATATAACGCATAAAAAAACTATTAAAATTTTAGTTATTGTGCTCTTTGTTGTCATTTTACAGGTGTTTTTATTTAATTCTATTGATTAGGGTAAAAATATGTTTTTATAGCTTTATTTTCATTGAAAAATATAAAAACTTATTCCAATCGTATTTTTTAATAAAACAATTTCTTGAAACGAGCTATTTATTTTTAGGGCAGATTTAGATTCTTGTTTTCACGGAAATGATAACTTCATCTAATGTTGTGATATTCTTTTAAAATTTTCATTATGTTTTTATTTATTTCTGTATTATCAATAAAGCCTGTAAACATTTCTGAATTTGGACCATAGCTATAAACTGGCACTAATATTCCCGTATGATCGTCTGAAAAAAATCGTCCCTCTACTTTTCGTTTTTCAACATTAGCTTGAGGCAAAGAAAGTCCTCCTGTTTCATGATCTGCGGTAATAACAACCAATGTTTCACCATTCTTGTCTGCAAATTTTAAAGCTTTGGCTACTGCTTTATCAAAATCAATAACCTCTTCAACTACAACATCTACATCATTAGAATGCGCTCCTTTATCAATACATGCACTTTCTACTATTAAGAAAAACCCTTTTGAATTTTCTTTTGATAAAAATTCAATTGCCTTTTCTGTTGCATCTGGTAAAAAATTATCGCGCCCGTCAACTTTTAATAGCGGTTTATCTGTAATTAAAACACCTACCTTTTTATTAAAGTTATCTAATTCTTGAATATTTTTAACGATATTTCGATTATCTACTTTCCAATTTTTTACATCATCTAGATTAAAATGTTTTTTTAACCCAACGCCTCTAGCTACAAACAAGTCAACATCACTCTTTTTAAGGTCATTAAAAATAGTTTTACTATCGTCTCGCTCATCAGTATGGGCATAAAATGCAGAAGGGCTTGCTCCATTAATTTCATCTGATGTTACAATTCCTGTTTTGAATCCGTTTTTAGACAGTGTTTCAATTATATTTTCTACAGGCTGACTGTGCACATCAACCCCTATATATCTATTATTTGTTTTAACGCCTGTAGCCATAGCCGTCCCACCAGCAGCAGAATCTGTAGTAAAATCATCTGCAGACTGTGTTCTTACTAAACCTATATGTTTTAGCTGAGAAATTGTTAAATCCCCACCGCTTCCATACAAACCTGAAGCCATTTGCGCTAACCCCATGCCATCACCTATCATTAAAATGACATTTTTTATTTTCTTTACATTCTTATTATATTTAAATGTTGGGTGGTAAATATAATGACTCGTTTTAGACGCGTACATTCTATCTGATAGTGTTTCTATATACCTAGAAGCTTCATTAGGCTTATCTGTATTAATAAAATCGACTCCTAACTCTGTAAAAGCTTCCCAAGTTGTTGGTCCATCTGGACAACCCCAAAACCTAATTGGCTTACCCATTTCATGTACTTTATTTACTACTTCTTCAACAGCAAATTTATCTTCCTTAGTTAACCTTCCTTTTCCATTCCAAACTGAATAATTGGCAAAATTTAAACTCACCATGCCTACTTTAGGCAATACATCTTTGGTGAAATTGTTAGATAAATTAACATCATATTTAAAATAAGGAGGGTAATCGGTTAATTGATAATCCTTAATACGATGATTAGATACATTTAAACATATTAATAATTGTACAGCATTACTATTGTTATGGGTATCGAATATGTTTTTATAAGGTGCAATCGCTTTTTCTAAAGCTTTAATTCCTTGTATAGGATCTGTTTTTATATCTATCATAAAAATTAATGGTTTCCCTGACAGATACGGCTTTCCGTTTTGGCGCTTTAATACTTGCTGTAAAGGATTAATGTATAACGATTTAAAAGTATTTCCTGAGCTTATTTCTTTATCGGTATGCGCTACAAATAAGGTGTCTCTTTTATAATGAAGGTCTATTTCAATAGACATTAATTCATTAGACCAAGCATCCCAAAAAGGAGCATTATTTAGATAATCATTATGTGAATGCAAACGCACTTGCGACGTTGCATCTTGTAAACCAATTCCGCAAACAAAAATTATTACACTTATTATTATTTTCATAACCTATAAATAGTTTTTATTATTTTAATTTTTATTCAAATCTTATGCATCTAAATCCTAAATAATTTCAATCTGAAAGTAAAATAAATTAATAGTTTTCAATAAAAATTAAATAGAAAATATAATGCAAAGGTTTGCACAAACACCACATTATTTGATGTCGAACACATTTTACAGATTAACTTAAAAAAACACTAATTTTGTTTCAACAATTATAATTTATGATTCTAGAAATTTGTGCCAGTAATTATCAGTCTGCTTTAAACGCTCAAACAGCTAAAGCAAACCGCATAGAATTATGCAGTGAATTAGCAATTGGTGGCATCACGCCTTCTTACGGGTTGGTTAAACAAACTTTAGAGACTTTATCAATTCCTGTGTTTATTTTAATAAGACCACGAAGCGGTCACTTTACTTATTCTGAAGCCGAATTCAACATCATGCAACACAACATTGAATTGTTCAAAAAAATGGGGTGTTCGGGCATAGTTTCGGGTATTTCAAACATAGACAATACTATTGATGTTGAAAGAACAAAAGCACTTATAGAAATTGCCAAACCACTCCCTTTCACATTCCATAGGGCTTTTGATTGGACACCCAATCCCACAGAAGCTTTAGAACAATTAATAGCCATTGGAGCAGATAGGGTTTTAACTTCTGGACAAGGTTCAAGCGGCGAAGAACATATTGATTTACTGATTGAATTAAAAAATATAGCCCGTAATAGAATAACAATTCTTGCTTGTGGTGGTGTAAATGCAGCAAACGCAAAAACCTTTAAAAGTAATGGTTTTAATGAAATTCATGCCTCAGCTTCAATAATGAACGACGTTATTGAAATGCCTAAGGTAAAAATGAATAGTGAAAAACATTTTAAAGAAAACATAGAAGTTGTTTCAGACACTACTAAAATTAAAAACATAGTAGAAGTTATAAAAAACTAAACTTGATAGTTTTTAGTTTTTAACCCCAAAAATCATTCTATCTTTTTTAAAAATATCTTGCCTTAATTCTATTTCAGAGAAATTATTTTCACGCAATAAACAAATCATATCATCACCAAGATATTCGTTAATTTCAAAAAATAACAATCCTCCTTTTTTTAAATTTTCTATTGAAAATGACACAATAGCATTGTAAAACAACAATGGATTATCATCTTTTACAAATAATGCCAAATGCGGTTCGTTATTCAAAACATTAGCTTGCATTAACGTTTTTTCTTGATCTCGTACATAGGGTGGGTTTGATACTATAATATCAAATTCCAAATCTTCAAAAATGGAGTCCCCATAATTTAAAATATCGTCATTTAAAAACTCAACATTTACAGCATTTAATTCGGCATTATGTTTAGCAACTCGCAAAGCATTTTTACTAACATCTAGGGCATAAACTTTAGCCTTTTTAAGGTTTTTAGCCAATGCTATAGCAATGCAACCACTTCCTGTTCCAATATCTAAAATTTTGAATTCTGAATTTTGAGTTTTTAATTTAGAGATTATCCATTCAACCAATTCTTCAGTTTCTGGTCTCGGAATTAAAACATGCTCATTGACTTTAAATGGCAGTCCGTAAAACTCGGTTTCTCCAATTATATATTGTATAGGTCGTTCTTTTTTTAAATCTTCTAAGGCATTTAATATGGTATTATAATCCTTAACTGCATAATTAACATCTACAGCCAGTTTTATTCTAGATACATTATAATAATGTTCAGAAAGCATAAAAAAGAAACTATCTACTTCATTTTTATCGTAAATAGCATCTAATGTTTTATGAAAAATATCTTGAAGTTCTTTTAGCTTCATAAGTCCTTTATCATCCAAACACCACAGGAATAATGTCCTGTATTTCCTAATGCTTTTTTTAAATGCGTAAATCCTGCCTTTTCATATATATGTATGGCTGCTTTAAGTTGTGAAGCCGATTCTAAATAACACTGTTTATATCCTAAATTTTTAGCAGCTTGCATACATTTATCAAACATTTGTTTACCATAGCCCTTTCCCCTAACTTTGGGTGAAAAGTACATTTTTTGAATTTCACAAATATCTGCTTCAAAGTCCTTTAATGGCTTAATTCCGCCACCGCCATAAACAATGCCATTTTCTTCTATTACAAAATACACATCGTCTTTATTCTGATAAGATTCATACATTTTTGGAGTTTCGGCATCACTATAAGCTGTTCCTTCCAACGGAATTTTAAATTCATGAAAACAAACTCTTATAACCTGCTCTAATGCAGCATTATCTTGAGGCTTAATTTCTCGAATAACTATAGTATCTTTACTCACTTTAATGGCTATTTTTTACGCATGTGAAGATAGGCTAAATCTAAAAAACTTGAAATGAAACGACTAATAATATTATCAACAATATTGATACTCCTTTTTAGCTGTAAGGTTAAAGAAAAACCAGAGTTTTTAAGTATTGAAAACATTGAAGTTGTTGAGTCTACCTCTAAATATATAACGATAACTGCTGATGCTATTTTTATAAATCCAAATGACATTGGCGGGCATTTAAAAACCGACGAGATACGGGTGTTTGTAAACGATAACCAATTAGCATCAGTCTCAACTAAAAGTTTTAAAGTTCCTGCTAAAAAAGAATTTTCAATTCCGCTAAAAGCCAATATTCCTACAGATAGTATTTTTAGTAACAAAAGCCTTGGCGGGCTTATTGGTAGCCTATTCAGCAAAAAAATTAAGGTTCAATATAAAGGTGATATTATATATAAAGCACTTGGGTTTTCGTACACCCATACTATTGATAAAACAGAACAAGTAAAAATTAAATTGTAGTATTGATTCAGCACGAAACATACATAAAACGGTGTATAGAAATTGCGAAAAACGGATTAGGGAGCACTAGACCTAATCCTATGGTTGGAAGCGTTATTGTGAACAACAACAAAATTATTGGAGAGGGTTACACAAGTAGTTATGGTGGTAATCATGCCGAAGTTAATGCTATAAAATCGGTTATAAATAAGGATTTACTAAAAAAAGCAACCTTATATGTTACTCTAGAACCTTGTTCTCATTTTGGAAAAACACCGCCATGTAGCGACCTTATTATTGCTCATAAAATTCCAAATGTAGTTATTGGTTGTATTGACGATAATAAAAAAGTAGCAGGTAAAGGCATTGCTTCGCTTCAAAAAAATGGTGTCAACGTAATTGTTGGCGTATTAGAAAAAGAATGTAAAAACCACCACAAGCGTTTTTTTACATTCCATAATAAAAAACGCCCATATATAATTTTAAAATGGGCTGAAACAACTGATGGTTTTATAGCCCCCAAAAGTAAAAAGGAACAAAAACCAGTTTGGATAACCAATACACGCTCTAGGCAACTAGTGCATAAATGGCGTGGCGAAGAACAAGCCATTTTGGTTGGTACACATACTGTTATTCAAGATAACCCGTCACTTACTACACGAGACTGGGTTGGAGAAAACCCTACTAGAGTTGTTATTGACAAAGAGTTAAAATTAGCTAAAAGCTATAACATTTTTAACAACACTTCTAAAACGATTACAATTACTAAAAACGATATAAATTTCCCTAAACATGTTGGGAAACAGATTTGCAATTTACTGCATTCAAAAAATATTACATCTATTATTATTGAAGGCGGTCGCAAAACATTACAAACTTTTATAAATGAAAACCTTTGGGATGAAGCCAGAGTATTTAAAGGGAATATTTACTTTAAAAATGGCGTTAAAGCTCCAGCAATTAGCGGCAAGTTAGTTTCTGAAGAAAAAATTAGTACAGATATATTGACAATATATAAAAATGATTAAAACTCTTATTTTCGATTTTGGTAATGTATTCATCAATTTAAATATTGAAAATGCTACCAAAAACGCACTTAAAAAATTTCAGATTGAATCTTTTTCTGAAGAAATGATAGCTTTTAATCGTTTATATGAAATGGGCTTGGTGTCTACTAATGAGTTTTTAGAGTTCTATACAGAAAACTTCCCAGAGCTTTCAAAAAACGATTTAATTGAAATTTGGAATTTTATGCTGAAAGATTTCCCTAAGTATCGATTAGATTTTTTAAAGCAACTTAAAGCTTCAAAAAAATACAAGCTTATTCTTTTAAGTAACACCAATGAACTTCATATAAATTGGATTAAAAAACACGTTTCGTTTTACAATGAATTTAAAAACTGTTTTGATAGCTTTTATTTGTCTCAAGACATTAATTTAAGAAAACCAAACCAAGATATTTTTGAGTTTGTTATCAACAAAAACAACTTAGTAGCAAACGAATGCTTGTTTATAGATGATGTAAAAGAAAATACCGATGCCGCAAACCTATTGGGGATTTGCACTTGGAACATAAATCCCGAAAAAGAAGACGTAATAGATTTATTTACCCTTTATAAATCTAAAAATTTATTTTAATTTTTTGGAAAACAAAGACACTTACAAAACCATTTCAACAAAAACGGAAGCTGTTTTATTTAAAGATAAAAACAGTAAGTTTTTTGGCTATGCGTTTCCTGTTTTAAGCGAAATTGAAATAAAAACCCATTTAGACGCTTTAAAAAAAGAACACCATACGGCGAGACACTGGTGTTACGCCTACCAACTAGGTACCGAGAAAATAACGTATCGTGCAAATGATGATGGTGAACCCAATAATTCTGCAGGAATGCCTATTTATGGTCAAATACAATCGTTTAATGTCACTAATATTTTAATTGTGGTTGTACGCTATTTTGGAGGCGTTAAATTAGGGGTTGGCGGATTAATAAACGCTTATAAAACAGCAGCCCAAATAGCCTTAGAACATGCTCATATTATTGAAAAAACAATTAATAAAAATTACCTTATAACGTTTGATTATAAAAATATGAATACGGTAATGCGTATTATAAAAGAAAAAAAACTAAATATTATTAATCAGAAGTTAGAAATGAATTGTCAAATTTCAATAGCAGTTCGCAAAAAAGAAGCACCATCTGTTTTTGAAACTTTTAATCGCCTTTTTGAAATCGATATTAAAGAAACGTAATTTTTTTCTCCTCTAAAGCATCTAAAATATATTTAGGCGCTTTAACTGGCCTATTCGATTTTACATCTATAAATACTAAAGTAGTTTCAGCTGTTGTAAGAATTTCTTCGTTTTCATTTGTAATTTCATACTCAAATTCAATCTTAGCAGTTGGTGTTTTTTTTAGTTGAGTTTTCACATTAATTACATCATCATAACATGCTGATTTTTTATAGTTTATATTCAAAGAAACTACAGGTAGCATAATACCATTTTCTTCCATGCTTTTATAAGATATTCCTAGTTTCCGTAACCACTCAATTCGCCCCATTTCAAGATATAATGCGTAATTGCCATGATACACAACCCCCATTTGGTCGGTTTCACCATATCTCACTCTTATTTGTATTTTATCGAATTTCATAAGGAATATTAAATATTTTTTTGTAGTTTCGGCTAGCTCATAAACATGAGGAAAAATTTCTTAAAATTCAATAGTAAATCATTTTTTTTTTAAGAATTTTGTTCACATATTTGTCAAAGCAAATCGGGGGATATGAGAATTCATTTTTCTCATTCAATTTAAACTAACTAACAAACCACAAAACTAAACAATGAGTATAACTGCGCAATCGGTATGGAATAATTGTCTTGAATTCATAAAGGATAACATTCAACCGCAAGCATACAAAACTTGGTTTGAACCAATAAAAGCAGTTAAACTTACCGATAACGCCTTAAGCATACAGGTACCAAGTAAGTTTTTTTATGAGTGGCTTGAAGAGCATTATGTAAAAATTCTTAAAGTGTCCTTAACTAAAGAGTTGGGAGAAAAAGCCAAACTTGTTTACATTATTAAAATGGAAAACACCTATGGCAACAAACAACCTTTTACCGAAAAAATTCCTAGTGCTAATCGCAGTACTTTAAAATCTCAAGACGTAGACATTCCGTTAAATAATAAAAGCCCAGAATTGCGAAACCCTTTTGTTATTCCTGGTATACGAAATGTAAAGATTGAATCTCAGCTTAATCCTAATTATAGTTTTGAAAATTTTCTTGAAGGTGATTCAAATCGTTTAGCCAGAAGCGCAGGGTTAGCAGTAGCTGTAAAACCAGGAGGCACTTCTTTTAATCCATTATTAATTTTTGGAGGTGTTGGTTTAGGAAAAACGCATTTAGCACACGCTATAGGGGTAGATATAAAAGATAAGTATCCTGAAAAAACAGTGCTTTATATTTCGGCTGAAAAATTCACACAACAATATATAGATTCTGTAAAGAAAAATAATAGAAATGATTTTATTCATTTTTATCAAATTATTGATGTATTAATAATTGATGATGTTCAGTTCCTTTCAGGTAAAACAGGAACGCAGGATGTATTCTTCCATATATTTAACCATTTACACCAAAACGGAAAACAGGTTATTTTAACAAGCGATAAAGCACCTGTTGATATGCAAGATATTGAGCAGCGTTTATTATCTCGTTTTAAATGGGGGCTTTCTGCAGAATTACAGAATCCAGATTTTGAAACACGAGTTTCTATACTTAAAAACAAATTATATCGTGATGGTGTTGAAATGCCAGATGATATTGTTGAATATGTAGCCAAAAACATTAAAACTAATGTAAGAGAGCTTGAAGGCGCTATTATTTCTTTAATTGCACAATCTTCTTTCAACAAAAAAGAGATAACTATTGATCTTGCTAGAATTATTGTAGAGAAATTTGTTAAGAACACAAAACGTGAAGTATCAATAGATTATATCCAGAAAATTGTATCTGATTATTTTCAAATGGATGTAGATACGCTACAATCTAAAACACGTAAGCGTCATATTGTACAGGCTAGACAATTAGCTATGTTTTTTGCGAAAAAATTCACAAAAGCATCATTAGCTAGTATTGGTTCTCAAATAGGTAAACGCGATCACGCTACAGTATTACACGCTTGTAAAACTGTTGATAATTTATCTTCGACTGATAAACAATTTAGAAAATACGTTGAAGACATCACCAAAAAACTTTCTGTTTAAAAATATGTTTCATGACTAAAATTCTAATGGTATGTTTAGGCAATATTTGTCGTTCGCCATTAGCTGAAGGTATTTTAAAATCTAAACTTCCTAATGATAATTTTATTGTAGATTCTGCTGGAACAGCAAATTACCACATTAATCACCCGCCAGATAAACGTTCTATTGCTGTAGCTAAACAATACGGATTAGACATTTCACATTTAAAAGGCAGACAGTTTAGTGTTTCCGATTTTGATGCATTTGATGTTATTTATGTTATGGACGAATCCAATTATGATAATGTAAATGCTTTAACTAGAAATGATGACGATTCGGCTAAAGTAAAATTCATTTTAAATGAAATTTACCCTAACCAAAATTATAATGTTCCAGACCCATACTACGGTGGTGATGAAGGTTTTACTAATGTTTACAACATGCTAAATGAAGCTTGCTCTATAATAGCCAAGACTTTATAAGTCATTATATTTTTCACACTATTATTTAGTATTTTTAACCTTTTAAGCAAACTCATGAATTCTACTCAAGGAAAATTATACCTTATTCCAACCACTCTTGGAGACAATGCACCTTTAGAGGTACTACCAATGTCTGTAAAAAAGATTATAGAATTAACCAATACGTTTATTGTAGAAAACGAAAAGACCGCTAGACGGTTTATAAAAAAAATTAGCTCTGGAAAATCTCAAGCTGATTTACAAATATTTCACTTAAACAAATTTACAGATGCGATTGAATTACCAGAGTTTTTAGAACCCTGCTTAAAAGGCATTAATGTTGGTCTTCTATCTGAAGCGGGGTGTCCTGGAGTTGCAGACCCTGGTGCTGATATTGTGAAATTAGCACATCAAAAAAACATTAAAGTAGTTCCTTTGGTTGGCCCGTCTTCTATTTTAATGGCGATGATGAGTTCTGGTATGAATGGGCAACGTTTTACCTTTAATGGCTACTTACCTATTGATAAAGGCGAACGAAAAAAAGAAATTAAACGTTTAGAACGTTTGTCTTACGAACAAAATCAATCTCAAATATTTATTGAAACGCCCTATAGAAATAATAAAATGATAGAAGATTTAAGCCATGTTTTAGAAAAGAACACAAACATATGTGTGGCTTGCGATATCACACTACCTTCAGAATTTATTAAAACACAAAGTGCTATGGAGTGGACAAAAAATAAGGTAGACCTACATAAGAGACCTACCATATTTATTATTCATAAAGACTAAAACACTTAAATCGCTTTAGCCTTTCTATTTGGTTTTACAAAAGATGTGTCGTAACCAGAAAACCGTTTTATGTAATATTGCACTGTAGTTCCAAAACCATCCTCAAAATTATCTAATCCGTAACTTCTTAAATATTTTTTTACGTTTCCTGCTCCTGCTAAATGGGCAGCAGCCAAAATACCAGACTCTGTTACAATAGTACCGTTAATTCTTTTACCAACAAAGTTTTTAATGTCTCGTCGCAAAATCCATTTGTTACGCTCTGCATTAGCTATAAAAGCTCTTTCTTGCAGTACAGGGCTCTTTAAAAATTTAGCAGGATTATTAATTCCAATCATTTTTAAAGTTTCTGTACCAAATTGGTATTTACCCAAATAACCAAACGTGTTCACCGAAAAATAATTACCACCAGATTCTTTAAAAGCTAAGGCTTCTTTAAAACCTACAAATGATTTCCCTAAATAAGGAGAAAAAGATGTATTTGCATTATTTGATGCCAGAAGATTATCATCAAGGTCATCATCAAGACTTACAGTATAGTTTAACTCTAAACCCTTTGTTGAGTACTTACTTAAATCTATCGTTTCATTAGACGAGAACGATACATACAATAGAAAACATATTGTAAGCGATAGTGTAACGTAACTTGCAATATTCTTTATCATAATATTTAAATTTCTTCAGTACAATTACTTAATTAATGTACTTGAAAATTTGAGCGTGCAAAATTAGACTTTTTTTTAATCAATTCAAAATTACTCGTTTATGTGTCTAATTTAGTAGTAGAATAGATGAAATGCAAAGCCTTTTTCACTATATTCCAACGTAGGAAATGGTATCTTTATTACGTTTAAAACATCAAAAACAGATTTTAAAAACCGTGAATTTGTTCTAATTCTACTCAAATTTACATCAAAACTTAAAAAGTATTGTCGCATTCTATTATTATTTGTTAACAACTCATTGTCAACATCTTTCACAGCCGTTAGCATCCCTTCTGCACCATAACCTACAGCTACGTTTAGCCATTTAGGAATTTTACTTTCTTTAAAAAAAGAATGCAAATTAGCACTAAGCCAATAGGTTTGTCCGTTGTAATCTTTTAAAACTTGCTCTAAAAAATTCTCACCTAATTTATCTGGTCTTTCATTGGCGTATTTGGTTTGATGAAAGGAAAATTTTAAAGCAATTCGTTGCTCTTTCCACAATAATTCCTGCCCTACATACAAACCAGTACCAGATACATTTGCTAAAATATCACCCCATGAAAACCCCCATTCGGCAGAATAGCCATCTAATATTTCAACAGCAGTTAGATAGCCAAATCCCAAAGTAGACCCGTAAATTAATTGATTTTTTTTGCTAACACCACTCCAATTGAGCGCTTGTGATGCCAATCGCCCTATTTGATACGATGCAAATGCATGCCCTACTTTATCCATTTGTAACCACTCATCATTATCGTTTATCGTATGAAATTTAGAACGTTCAAAATCGGAATACCAAAGCTGATTTAGCCCTACAAGACTAATAGTTGCAAGTGAAGCTTCTGTAATAATAATTGCATTTCGCCTAGGTTTGTTTAAGGTATCACTAGGTGTTAAAAAGGAATTTAGAGTAGATTGAGAAAATGATGATAAGGAACTTATTAATACAACTAAATACAAGTATTTATATTTATTAGACCTCACTATTTATATATCCCTTGAGATGACAAATACTTATGATACGCTCTAGCATTTATATTATGCTGCGCTAATGTTTTAGCAAACTTATGATACCCAAAACGCTTAGCATCTGCCGCAAAATAAATATATTTATGCTTTTCGTAATTTAAAACAGCATCAATTGCCGACACATCTGGCATTGTAACTAATCCAGGGGGTAAACCTGGATTTTTATAAGTATTATAAGGAGATTCTATCTCTTTATGCTCATTTAAAACACGTTTAATTACAGTATTCTTATATTTTGGCAATTTATAAGCAGCAAATTTTAGTGTAGGATCTGCCTGAAGAGGGATTCCTCGTTTTAATCTGTTTATATACACTCCTGCTATTCTAGGTTGCTCTGCAGGCTGCTTAGATTCCTCATAAACTATAGAAGCTAAAGCCATAACTTCATCTTTATTCAACCCTGCTTTCTTAGCTTTTTCCAATCTGGATGCGTTCCAAAAACGGTTATATTCAGTAAGCATTCTGTCTCTAAACTTTTCTGCCGATGTATTCCAAAAAAGCTCATAACTATTAGGAATATACATACCTAATGCTGTAGCTTCATTAAAATTATTTTTATCATAAAAAGCGTTATCCTTCATCGCATTTAAAAGCGATACACTATCTGTCTCTATTTGCAATGCTATACGTCCAGCTAGTTTTTCTAATGTTTCTTGATTATTAAAAGATACTTTTACTGGCAAATTTTTACTTCTTATGGAATTTATAATATCATTATTACTCATCCCCTTTTTAATCACAAACCGACCAGCTTTTACATTACTAACATATTTCTTCTGTTCTGCTAGTGCATCAAATTTTTCAATATCTAATAACAAGGCGGCAAGTTGTTGACGAACATCATTGTAATTATCTGTAGATTTTACATAGATATAAGCACTTTCATTATTAAAAGCGGTATTTGGTGTAAACATAGCGCTATATACAAAATAGGCGAAATAAGCTGCTACGCCCAAACCAAGAAACACAATTGTTAGAAGTATTTTTTTTATATACATTTAATTATTTATAAGCTGAAATATGTATTCATTTTTATAGGAACCATTAACATAATTCCAATCTTTTTTTAATCCAATTTGTTCAAATCCTAAACTAGTAAACAGTTTTATACTAGCCACATTGTATTCAGAAATATTACAATACAATTGATGCAAATCTAAATGTGTAAAACTGTAATTTGAAAGTAATTGCAAAGCTTCACTACCATAACCTTTACTTCTATTACCTTGTTCTTTTAGTACAATACCAATACCTGCTCGTTTGTTTTTAAAATCGAAATCGAAAATATCAATCAACCCTAACGACTCATTAGTATAACTCGAAATGACTAAGCGTAATTGTTTAACTTCAAAAACATCTTTATGAGCTTGTTCTAAATATTGTTTAATTAAAAATTTTGAATACGGTGTTTGTGTGTTGCTAATTTCCCAAATAGTTTCATCGTTTTCAACTGCATGAACAAACTCAAGATCTTCAGGTTCTAAGGCCCGTAAAAATATATGCTTGCCTTTTAATGTTATCATATTTGCCCTGAATAAACAAATCTTGCAGGCCCAATAAGCCACACATTTTTATATGTATTATCTACAACATCAAAAGACACTTGCAACTTACCGCCTTGCACGTTTAAATTCACCACATTACTTGTAGTTTCATTAAGTGCATGCATTGCTATGGCAACCGCAGTAACACCCGTGCCACAAGATAACGTTTCATCTTCTACTCCACGCTCATATGTTCTAACAGCAAAAGTTGTATCTGTTATTTTTTTAACAAAATTCACATTACTACCAGCTTCATTATATGGTGAACCATATCTTATTTTTGCACCTTTGGTTTTAATATCGAAATCATTAAAATTATCTTCAAACTGCACATGATGCGGAGAGCCTGTGTCTAAAAAAACATGGCTATTATATTTTTCAACTTCTTTAACATCTAGCATTTGTAGCTTTACAATATCATTTTCAATGGTAGCATGATGCAAACCATCAATAGCCTCAAAAGTTGCTTTGTTAGAAATAACGCCTAATTGTTTTGCAAAAGCAACTGCACACCTACCTCCATTTCCACAAAAACTTTGGCTTCCATCAGAATTAAAATAAACCATTTCAAAATCTGCACTTGTGTGGTTTTCTAATAAAATAAGACCATCAGCACCAATTCCAAAACGGCGATCGCATAAAAAAGTGATGCGTTCTAAATTATTTTTGTCGAAGTTTTGTTGACGATTATCAATCATCACAAAATCATTTCCTGTACCTTGGTATTTATAAAAAGTCTGTTGCATAATAAAGCACAAAAGTACATGATTTTTTTTATTCTGAAACCTCTATAAACAGAATGAAAAAATTATAAATTAGTGAAGTGACTACTGAATTAAGACTAAATTTCGTCTGTTTTTCTAACAAAATATAATTTTTACAGAAAAACATACAACTATAAACCACTTTACTGATTGTTAAATCTCCCTTAAAACCTCCGTTAAAAATTGTTAAAATTGAAAAATAAATTCAATAAATATTTAATTTTATTCGTTGATAAGATTCCTGCCTTAACAGGAACAACAAAACTCAAGTTATTTTTTAAAAAATAAATATTAAAGTAAATTAAACGAAGATTATGAAGAAGATTTTATCATTAGTACTGGTTTCGGCATTAGGTGGTATTTTAACCCTTGGTGCTTACAAATTATTTTTAGAAGAAGAAAAAACGGTGGTTGTTACAAACACCACCCCACAGCCCACATTTCTACCTACCAATAATATTAATACAACTTTAAAAGCATACGAAGATTCAGATTTCACTACTGCAGCAGAAAACACTGTAAATGCTGTGGTTCACGTTAAAAATGTTTCTATTAGTTCTGAACAGATGACTATTCAAGATTTATTTTTTGGCAGAACTCCGCAACAAAAACAATTAGGAACTGGTTCTGGAGTAATTGTCGATCCCAAAGGATATATAATTACAAATAATCATGTTATAAAAAACTCTCAAGAATTATCGGTAACCTTAAATAACAACAAAACTTATAAAGCTGAAATAATTGGAACAGATGAAGAAACCGATATTGCTATTTTAAAAATTAATGCTGATGAAGATTTACCTGTTGTAAGTTTTGGAGATTCTGATAATGCTAAAATTGGTGAATGGGTTCTGGCAGTTGGCAACCCATTTAATTTAACATCTACGGTTACTGCGGGGATAATTAGCGCAAAATCTAGAGATTTAACAGGCGGTAATTCTCAATCTTTTATTCAAACTGATGCTGCTGTAAACCCAGGAAATTCTGGAGGAGCTTTAGTTAACACTAATGGAGAGCTTATTGGTATTAACACTGCAATATCCTCTCAAACGGGCTCTTACGTAGGGTATTCGTTTGCTGTACCAAGCAATATAGCTAGAAAAATATATATGGATATTATAGAATACGGTAATACTCAAAAAGGTGTTCTTGGTATTACCGCTGGAATTTTAAACAGTGAATCAGCTGAAGAGTTTGGAATTGATGACACTGAAGGTGTTTTCGTTAGTGATGTTACTCACAAATCTGGAGCAGAAAAAGCTGGAATAAAAAAAGGAGATATTATAAAACAATTAGACCATATAAAAATCTTAAAGTTTGAAGATTTAAAAGGATACTTAAAAACAAAACGTCCAAAAGATATTGTAAATGTTAAACTAATTAGAGATGATGAATTACTAAACATACCAGTTACCATTTCCAATACAGATATATTCTCTGTTGAATTCTTAAAAATGGAGCTGAGAGATTTATCCAGTTCAATAAAAGAAAAATATGATATTCCTAATGGAGTTATCATATCAAAAACAAAAAACAAATGGCTATATAACAAACTAGGTATTACAGAAGGTTATATTATTACTAAAATAAATAATAAAAAAATAGAATCCATTCAAGACATATCAAATTTAAAAGCAAAATATGACGATGATTTTATAAACAACCTTGAGAGTTTAGCTTATATAAATGAGTATGGAGAAAAAAAAGAAGTACTTTTTAAATAGTTTTGCATAAATAACGTACTTAATAAACCCTCTAAATTTTTAAAAATTTAGAGGGTTTATTTTTTCACTCAAATACGCTACGAAAACGTTTGAAATATAATACTTTTGTCGAAAATTTTTAAACACAAACTTAAATATTTAAGTAATGCCTTTTAACGAAACTTATGAAAAAGAGTTAGCTTTTCAAGCAGATCGCAGAAGAGCTACCGTAGAGTTTATTAAAATTGTAAGCGACCTTTGGTACGACAAATCTATTGAACTTGTAATTTTTAGAAATCAATTGATTGATAGAAACGTGAGTCAGATTTTAAACCTTCATGAATATGCTGGTAAATTTGTTCAAAAACCCATTTCAATTTTCGATTCTGTAGAAATTGCGCAAGCTATTAAAACACTTGACATCCCTCCTGCTAAATTGGATATAGGAAAGCTTACCTACGAGTTTCATTTAGAAGAAAGCAAACATAATAATGCTACTGCTTTTGTTATAGACAAATTACAAGACGCTAGTAAAAATGGAGACATTAAGCCTAAAGATGTTGTACTCTATGGTTTTGGAAGAATTGGTCGTTTAGTTGCTCGCGAACTTATGACGCGTACAGGAAAAGGAAGTCAATTACGTTTAAGAGCCATTGTTACACGCGGTAAAATTGATGAAAAAATACTCGAAAAACGAGCTGCTTTATTACGTAACGATTCTGTACATGGCGATTTTTCAGGAACTGTTTCTATCGACATAAAAAACAAAGCACTAATAATAAACGGTACAACTGTAAATATTATTTCTGCAAATGCCCCCGAAGATATAGATTACACAAAATACAGGATTAATAATGCTTTGGTTATCGATAATACAGGCGCATTTAGAGATAAAGATGCTTTAAGTAGGCATTTAACTTCTAAAGGTATTGATAAAGTATTACTTACTGCCCCTGGCAAAGGGATACCCAATATTGTTTATGGTGTAAATCATTTAGAAAACAATCCTGATACCATCAATATTTTTTCAGCAGCGTCTTGTACAACAAATGCCATTACTCCCGTTTTAAAAGCTATTGAAGATTCTTTTGGTGTAAAAAACGGACATTTAGAAACCATTCACGCCTATACCAACGATCAGAATTTAGTTGATAATTTTCACGGAAAATACCGTCGTGGTCGTGCAGCAGCTCTAAATATGGTTATTACTGAAACTGGTGCTGGAGCAGCAGTTACCAAAGCGTTACCAAATTTTGAAGGTAAATTAACATCAAACGCTATTCGAGTTCCTGTTCCTAACGGATCATTAGCTATTTTAAATTTAGAATTAGACAATCAAACGTCACTTAACGGTGTAAATACCATATTAAAAAAATACGCATTGGAAGGCGATTTGGTTGAACAAATAAAATACGAATTAAGTGACGAACTCGTATCTAGCGATATTGTTGGTAGTTCAGCCCCATCTATTTACGACAGTAAAGCGACTATTGTAAGAGCTGACGGAAAAAATGTGGTTCTATATATATGGTATGATAATGAATATGGCTATAGTCATCAAGTTATTAGGCTAGCAAAATATATTGCTAAAGTAAGACGTTATACCTATTATTAATAAAATAATTTTATTGAAGTGATTCCTTTAAAAAAGGGGTTTTAGAATTTAAATTTGAATAAAATCTAAATCATTTTTTTAATCGTATATTATTTAGCCTCACTAAAGTGAGGCTTTTTATTAAATATAAGCACGTTACTAAACAATATTTTATACATTCGTAAAACCAAAGCTAACCCTAAAAAATAATCTTAGATGAACCCGATAAAACATTTCACGCTTATAACTCTAGTAGTTACGTTTTCATTTTCTACATTTTCTCAAACCAATATTGAAAAAGACAAATTATCGTTAAATAGTGGCACTATTGACAGTCAGTTTGAGTTTGTTATTAAAAAATCTGGTAACTTTAAAGGCACAAATGGTCAAGCTTATGAAGCTGTAAAACAAGCATGGTTATACGCTTTAAAAGCTCATACTTTAGATTCTTTAAAAACAATACGTAAGGATTTAAACGACACGCGTGCCATAGTAAAATCGCAATCAAAAGAAATAACTGATTTAAAATCTAATCTCACTAATACAAAAACCGATTTAGATAAAACCAATCTTGAAAAAAATAATATGGCGCTATTTGGTTTACAAATGAGCAAAACCAGCTATAATGTTTTAATGTGGACTATAATTGCAGGTTTACTTGCCTTATTACTGTTCTTTATTTATAAATTTAAAAACAGTAACGTTATTACAAGAAATGCGAATAAAGCACTTGCTGAGATAGAAGAAGAATTTGAAGAACACCGCAAAACAGCTTTAGAACGCGAACAAAAAGTGAGACGCCAATTACAAGACGAGATAAATAAACAAAAAGGAAATTAGTTACTCTAACCACATTTTAAAATCCTTAACACGCTCGCGAGCCACTATAACATCTTGTTCGTTATAAGTATTTAATTTTATTTGTAAACGCGAATTAGTATAACTCACCATATCTTTTATAGCATTAATGTTTACAAAAAACTTACGATTGACGCGAAAAAAACTTCGCGGTTCTAATTCGTTTTCTAAAAGCTCTAAAGTGGTATCTAAAAGGTAGTTTCTTCCTTCTGTAGTGTGCAAGTATGTGCCTTTATTTTCGCTATAAAAACACTCAATATCATCTATATTAATTAGTTTTAAATGTTGCCCTACTTTTACAGAAAATCGTTTTTTATATTCACGATCAATCGGGTTTACGAGCAGTTTTTTAATATCGTTAAAATCTAATGTTACGGCTTGTTTTTGTGGTGCACGTTCTTGGTATTTTTTTACTGCTACGACCAGATCGTCTTCATCAATAGGCTTTAATAAATAATCAATACTATTAAGCTTAAAGGCTTGTAATGCGTACTCATCGTAAGCTGTGGTGAAAATAATAGCAGACTTTATGTTTATTGTTTCAAATATTTCGAATGATAAGCCATCGCTTAATTGAATATCGAGAAATATTAAATCTGGATGCGCGTTATTTTGAAACCATGCTATAGATTCTTCAACTGAATGCAACATGGTTTTGGCATTTAAATTTAAACTTTTAAGCATGCGCTGTAAACGGCGTGCTGATGGTTTTTCGTCTTCTATTATTAATACGTTCATTGATAAATCATTTTTTTATTTCCTTAAAGGATAAAATTTGTTTGTTTTGCCACGAATTCACGAATATTTTTTTACTGCATATTTAAAACCAAATACTGTTAGCTAATTGTGACTAAATATTGCTGATTGACCCGCGTTAAGGATTGAGCAATTGTTGGAGCTCCTCGCAGAGAGCGACTTGTGAAAGCCTGACCTGGAAGGGAACGCCCTAATTACTTTTATTGTTTTTTATCTTTATCCATATACTCTTTAATTTTTCGTGCCTCCCACGATTTGCTAAAAAATAAGTTTTTACCAAATACCGTTAAAGCATGAAAACCTAGGCCAATACCCCAAAAAAATGGAGTAGAAAATATCCCAAAATTCCAAATACTACCTTTTGAATTTGATGCTATCATTACAATAATGAAAACATTAACCGCAACATACCAGAAAGCATGCCAGTAAAACCCTTTAATGTCTTTAAGCTTTTTTTGGGCTCTTAAATAAGCTTCTTCCTTTTTATGATTACTAATATAATTTTGATTTTCCATTTTTATGCTGTTTAATTCCAACGTTTGTTTTCTTCTTCTTGCATATATTCTTGAAGCTTACGTTCTTCCCATTGGCGCCCTAAAATACCATTATTAACAAATACGTGGTAAGCTTGAATACCAAGGCCTAAACCCCAGCCCGCTAAAGGAAACCAAAACCATTGAACTCCCCAATACGTTTTGTAGTTAATAAAAATTAAAAAAGGGATTACTAAACAGTACGATATTAAACTGTAATAAAAACCTTTAAGTTCTTCTACATGATTGCGCGCACGTACGTAACTATCGTCTATTTGAGGTTGAGATTGTGTTTTCATAACTGTTATCTGTTTTGTAAGCATTGGTATTGCAACGGCAAAACGGTTTGCTTCTTTATTTATAAATACTTTTTTATTAGTTAATAAATTGTAGCGTTGTTTAATATTTTCTAGACCTACACCACTACTCTTTTTTACTATTTGTTTGGGTTGTAAATTATTCTCTACAATTAAATTAGTATTGTCTTCGTAAATTTTAATATGCAATGGTTTACTACTTGTTACCATATTGTGTTTTACAGCATTCTCTAAAAGAAGCTGTAACGATAAAGGCACAACTTTACTTTCTGGGTTTGCTGCCTTTTCGGGCATACTAAAAACAATACTATCCTCAAAACGCATTTTTAAGAGCGACATATAGGTTTTTGCAAACTGTAACTCCTCATCTACAGTAACCAGTTCTTTATTTTTTTGCTCTAAAACATAACGATATACTTTTGATAAAGATGTCGTGAATTTTTGTGCGTTATCTGGATTTTCTTCTATTAAACTTGTTAAAACATTTAAGCTATTAAATAAGAAATGTGGGTCTAACTGATTTTTTAAAGCGTCAAATTTTGCACTTGCTGTACCTGCAATTACCTTCTGTTCTTTTATTCTATTTTGCTGGTACTTATTATAAAAGTATACGACATGAAATACAGCTACAATGGTTAAAGTTATCCAGAGTCCAAACTGGTATGGTGTAAACGTTTCATTTGCAATAAACTCTTGAAACGATTCGCCTTCTACACTTAAAGATGTAAACATTCGCAAAACAAACAAGCCTACTAAAGCAATAGCCGAAGCCCCTGTAAACCCAAGAATAATTCGTTTTAGTAAATCTTCTTTTTTCCATTTTATACGATTGAAATAATCGAAAAAATACATTTGAGAATAGCCTAAAACAAAAGAATATAGCTGATAAAAAGCAAACTCAATTAAAAAATTGTTTATGCTACTAAAATTGAAACCATCAGAAATATAATTTCCAATTACAAAGATGATGCACCCAATAATAAACGTAATAACGATATTTTTAATTGATTTTGTCATAATTAATTTGATAGTATTGGTTTACTTTTCACAAGATTTTAATACATATGGAGCACGCTTTTTACGCCTTTTAGAATGAAATGATATTCTAGGTTTAAAGTTAATAAAAAGTTCTAAGGCGCCTTCTATGAAACAAATATGCTGTGTAAATACATATTATAAAAAACAGGATGACCGAACTGTTATTTTTTACAGATGAAATGTTAAACATTGTAATACCATTTCTCATCTGAAATAACCGTAATAAATCTTATACTTTTCTACAAAAAAATCAAGAGACGTATTCACACCTCTTGATTTTCACATTAATATAACAGTTTATTACTAACCTCAACTGCCCCGATACTTAAAAAATATAGGAATAGCATAAGATACTTTTACAGCTTTACCCCGTTGTTCCCCTGGTTTCATTTTAGGGAGCAAACCTATAATACGTTCAGCTTCTTTTTCTAAAATTTTATCAGGTCCTCTAGATCTAACATTGGTTGTATAACCTTTAGAGTCTATTATAAAAACGACTGACACCCTACCTTGAATTCCCAAATCTAGAGCTGCTTTAGGGTACTCAAAATTTTTCATAACATGCTTTTGTATTTGTTTTTGAAAACAATCTTTCATGTCTTTTTTTGATTTTCCTTCACAACCAGGAAAAACTGGCACATTTTCAATAGCTGCAAATGGTACCTCAACTTCTTCTTCAATTTCCTCAACAGTAACATCTTCTACTCTTACAACCTCTTGAATCGCATCATCTTGATTTGCTTCGGTACTTTCTATTACGGTTTCTTCAATTTCTTCAACGTCTTCAACAATTTCAATAGTTTCTGTTATTGCAACTGGCGGAGGCGGCGGCGGCGGTGTATTAATATTAATTACAGGAATTTCTTCTTCAATCTCTTGTTCAACATCTAAAATATCAATAGATGTTAAATCTTTATCATAGGTTTTGTATTCTAATGCTTGCCAAGAAATAAGGAGCATTATATTTAAACCTAAAGCGAAATAAAGGCTACTGTTGCGGCCTATTTCTAATTCTGGGTTCTTTTTTGGTTTCATCTGATGTGTATTTATAGTTAGTAAACAGTTACATACAGCACCTTAAATAATTATCTTTTCGTCTAATAAAATCACTACTCAAGGATGCGTTATGACTTTTATTTTACACTAATAAAGGTATCAGAATTACACATTAATAACTATGACTTTTATCATATTGAAGACAAATCAAATATTAATTTACTACACTTTTTTGAATGAACAACCTCATCCCAAGGATACGAGGTATTAAATAGGAATTACTTTTTATTTCGACGCAAGTATTGGGAAATTAAATTTGAAAAATGATTAAAAAAACGGTGTGCTTTATTTTTTAAATGACTTAATTTTATGTAACGATTTTTCATCGTTTCGCACATTAAAAGCAATTATAAACAAAATCTATTGATTACTATTAAATACATATTTATAAATAAGTTAAATGAAGTGATTTAAATATTTAATTAAACTTTTTAAACGGACGTATAATAAGACGCGCAGCCTTATCAAAATTGATATAATTATAACACCAATTAAAAAAAACAATTACTCTGTTACGAAAACCAACCAAAGCCATAAGGTGTACAAACATCCAAACAAACCAAGCAAAAAAACCAGCAAATTTATAACGTTTTAAATCGACAACTGCTTTATTTCTACCCACGGTTGCCATCGATCCTTTGTCTTTATACTTAAACTTTTTTAAAGGCTTTCCTTCTATTAATTTAATAAGATTTTTTCCTAATAATTCACCTTGTTGAATTGCTGGTTGCGCAACTTGCGGATGCCCTTTTGGGTAAGCTTCAGTTTCCATTAATGCAATGTCTCCCAAGGCAAAAATATTAGTATAACCTTCAACTTGGTTAAACACATTTACTTTATACCTATTGGCACGATCCACAAGGGTCTCTGTGCGAAGTCCTTTTACTGGGTTCCCTGTAACTCCTGCTGCCCAAATTAATGTTTCAGACTGCAATTTTAAACTTAAGTTAGTTGACACCTTTTTACCGTCATATTCTGTAACAAGCGTATTGCAATGCACCAAAACACCTAATTTAGTAAGAAATCGAGCTGCTTTTTTAGATGCATGTTCACTCATTGTTGGTAAAACCCGCGAGCTTCCTTCTAATAAATATATTTGCATATCTGAAGGAATTAAATCATGATAATCTCTTGGTAGTATATGGTTTTTAAGTTCTGCAATAGCCCCCGCTAGTTCAACTCCCGTTGGTCCTCCTCCTACAATAACAAAATTAAGCAATGCTTTTCGAGCTTCTTTATTATTAGTAATTGCAGCTTGCTCAAAATTTTGTAAAATCAAACTTCTAATATTTAAAGCTTGAGGGACTTTTTTCATTGGCATCCCATGAGTTTCAATAGTCTTATTACCAAAGTAATTGGTTTTTGTTCCAGTGGCAATTACCAAATAATCAAAACTAATTTTCCCAATGCTTGTATCAATTTCATTAGTTTCATCATCTATATTATTTACTTCTGCCAATCTAAAAAAGGTATTCTTATGTTTTTTAATTATTTTTCGTAGCGGATATGCAATAGAATCGGGTTCTAAACCTGCCGAAGACACTTGGTATAATAAAGGCTGAAACGTATGATAGTTACGCTTATCTATTAAAACAATTTGCACATTTTTATTAGCTAAAGTTTTTGCTAAATTAATACCTGCAAAACCACCGCCAATTATAACAACTCTAGGTAAATTTGATTGAGGAATATTCATAGAAATTAATGTAAAAAATATCGTATGCAAAGATACCATTTAAGCATTTTACACACTATTTTTAAATATTATTTTTATGTTTTTGTAACATTTTAAATATTTAAGCTACTTATAGTATAACTAAACCATCACATTGACTAAAGAACTTGAACATAGTTTTGTTGAATTGCTAGAGAAGCATCAGAATATTATTCATAAAGTATGTCGTTTATACACTAATAATTATGATGCTCACAACGATTTATTCCAAGAAATAACCATACAACTTTGGAAAGCTTATCCAAAGTTTCGTGGCGATGCTAAATTTAGTACTTGGATGTACAGGGTTGGTTTAAATACTGCCATAACCCTTTACAGGAAATCTAAACGTACTATTAAAACCCAAGATTTTGAAGGTGTAGCGTTTAAAATGAAAGCTGAAGATTATGACGATACCGAAGAACAACAATTAAAAATACTATATAAAGCAGTACATCAATTAAATGATATTGAGAAAGCACTTGTCTTTTTGTATTTAGAAGATAAGGATTATAGAGAAATTAGTGAAACCCTGGGAATAAGTGAAGTTAATGCTAGAGTGAAAATGAATAGAATTAAAACGAAACTTAGAACCATATTAAATCCGTAATATTATGGATGAATTAGATTTATTAAAGAAAGATTGGAACAAAGGAGGTGATAATTTTCCTAAGTTAACATACAACGACATATATAAGATGATTTTAAAGAGATCGTCTTCTATTGTTAAATGGATATTTATAATTAGTTTACTTGAATTCGCTTTTTGGGCTTTAATATCTTTTTTCTTAAAAGATAGTGAAAGCATGAAACGCTTTAACCAATATGACGCAGACACAATATTTATTCCTTTAATGGTTATAGGCTATGTTATTTTAGCCTATTTTTTCTATTTATTCTTTAAAAACTACAAAACCATTTCCACTACAGACAATGCCAAAATTTTAATGGAGAACATTCTTAAAACAAGAAGAATTGTTAAACAATATGTTGCATTTAATTTAATTTATTTAGTCGTTTCAACTATAGTTGTATTATGGCTTGAGTTTGACAGGGATCAACTTATAATAAATCAAGTGCAAGAAGCCACTGCAAATGGAGAGGCTTTTAAATTTTATGCAACTATTATAGCCGCTACAATCCTATTGTTAATATTAGCAATAGGGGTTTTACTCCTGTTTTATTGGCTAATTTACGGTCTATTATTAAAACGTTTAAATAGAAATTATAAAGAGCTTAAGAAGCTAGAAGTTTAGAAAAACGTTTCAACCTCCATAACCTCACCAGATTGCATTTTACCAATATGAATATTGCCTACTCTAACTCTCACAAGTCTTAATGTAGGAAACCCAACTGCCGATGTCATTTTTCTAACTTGACGAAATTTACCTTCATTTAAAGTTATTGATAACCACGATGTTGGTCCATGCCTATCGTCTCTAATTTTTTTTGAGCGTGCAGGTAAGTTTGTAACTCCATTTAACTTAAAAGCTTTACAGGGTTTGGTTATATATGTTTTACCTTCAATACGTATTTCAACGCCTAACTTTAAAGTTTCTATCGCTTTTTCCGAAATATCACCATCCACTTGCGCATAATATTCTTTTTCAACTTTTTGGCTATTTACAAAAGCACTTGTTTTACCATCAGTGGTTAAAAGTAATACCCCTTCAGATTTTTCGTCTAGCCTACCAATAGCCATAATGCCTTCAGGGAAATTTCCTAGAATACCTAAAAACTTTTTGTTGCGTTGTTTATTAGCATTACTCATAAACTGACTTAAATATCCATAAGGTTTATAAATAATAAAATGTTTATGCATTGTTTTATCTAAATTCATATTAACTACTAATACAACGAATTATCATAGTGTACGAATCAATTTAAATGCTTTCTTTTAAAATTTTGTAAACTAGGTCTTTTGTAGGGGTTTGCCCGTTCATTCTTTCTCTTACCGCATCAAATGTCATTTTAAAATCGCAGCCCAATTTATAATCACTACAACCATAAGCGGTTTTTCCTTTTACAACTGTTCCTTTTTTGCATTTAGGACACGATAACTCATTAGATTTCGCTTTCGCGGACGATTTTTTAGGTTCTAATTTTAATTTGAAGTTTTCATCAAAACGCAGCAGTCCTTCAACAGCACCTATTTCTGTTTTAAAACCTTTTAAATTAACTGTAGATCCTTTTTTAAGTAATCTAACAAATTGTTTTTCTGATATTTTTTTGTCAGCAAAACTAAACGGTAAAACAAAATCGCAACCCCATTTATACCCGCGACAACCATAAGCAGTTTTTCCTTTTAAAAGTGTATTCTGTTTACATTTAGGGCAAGTTTCGGTAACAATTCCTGCACTTGTCTTTTCTGCAACTTTTGCTTGTCGTTTTTTAATGGTTTCAGCATGCGAAATATTAGCGCGTTTAGTTTCACTCCTCACCTCATAAACCAATTCATCAACCATACGCTTCATATTCTTTATAAACCGACTTGCACTAAACGCGCCTTTTTCAATGTCTTTTAACTGTTTTTCCCAAGACCCAGTAAGTTCTGCAGATTTTAATAATTTATTCTGAATCGTATCTATAAGCTGAACACCCGTAACCGTTGGTAATACTTGCTTTTTATTTCTTTTAATATATTTACGCTTAAATAGTGTTTCAATAATATTAGCTCGTGTTGATGGTCGCCCAATACCATTCTCTTTCATTAAATCTCGAAGCTCATCATCATCAACCTGTTTTCCCGCAGTTTCCATTGCTCGCAGTAATGACGCTTCTGTATATTGGTTTGGTGGTTTGGTTTCCTTCTCTAGAAAAGAAGGTTCATGAGGTCCTTTTTCTCCTTTAATAAATTGCGGCAAAAATTTATCCTTTGTCACACTGAGCGCAGTCGAAGTGTCAAAAACTACGCGCCACCCCTTATCCAAAATTTCTTTTCCTGTGGTTTTAAAAGAAACATTATCTGCTGCACCAATAACGGTAGTGTTAGACACCAAACAATCTTCATAAAAAACAGCTATAAAGCGTTTTACAATAATATCGTAAACCTGTTGCTGGTTGTATTGTAAATTAATTTGAATGCCCGTTGGAATAATGGCATGGTGATCGGTTACTTTTTTATCGTTAAATACTTTGGACGATTTTTTTATTGGTTTACCTAAAAGTACTTGTGTTAACTTTGAATAATTCGTTAATTTTTGAAGAATTCCAGGTACTTTAGGATACACATCATTAGGTAAAAACGTGGTATCAACTCTAGGATAAGTTACTACTTTTTGTTCGTATAATTTCTGAACAATCTTAAGTGTTTCATCTGCCGAAAATCCAAATTTTGTATTACAATACACCTGCAAACCTGTTAAATCGAACAACTTAGGCGCGTATTCTTTTCCCTTTTTCTTGGTTATGGAAATAATTTCAAAATCTGATGCTTTAACTTTATCTGCTAAAACCTGACCATCTTCCATTTTTAAAAAACGCCCTTCTTCATAACTAAATAAGGTATCACGATACAAGGTTTGTAATTCCCAATAAGGTTGTGGCTTAAAGTTTTCGATGGTTTTAAACCGATCGACCACCATAGCCAATGTTGGTGTTTGCACACGACCAACAGATAAAACCTGCTTGTAACCGCCATGTTTTACGGTATATAATCGTGTGGCGTTCATGCCTAATAACCAATCGCCTATAGCTCTTGAAAAACCTGCGTAGTATAGATTATCATAATCTTCTGATGGTTTTAAATTTTGAAACCCTTCCTTTATAGCCTCGGTAGTTAATGATGAAATCCACAAACGCTGTACTTCACCTTTATAGTTGGCTTCGTTCATCACCCAACGCTGAATTAACTCCCCTTCCTGTCCTGCATCACCACAGTTTATAACAACATCTGCTTTATCAAATAAGCCTTTTACAATATTGAATTGTTTTTGTATTCCCGAATTTGAAACCACTTTTGTTTGAAATTTTTCGGGTAACATGGGAAGGTTATTTAAATCCCAACTCTTCCAATAGGACTTATAATCATTAGGTTCCATCAGTGTACACAAATGCCCAAATGTATACGTTACAGCATAACCATTGCCTTCATAATAACCATCACGCTTAGAGTTAGCTCCTAATACAGATGCTATTTCTCTTGCAACACTTGGTTTTTCGGCAATACAGACTTTCACTTACTTATTTTTAAATACGCAGTGCAAAATAGGCATATTGCTGTTTGTATTAAAATGGTTTTATTAGGAGTTATTAACCATAATTTTGATTCTTAACGGTAAACTACTTCAAGGCAAACTCACAGTTATTTATATAAGGAAAGACATTAAATATGTCTCTAAACTAAATTTTCAGAATACATATTACTTCAAACATGTTTAGCAAACTATTCATCCAACCAAGCGGTCATCATCCATATGGTTTTTTCTTGTTCGGTAATAAAATCACTCATCATAGAGTTTGTCCCTTCATCGTTTGCATCTCCAGATTTATCTAAAATAAGTCTTTCAATTTTTAAAAGTTCGGTTAAAGAATCTACAATTAAGTGCACTGCTTTATCATCTTTAGATATATTTTTACCTACTGAAACTTGAGCTAATTCCGAATAGTCTTTAAACGTATGAAGTGGTGTTTCGCCTAAGGTTAAAATACGTTCTGCAATTTCATCTACTTTAACATTGGCATCAGTGTATAATTCTTCAAATTTAACATGCAAATCAAAGAAACGTTTCCCTTTAATATTCCAATGTATACCTCTTAAATTTTGATAATATGTTTGAAAATTTGCTAATAAATGGTTTAAATCTGTTGCAATTTCCTTTGTTTTTCCAGTGTCTAATCCTAAACTATTAAGTGTCATTTTATATGTGTTTTATTATTTTCAACAAATTTAATTTATAATTAACATGATTTTCTATAAATTTTATTGATAGTTTTTATATTTTTATAGCTTAAATTGATAACGATGACCATTACACAATTATATTATGTTTTAGCTGTTGCTGAAAACCAAAATTTTACTAAAGCCGCAGAAAAATGTTTTGTTACGCAACCCACATTAAGTATGCAAATACAAAAACTTGAAGACCAACTTGATGTACTTATCTTTGATAGAAGTAAAAAACCAATTGAACTTACCGATGTTGGTAAAAAAATTGTAAAACAAGCGCGCAACATTGTTAACGAATCATATAGAATTCAAGATATAGTTGACCAACAAAAGGGTTTTATTGGCGGTGAATTTAAATTAGGTATAATCCCTACAGTTATGCCTACACTATTGCCTATGTTTTTAAAAACATTTATTAAAAGGCATCCAAAAGTTAAGCTGAAAATTGAAGAGTTAACCACAGAAGAAATTATAGCAAGAATTGTAGATGGTCATTTAGATGCTGCCATTGCCGCAACACCTCTTGAGCATGATACCATTAAAGAACGTGTTTTGTATTACGAGCCATTTGTTAGTTACATACCAAAAAACCATCGTCTTCATGACTCTAAAAAAATTGATGTCTCAGATTTAGATATTAGTGATATGCTGCTTCTTGAAGACGGACATTGTTTTAGAGATGGTGTTATTAACTTATGTAAAGTTTTTAAGAATCATACTGATGATAAATTTCAACTTGAAAGTGGCAGTATAGAAACACTTATAAAATTATCTAACGAAGGTTTAGGTATGACGCTTTTACCATATTTACACACATTAGATATTAACGATAAAGAGAAAAAGAATTTACATCATTTTAATGAACCTACACCAGCCAGAGAAGTTAGTATTATTTATCATAAAAGTGAATTAAAAATGCAAATTATTGAAGCACTACAAGATGTTATTTCTGGAATAATAAGAGGTGCTATTGCATTTCAAAATGTAGAAATAATAAGTCCTTTACCTAAATAGTCGTATAAATGACTTCAATAATAAAAATTATTATTGATTAAAAAAGCGACCTACTTCGGCTACACTCAGTAACCATAGGTCGCTTTTTTTTTATGATTTTAAATAAATTAAACATTGATTTAATTCTGGGTTTTGCTGAACTAGAGAATGAATAAAAATTTTAAGCTCTTCAATCTCATAAGGTAATAACCTTGTTACTGCCTTTTTTACTTCTTTGCAAAACAACGTAGTATCAAAACTAACTTTTTTAAGTACAGTTTTAGTATACTCTAGCATTGCTCTTGCCATAATTACTATTAAAGGATTTAAGTTAAATTAAAAGTAAATTTGTGTATAGGCTTTCTTTTTATATTTTTATTAAACAGTTAAATTTAGTGAAAAATTGCTTCTGTTTTTAATTTTAAAGGAAGTTTAACACTTAGTACTATTTTTAACTTAAAATTTAGAACTTGTATTAAAATCTATTGTCACCATCTAGTAAATCTCCTAAACCTCCTAAAACACTACCTTCTCCTTTTCGTTTCCCTCCTGCTTGTGAAGCCGAAGCTAAAACACGACCTGCTAACCTGCTAAACGGCAACGATTGTATGTAAACCGTTCCTGGACCTTGGAGCTTTGCAAAAAATAAGCCTTCACCTCCAAAAATGGTATTTTTAATACCGCCAACAAATTCAATATCGTAATCTACTGTTTGGTCAAAACCTACAATACAACCCGTATCTACACGTAACATTTCTCCTACTTGAAGCTCTTTTTTTGCCATGGTGCCACCTGCATGTACAAATGCCATTCCGTCGCCTTCTAATTTTTGCATAATAAAACCTTCGCCTCCAAAAAGTCCTCGTCCTAATTTTTTAGAAAACTCAATACCTACATTAACGCCTTTTGCTGCACATAAAAATGCATCTTTTTGGCAAATAAACTTTCCACCAAATTCTGTTAAATCGATTGGTATTATTTTCCCTGGATATGGCGATGCAAAAGATACATTACGTTTACCCACTAAATCGTTATAAAACGCCGTCATAAATAAACTTTCACCAGTAAGTATGCGTTTTCCTGCTCCTAATATTTTACCTAAAAACCCTGTGTCTTTTTGAGATCCATCGCCAAAAATAGTTTCCATTTTAATACCATCGTCCATCATCATAAAGCTACCTGCTTCTGCTACTACACCTTCTTGCGGGTCTAATTCTATTTCTACGTATTGCATTTCTTCTCCGTAGATTTTATAGTCAATTTCGTGTGCTGTCATTTTTTTTATGTGTTTTGTTGATTCACTTATTAGTTGATTTGTTTTGATTTTTGTTACAAAGTTTTAAAAATTACAAATTTCAATCTCTAAATTCCAAAAAAAAGTATCTCGAAAAGTCGTTAAGACACAAAGTAAAACGTGATTTACTGCTTACTGAACACTGCCAACTGCGTACTGAATACTGCTTACTGTTTTACTTTGACACTCCATTCAAAATTAAAGGTAGACACAACAACACCATCTATATTGGTCCCTACAGATGTCATCCAAATGGCTTGTCCTTCTCCAGTTTCAATAGTTTTTTGCAGTGCCTTATCTATTAATTCGCCATCGTTACAAATAAATGTTATTCTACCTGTTGCTTTTTTTGTAAAGGTTGCATTATTGGTTGTTACTAGCATAGATACTTTTTTACCACTTTCTTGAATTTTTCCCATTACAATTGCCCCTGTTGCAAGTTCAGCAGCCATACCCTGCACTGCCCAAAATAATGATTTAAATGGGTTTTGATTAATCCATCTGTGTTTAACCGAAACGGTACAAGATATATTATCTAAAGATTTAACCCTGATACCTAAAAGGTAAACAGAAGGTAGCTTAAATATGTTGAATGCGTTTATTTTACTGGGTGTTAACTTCATTAGAGATTGATTTTTATCAAAATTATTGAAAATAATCGATATATCAATTTGTTAAAATTATGTTAAAATTAAGTACTATGCGTAACATAATACCTTTTTTTAAACATATATTTGCATAAAAAACTATTATATGTTTTAAAATCATGCTAGACAATCATCAAAGAAACATCGCCACTTTTATTCATTTATCAACCTTTAGTAGGTTTATAATTCCGTTAGGAAATTTTATTGGTCCAATAATATTATGGGTTACCAACAAAGAAAAATCTGAGTTTATAGATACTCATGGTAAGCAAGCCATAAATTTTCAGATAAGTATTTTGCTTTATGCCATTATTGTAGGCACCTTAACTATTCCGTTTTTTATTTTCAAAATCTTTAACGGTTTAGATTTTATAGACTTTAATGGGTTTCATGATTTCCATATTAATATTGGAGAACCTTCTCCGCTACTTTATATAGGTGGAACTTTAGGTGCTTTTGCTATAATAGGTTTTATTTTAGAGCTTGTTTTTATTGTAATAGCAAGTTTAAAAGCTCGCGATGGCGAAATATACCATTACCCGCTAACGATTAATTTTTTAAAATAGAATTATGGCTGCGAACTGAATACTGAAAATGGCAAACTAACCACGCGTTAGGGATTGCAGTGGAAAGCCCACAGCGAGGCACGAGTGAGGACTTGTAACGTAAAGCCCGACCTGCCTGAGCGTAGTCGAAAGGCAAGGGTAACGCCCAACTTCTCGATAGTTCTGCTGAGCTTGTCGAAGTACAATTCCGATAAAAAAAATCGGAACCACTCGAAATGACAAAATAAAAATTTCATCAATTACAATCAATCATAATCAATCAAAAAATGAACAGTTTCACAATATTTAAACGCTTTAGAATATGAAGATAGAAAACACAAAAGCACAAATGCGTAAAGGCGTATTAGAATTCTGCATATTGTCGGTTTTAAAAGACGACGATGCTTATGTGGCAGAAATTTTAGGCACGCTTAAAGATGCCAAATTGCTTGTTGTAGAAGGTACAATTTACCCACTACTAACGCGACTTAAAAACGCAGGTCTTTTAAATTACAGATGGGAAGAATCTACCTCTGGTCCACCAAGGAAATATTACGGATTAACGGAAACAGGGAAGTTGTTTTTAAAAGAATTAAACACCACCTGGAGCGAATTACACAATGCAGTAACTATAGTAACAAGTCAAAAAAACACAAAAAAATGAATAAAACAGTCAACATAAATTTAGCAGGTATATTTTTTCATATAGATGAGGATGCATACTTAAAATTGCAGCGCTATCTTGAGGCTATAAAACGTTCATTTACAGATTCTCAAGGACAATCTGAAATTATATCGGATATTGAAGCACGTATTTCTGAACTTTTTAACGAACGTGTACAAAATAACAAACAGGTTATACGTATTAAAGAGGTAGATGAGGTTATTTCTATAATGGGGCAACCAGAAGATTATCTGGTAGACGACGAAATTTTTGAAGATGAACCTCAAACAACTTATAAAAGAAAAACAGCGCCATCTAAAAAACTTTTTAGAGATACTGATAACTCATACATTGGAGGTATATCATCTGGTTTAGGTCATTATTTTGGTATTGATGTGTTGTGGGTTCGTATAGCTTGGGTTTTATTAATTTTTGGTGCTGGCACAGGAATTTTATTATACATTTTACTTTGGATTTTAGTTCCTGAAGCTAAAACAACATCTGAAAAAATAATGATGACTGGCGAGCCTGTTAACATTAGTAACATTGAAAAAAAAATTAAAGACGGGTTTGAAAATGTTACAGAAACGGTAAGTGATGTTGCAAAAAATGTAACAGATTCTGTTACTGGTGCTGCAAAAAATGTAACCGAATCGGTTTCTGATGCTACCAAAAATATAGATTTCACAAAGCAAGGCAATAAAATAAAATCATCATCCAGAACATTTTTTGATACTATTGGAGAAGTGATTATGTTTTTCTTTAAGGTTTTTGCGAAGTTTATTGGTATTATATTAATGATTGTTGGGGCTGTAACACTTATTGCTTTAATAGTTTCATTATTTTCAGTAGGAGTAATCGACATTTTACATATTCCAGGAATTGAATTTGCTAATATTGTTAATGCAGGAAACACACCAGTTTGGTTAGCCTCTTTATTAACCTTTTTCGCTGTAGGAATACCATTTTTCTTTGTATTCTACTTAGGGTTAAAAATACTGATAAACAACTTAAAGTCTATTGGTAGTATTGCAAAATTCACCCTCTTGGGCGTATGGTTAATTTCAATTATTTGTCTTGTAATTTTTGGAATTAGAGAAGCTAGTGAACACATTTTTAACGAACGTACTATTGAAAAAAAGGAGTTAAATATTACAGCTAATGATACTTTAAATATTAAAATGGTTGGGAATGATCTTTACAAACTTAATGGTTATCACAACAACCTTTTTAAAGTAGCTCATAACGAAAATGGCGAAAAAGTAATTTATTCATCAGATATTGCAATTATTGTAAAATCTACTACTGATTCTTTAGCAACATTAAACATTGAAAAAAAAGCAGATGGTAGAAATTTTGATAAAGCTATAGAACGAGCTAAAAACATTAATTACAATTATATTTTTGAAAATAACACACTGTTTTTAAATTCATATTTCATTACTGCAATAGAAAATAAATATAGTAATCAAGAAACAAGACTCACCTTATATTTACCGATAGGTTCTACTATAAAATGTGATAAAAACTCTAGTTCATTTTTTTACAACAAAAATTATTATGGAACCATAGTTTCGCATAATGACGCTAATCATTATTTAAAAATATTAGAGAATGATATTGAATGTTTAGATTGCCCTATTAAAAATGAAGATCCAAAAGTAAGAAAACAAGCATTAAGTGAAATAACTTCTCAAGAATCATTATCAAAAATTGCTAAAAATGATAATGACTCAGAGATAAGAAAACTTGCTCTAAAAAAAATGACATTTCAGCCATCAATTGCAGACATTGCTAAAAATGATAAAGATCCTGAAGTTAGAAAATTAGCAGTGAGTAAGATGTCTTTTCAGCCTTCTATTACAGATATTGCTAAAAGTGACAAAGACGCAGAAATAAGAAAATTAGCACTTAGCAAAATGACATTCCAACCATCAATTACAGAGATTGCTAAAAATGATAAAGATCCTGAGGTTAGAAAACTTGCTTTGGAAAAAATGACATTTCAACCTTCCATTACTGAGATTGCTAAAAACGATAAAGATTTAGAAGTTAGAAAATTAGCACTTAGTAAAATGACCTTTAAGTCATCTATCACTGATATAGCCAAAAATGATAAAGACCCTAAAATAAGAGAATTAGCAATAGAAATGTTGAATAAAAAAAATTAACAATTCATCATTAAAAAACAACAATTCAGGTATTTAAGTTTCTAATCAACAACTATTAAATAGATATTTGAATCATCAAAAAAAATCAATCAAAAAACGAACAATTATGACAACTCTAACAAAAATTATTGTAGCAACATTAATAAGTTTAAGTCTTTTCTCCTGCAATTTCGATGTGAATTTTAACCCTGGAATAAAAGGAAATGGAAATGTTAAAACAGAAAAAAGAACAATTAACGAATCGTTTACAGCAATTCATGCTAGCGAAGGTTTAGATGTGTATTTAACTCAAGGAACATATGAGGGTATTACTGTGGAAGCAGACGAAAACCTATTAAATATTATAGTAACCGAAGTTGTAGATAACACCTTAAAAATTCATTGTAAAGAAAATATTGGAAAATCTAAATCTCAAAAAGTAATGGTTACTTTTAATACTATTTCTAAAATTGTTTCAACTAGTGGTAGCGATGTATATGCAACAAATACTATTAACGTAGAACAGCTCGAATTAAAATCGACTAGTGGTAGCGACATGAAATTAGATGTAAACACAACTGTATTAAACTGCAAATCAACCAGTGGTAGCGATTTAAAAATCTCTGGTAAAACCAATAGATTAATTGCCGAAGCTAGTAGCGGAAGCGATATTAAGGCTGGACATTTAATCGCACAATCAAGTCAAGTAAAAGCAACCAGTGGTGCAGATATTACAATTAACACACAAAAAGAATTAACCGCTAAAGCAAGTAGCGGAGGCGATATTAAATACTATGGAAATCCAGAAAAAATTGATAAAACTGATGGCGTTTCTGGAAGTATTAGAAAGCGTTAATAAATCAACCAAATAATTAGTCAACCAAAAAGAGCCTTCTAATATGGAAGGCTTTTTGTTGCAAGTTTATTAGATTAATGTTAACCATTTTTTTTAATCGAACACAAATACTTGTTTATATAAATTACGTGTTAAACATACTAATTCTCCAATGGCTCTAAGTTCTTACCTTCACAATTAGTAACATTTAAAACAGGGTTACATCTAGCCACTTTGCTATTAGGTAATTCTATTTTATAACCTGTATTTAGAGTTTTATCTTCTTTATAATAATCTGTACTAATAAAGTGCGCCCCCGAACTTAATGCAGCTTCAAACCTTGTGTAATCCCCTTGACGTGCTTCATACGTATCGGCATCAGCTCGCGTTCGTACAAGATACCCCTCTTTTACAAGTTTTTTAATAGAGTCTTGATATTTTATAGGGTCGTTAATAATAACAAAAGCGGCTTCTGGTGTTCCTTGATCTGATTTAGAAAATAATAATCTACCTTTTAAAGACGCATGGTTTTTTATATACGCTTTACGTTTCTCGCCTTCTTCATCTAAAACTAAAATTAGCTTCCCTCTAGCCTTATCTAAAACTGGCCAGTTATGAGCTTTTACTGCAGCTTCTAAAGTTTCGTAATTACCCCGAACATCATCTGGAGTAATTAATTTGTCTTTGGATAAAACGGTAAGAATTTCGGCTTCAAAAGCATCAAAAACTTCTGAAGTAAAAGGAAATAATTTTTGAAAACCTTCTTTTTCAACGCTATCTGATTTAGCATTAAAAGTAATTGCAATGGGCAAATGGTTTGGGTTTGCGTTAGACCATGTTTTAATTTCTTCTAAACAGTTTACCAAAGTAGCACAACTTGTACGAAAATCGATATCTGATACGTGTAATACTTTAAACCCAGGGGTATTCATAACACCTGTAGTATTATATGGTTGAGTTTCAACTTTTTGCTGTTTCAATAATTCTAAGCCTAAGGGTTTTGAAAACTTACCGCCATTGGGATCGAAAACAACATCAAGTTCTAAGTTTCTTAATCCGTAAATCTCTAATTGATCTGTAATAGATTGCTGATTGTATTGCAACTCTTCAAAAGATTTAGATGTTGTGTTTTGTATTAATTGTAGTAATGCAGGTTCAATAGCTTGTTTGTAACTATTATGACTTCCAATAACTTGAATGTTATTCAATTTTATTTGCTGCTCTTTTTTTGGTTCAGATTTACATCCTAAAAAAAATAGAGCTGATACTATTGTAATACAAAATATTTGTTTCATCTATTTATATTTTTATTCGACCACCAACCATGTATAACTATTTGCTGGTATTGTTAGTTTTATTTTAACACTGTAATCTCTTGATAAATTATACGTTTTAGCAACACCTTCTTTTTCTCTTATTGAAGCTGTTTTAGATAAACCTGTATAATATAAAGGTAATTTTATTTCTCTCAATACATCCTTGTCTGTTGGGTTAAAAAACATAGCTAATCCTTTTTCTTTAAGATCTGGATTAACATGCAAAAATCCATCCCAATCCTTTCCTGAAGGACGCCTTAAATGAATAATATCGCTATTTAATATGTTACGATATTTTTTATACCAATCTACAACTTTAATAACCAATTGTTTAGTTTCATCAGAATCATACAGTCTTGGACCACGGTAACAAGCTTGGACACCCGATCCATAATTTTGCATCATTTGATTCTCATAATCACTTAAATGATCTTTTAATGGTTCCATAGTTGCTGCTGCACCACCACCATGGTATTGTGTTAATGGTACAAACGTCCAATTCATACTAGGAATTCTATCCCATAAGCCATCATAAATATTTTGACGCCCCAAAACCAATTGACGATCTCTAGGTAATGACCAGTTAACCTCTCTATAACCTATTCCTGTTTTATTAGTCCCAGAATTCAAGTAAAAATCTGGCACATTCATATAAATACCTTCTGCACGCATCCATTTATAAAGACCTTGAATTTGAGCGTACTGCTTCCATTGTGAATCCCCTAATCCATCATGGTGAGTATGCGAAGTTGATGCACAAACATTTCCCGGATAAGATCCATCATTTTCAAAAACCTGCATGCCTGTTTTAGTGAAAAATTTCTTTATTTTTCTAAAATAATCATACCCCCAGTCACTGCTTAAACATGGTGATGAACCAAAAATCATCCCACCTCGTTTTCCTGTTTTAGGATTTATAACATCTACTTCATCGCTAATCCATCGGCTAGACAATAATGAATATCCACCTAATTCAATATCTTTTGAATTGGCATATTCTCTATATTCTTTAAATCGCTCATAGTAATCTTCATTTTCTTTTTCCATATTAAGACCACTGCCAAAACTTAAAATAATCATTTCATATCCTGTTTCAGCACATTGATCAACAGCTCTTTTAATAATTTTTGGATCTGTTGAAGTTAAATGTAAAAACATAGGGTTTTCTGTTGTCCACGGCGAAATTGTTCGGTATAATTTTCTTTTAAATAACCCTACACGTTCCTCTTCTCTACTATCCATAGGTGTTTCCCAAACTCTAAAAGTGGTTAAGGATTCTCCAGATGGAATACCTGTATCTGGTCCAATTGGTAATTTTATTTCTAACAAACAAGGTAAATCTAATGGATAATTTGTTTGTGATGTATAACGTGGATCCTTTTCCCAATAGGTTGTTTGATCTGACGATTTTTGTTGCATTCCTCCAAAAGCATAATCACTTTGAAAATGAATGTTTGGTTTTGTCCAATGCATTGGAGTTTTCACCAAGTTCTCCCCCTCTACCATGGCTAACTGTTCAATTTTGAATTTATTTAGCTGAATGATTAAATCAGACTCATTAATAATTTCAATCCATTTACTTAAGGTTGGTATGCCGTCATATAAAATAAAATGAACTTTTACAATAACACCATCCTTAGACAATGTAAATACTAATTCTTTTCCTGAAGGTCCTTTTTCATTTAACGCCCAACGCACTCGTTTCCATGCTATTCTTTCAGTTACTTCTTTAATTTCGAAATTTTCAATCATAAAGGAATTCTCTGCAGCCGTTAAATCATCTACCCATTTCATTAAAGTATATGCATATTCAGGTTGTTTACTTAGTCCGCCAATAGGGTGATTTTTACCATCAATGGTTAAAACACCTTCGTTAGACACACTACGCAATAAGCTCTCTCCTGTCATTTGATTAATATAATCAATAGTAGCTAGATTTGGAGTTAAACGAAAGATCCTAGCAATTAACCCATTACTAATCACAATATCTTTTCCACTATTCGTTTTATAAACGTTTGCTTTTGCCTTATCGTTATTTATCAACCAATCATAATCTGGTTGTGCTAATGGCAGTTCTATTTCTGGTAAAGCATTAATTAACTTTGCTAGTTTATTTTTAATGGCACTGGATTGTTCTGGTATTTTTCCTTTAAAATCCCCAGAGACTACCACAGGTGATACTTCAAAGTATTCCAATTTAGCATCTGCCCACACCCCATTATCACCGCTTGAACCATCTCCAGCATCTTCAACCACAAGCTCTAAAACACCACCTTTAACGGCTATATTTACCGCTTTAGCGGGGTCGCCTTGTTTCATAAGACCGCTATTAAACACTTCTTTTTGGTTATGTAAAATTTTAAAAATAACACTTCCACCATCAATTTTCCCATTAGCCCCTTCTACACCTAAAAACTGTTTTTTTATCTCGGTAACATTGTAAAATATTCGCTTGCCATCAGTTAAAGGAATTGTTTTTATACTGTTTGAAGTGTAATCAATTTCCGAATCATTTACTCCAACTTTTGCCGTAAATGTATGGCCGTCATGATTTTTGATTTTTATACTTGATTTAGAGTAAACACCTACTCCATTTAAAAACTTTTGACCAGCAATTGATAATTTTTCACCAGAAACAGATTTATTAACAACTGCTGCACCATAGGTTTGTTCTCCCAAAGAAACATCCATTTCTGAAAGGTTTATAAACTGTTGAGCATTAGCAACTACCGAACATAAAATGAACACGACTACTATAAATAAACTTTTTTTATACATTTTTTTACTTTTTAAATACTTCTTGAGGTATCCCTTTTGTTTTTAATTCTAATTTTAAACTAGCATTTTCACTACCTGAAAATTTACAATCTACTTTTATTTTATGTTTTCCTTTACTTAACATTAACTTAGATCCATCTATTTTAATTGATTTTAGCTTATTCCAAGACTTATCATATAAAACAATTTCTGTCCCTCCAGTGTATTTTAAATTTTGATTGGGAGCAATAGATATATCCAAATCTATTCTTTTAAAATCATCTATTTCAATAAATAAATTAGATGCACTAGCATTATTTGTTGTTGTTAAAATAAATTGTAAAGGTTGAGCTTTGTGAATATTATTAAAATTAAAGGTAGACCAAACTGGTTCTCCAGGTTGCCTAATAATTAATTTATGTTCATAACGTTTTACATTATACGGAAATAAGTTCCATTTACCTTTAGAAACAAGTTCTAATGTAAATTCTGCCTTAATATTTTCCATTGCTTTTTTTTGCTTTGCCGAAAATGCTTCTCCCATTCTTGCAATTTCCCATTGCTTTATTTTTTCAAGAATTTCATCTCCAAACCCGTTCTTTTCTACTAAATTATTTGACATTACCAAAGCATAACCAGCATCAAAGGCTGCACTTCTTGCCAGCATCCATTCTATATCTTCAATACTTGTATTATCTCTCATGCTAAACCATCCTAACATGCAGGGAATAAAATTTCTTCTAAAGTAATCTTGATTTAACAGACGATACGAGGTTTGACTTTCTCTAAAACCAGCATACCAAGGTTCTCCCCAATTCATTCGCGAAAACATATGCCAAAAATAATGTCCTGGTTTACTAGCATCCATTAAAAAATCGTTCTTAATTTCTGGCTCTAGTAAATCGTACCACGTTTTTGTCATTAACAATTCTCCATAAGCCCCCATTCCTGTAGATAAATTCCCTTCTAAACCATCAAAAGAGATTTGTTTTAAACCCGTTTCATTATAAAGATTTGCTAAGGTTGTTGCCATTTCAATAGTTAAATCTGCATTGCTTAAAAACGTTTTATAACCATGATCTATTAATTTTACAATTTCATCTCCTTTTTTATGTGTATTAGCTATAGTTTTAAACGCTCCTCTTTCGCAATTTAAAAGCGTCCAAGGCTCACTTTCGGATACTGTTTCATATCTAATAATTTCGTTGCCAATAACAACAGCATGCAAACTATTATTTTTCATTTGATTAAAGTAAGTTGGATCCTTAATTTCAATATTCTTTTCATCAATATTTATTGCTTTAATCAATTCGCTTGTACCAACAATTGCCAATCTTTTATCCGGTACAGGCGTAACATATTCATCATTAGTTGTTATAAAATTTGAAAGGGTATGTAGCCCTACTTTCACACCTTCATTTTCTGCTTTTGCAACACAAGCTTTCATACTTTCCCAATTGTCTGGAAATGCATTTTTCTTAAAATCAAATTGCCCCCAGTTTTCAAACGGACCACCTTGATAAACGTACTTCAATCCTGCCTTTCTAGTTAACTCAACAGCCTTATTTATGGTATTTATATTGAAGTCTTGAATTAAATATGCCGAAGTTGCTTCTTTTGCTTTTTTTGCCCAAATTCCGTTTAACATGGGGTGTGGTAAACCCTCGTTTATTTCAATTTTTTCAATGGTACCTAAAACAGCATCTGGTTTACAACCAAACAAAGCAATTTTAGATCCAATTACACCATCATCTTTAAAAGCAGGCGCAACATATTTTTCGTGGTTTAAATTTGAAATAATTCTGTCTTTAGATCTATTTCTTGTATAGGCTTGTAATGAACTTCCGTAATCTCTTGGGAACGCCGTATGTCCTCTATATAAAATATTAAGAGAATCTGAAACATCAACTAAACTTGTTGTTCCAAAAATATTATACGAAGGCGCATTATCATCTGGCATTGGAAACCCTCCTAGTGTTCTTATATTTAAAGCTTGTATTCCAACAGAAAACTCTTTATTTCTAACCACACCAACAGTTTCTCCAATTGTTTCTTTTATTGTTGTTTTAAATGGTCCCCATGTTACCAGGTCTACTTTATCAGTTTTAGATAGTTCAATTAATTCGAATGTTAGGTAATCTTCATTACTTAAAACCTTTATCTTTGCATCAATACTATTTTTTTTATACGTTAATTCTATAATGTTTTCTTTTGCAAAGAAATGCATCGCTGAAGGGTATTCTAATTCCCCATTTACCTGAATTGCCAATAAGGTATTTTCTTTATCAAGAAATTCATAATTCTTATTAGTTGTAACATCAATTAAACTTGAAACTGCTCCTGTATTTTGGAATCCAATTTTAAAAGTTTTAGTTGAAAAGATTTTGTCTTTTTTTGGATTACACCCAATAAAAGCAACAAAAACGAAAAAGCACAGTAGTTTATATAATTTCATAATAATTTTGAATTAATATTTATAATTTATTTAATTTCTGTTTTCCAATTATCTGTTCTAAATGCTGCAGCAGGTAAATTGTAGCTATTATATAAGTTAGGTAAGGCTGTTTCGGTAAAAGCAAAACGTACAGCTACTGGATGTTTTACTTTTTTCGATTTCAGTTCAACCTTATTGCCATCTATTTTTGCTTTTGCAGGATAGAATTTTTGATCTTTACCAGCTATAAAAAATGCTTTTACGTCTTTCCCTTTTGTCTTTAAACCTTTTCCTGTAAAACTAAAAGTTACTATTGCTTTATTTTTTTTGATTTTTAACGATTTATATACAGGACTATTACATGCTACATTTTTTATTCCATAAGTTTTTGACATCGCCCACAGTGCCAAACGCCTACCAACTTCCTGCTTATTAGTTGGGTGAATATTTTTTAAATTACCAATGTCATTAGTAACTACCATTCCTGTATTTTTAACCGTTTGCATGGTTTTTAATTGCGCTTCACGTACCAAAGCTGCTTCAATATTAGTTTTAGAATTGTAATTAAAAGGTGCTATTTCAACAAAATAAAACGGAAAGTCTTTGCCCCAAGCTTCACGCCAAGAATTAATCATCATAGAAAATGCTTGATGATAAAACTCAGCATTCATTCTATTAGATTCGCCTTGATACCAAATAGTGCCTGTAATATTAAAATGTATTAAAGGGTGAATCATAGCGTTATATGCTAGCGCTTCATTACGAGGCCACCATGCAATTTCTGTAATTCTATCTATACTTTTTATAAGTGCTGACTCTTGTTCTATTATATGCTTTGGTATCCATGTCTCAACATTTGTACCTCCCCAACTTGAATTAATTAAACCTATTGGAATACCTAACTTTTTATGCAATCTTCTTCCAAAAAAATATCCAACAGAACTAAAATTTTTCATAGTTTCTGGTGAGCTTTCTTCCCATGTGCCATAAGAATTGTCTTGTGGGTGATTTGATATATGCTTGGGTACAGTAAAAAATCGAATATTAGAATATGTTGAATTTGCTATTTCTTCATCTGCATTATCTAAACCATGATTTGGCGTCCATTCCATATTAGATTGCCCTGAACACAACCAAACTTCGCCTATTAACACATTTCTAAGTTCTTTTTTTTCATGACCTTCAATTGTTATTATATAAGGTCCACCTGCTTTAGGTGTTGGTAATTTTAAAGACCAAACACCTTGATAAGATGTTACAGTTACTTTTTCATTATTCCAAGAACCTATTACTGTAATGTCTTCGCTAACATTGGTTGTCCACCCCCAAATAACGGCTTCAGAATTTTGTTGCAACACCATATTATCTGATAAAATAGATGGTAACCATATTTTTGCTTGAGCATTCAAACAAAAAAGAATACATAAACAACTTAAACCTTGCTGAAGAATATACTTGACATTCTTTTTTTTGAAATATTCCATAGTATTTATAATTTACAGTTCCTCTTTTTTAACTCTATTACTAAGCTTTTTAAAAAAGAAATCTGTATAAAAATACAAATATCCCAAACGATTATATTTTTTCTTTTTAGCTTTAATTTATATCAGCAATAAAATAAGCTTCCAAATTCTTAATTTGAGGTTTTCTATTAGCTGTTAACACCTTAATACGAATACGGCTTACTTCAATATTCTCTATTTGTTCTATTCGTTTATGCCCTATACTTTCCCCTTTCGCAAGCAGCTTCCATTTACCATTTACCAATCCTTCAATTTCATAACTCCTAATGCGTTCTCCAAACCGAATATCTTCTTGAACAATTATGTGGTTAATAATAGTAGCTTGTTCTAACTTCAATGTAACTTGCTCTCCAATACCAGAAGTTGACGCTATGGGGTGACCAAATCTTCTTTTAATTTCATCGCCCCATTCTTTTAAACGCTTCACATCAGGTTCGGGTATCAAACCATCAGGGTTTGGTGTTAGTCCCATGATTAATGTAGAATTTCTTCCTACAGATTTATAATACATATTCATTAAATCTTCTAAAGGAAAAATATGTGCTTCGTCTCCTGGTTCCCAAAACCATTCATGTCGCCCGTTATATCCTCGCAAAGGGGCGTCAGACATTGCAGGCATCCAAAATGTACCATTCAAATCACCTTCCTTTAGTAATTTATAGTTATCCTTTGCTATATTTTTTTTTGCACTTTCTCCTGCTCCCGTAGCATTATACGGAAATGTTGCCCAACAGGGATTACTTACCGTACCAGACTCTGAACCTCCCCAACGTGCTTCTGCTAACTGCCCATTATGATAGAACAAACAATTAGGTTGGTATTTGCGAACTATTGGCAACACATCTGGGGCACCATTATCTGGATGGTCAGCGCCTCCATCAAACCAAATTTTAAAAAGTTCACCATATTTAGTACAAATTTCTTTTACCATACCTTCTACCATGGCATTGTACCACTTTTGACGATTCTCTTTAAATGCACCGTCGCCATTCACTTTAAAATCGTGAACACCCATAAACGAATTCCAACGGATACCTAAATAAATACCTGGTTTTATCCCGTACTTTTTACACGAAGCAACAAAATCTGCTACAACATCGCCTTTTCCATCTCTCCATTTTACAGCTTTCAAACTATACGGGTTTACATCAGATTGATAAAGCCCAAAACCCGTTTCATGTGTTGCTGTTAATATTGCAAATTTTGCGCCTGCATCTTTTGCGGCTTTCACCCATTGATCGGTATCTAATTTTTTGGGATTGAATATTTGATAATCGAGAACTGGATCAATTCTATTACCGCCTTGTCCATATTTTTTTCCATCAAAAACATGTAAATCGTAATGATAAACCACTCCAAGTTCTGCTTCTTGCCATGCCAATTGTCTTGCATTAGGCACTGGGTACGCGTTTGTTTTAATAGGAATAAAAACACTATACGATTCATTTCCTTTTTTTACTGCAAGACTTAAAACTTTAGGCTCACTATTTTCATGATAAATAAACGGACGTTCTAACCTATCGGGAATAAGTACTGAGCCATCTTTATTTTTGATGTTTTTTTGCATCAAAACATATTCGTTAGATTTTTTCCACTGCATGCCATCTTTAGATGTTACCATACCTATAAATCCATCAGCATGAAAAACACCATAAAAGCGTTTACGTTTTTCATCAAACCAAAGCGACATATCTTCAGTATCTAAATAATCAATAACTGGTTGTTCTGCTATTTTAAATGGTCCAATAGGTGTATTTGAAACTGCTACGGCTTGATTTCTAATAAAACGCTCTTCGTTAGGCTTATCACCTTTTACTATTAAATAATATTTACCATCTGCTCCTTTATCTATTGCAGGGTTTACGGTTAATGTTGTAATTGGTCCTGATGGTTCTAACAAAGGGGTTTCAAAACGTTTCCATGGGCCATTAATTGAGTTAGAAACAGCAACTCCCGTTCGTTGATTAACTCGTAATGTTTTCCAGTTTGGATGATTATAACCTACTTTTGAAGTTTCAACCAATGCCATTTCTTTGATGGGTTTGTCTCCTATATTAGTCGAGATATAATACAAATAATATTTCCCTTCAAAATATTTAATCTTCGGATTGTGAGCCATAATTGCATCCCAATGTTTGCTTCCCCTAGCTTTTAGTACTGTTTCTTTATATTTCCATGGACCTGCTGGATTTTTAGATGTTGCATGTGCCACTTCAGAATGTGTTAACCACCCTAAAAAACCATATTCTTTTTTCCATCTAGAATAAAATAAATGATATTTCCCATCATTAGCTTTAATAATAGATGTTCCCCAATTAAAATAGCCTTCAGTTTTAAAAATATTATTGGATGAAATAGGTTCAAAATTATCATACAAGCGTAAGTTATCTGTGTCTTCTTGTGCGACTCCATTTAGTATAAACGTTAGAAATATTACAATGCTACCAATTTTATTCATTTTATATGCTTTTTGTTTGACAATTGAAATTTATACTATGAAGTCGTTTAAACTTTTTGAATTATAGTGAAAATTACCCTTTTTCTATTTCAACATAAAAAGAAACCGCAACTTAAGCTATGCTTTATTTTTCTGTTTTCTATAAAGAAAAAAATCATCAATTTCTTTTACAGTAATTTCAAACAAGAAATGGTATTAAATGCTCTGAAGGTTACTCCAATCTGGTTTACTTTTTTTACTTAAAAAGAAATTTTGAATATAAAATTTAAAACGCACAACAGGCTACATTATATTAACCTGTTGTACGTTTTAAATAAATTTTGTCGTTTTGAGTGATGTTTACTCATTTTTAATTATAAATCATTCAAATCGACATTAAGTTCAATAAAAAAATTCAACACGTTATATTACTCCACATGTAACCATGCCAAATGAAATAGTTCTTTATTAATTTTTTTATTTGGTGTAATTTGTACCGTATAATATCCTGGTGCAGGAAAATTTAATGTCCCTAACTTAAAAGCTCTATATTCTTTCCATTGTGGGTGTGTACTTGTTACACTTGCTTTGAGTTCTCCCGCTCCCTTAACATTTACGCTATAACTTTGTCCTGCCGTCTCAATAGAAGACGCATAACAAATCTCTACGAGTCTTTCACCTGCTTCTGGAATGTATATTTTCCATGAAGCGGTATCACTCTTGCTTTTCCATGTTGCAATGCGTTGAGGAATCCAAAAATTATCACCTTTCAATATTTTAGGGTTACCACTTACAGTTGCTCGTTCTGGGTTTAAAAAATAACCTTTGTTGTTTTTCTCTCCAATAAAGGAATTATCTACTTCAGGGGTACCTTCTAATTCAACTTCAATAACGGTATCATAGTTTACTGGTTCGTATTTAGGTCCTTGAATACGTGTAATCACACCTTTTTGATTAACTTTTAAGGCTTGATTAGTTGCCGTAATTCTTGCTGATTTTATGTTGTTTTTCAATCCGTTAAGTCTAATAACACCATCAATGGGCCATTCAAATACGTGTAGATATAATAAGGATTTTCCATTTTCATTTTTTGTTGTTACTAATCCCCAGTCTTGAGTGTTAGCTTCAAAAGGAGAGGTACCTGTTCCATAAAAACCAGCGCCGTTTTGTGCAATACAATTACCAATTTCATTTAACCTTAGCTCCATTTCGCGAGGTACCGTACCGTCAGCTTTAGGTCCTATATTAATCTGAATATTTCCTCCTCTAGAAATATTAGCTACCACAGATTTAATAAAATAGCTTGTAGAGCGCCATGCATCATCATCCCTATTATATCCCCAACTTTTGTTTAATGTCGCCGAACTTTCCCAAGGATGGTCAATAACATATTCTGGAAATTGATTATCTGCCATTGTCTGATAATCAACCCCTTTTGGTCCCACTTCTGCAATACCAAACCTTGTATTGACCAAACATTTGGGAGACAGTTCCCTAATGGTTGCCAACAAGTCTTCTGCCTGTTTTTGTGTTACAATAGTCTCTTCTCTAGGTCGGTACATATCAAACCAAAAAATGTCGGGATCGTAATTAAGAATTAATTCCTTAATTTGTGGTACAGATTTTTCTTCCCAATATTGATTGAATTGTTTTTGTGTTAGTGTAGGACGAAATAAAGCACCATTATTCAAATCCCGCTCCCAAGACACATTGTTAAATTTAGAAGGGTCATCTTCAAAATCCCAAAAATTCCCCCATCCATACGGGTGCTCCCAATCTTGCCATTGTGAGTAATAAAATCCAAGTTTCATTTGATGGCGGTCGCACGATTCTCGTAACAATTGCAATACATCTGTTCCTGTTCCTGTAAGGTTAGGATAGGTATAATCTGATACTTTTGACGGCCAAAAAGCCAATCCATCATGGTGTTTAGCAACAAACATTACGTACTTCATTCCTGATTCTTTTGCCAATCGAACCCATTTATCAACCAATTCGGGTGTGATGGACATTTGAGAAATTAATTTATCATAACCCTCACGAGGCACTCTATTTCTACAACGCAACCATTCTCCATAAGGTAACGGGTTTCTTAATTTCTCACCTTTCCAACGGGCACCTTCTACTGCGCCTACAGACCAATGGATGAACATACCCAAACGTGCTTCTTGAAACCAAGCTACTCTTTCTCTAAATTCGTTTTCTTTCTTTTGGTCGACCTGCTCTTGAGCAATTACATCTATGCTGCATAATAACATAACCAAAAATAATAATGCTAACTTTTTCATTTATTTTTCTATTTTAAATTATTGTTTTTATTAAATCTCTAAATTTATATTTATTTACTCCATTTATAAACTTTTTCCTCTAAATCTTTTGTTCTCAATTCTTTTGATGCTAACAATGGTAAATTACTAGATGGCTTATCCAAATAAAAATAAGCTGTTGCAGATACATCATCTCTTCTATAAAAATTGGTTGACCCAAAACCAAAATCGTCACTTTCAAACGCTGGAGGGTTTTCCATAGAAAGTAAACGGTTTACTACTGGAGCCTCTTTAGATTTTGCAAGACTCTTACCAAACATATAGAGCCATACCAATTTTAGTTCTGTTCCCTTTTCTAATAGCTCTTTTAATTTAGGTTTTTGCGAATTTCCAATCTGTTGAATGGTTACTTTACAATCTTGATGAAAGTAAACAGGGTCTTTAATATGATACCTATAAAAGGCATATAAATCATGTTCTTTATCAGAAATAAGCGAACCTTGATATTGCTGCGCATATTTACCTTGTCCCCACCCGGTTCCTATATAATCTTCTGTACCAGTTCCCACAAGGGTCGCAAATTCTTCATCGCCGTCTAAATATGCTTTCACTTCGCCTTCTCCAAACCAAGTACCTTGATAATCTGGATTACCAATAACACCAATATTGGTTCCTAAATAACGCCCTCTACCAGAAACTTTTGGTAAGATTTCAAAATCTTTCCCAATTTCGGTTTTAGGGTTTCTACTCCAATAGGTATGAAAATAAAGCATGTCGTCTGCATGCTTTGGCACTTTTACAAAATCTACGTCATAATAGAGCATCATATAATATTCAGACTCATTGGTTACCGCTATTTTAGCTGCGGTTTTGTATGGCATAGGGATGTAACTATTAAAAGATTTTCCTTCGGGCTGTGCAAAAAGAGCACTTTCAAACGCCGTCATTTCTCCTAATCCCACTCCAAAAAAATCGGTAATTGGTGCGGAAACTGCTGGTTTTTCAGCATCATCCCAAAACATTTCAATTTTCACTTCCCTTCTGGCTTCTTTTGCCCAGTAAATTGTACTTGTTAACCAAATACGGGTAATCATTCCTGCGCCTTTTTGGTCAAAAATCACTTTTTGCTCTCCTGGTGCCACAACAAAAAAGGCATCACCTTTAGCACCTTTGTTAGATTGCCCGCCTTTACCTTTTTCGGCCATCATATTTTCGGCACTGCTCCAACGTGTTTCAACACCTTCGGGGGCTGCTTTGTATAGTGTTGTAATATCTTCTGGTTTAAAGGTTACAACATTTTCTTTCTTTTCTAAGCATCCAAAAATAAAAATGCTACACGCTAGTGTTACTATTGATTTTGAGATTTTGTTCTTGTTTAGTATCATGTTATTGATTTTTATTTATTTGCTTTTACTTTACTCCAAACGTTGTCTTGCATTAACTCAATTCTTTGATTAAAAGATTGTATGGTATTCAAATTATTTGTTGGTTTATCTAAATAGAAATAGCTCGTTGCCGAAACATCGTCACTACGATAATAATTAGTAGGAATACCTGGAATTAATGCGTCAACATTAGGGGTGTTTTCCGTATCTAGTAAACGTATATGTTCTACTGGTTTACCTTTGGCGTCAAGTATATTTTGACCATGTGATTGTAACTGCCATACAGGAATAATTTCTACATTATTAGCTTTCATTTTTGATAGCAAATTCTTAGTAGCACTTCCCATTTGTTGAATGGTTACACGACAATCTTGATTAAAATATACAGCATCTGCAGTATGAAAACGGTAAAAAGAATACATATCTAACTTATCATCGGAAAAGACAGAACCAAAGCGTTGACCAACATATTCGCCTTGTCCCCAACCAGTGCCTATATAATCTTCTGTTCCTGTTCCTTGAAGTGAAGGGTTGTTTGTGTCTCCATCTAAATAGATTTTTACTTCGCCTTCACCAAACCAAGTTCCTAAAAATTTAGGATCTCCAATAACGCCTACATTAGTTCCTAAAAATCGTCCCGTTCCTTCTACTTTTGGTAAAATTTCAAAGTCTTCGCCCAGTTTGGTAGCTTTATCACGTCTCCAATGCGTATGAAAATACATGGCATCATCAGGAATACTCTCCTTTTGCAATACATTAATATCGTACCAAAATAACACTTGAGAACTAGATTCGTTAACAATTTCTATAACAGCACCATTTCTAAATGGCATAGGTATTGTAAAATTAAACGAACGTCCTTCTGGGTTTGAAAACAACTCATTATCAAAGGGACGCATAATACCTAGGGCATTTCCAAAAAAATCACCTATTGGAGCCGAAACTGCTGGTTTATTTGCTCCGTCCCAATACATATTAATAATAACACCTCGTCTTTGTTCTGCATTTTTCGCTATACTTCCGCTCATCCACATACGCTGAACAATTCCTGCTCCATCCATCTTCAACAGGCGTTGTTTTTCTCCAGGTTGTACTACATAAAAGGCATTGCCTTTAGCGCCTTTGTTAGTTAAACCGCCTTTTCCTTTTTCTCCATTTGGATTCTCTGGACTAAACCAACGTGTTATAGTGCCTTTTTGAGGTTTTGAATATAAATCATTTCCAGAAATCGTTTTATTAGCTTGATTTGATTGTCCCGTTAAACTAGACACTATTAAAAGTGCTAATAAAGTAAAATAATAATTATTTTTTTTCATGATTTATCTATGTATTTATGCTTTTATTTATAGTTCCTTTATTTTGTTTTTTTAGTTCAAAATATATAATATCAATCATTTACTGCAATATGAAATCTTCTCCATAATGGTCTCTAATACGGTTGTATGCTTCGGAAGCTGCGCCATTACCCCAGTCGTAAATTGTAAATACCCCAATTCCCAATCCATCTTTTGAGGTTACACCATTATGCCCATAGTTTTCCATCATAAACCCATAATCTTCAGGACCAAAATGTGAATGTTTTGCCTCCCATTGTACTTTAGTTATTGGATTTTCGGGGCAGTACATCATTACAAAAGTAGAACGAAGCGCAGCTAATCCGCGTTGAATATATTCTTCATTATTAAGCTCCTTACCATACTTTATTATAAGTTCTGCGAATATACTTTGACGAGAATCGTTCCATTCGGCATCGGCATTCATTACGCCAAATCCACCAAGAGTTTTTACATACATATAGGGAGGTTGCCATGAGGCTTGGGTCATCAATAATTCGTCAAGAGTTCTTTGTCCTTGCTTTAAGTAACGTTGTTCTCCCGTTAATTTATAGGCATTAAACAAGGCTTGAGAAGTCCAATATATTGATAAGTTACTTTGTTTGAACATATTATTTCTACCAACCTTTTTGTTTACTAAACTAATATTTCCATAGCTTGAACAGGACCAATAGGTTTCATGGTCTTCCCAACGGCCAACAGGAACTACCTCCTTAAGTATAACATCCATACATTTTAATGCGGCGGTTTTATAGGCTTCTTTTCCTGTTAATTTATAAGCCTTTAATAAGAAAGTGACCGACATAGAAGATTCTGGTGATTGATCTAGAGTTCCTAGAGGTTTTAAAGTTTCTAGCGATATCCATCCAGGAAAATAGCCTTTGCTGTCTTGTAACTTGAGTAATGCATCTGCATAATTTATGGTAAAATCGAGTAACCTTTGGTCTTTTTCTAACTCATCGTACCATAGCAGCATATAATAAGCTGTCCAGCTCATATCTAAAATATGATATGGTGATTTTTTAGGATCACCCCAATGAATAGCTTCTGTATTTGTATCATTCATATAGGGATTGCGATTGGAGTTACCAAAATAATAGGTATCCCAGCCTTTTGATCTGGCGTAGGACCGACCTTCAATCTCCACATTTTCCATTTCGGTAGCAATGAGTCCTGGAAAAAATCCTTCTTTTTGAGGGAATAACAAAGCTAACTCCTTAGTCATTTGAGCTTTTTTAAGCAATTCTTTATTATCGGTTCGTTTTGCATAGCGAAAAAGACCAGAAGCTGAACGTAGCGAACTGAACCATGACTGGTTCCATATAGAACGAAACTCCCTTTCATAAGGAATCTTTTTATAATTAGGACTTTGACTAATATTAACAATAAATGTAGGTGCCCCTACCGTTTTACCGTTCAGTTCAAATTCTTCCCAAACAACACCTTTCCAACTATTGAATGCCCAATTATAGGTGTGCTTCACATAGGTTTCCAGATTATTGTTCCCAATAGGTTCCCCTTTTTTAAATAACTTCTCTCCATACTTATCCCAATAAAAAGATAGTACATCTCTCCAGGGGTTTTCTACATCTTTAACTGTGTTTGTAGCTTTAAGGTAAAAAGCAAATTTGTGTTTACCTGGTACATATATTGTTCCTTTATCTTTTATATAAAGCATATGTTCTTTTATTTTGGATTTGCTCCAACCAACCATCATCGTATTTTCTGGGGAACTAAAATCCATATACCATTCTGGACCTTTTTCTTTAATAAGCGATATATCGGGCATCATAATAACCTGCTTATTTTCACGGGTATTTGCCATAACCACTGCGGGTGCTCTAAAAACATGTTGCGGAGCAATATGCTCATTTGTTGGTGTTAAATGTGGTGACCAATGAAAATTAGAGCTAAAATTAGGCTTTATGGTTACTTTCCAATCGTCTTGTTGTAATGAGTCTTGTAAATTGAAGGATAAGATAATTTTAATCAAAGAAGGGCCTACAACTTCATAATTAATTTCTGGTTTGGCATTTCCTAAGTCATCATAAGTGATTTCAGAAATTATATCTGTAAAGATTGATGGAATACCCTTCTGTTTTAGGCTAAAACTCCCATCGTTTTCTGGTTTGTTTTCTAATTTACATGCTTGAAGACATAGCACTATTAATGCCATTACTCCTATCTTTATTTGCTTTTTTATATTCACTTGTAAAACAATATATTACTCAAAAAAGTCTAATTCAGCAATTGTTGCCGATTTTCCGCCACCAGCAATTACTTTAGATTGTATTTTCACATATTTAGCCTTAACGGGGGTTTTAAAATAATGACTTCTTCTAACGGGGTCGTTAATTAGGTTTCCAAACTTAAATTCTTCAACCGTTTGCCACGATTTACCATCAATACTCACCTTAACAAGTCCTTCTTCTATCATACCTTCAGAATTTTTAGTTTGAGGGGTATAAGTAAAACCTGTTAATGTATATGTTTTACTCAAATTAATGGTTACATAATGCTGGCTTCCTGTAGGTTGAGATTGCCAATACGTTTGAGTATTTTCATCAATGGCATCTTCACCTTTGTGGTTTTCAAGATTACTACTGGTTTTAACAAATTTCCAGTTCTTTTTGAGTATACCAAAAACATGAGACGCAACACTTCCTAACTCATTATTATCTACAGCAATAGCTTTCACTTCTTTGGAGGCAATTACAACACCTTCTTTAAAAATTTTGGAAGTTATAGTTGGCTTAGTACCATCTGTTGTATATCTAATTTCGTAACCAGAATTTAAGTTTTTTGCAATATCTTCACCATGTGGCTTCCATCCAAAATCATGCTGTTTTGGGGTTATATTAAGTTCGCCTTCAACGTTTCTTGATATGGACAGTTGAGGCGGTCTTGTTTTATAATAATGTGCTGAAATATTTGAAATTGCAGGCGTAAAACGAGATTCTAAAATTCGGACTCTAAATTTATTGGAAGTAACTTCTGGAAAGCGTAGAATTTTTTTAAAACCAACATTAGTTGCTGCTGCAATTTCTTGCCAACCAGTATTTACCCATACATCTACTGCATGTTTTTCTACACGCTCACCATGAGTTGCAATAGCTTCTTGTAAAATTAAACGGTTTATAGTAACGGGTTGTTTTGTGTTAATTACTATTTCGTTTGTATTATCTAACAATTTATAGCTTTCAATATCGTTATCTATTACCTCGCTAGGGGCATTAGAATTTTCAAATAAATTATGCTTATATGTTGCTTTAATACGTTCTCCTACTTCTTTTAATACGCTTACATCTTCTCGAGAAAATTTCCCGTCTCTATTTGGAGGAATGTTTAATAAAAAGGTTGAATTCCCGCCTACCGAACGTTCGTAAATATCAAAAACATCGTCTGTACTACGTACTTTTTGAGAGGTATCGTCTCTATAAAACCAACCTTCTCTAATCGATGTATTAATTTCTGCTTGCTGATAATGCAAAAACTTACCTGAATACAATTTCTCTCTACTTCCTAAATCCTGTTCTGTAAGATCTCCAAAACGGTTCATTTGTTTTGGGTTTTCTTTATACGGAATAATATTCCACTCGGTGGCTCTTGTTCCTCCTGATTCATTACCACACCAACGAATATCTTGTTTTCCAAAAACAACTGCATTTGGTGCTAAGGTTGAAATTAACTCTTTCCAAGCGAGGTAATTATACTTTTGCCCGCCTTTTCGTTTTGGGTGTGCGCCATCAAACCAAACTTCATGAATGGGACCGTACTCTGTTAATAGTTCGAATAATTGATTTAAAAAATACTCGTTATAATCATCAACATTAAATGTAAATGTGGTTTTATTTTTAAATGGTCGCCCTTCTACAGGTCTTGGGATTGTACGGTCGCTATATGTACTCAAATTACCATATAATCCTGCTTTGTTTTCAATTTGATATAAATCTGCTGGTGATAAATACACGCCTAACTTCAATCCAAATTTTTCACAAGAAGCCGAAAGTTCTTTTAATACATCTCCTTTCCCATCTTGAAACGGTGAAGACATGATACCGTGTTTGGTATATCGACTTTGCCAAAGCACAAACCCATCATGATGCTTCACAGTAATAATTACCATTTTCATGCCAGCACTTTTCATGGTTTCGCACCATTGGTCGGTATCCAAATTTTTTAAATCGAAAACCTTAGGATCTTCCATTCCGTTTCCCCATTCCATTCGTGTGAATGTATTTGGTCCAAAATGAATGAAGGCAATAAATTCGTTTTTTAAAGCTTCATACTGGTTTTTAGTAGGAATCACATGAGCAGCCTTAATAATTATAGAATCTTTTGTTTCGTTATTTGCAACTTCAATGGTGTTTGAAGTTGCCATTACTAGTCCTTTATTTTGTTGACAAGACATAAAAACAACACTTAAAAATAGGACTAAAGGCATTAGGTTTTTCATCAATTAACTTTATTTATAAATTAAAAATAAGATTAGAATACGTTATTACATCTTTTATAAACAAATAATGCCTCTGCATAATCTACACTTTAGATTTTTTACCTAAAAACCTTTTAATTACTATACTGCTTAGGAAAAGATATGAAACAAATTTAATTTATAAATTAAAATGCTTCTACCTATATCAATACTGTTAGTAGTACTATTTTTGCCTAAAAGAAACATTGTATTTCAAAATGGTGAAAATTACAAATTCAATATCTAGGTTTTTTATTCTTTAAGCAGGTATGTTTTTATTTGAGGAGCCCACTTGCTATGATCTTTTTCATTAGGATGCAAGCCGTTTCTGAAAAAAGATTCATGAACACTTACTCTTCAATATGATTTTAAAGAATTATTTTATGAAGTCGTTTAGACTTTTATTTCCTTTATAAATGTCTTCCAACGGAGTAATTATAAATTTTTTAAATTTAGGTGTTGTATGCTCTTTTTTAATAATTAAGTGGTTTAAACTTTTTCACTGATTGAAAAAGTTTAAATGACTTTAATGTTTCAAAAAGTATTCCAAAAAAAAATTAATTTCTATTTGAGTTTAGGTTGTTTTTATATTGAAGTGATTTAAACTTATTAATCAAATAAAAAGGGTTGTCGATATTTGCGTTGTGAAGCGTAAATTAATCAAAAACAACCCATTATGTACAGTGTACTAGACAAAGATACAATAGA
>CANKVS010000012.1 GCA_947487155.1 uncultured Flaviramulus sp.
ACCAGCAATTAAATTTGAAACGCAAAATACAACGCAATTAGCTTTGTTTTTATAAATCCTTACATCGAACTCAGGTTATCAAGTAAAAGGTTAAAAACTCTGCAATTTAATTGCAGTTATTTCTAACAGAACGAAACATGAGTGACGAGAAATGAGATTCCTCCTCGTTCGGAATGACAAAATCAATTATTTTTAACATTAAAACATTAACAATAAACTGATTAACAATCGAACTTAGGTTTTTAAGAGAATAACAAGTCATTCTTTATGTTAAAAATTATGGATTTTAATCCATAGTAGTTTATTTCTGAAAGAGATACAGCCCCAATTTTCCTTTTAAAAGTAAAGAGACCAGTCGGGTTATAAAAACCTGACTGGTCTGCACATATTATAATATTATTTTTTAGATATTCTCAGCTAACCAGTCTCCTACCTCAGTAGTTCCATAAGCTTTACCCCCATCGGCTAAATCTTCAGTAACAATACCTTCAGCAAGTGCTTTATTAACAGCATTTCTAATTGCTTTACCTTCTTCTGGTAAATTAAACGCCGTTTCAAACATCATGGCTGCCGATAAAATAGTAGCCATAGGATTCGCAATATTTAATCCTGTTGCTTGTGGGTATGATCCGTGAATTGGTTCAAATAAAGCAATATCTGCTCCCATTGATGCTGATGGCATTAATCCCATAGATCCTGAAATTACAGACGCTTCATCTGTTAAAATATCACCAAATAAGTTTTCAGTAATTAATACATCATAGCTATTTGGCCATTGTACTAAACGCATCGCTACGGCATCTACAAACTCGTAACTTACTTCAACCTCTGGATAATCTTTTTCCATAGCCTGCACCGTTTCTCTCCATAAACGCGATGTTTCTAACACATTAGCTTTATCTACACAGCATAGTTTTTTAGAACGTGTCATAGCCAATTCAAAACCTTTTTTAGCTAAACGCTGTACTTCTGCTCTGGTGTAAACGCAATTATCAAAAGCTGTTTCGCCTTCGTCTCTTCTCCCCTTTTCTCCAAAATAAATACCTCCAGTTAACTCACGTAAAAATACCAAATCTGTACCTTCAATACGCTCTTGCTTTAAAGGTGATTTATCTAATAATGATGGAAACGTAAACGTTGGTCGTACATTAGCAAATAAGCCTAATTTTTTACGCATTTTTAACAAACCTTGTTCTGGTCTAACAGGAGCAGATGGGTCGTTATCAAATTTTGGATGACCAATAGCACCAAATAATACAGCATCTGCGTTTGCACAAACCTCGTGAGTTTCATCAGGGTAAGGTTCTCCTACGGCATCAATAGCTGCAGCACCAGTTAATGCTGGTTTCCATGTAATTTCATGTCCAAATTTATTTGCAACAGCATCACTTACTTTAACAGCTTGATCTATAACTTCTGGTCCAATTCCGTCTCCGGCTAAAAGGGCAATATTAAATTTCATTTGTTTTATTTTTAATCTTTATATTTTTAATAATTTTCAAGGCTATATCTTTTTTAAATTTTCGTCATTGCGAAGTAAATTTATTTACTGTGGCAATCTCATTAATTTCAAGAGATGACTTCGTCGTATCTCCTCGTAATGACGGTTTATTTGTTATTAATTTTAAAAAGAAAGAGCCACATCAATCTCTAACGCGGTCAAACCTAATTTTCTTTATATTTCATTCCAAAGTCAAAACCCATTCGCAAACACTTCATGCTTCCAACTCCCAACTTCTAGCTTCTAACTTACTATAATATTTAGCATTTTCTCAGTGGCTTTAATTGCAGATACTGTTTGATCTGAATCTAAGCCGCGTGTTTTAAATTCTTTTTCTATACGCTTCCAAGTAATAATCGTTTCGCATAAAGCATCCGAATGACTCCCAGGAGGTATCCTCACTGCATAATCAATCAAATCTGGTAATACCATTTTCTTGTTCCTAAACACGTTTCTAATCGCATTCATAAAAGCATCAAACTGTCCGTCACCTTGTGCATTTTCTTCAAAAGTTTCATTATTTATGGTGATAGAAACCGTTGTAGACGGCTTTAATCCTTTTGAATGGGTTAACACATACGAGTTTACCTTTACTTTCTCTTCATAATTACGGTCTAAAACATCCGAAATAATATATGGCAAGTCTTCTTTAGTTACCACTTGTTTTTTATCACCCAGTTCAATAATGCGTTGCGTGACCTTTTTTAAATCTTCATCATTAAGTTGAAGTCCCAATTCTTGTAAATTCTTTTGAATATTTGCTTTACCTGAGGCTTTACCCAAAGCATATTGTCGGGTTCTTCCAAAACGTTCAGGTAGCAAGTCGCTGAAATACAAGTTCTTTTTGTTGTCTCCATCGGCATGAATTCCAGCAGTTTGAGTAAATACATTGGCACCTATTACGGGCTTATTTGCAGGAATCATAATACCCGAAAAGTTTTCTACTAGCTTACTTACTGTAAATAAAACTTTTTCGTTTACACCAATTTCAAGTTCTGGCATAAAATCGTTGATTACAGCAATGGTACTCGCCATAGGTGCATTTCCTGCACGCTCACCCATGCCATTAACCGTTAAGTGTAATCCGTCAGCACCTGCTCTTAAAGCTTCCATGGCATTAGAAACTCCTAAATCGTAATCGTTATGCGCATGGAAATCGAAATGTAAATTTGGGTATTTCGTTTTTATTTCTGAAACAAAACTATAAGATTCGGTTGGTGTTAAAACACCTAGAGTATCTGGTAGCATAATTCGTCTAACATCTTGTGTAGACAAAAATTCTAAAAACTCATACACATAGTCTTTAGAGTTTCGCATGCCATTACTCCAATCTTCTAAGTAGATATTGGTTTCAATGTTATTTTTCTTTGCAATAGAAATAACATTTTTTATTTCTTTAAAATGCTGATTAGAAGTTTTTTTAAGTTGGTGAGTTAAATGATTTAATGAACCTTTTGTTAGTAAGTTTTGAACCTTTGCTCCTGCTTCAATCATCCAATCAATAGATACGCCATTATCAACAAAAGTTAAAACTTCAACGGCATCTAAATACTCATTTTCAGCAGCCCATTCAGTAACTTCTTTTACCGCTTGTAACTCCCCTTCAGACACTCTAGCTGATGCAATTTCGATACGATCAACTTTTAACTCTTCTAGTAAGAGTTTGGCAATAGTTAATTTCTCAGAAGCAGAAAACGACACGCTTGAGGTTTGCTCACCATCGCGTAATGTCGTATCCATTATTTCTATTTTTCTCACACTCATGTTTAGAACGGACGAGATTCTGTAAATGTTTCTATCTCACTCTTCATATTTTGCAAATAGTCAATATCATCAAAACCATTTAGCATATTTCCTTTTTTATAACCGTTAATATCAAAAGATTCCTGAGTTCCAGACGATAACAATGTAATGGTTTGGGCTTCTAAGTTTACTTCTAATTCTGTTTTCGGATCAGCATAAATAGCTTCAAAAATCTCTTTAGAAAACTCAGGGCTAATTTGCACCGGTAAAACGCCTATATTTAAACAGTTATTTTTAAAAATATCAGCAAAAAAACTAGACACTACACAACGGAAACCATAATCGTAAACCGCCCATGCAGCATGCTCTCTAGAAGATCCAGAACCAAAGTTCATCCCTCCTACTAATATTTTGCCACTGTAAATGGGATTGTTTAAAATAAAATCCTCCTTTGGTGTATTATCACTATTATATCTCCAATCGCGAAATAAATTATCTCCAAAACCATCTCGTGTTGTCGCTTTTAAAAAACGTGCAGGTATAATTTGATCTGTATCTACATTCTCAATTGGTAATGGAACTGCTGTACTTTTTAATGTTGTAAATTTATCGTAAGCCATTTGTTTTATGCTTTTGGCCTCTAGCTATTGACTATTGGCTATTTTTATTATTAAATTATTTTTTTTAGCTAAAAGCAAACGGCTAGAAGCTAAAAGCCATTTTATAAAAGTTCTCTTGGGTCTGTAACTACTCCTGTAACTGCTGCTGCTGCTGCAACTAATGGACTAGCTAATAAAGTTCTTGACCCTGGTCCTTGGCGGCCTTCAAAGTTTCTGTTTGATGTACTTACTGCGTATTTCCCAGCTGGTACTTTATCATCATTCATTGCTAAACATGCCGAACACCCTGGTTCTCTTAACACAAAACCAGCGTCTTCAAATATGTCTAACAAGCCTTCTTCTTTAATTTTATCTTCTACAATATGCGACCCAGGAACTAACCACGCGGTTACATTATCTGCTTTTTGTCTTCCTTTTACAATAGATGCAAATGCACGAAAATCTTCAATACGTCCATTAGTACAGCTACCAATAAATACATAATCGATTTTCTTTCCAATCATTTGCTCATCTTCAGCATACCCCATATAAGCTAAAGACTTATTGTAAGTCTCCTTACCTCCTTCAACAGCATCTGCAGAAGGAATGTTTTTAGAAATTCCCATGCCCATACCAGGATTTGTACCGTAGGTTATCATGGGTTCAATATCTTTAGCATCAAATGATAATTCCTTATCAAATGTAGCACCTTCATCTGTTTTTAATGTTTCCCAGTACGCCATGGCTTTATCCCAATCTGCTCCTTTTGGAGTCATTGCTCGACCTTTAATGTATTCGAAAGTTTTCTCGTCTGGAGCAATCATACCACCACGGGCACCCATTTCAATAGATAAATTACAAACCGTCATACGTCCTTCCATAGTCATGTTTTCAAAAACATCACCAGCATATTCAACAAAATATCCTGTCGCACCAGAAGTTGTTAATTGCGAAATAATATATAAACCAACGTCTTTAGGGGTAACACCTTTGCTTAATGACCCATTTATGTTAATACGCATTTTCTTAGGCTTAGGCTGCATAATGCACTGTGTGGTTAAAACCATTTCAACCTCAGAGGTACCAATACCAAAAGCAATAGCTCCAAAGGCACCATGAGTAGATGTATGCGAATCACCACAAACAATAGTAGCTCCTGGAAGTGTTATTCCGTTTTCTGGACCTACAACATGCACAATTCCATTATTTTGATGCCCTAATCCCCAATGGCTTATACCATATTCATTGGCATTATCTTCTAATGTTTTTAATTGATTTGCTGACAAAGGATCTTGAACCGGTAAATGTTGATTAATTGTTGGGGTGTTATGATCGGCTACGGCAAATGTACGTTCTGGATATAACACACTTAAACCTCTACTTTTTAAACCAACAAAGGCTACAGGACTTGTAACTTCATGAATTAAGTGGCGGTCTATAAAAAACACATCTGGTCCATCTTCAATACTACGCACTACATGCGAGTCCCATACTTTGTCAAACAATGATTTGCTCATAAATATCTATAATTTAATTTTAATCTTAATGAATAATTATTGGCTAAATACAATTCAACCAAAAAGGGTGACAAATTTAAGAAAACTGCTTTTTTATTGTAGATATTTTAATGTCTAAGATAGATTCACTATAAATTTTTATAAAATCATTAATGAATATACTTTTTACTGATTTTTTTGCAATAGAATATTCAAATCGCTTATAATTTTAAAATGAAAGGGTTTTAAAATAATTGCTGCTGATTACTTTCGTTAGGAACGATAAGTGAATAGCCTAATTCTGAATTCATTTTTTTAATGAAGTATGCCGATAATAAGGGGGATTCTTTTTCTATGTTTTGATGAATAAAAAAGTCTATTTCTTTAACACCTTGGTCTTTCCATGTTTTCAAACGTTCTACCCAATCATCTAATCGTGAATAATCGCTTGAATGATTTGCACCAACATAACGAACAAACGCCGTAGCATTTGTTAAACGCATATGCATTAAATCTCGCCTACCAGCTGTATCAACAATAACATTGGATATATTATTAGCTTCCAGAAGTTGATACAAATCTTTCGATACGGCGTCATCATTATACCAATTGGTATGTCTAAACTCGATGGCTAAAGGGATTTCTTTTGGCCAATTTTCAACAAAACTAACAACACGATCAAAATCTTTTGGCGCAAAATTACTATGCATTTGCAAAAAAACAGTTCCTAATTTTTCTTTTAAGTTAGAGGCATTATATAGGTAATTTTCAACAACTTCATTGGTTTCATTTAACCTTTTCCAATGACTTATTTCTTGATTTAATTTGGGAAAGAATTTAAAATCGCTTGGTGTTTTATCATACCATGTTGCAAATTGTTCTGCAGGAAAAATTCTGTAAAATGTTGCGTTTAGCTCAATGGAATTGAATTGAGTTGAATAATAACCTAATTCATCTTTAGTACCTCTTGGATAAAACCCCTTAAGGTCTGCCCTATTCCATTTGGCACAACCTACATAAATTTCAGGTATATTATCATCCTTAACTTTATTCAATACGTGCTTTGTGTCTGAGTGGTCTTTTGGTAATATAAAGTCGATATCTTGAGGATTGTCTACACTTCCGAATTTCATTATAACTGTTTTGAGATAAATATAGAAAAATCTTTAATGTTAATAACCCCGTTGATAATTAATAGTTGCCAAAATATTACAAGCTTTAATAATCTATATTTTTATTAAAACTCAAATCATGAACTCAAGACAATTCAATTTAAAAAGTATTCGTCCAGAAATTGCACCTGCAACTATTAATGATAATATGAGTGCAGATGAACGTTTTCAAAATTTAGTGTTACGCCCTGTCATTAAGCTACAAAATGAATTACTTATTGAAGTTTTTAAAAATTATGTGGTTAAGCATAAATCTGTGTTTTACGATTTGTCTTTGGAAAAGCGCATGGATTATATTGAAAATGCGATTCAAAAAGATATGAAATTTAGAAACTCTATAAAAGGGATGATTATAGGGCTTTTTACAGTTGAAGAATATCTTATTTATATTGAAAACTCTTCGGCTTTAAATAAACGGATGATGAATATTACTAAAGAACGATTGCTTAGCAATATTCAACTTTTTGAAAAACCTGAGTTATTGACTGCTGTTTGATTTGCCATGTAGACCACTAACACCCTCCTTAATCCTCACTCAAGGGAGGAATTGTACAAATTAATAGCTTAATTTAAATCATCGAAACTCCATTCAAATCGGTAGTCAACACATCACTCATATAATCAAAAAACGGACGAATAGCCTTAAACGCTGTATTTACTTCGTTTAAGAAGTTAGCATCTAAAACTTCTTTATCGGTATATTTTTTAGTAAAAATATATTGCTTCTTTTTTATTAAATCTATGGCTTTATGTTCTTTACTAAAACCCTTAGGGGCTATTTTTACTTCGTCTCCAACAAATGAATTTCCCCAAATAGAGTTGAAATTTTTATTAGCTAAAATTTCTCTAATTTCAGAATCATCCATTTCAAATTCTTTACGAATGCGCAATAAATCTTCTTTTGCAGGTTCCCAAAACCCAGTTGCTATAAAACTTTCGTTATTAGGCTGTATGTGCAAATAATAACCACCTCTTAATTTTGGTTTTGTTCTGTGAAACGAACCACCAAAATGTGTTTTATACGGCAATTTATTTTTTGAAAAACGCACATCTCTATAAATTCTAAAAATCTTTAGCTTATCTATGTCATCATGTGTGTTTAAATTTTCTAAAATAGAATTATAAAACGCTTTTAATTTTACTTCAATAGCTTTAAACTCTGGTTTATTCTCATTAAACCAATCGCGGTTATTGTTTTTTTCTAATTTTTTAAAGAATGCTAAAACTTCTTTTGGTACTATTTGACTCATCAATTTAATTTTTTTCTAAATTACAAAAGCTTAAGGATTATTCAAATTCAATAGCGTTAAGAATTAACCCTGATGCTGGTGCTATATAATTCATTTTAATAGTGCTACCAGATTGTAAGCTAGCTTTAATAGTATCTAAATTAATATTACCCTTACCCAAATCTATTAAAGTTCCCATCATTAATCGTATTTGGTTTCGCATAAACCCTTTTCCTCTTACTCGCAATACATATGTTTTCTTTGGAAAATAATTCGCCGTATACATGGTATTTTCTACTAATTCACTTGTTAAAATTTCTCGATTATATACACCATTATCGGTTGGCCTAAAGCAATATGACTTGAAATAATGCGCGCCCTCAAAAAGTTTAGCCCCTTCTTTCATTAAATTAATATCTAAATTATTGAGAATTGTAGTCATTATTGGCGCACAAAACGGGTGACATTTTTCACCGTGAGTAAACAAGTAAATATATTCTTTAATTTTTGAATGCTTGATAATATTGAATTTTTCGTCAACTTCGTGAATATCTAAAGCTCTTATATCTTGTGGTAGGTTATGATTGAAAAGGTCTAAAAATGATTTTAAATCTTTAATGGGTTCAAAAACAAATAATTCAAAAGCTGCACATTCGGCAGAAACCATGGCATCAGTCCTACCCGACCCAAGGCTTTTAAACCGCTTACCTTCAAGTATATAATTTAACGTTCTATCTATCATTAAATGAACCGTTTTTACATCGGGTTGCTTTTGCCAACCATGAAAGCGATACCCTAAATATTGAATAGTAATAACGTAAAAGTACTTCTTCATTTTTTATTTTTAAGAAGACGGAAAATAATCTATTTTATTAATTGTGACAAAAAATTTATACATTGTATTACTTTTTTACTAACTAAAACTAATTAATTATGACAGAATCATCAACGAATAAACCACCTATCTGGTTTTGGATTGTAAGTGGTATTGCACTAGTTTGGAATGGTATGGGCGTCAATGCTTATTTGCAACAAGCTTATAACACTAAAAGCTATCAAGCTATGTACACAGCGGCACAAAGAGAAATTGATGCTAATTTACCATCGTATATTACTGCTGCGTTTGCTATTGCAGTTTTTGCTGGAGTATTGGCTGCCATATGCCTTTTACTAAGAAAGAAAATGTCTGTGAAATTATGGGTGTTATCTTTAATTGCCGTAATTATACAAATGGGCTACGCCTTAATTAATGGCTATCAGTCTGATACAGGTATGACTATTATGATAATTGTGTTTGCTTTTATCTTCGTTTGGTTTTCAAGGCACTCACAATCTAAAGGTTGGATTTATTAAAGCACATTGTAACTAAAAAAAGAAGGTGTTAAAAAAATTTAACACCTTCTTTTTTTTCTATTAAGTAAATACTTATTTTGCTTTATACGAATTATAAGCTGCTAATTGTGCTTTACTTAATAACTTCTTAATAGCATTATTTGTTTCTTTAAGCTTTGGATATACAGCTTTCCACAACTTCTTTTTATCTTTAATATTCTTGCTTTTTTCATTTTTCACAAGAACAAATTCTTTATACAACTTATTAACTTGTGTTTCTTGATTTTCCGAAAGCTTTAAATTATTATCTGTTTCGGTAAGTTTAACATTAACTTTTTCGGTTAAATTACTCACTTGGTCATCAATTGATTTTTGACCAAAAGTAAAAGTGCTAGTCATTATTAATGCTAGAAGTAGGATGCATTTTTTAAGATTCATGGCGTTGTTATTTTTTTAATTTAATACCAAGATAATAATTAATTATTTATGCCTCCCTTTTAGTTCGCTTTCTATATCCTTTAAAGTGAATCCTTTTGCTTGTAACAACATTAAATAATGAAACAATAAATCTGCTGATTCATACAAGAATAATTCATCATTATTATCCATAGCTTCAATAACCGTTTCTACGGCCTCCTCGCCTACTTTTTGAGCTACTTTATTTATACCTTTTTCAAATAAACTAGCAACATAAGATTTTTTTGTATCCTTATTGGCAACGCGTTCAGCAATAACATCTTCTAAAGTTGAAAAGAACCCATAGTTTGATGTATTATCTTCCTTCCAACACGTATCTGTTCCTTTGTGACATGTTGGCCCAACTGGGTTTACCTGAATTAAAAGCGAATCATTATCACAATCATTTTTTATATCTACAAGGTTTAAAAAATTACCGCTTTCTTCACCTTTAGTCCACAAGCGTTGCTTACTTCTACTAAAGAAAGTAACTTGTTTTGTATCTATTGTTTTTTGATACGCAGCTTCATTCATATAGCCTAACATTAACACGTTTTTAGTTGTGGCGTCTTGTATTATTGCAGGGATAAGTCCGTCGTTATTATATTTAATATTCATGATTTTGTATTGTCATTGCGAATCACATTTTGTGATGTGGCAATCTGTTTAATGTTTTTTTTGATGAGATTACTTCGTCGTTCCTCCTCGTAATGACGAATTACAATCGCACTTCTATATTACTTGCTTTTAGTTCTTTTTTTAAATCTGGAATAGGTATTTCTCCAAAATGAAACACACTTGCCGCCAAAGCAGCATCTGCTTTTCCATCTTTAAATGTATCTATAAAATGTTGCACATTACCCGCACCGCCAGAAGCTATTATTGGAATATTTAATTCTTCTGATAGTTTAGCTAGTGCTTTATTTGCAAATCCGTTTTTAGTACCATCATGATTCATAGATGTGAATAATATCTCACCAGCGCCTCGTTGTTCAACATCTTTAGCCCATTCAAACAAATCAATGTCTGTTGGAATGCTTCCACCTGCTAAATGCACTTTCCATTCGCCATCTACTTGTTTTGCATCAATGGCAACTACAATACATTGGCTTCCAAATTTATTCGATAATTCATTAATCAATTCTGGGCGTTTTACTGCTGATGAATTAATGGAAATCTTATCGGCACCACATTGAAGTAACGCATCAACATGCGCTATAGACGATATACCTCCCCCAACAGTAAACGGAATATTTACTTGCTCTGCAACATGCATAACCATTTCTAAAGTTGTTCCTCTGCCTTCTAAAGTTGCAGAAATATCTAAAAAAACAAGTTCATCTGCTCCAACATCGGCATATTGTTTTGCTAGCTCTACAGGATCTCCTGCATCACGCAAATCGACAAAATTAACGCCTTTTACAGTGCGTCCATCTTTAATATCTAAGCATGGTATAATTCTTTTTGTAAGCATTAAATTTAATTATAACGTCATTGCGAAATCGATAGGTTGCGGCAATCTTTTGATAAAATAATGAGATTACCACGTCGTTTCACTCCTCATAATGACAGTATGTTACACAAACTTCTCTAATTGTTTTAAACTAATTCTATTTTCATAGATAGCCTTTCCTATAATAACGCCTTCACACCCTAATGTTATTAACTTTGGTAATTCGTCTATTTTTGAAATACCACCAGAAGCGATAAGTTTTATGGATTGACCACTACTACTATTTGTACATTCTGAAATAATGTCTTTATACAAATCGAACGAAGGTCCTTCAAGCATGCCATCCTTTGATATATCGGTACAAATTACATATTGAATACGTTGTTTTTGATAGCCTTTAATAAAAGGAATCACATCTTCTGTACTATTTTCTTGCCAACCACTAATAGCTATTTTTCCAGCGTTACTATCAGCTCCAAGTATAATTTTTTCGGTACCATATTTAGATATCCAACCTTTAAACGTTTCTGGATCTTTAATAGCTATACTGCCTCCTGTGATTTGGCGTGCACCCGAATTGAATGCTATATACAAATCTTCATTAGTTTTTAACCCTCCACCAAAATCTATTTTTAAATTGGTTTTTGAAGCAATTTGTTCTAACACTTTATAGTTAACAATGTGTTGCGCCTTTGCACCATCTAAATCTACTAAATGTAAATACTCTATTCCTGAAGCTTCAAACATTTTTGCAACCTCAAGCGGGTTTTCATTATAAATTTTTTTAGTATCGTAATCGCCTTTTGTTAAACGAACACATTTTCCGTCAATAATATCTATGGCTGGTATAATTCTCATTTTCAATATTAAATATTAGAAGTTAAAAGTACAAAGTACTAGCAACTACTTCTTATTATTTCTTTTAGCTGTATTTATTGAAGCAACTGTTATGGCTAACAATTCTTTTCTTTCTTTTTTAAGAATTAGTATTTCTTCTGAATGCTCTGGAAGAATTTCTTCAAATACTGAGCTAGAACTTCTAATTAATTGATTAACAAAAGCATTATACTCTCTAGATTTTGGAACCTTAAAGCAAAAATGCCAGCAGTTTAATGCAAATCGTTTAGTTCTTGATATTAATTCGTTTTTCATAATATCTAACTTTTAATACCTAACTTTAAAAAATTCTTCAAAATTCGTTCTCCTGCTAAACTACTCTTTTCTGGATGAAACTGTACTCCATAAAAATTTTTATGTTGTAGTGCTGATGCGTAATTTAATCCGTAATCGGTTTTAGCAATAGTTTCTTTGCAGTGTTCTGCATAATAGCTATGAACCAAATACATATATTCATTTTCTTTGATGCCTTTAAATAAATCGGACTTTAAATGATTTATAACATTCCAACCCATTTGTGGTACTTTTACATCATTTGTAAAGCGTTTTACTGATGTTTGAAAAATGCCTAGTCCTTTTGTGTTACCTTCTTCGGTTGATTTGCACATTAATTGCATTCCTAAACAAATACCCAGTACAGGTTGTTTTAAAGTAGGAATTAAAGCATCTAAACCACTTTCTTTTAACATGGTCATGGCAGTACTTGCCTCACCAACACCAGGAAATATAATTTTATCTGCTGCTAAAATTTCCTCTGGATTATTAGACAAAATAGCATCGTAGCCCAAACGTTTAAAAGCAAATTGAATACTTTTAATGTTTCCTGCGCCGTAATTAATAATTATAAGTTTCAAACTTCTCTATTTTATTGTTTTTGAATTTTGAAACCTTATAATGAAGTTTATTTAAACTTTTTCAATCAGCTAAAAAATTGCCCTTTTTCATTCACTTTTCATCTTTGTTTAACTTACGTAACGCTGCTATGTAACTTAAAAAAGTCTTTAATTGAACAAAAAATGACTAATTTTCGCTATAATTCAAAAAGTCTAAATGACTTCAATTACAAAATCCAATATTCAATTTTTAAATTCCAAAATTCACTCAAACTATTGGAATTTGGAATTTGTTTTTTGGAATTTTACAAAACCCCTTTTGTGGATGGTAAAATCATTTTTTCAATATCTCGTTTTACAGCCATTTTAATAGCTTTTGCAAAGGCTTTAAAAATAGCTTCAATTTTATGGTGCTCGTTTGTGCCTTCTGCCTTTATATTTAAATTACATTTTGCGCCATCTGTAAACGATTTAAAAAAGTGAAAAAACATTTCTGTTGGCATTTTACCAATCATTTCTCGTTTAAAATCGGCTTCCCAAACTAACCAATTTCTACCACCAAAATCGATAGCAGCTTGCGCAAAACAATCATCCATTGGCAAGCTAAAACCGTAACGTTCAATACCAAGTTTATTACCTAAAGTGGTATTAAACACCTCTCCCAAAGCAATTGCAGTATCTTCGATAGTGTGGTGCTCGTCAACTTCTAAATCGCCATCAACTTTTATATCTAAATCTAATTGTCCGTGACGCGCAATTTGATCCAACATATGGTCAAAAAAATCTAACCCAGTACTAATATTACTTTTTCCCGTACCGTCTAAGTTTAACTGAATAGCAATTTTAGTTTCATTAGTATTTCTGGTTATCTCTCCAGTACGATCTGCTGTTTTTAAAAAGGTGTAGATGTCCTCCCAATCATTACTTTCTAAAGCGATATAAGCATCTAACTCCTCCCGTTTTACAGTAATTTCATCAGTTCCTAAATGGGTGTCATCATTAATAAAAATGCCTTTTCCTCCTAGGTTTTTGGCTAATTCAATATCGGTAAGTCTATCTCCTATAACAAAAGAATTTTCTAAATCATATTCATCTGAAAAAAACTTAGTAAGCAATCCTGTATTTGGTTTTCTGGTTGGTGCATTATCTTTCGCATAGGTTTCGTCAATATATACTTCTTTGAATTCTACACCTTCATTTTTGAAAGTTTCTAACACAAAATTATGAATGGGCCAAAATTTTTCTGATGGATTATCTGGAGTCCCTAAACCATCTTGATTTGTAACCATAATAATTTCATAATCCAGTTCTCTACATATTCGTCCTAAAAACTGAAACACTTTTGGATAAAAAATCAGCTTTTCAAACGCATCTACTTGTTCGTCTGCTGGCTCTTTTATTAGTGTACCGTCTCTATCTATAAATAATACTTTTTTCATCTTTTTGTCATTCCTGCGATGGCAGAAATCTTTTTAATTAATACTCTTTTGTCTAAATATTTATGACAATTCGTTTCATTTTAAACTTTTTAATGCTGTAATTAATACGTCCACTTCATGAGAAGTACCAACTGTAATTCTCAAGCAATTATCGCAAAGTACTTGATTGGTTCTATTTCTAATTACTATGCCTTTCTCAATAAGTTGATTATAACGTTTAGTAGCATCATCAACTTTTAATAAGACAAAATTAGCATCTGATGGGTATATCTTTTCAACAAAATTAATAGTTAATAAGGCTTCTGATAACTGATTTCTGTCTGATACTAATTTTTTAATTTCCTGTTGAATTTTTTCAATATTTGATAACCTTTCAATAGCCTTTAATTGAGTAAGTTCGTTAACATTATATGGTGGCTTAATACTGTTTAAAACTGAAATAATTTCTTCTGAAGCATAACATATACCCAATCTAATTCCTGCCATTCCATAGGCTTTAGACAGTGTTTGGGTTACAATTAAATTAGGAAACTCACTTAATCTACTAATCCAGCTTGCTTCGTTTGAAAAATCGATATAAGCTTCATCAATAACCACAATACCTTTAAATTCAGAGATAAGTTTTTCAATTTTATCAGCATCAAAACTATTTGCTGTAGGGTTATTAGGCGAACAAATAAAAAGTAGCTTGCTATTTCCATCCTGAGTATTTAAAATACCGGCTACTTTTGGCTGAAAATTGCTAGACAATTGCACTTCTTTAATGGCTATTGCATTAATATTGGCAAGCACACTATACATACCGTAAGTTGGTGGTAGCGTAATGACATTATCTTGATTGGGTTCGCAAAAGGCTCTAAAAATAAGGTCTAAAACTTCGTCGCTTCCATTACCTAAAAGTATTTTTTCTGTTGAAATATTTTTTATTTCAGATAGTATAAATTTTAGTTTTCCCTGTTGCGGGTCTGGATAACGATTAACACCATTTTCAAACGGGTTTTCATTAGCATCCAAAAATGTCATAGCATCAGTATTGCCTTGAAATTCATCTCTTGCTGATGAATACGGTTTTAACGATTGTATTGCTGGTCGTATTATATTACTAATTTCAAATTTCGTTTTCATAATAATCTAATGAACTCGGTTCATGAGATTCCTGTCTTTACAGGAATGACAAATATTTATTTTAAATCCTTTAATCGTATTGAAACGGCATTTTTATGAGCTTGTAAACCTTCAGCTTCTGCCATTAACTCAATGGTTTCTCCTATATTCAACAGACCTTCTTTTGATATTTTTTGAAACGTCATACTCTTTAAAAAACTATCTAAATTCACCCCAGAATAGGCTTTACTAAAACCGTTTGTTGGTAAGGTATGATTTGTTCCTGATGCATAATCTCCTGCGCTTTCTGGCGTGTAATTACCTATAAACACCGAACCTGCATTTAAAATCCCGTTAATATAATAGGTGTCGTTTTTAGTACATACTATAAAGTGCTCGGGGCCATATTCATTTATTAATAGCAATGCTTGTTCATCGCTTTTAATATAAATAAGTTTCGAGTTATCAATCGCTTTTTGGGCAATCGCTTTTCTTGGAAGAACTTCTAATTGCTCGCTAATTTCACCTGAAACTGCATTTAATAATTCTTTAGAAGTTGAAACCAAAATAACCTGACTATCTGTACCGTGTTCTGCTTGACTTAACAAATCTGAAGCTACGTAACTTGCATTTGCAGAATCATCGGCAACAACTAATAATTCGCTAGGTCCTGCAGGCATATCTATAGCCACGCCAAACTTTGTAGCTATTTGTTTTGCCACCGTTACAAACTGATTTCCTGGGCCAAAAATTTTATATACTTTAGGTATGGTTTCAGTGCCAAAAGTTAATCCGGCTATGGCTTGAATCCCTCCAACTTTAAAAATTTTGGTAACCCCACAAAGTTTAGCAGCATATAATATTTCTGGTGCTAATTCGCCTTTTTTATTTGGTGGGGAACATAAAACAATATCTTTACAACCAGCAATTTTTGCAGGTACAGCAAGCATTAATACTGTTGAAAATAAAGGTGCTGTTCCTCCAGGAATATAAATTCCTACTTTTTCTATTGGGCGTTTTTCTTGCCAACAGGTCACACCTTTTGCTGTGTCTACTTTAACTTTTGAAGTTTGTTGCGCAACATGAAACGTTTCAATATTTTGCTTCGCTTTTTTTATTGCTATTTGCAGATTAACAGGAACCATATCAATCGCCTTGTCTATATCTTCATTACTAATACTATTCGATTCTAATGCCACACCATCAAACTGTAATGTGCATTTTTTAATGGCTTGATCGCCGTTATTATTTACATCATCAAAAACCTGATTAACAGTAGATTCAATATCATTAACCGTTTGAGTTGGGCGTTTTAAAATGCTAGACCACTCGCTTCTATTTGGATTATTTATGATTTTCATTTTTATTTAACTTTCAGTTAAAATCACGGGTTCCTGTCTTCGCAGAAATGACAAAATTAAGTTTAAAGCACCATTTTTTCTATAGGGCAAACTAAAATGCCTTGGGCGCCATTATTTTTTAACTCATCAATAACATCCCAAAATTCATTTTTACTAATTACAGAGTGCACAGAACTCCACCCTTCTTGGGCTAAAGGTAAAACTGTTGGACTTTTCATTCCTGGTAACACATTAATAATGTCATCAATTTTGTCGTTAGGTGCATTAAGTAAAATATATTTAGATTGTCTTCCTTTTAAAACGGATTGTATTCTAAATTGAATTTTATCTAAAATGGCTTGTTTTTCTTCACTTAGTATGGGAGAGACGGCTAATACTGCTTCCGATTTTAAAATCGTATCAACCTCTTTTAAGTTATTTTTAAACAAGGTACTTCCGCTAGAAACAATATCGCAAATAGCATCGGCTAAACCTATATTGGGAGCTATCTCTACCGATCCATTAATAATATGAAGGTTAGCATTTACACCATTTTTTTCAAGAAAACCTTGAACTGTTTTTGGGTAAGATGTTGCAATACGCTTACCTTCCAAATCCTTTATACTAGAGTAATTCGCCGCTTTGGGTACAGCAATACAAACTCTGCAAGTAGAAAAACCAAGCTTTTCTACCACATTAATATCATTGCCTTTTTCTATTAATACATTTTCTCCTATAATGGCTGCATCAACCACACCATCTTTAAGATACTGCGGGATATCTCCGTTTCTTAAATAAAAAACTTCTACTGGAAAATTTCTAGCTGAAGCCTTTAATTGGTCTTTTCCGTTATCGATAGAAATACCAATATCTTTTAAAATTTTCATAGAGTCGTCATTTAAACGCCCTGATTTTTGCACTGCAATCCTTAATTTACTCATTTTATCAATTATTATTATTTATCCGCAACGGGACAAAATATTCCCGTTTTCGCGGGAATAAAAAAACCCGCTTGATTGTCTCAAACGGGTTTAAAAATATGTTGATTCTATTCAATACATCTTCAGTTCGCTTGAGAGCAAATATGAAAATGATGATGTGATTGAATAAAGTTCATGTCTTGTTTTATTTATGCAATTTTATAATATATTTTTATATTATACAAGTGTTGAGAGAATTATTTGGAATATTTCAAAATTACAACATCCAAAATATTTATAACGTAATTAAAGTTACGCATTAGTGTAAATAGTATAAAACTATTTTAAAGAATTACTCTTTAATTTTTCTTTTTGGCAGTGATTTCTAATGTTCCATCATCTGTATAAACAAAACCTACCAGCTTACCTTTCTTTTTCTTTAATTCTACTTTTACATAGTTTCCTTCAACATAGGTTTCAATAATTAATGCGCCATCTTTTACTTTAACAGAGTCAGCTTTATTCGTGCTTCCATCATTATATATTGTAGTAGATGTATATTTACCGTCTTCTTTTTTTATTACTATTTTGCCAGTTTCAAATCCGTAAGGCGCTTCATTACAAGTGTATTCCCAAGTTCCTTTATATTTAGAAACAGATTCTTGTGCTTGAATTGTAAGGTTAAAAATTAAAGCTAAAACGGTTAATGCAATAAGATTTTTTTTCATAAGATCATTTTTTTGATTTATTTATATTTCTATGATTCTAAACAAAAGTATATAAGAACCAGTTATTTATAAAAAATATGGGGCGAATATGATTATTTAGGGATGGATGAAACAATGGAATTGAAGGCTGCGATGTAATTGCGAGATACAGGGATAACTGATTTTATATTTATTAAATGTAAATATAGTTTTCCTGACTTTCTTTCAGCTAATTTTATTTTTTCAACATTAACTATGTACGATCTATGGCATCTTTTAAGCATACTATTTTTAAAAAGATTTTCAATAGTTTTTAAAGTATTTCTAATCAATGTTGTTTTTACAAGATTTTCGTCAAGATAATATATCTCAATATAATTATCGGCAGATTCTATATATAATATATTTGAAAGTAATAACGAAATTTTAACCACGCCTTTTTCATCTGGTATGCCTATTAAATCTGTTTTTTTATTTTGGTTTTTAGGAATTTTATCTCTTGATTTAATTAATGCCAAAATTATTAACGCTAATAGATATGGTATTGAAATTCCTAACAACGTATGCCGAAATGAAAACATAAAAAGCTCCCCAAAAGAGTTGAGATTATCGCTATAAACAAACAAATAGATTACAGAAATAAATACTACCTCTCCAAAAAACCAAAGTATAAAACGCCATATAGTAAACGTATAGACTTTGAATAATTTACGTATTATAAATTGCGTAAAACTAAGCGTTATAGCAATGATGAAATAATAACTCGTTAGTCTTAAAAACTGATTAATCCCTGAGTCTTGCTCCCATTGATTAACATTAAATGGTATAAAAACATTAGTAAATAAAACACCAAACCCTAAGCAAATACCAATTAGAATTAGTTTTTGCTTAGGGCTATTTATTAAAGTAAATGGCTGTGTAAAAAATGAAGTTAACTTCGTAAACACTTACTTTTTAGTTTTATAAAATTTTATTGATTTCCTAAAATAATAGGCATACCACTATCACCAGAACCAATAACAATAACCTTACTGTTTGGTGATTCTGATAATTTTATTGTTGCTTCAATTCCTTTATCTTGAAGAATTTTATCAGTTAAAGAAGCACTTAATATGCGGTTAGCATCTGCTTTACCTTGGGCTTCAATAATTACTTTTTCTGCTTCTTTAGCTGCAGTAACTAGTCTGAACTCATATTCTAAAGATTCTTGTTCTTGCTTTAATTTACGTTCAATAGCTTCTTTAATTGTTGGTGGTAAAGTTACATCTCTTACTAACACCTCATTTAATTGAACATATTGTTTATCAAGTATTTTCTTGGTTTCTTCAAAAATTTCAACTTGAATGGCGTCACGTTTAGTTGAATACAAATCGTCTGGTGTATAACGTCCAATAACACTCCTTGCTGCACTACGAATTGCTGGTTGGATTACTCTTTGCAAATAACCTTGCCCAAGAGACTGATGCAAATTACCTAATTCATTATAAACTGGTTCGTACCAAGCGGAAGCATCAATTTGAATTTCTAATCCGTTTGATGATAATACTTTCATTTTTTCAAAAAGCTCTTGTTGACGAACTTCGTAAACAAATACCTTATTCCAAGGTGCAACTAGATGAAATCCTTCCCCCATTGGAGGTTCATCAGTAACAACTCCTTTTCCAAAGGTTTTAAACAGAACTCCTGCTTGACCAGAATCTATAGTTACTGCAGATTTTGATATTAATACAACTAATACAATTGCAACAATTATAAAAGGCAATGCAATTTTTGGTAATTTTTCCATAATTTATTTTTGATTTGTTATTTAAATTAAATTAATCCGTTATATTTTCTTAAAAACCACTCAATTGCTAAGCTTAAAGCAATTAAAAAGAGTAAGTATTTATAGTCTATCAAAGGTATGATATTTTTATTGCTTTTTTGAACAGGGTTAAAGCGATTATCATTTAATAAATTATTTGTTAGATTCTCTGTGTTATCTATAAAATAACTTGCACCACCACTGTTAGTAGCTATTTGTTGTAGCTTTGTTACATTGGCATTTAAAAATTGTTGCTCCACATTGTATTCTATAATTGTAAAATCACCAGATTTAGATATATTTTCATTCTCTGCTTTAATTACAAAACTATATTCTGAAGGTGCTAGATTGTTTAAATCTACTTCGTAATTATTGTTTTTTAGGATAAGCGGAAATGTTTTTTCTTCATCAGAAATTTTATTTTTCACAGTAATAATAAGGGTTTCTCGCGTATCGAAAACATAATTTTTATCGAAAAACTGAGCTTTTAAAATAACGTTATGTCCCCCGTTATAAAATGATTCATAATCTACATTCAAGCGTGTCTGCTTTTTATCAGAAGCTAAATACTGAACAAGTTTTCCAATAAAATCATCAAACTGATTAAATGTTTTTGAATTTATAAAACTTTGAGCACGCCATTGCCATATATTTTCTCCAAACAGTACAGCTTCTCGCCTTCCTTCCCTTTCAAAAGTGGCTAGCAGTGGTTCATTAATTTCTATTGAATTGATACTTTTTGCTAATATAGTTTCAAAAGGAACTGAAAAAGTAACAGGGTCGTAATTAGAAATTAGTGGAGGAAACGATTCAAAATCAATATCATCAATTATAAAAGGCGAATAGTTTTCATTTAATGTGGCTTGGTAAGATTCGGTTTGATTAATGATGTCGTGATCGTATTCTTTTATTGAAGCATTTAAAAAAGGCAAATCGGTTTTAGAGCCAATTATTACAAACTTATTCTTATTTTCTTTCTGAAGAAGTTCTAAAATTGATTTAAACTTTCCATTTGGTTGATACAGTATAATTAATTGAAAATCATTTATTTGATTGATAATTTCATTTGAATTTAAAAACACAACCGAACGTTGCTCGTTACTTTCGATACTTTTTTTAAAAGCTCCTAAATCAGGATGTGAAAAATCGCTAACAATGGCAATTTTTGTTTTTTGATTAATAACTTCAATAGCGAAGTTTTTAGTATTGTTTACTGTATTCTTTTCGTTATCAATAGGAATAATGGTTGCTTTGTATGCTCCAACACCAACACTATTAGCAGGTAATGTAAAATTAATAGTTTTGGAATTTTTGTTTTTTGTTAAACTAATCGATTCTGAATAAACCGTTGTGTTACCTTGAGTAACAATAAATCGTGAGCTAATATTTGTATTTCCATTATATACTACTATAGTTTCAACAGGAAAACTGTTTTTTAAATACGCATACCTATTTACATTCAATTGCTGAATTTTTAAATCTGCATAAGTTATGGTATCCCCTAGTATAACAGGATAAATGGGTTGTTTATATGTTGAAGCAATAAACTCATAATCATTCCCATAGGTTTGATTTCCATCAGTAATAAATATAGTAGGTGAAATTGTTTGTTTGTAAATTTGCGTTAGCTTATTAAAAGCATCATCTATATTGGTTTGCTTTTCTAAAAATGTTACAGAATCTATTGCTTTTAGTGCTTCTCCAAATGTGTAAATATCAATATTAAACTTCTCGTTTAATAATTTATTATTTAAAATAGCTTCTAAAACTGCTTTCGCTTCATTTTCATGCTTTAGGTGTTTTACAGAATTAGAATTATCTACTGCAATTACTAAATTTGGTTTTTCAATGTAAACATGTAATTGTTCAAATTTTGGATTAATTAGTAATAGTAAAATTGAAAAAATGGAAATAAACCTTAAGAAAGAAAAAAGTATGTTACGCTTAGATTTGCCTTTATTTTTATACAAATACTGAAAAAGCGCTAATAAAAGCGCCACAATTCCAGAAAGGATAATATATATAAGAGTTTCAGAACTCATTAAAAATAGTTAAGTTTTATTGATGAAATTCCCACCTTTATGGGAATAACAAAAAATTAGGTAAGCATACCACCATCAACATTTAATGTTTGCCCTGTAACATAAGCACTCATGTCGCTACCTAAAAACACACAAACATTAGCAACATCTTCAGGGGTACCGCCACGTTTTAACGGAATTGCAGCTCGCCAACCTTTTACAACTTCTTCATCTAGTTTTGCTGTCATTTCTGTTTCAATAAAACCTGGGGCTACAACATTACTACGTATATTTCTAGATCCCAATTCTAAAGCAACCGATTTAGAGAACCCTATAATACCAGCCTTTGAAGCTGCATAATTAGTTTGTCCTGCATTACCTTTTACACCTACCACCGAACTCATATTTATAATAGAGCCTTTGCGTTGTTTTAGCATGGTACGTTGTACCGCTTTAGTCATATTAAAAACAGACTTTAAATTTACTTCAATCACTTTATCGAAGTCTTCCTCACTAATACGCATTAATAAATTATCTTTTGTAATACCTGCATTATTCACTAAAATATCGATACTTCCAAACTCTGCCTGAACATCGCTAGCTAATTGTTGAGCATCATCAAAACTTGCCGCATTACTTTGATATCCTTTAGCTTTAACACCTAAAGCATTTAATTCTTTTTCCAAAGCATTGGCAGCATCTACGGAAGCACTGTATGTAAAAGCTACATTAGCACCTTGTTCTGCAAATACTTGAGCAATTCCTCTTCCTATACCTCTACTAGCCCCTGTAACTATGGCTGTTTTTCCTTCTAATAATTTCATTTTTTTTTAGTCTTTAGTTTTTGGTTAATAGTCTTTTAGAGACTTTACTAATTGTATGAAAATTTAATACATAATTCGTTTGATTATTTATAAATTAGGTTACTCATTTAGCATTTCAATATGTTGACTTACAGCATAAAAAACTATAAGTTGCTTTTTTAATAAATGGTTCTATTAAATCAATACTTACAAGGTTTTTAAAACCTTTCAGGGTAATAAAAACTTTATTTACCGAAAATCCTGCAATTTAAACGGGTAGCCCAATTTATTAATTCAAATATAGTAATTACAAGTTGTTTCAAATAAAAAAACCTCACAAATTCACTGAACTAAATTCAGTATAATTTTGTGAGGTTTTAAATAAGGTGTTTCTATTTTTAAGCTAATACTTCAGCTATTTTCTTTCCAATTTCAGCAGGAGAATCCACAACATGAATCCCGCAAGCTCTCATAATTTTCTTTTTTGCTTGTGCGGTGTCATCACTTCCTCCAACAATCGCTCCTGCGTGCCCCATGGTACGTCCAGCCGGAGCAGTTTCTCCAGCTATAAAACCAACTACTGGTTTTTTACTTCCACTTGCTTTATACCAATTTGCAGCATCGGCTTCTAATTGGCCTCCAATTTCTCCTATCATAACAACAGCTTCAGTCTCTGGATCGTTAATTAACAATTCAACCGCTTCTTTAGTTGTTGTACCAATAATAGGGTCGCCACCAATTCCAATAGCTGTAGTAATTCCTAAACCTTGTTTTACAACTTGGTCTGCTGCTTCGTAGGTTAATGTTCCAGACTTTGATACAATACCCACTTTTCCTTGTTTAAAAACAAAACCTGGCATAATACCAACCTTTGCTTCTCCAGGTGTAATAACTCCTGGACAGTTAGGACCTATTAAGCGACATTCTTTATTTTTTATATAATCTGAAGCAGTAATCATATCTGCAACAGGAATACCTTCCGTAATTGTAATAATCACTTTAATTCCAGCATCAGCAGCTTCCATAATGGCATCGGCAGCAAATGCTGGCGGTACAAAAATAATGGTAGTATCTGCTCCTACATTTTCTACAGCTTCTAAAACTGTATTAAAAACAGGTTTATCTAAATGTGTTTGACCTCCTTTTCCTGGTGTTACACCACCTACAACATTGGTTCCATATTCAATCATTTGACTAGCATGAAATGTACCTTCACTACCAGTAAACCCTTGTACAATTATTTTTGAATCTTTATTTACTAAAACACTCATAAGAGATTATTTGTATTTGTTTATATTGCTGAGCAAAAGTAATTTTTTGAATTCTATTTTTAAAGTAAAAACCGAATTACTTTTTCTCGTTTTGTTTTAATTTTTCTAATAGTTCTGGAATTTTTCTAATAGAAGCAATTTCTTTATATTTTGAACGAAAATCATCAGCAGGAATACCAAAATAGCTTTTACCACCTTCTAATGATTTACTAACGCCTGCTTTGGCTGAAATAACAGCTTTTGCCCCAATTGTAATGGCACTAGTTATCCCTACTTGTCCCCAAATAGTTACCTCGTCTTCAATTACAACACAACCAGCTATTCCAACTTGTGACGCTATTAGGCATTTTTTTCCAATTACCGTATCGTGTCCAATCTGCACTTGGTTATCTATTTTTGTGCCTTCTTTTATTGTTGTATCTCCTGTTACTCCTTTATCTATTGTACAGGCAGCACCTAAATCTACATGATCTTCAATAACTACGCGTCCTCCAGACTTTAATTGATCGAATCCTTCGGGTCTATTTTTATAATAAAATGCACTTGAGCCTAAAATGGTTCCTGCATGAATTACAACATTATTTCCTATAATTGTATCATCATAAATACTCACATTAGCGTGAATTATACAATTATCGCCAATAGCAACATTATTACCAATAAAACAATTTGGCTGAATTACAGTATGCTTTCCTATAGTTGCTGAATTTGAAATGGCAACATTTGAAGATTGAAACGGTTTGAAATGATTGGTAAGCTTATTAAAATCTCTAAAGGGGTCGTCGCTAATTAATAATGCTTTTCCTTCTGGACAATCTACTTCTTTATTAATTAATATTATCGTTGCATTTGATTGCAATGCTTTATCGTAATACTTTGGATGGTCTACAAAAACAATATCTCCTGGTTCAACAACGTGAATTTCATTCATTCCTAAAACAGGGAAATCTTTATCTCCTACAAATTTCGAATCTATTAATTCTGCAATTTGTTTTAAAGCGTGTGGTTTTGGGAATTTCATAATTCAGTTAAGTATGCAGTATGTAGTTTTCAGTATTCACATAAGCAGTGCTTAGTCATATACTGAAAACTACATACTGATTATTATTCTTTTACACGCTCTTTATACGTACCTTTTTCTGTTTCCACTTTAATTTTATCACCTTCATTTATAAATAAAGGCACATTAACAGTTGCTCCAGTTTCAACGGTTGCTGGTTTTGTTGCGTTTGTTGCTGTATTTCCTTTTACACCAGGTTCTGTAGCAGTAACTTCTAAAATGACGCTTGCAGGCATTTCAACCGAAAGCGGCATACCATCTTCAGAATTAATAATTACTGTTACAACTTCTCCTTCTTTCATTAAACCAGGATTATCTAAGGCTGCTTCTACTAATTGAATCTGTGTGTAATCCTCAGTATTCATAAAGTGATAATAATCATCGTCACTATATAAAAATTGAAATTTATGAGTTTCAACACGAACATCTTCAAGTTTATGACCTGCCGAAAACGTATTATCTATTACTTTGCCGTTAGTTACACTTTTTAATTTCGTTCTAACAAAGGCTGGTCCTTTACCTGGTTTTACATGTAGAAATTCAATAATTTTATAAATATCGTGATTATATTTTATACACAATCCGTTTCTAATATCACTTGTACTTGCCATAATAGTTGCCCCTGAAGACGGGTGTCTTTTTTTTAATTAAACGTATTTAATTTAGTTTGATTTAAAATATCCTTTCATAATACCTCTGTGTGAATTCTTAATAAACTGCAAGATTTCATCACGTTCTGGCGTTGCTTCCATTTCAGCTTCAATGATACCAGCAGCTTGGGTATTATTATAATTTTTTTGATAAAGTATTCTGAAAATATTCTGTATTTCTCTTATTTTTTCGGTTGTATATCCGCGCCTTCTTAATCCAACAGAATTAATACCGACATACGATAGAGGTTCTCTAGCTGCTTTTACATAAGGAGGCACATCTTTTCTAACCAAAGATCCGCCAGTAACAAAAGCATGATTTCCTACAGAAACAAACTGATGAACAGCCGTCATACCTGCAAGAACAACATAATCGCCTACAGTAATATGTCCTGCTAACGTACTATTATTTGAAAAAATACAATTATTCCCCACAATACAATCGTGGGCAATATGGCAATATGCCATTATTAAACAATTATCGCCAATAATGGTTTTCATTCTATCGGCAGTACCTCTATTTATGGTAACACATTCTCGTATGGTAACATTGTTTCCTATTTCTACGGTAGTATCCTCGTCATTATACTTCAAATCTTGAGGAACCGCAGAAATCACCGAACCTGGGAAAATATTACAGTTTTTTCCAATTCGAGCACCTTCCATAATGGTAACATTACTTCCTATCCAAGTGCCTTCCCCTATTTTAACATTATTATGTATAGTAGTAAAAGGTTCAATAACCACGTTTTTGGCTATTTTTGCTCCTGGGTGTACGTATGCAAGTGGTTGGTTCATAGTTATTTTACTTTAGATATTTGAGCCATTAGTTCTGCTTCTGCACAAAGTTTTCCGTTAGCATAAGCATAACCTTGCATGTGACAAATACCACGACGAATTGGTGTAATTAACGAGCATTTAAAAATTAAAGTATCTCCTGGCACCACTTTTTGCTTAAACTTAACTTTATCCATTTTCATGAAAAAGGTTAGGTAATTTTCAGGATCTGGAACTGTATTTAAAACTAATATCCCGCCTGTTTGCGCCATAGCTTCTACAATTAAAACTCCAGGCATTACTGGTGCTCCAGGAAAATGACCTGCAAAGAACGATTCGTTCATCGTTACATTTTTCATTGCTGTAACGTAACTATCAGTAAGCTCAAAAACTTTATCGATTAACAAAAATGGTTGTCTGTGAGGTAGCATGCTCATGATTTGATTGACATCCATAAGAGGAGTTTGATTCAAATCTATATTCGGAACATTATTACGACGTTCGTTTTTAATTATTTTAGATAATTTTTTTGCAAATTGTGTATTTATAAAATGCCCTGGTTTATTAGCAATAACCTTACCTCTAATTCTGGTCTTTGTAAGTGCTAAATCACCTAAAACATCTAATAACTTATGTCTCGCAGCTTCATTAGGGTGATGCAAAGTTAAATTGTCTAAAATACCGTTTGGTTTTATTGCAATGGCATCCTTTTTAAAAGCAACTTTAAGTTTTTCCATGGTTTCTGGAGATAATGCCTTATCAACATAAACAATGGCATTATTTAAATCACCTCCTTTAATTAAGCCATGTTCTAAAAGCATTTCAATTTCATGCAAAAAACTAAAGGTACGTGAGTTTGAAATATCCTTTTTAAAATCTGAAATACGGTTTAATGTCGCATTTTGAGTTCCTAAAACTTTAGTACCAAAATCGACCATAGTTGTAATTTGATATTCTTTTGCTGGCATCACTAAAATTTCACTTCCAGTTTCCTCATCAGCGTATGAAATCACATCGGTAACCACATATTCTTCTCTAAAAGCATCTAGTTCTACTATCCCTGCACGTTCAATGGCTTCAACAAAGAACTTTGAAGATCCGTCCATAATAGGAGGTTCAGACTCATTAAGTTCAATAATAGCATTATCAATATCTAATCCAATCAATGCAGCAAGAACATGCTCAGAGGTTTGGATAGTTACTCCGTTTTTTTCTAAACATGTACCACGTTGTGTGCTTGTAACATAATTTGCATCTGCTTCAATTACTGGGGCACCTTCTAAATCAACGCGTTTAAAAGCTAAACCAGAATTAGCTATAGATGGTTTAAACGTTAATGTTACTTCTTTACCTGTATGTAAACCAACTCCTGTTAGAGAAATTTCTTTCTCTATAGTTTTTTGTTTTATTTCAGTATTTACTATTCCCATTATTTTTTTTCTAAATCATTAATATTTTTAACAATCTTAGGTAAGTTTTTAAAATGAACATAAGATTTATTATAATCGCTATACGCTAACGCCGGAGATCCTTGTAAAACTTCATTATCCTTAACATTTCTACCAATGCCAGACTGCGCTTGAATTTTTACATTATTACCAATTGTAATGTGCCCAACAATGCCTACTTGACCTCCAATTTGGCAATTTTTACCAATTTTTGTAGACCCTGCAATACCTGTTTGAGCAGCAATAACCGTATTCTTTCCAATCTCTACATTATGAGCTATTTGAATTTGATTATCTAACTTTACTCCTTTTCGGATGATTGTTGAACCCAAAGTTGCTCTATCGATTGTAGTTGTTGCACCTACATCTACAAAATCTTCAAGAATTACATTTCCTATTTGGGGTACTTTTTGATATTCCCCTTTTTCGTCTGGAGCAAAACCAAACCCGTCTGCTCCTATAATCGCTCCAGAATTTATTACACAAAATTTACCAATAATACTTTCTGAATATATCTTAGCTCCAGCAAATACCGTGGTATTATCACCAATAATAGTATTATCGCCAATAAATGCATTAGGGAAAATTTTAACATTATTGCCAATAACTACATTATCGCCAATATAACTAAAGGCACCAATGTATACATTTTCTCCGTATTTAGAAGATTCAGGTATATGAGAAGGCTGTTCTATACCAGACTTGTTAAATTTAACCTGATTATAATATTCTAAAAGTTTAGAAAACGACTTGTAAGCATCATCAACCTTAATGAGTGTTGTTTTAACAGGGTTTTCTGGTTCAAATGTATTATTAACAATAGTAACAGAAGCTTCTGTTGTATATATATATGATGTGTATTTAGGATTAGCTAAAAACGTAAGAGCACCTGCGGTACCTTCTTCTATTTTAGAAAGATTAGACACTTCAATGTCTGGGTTTCCATCAACAGTTCCCTCTAAAACGTCTGCTATCTGTTGTGCTGTAAATTTCATCTATTAAATAAGATGGTTTTAGTATTAATCAGATTTACCTTCCGGTAATCTGGTGTAATTCGCATAAAAAAGATTATTGATTGTAATATTCTAGTTATATGCTTTTCACACTTTTAATGTTCGTAATTTTTTGTTTGATTCCGCAAAAATAGGAAAAATGTCCTAAAGTTTTTCTTTAGGGTAACATATATAATATTTAGTTACAGGTTTTGATAAGGCTTTTAAATTAAGTTGATCTGAGGCTTTAACAATATCTTCAATTTTTCCAGATTTATGTAATATATTAATACTCTGATGTTTTAACTGATATGCCTGATTTGAAATGCTACCAGCAAACACAAAATAATCTGCTTCAGCTTGAGTTATATTATGCTTTTGCATTAAATTTTGACTGTGCTTTTCTAGGTTTTCTTTTTTAATATCCTTATTTTTTAATTTAATTTTAAGCAGAGTTCTATGTATTATCATTTTGCACAAATTACTAAGAACAAAATCGTTATGATGCTGCCACTGTTTCATTGCCGAAATAACATCATAATCATCTAACTCTGAAAAAGTTTCAAGTGTTTCATTATTAAATTCTTTAACAGATACTTCATTATTTAAAAAATACTGCAAAGCATTACTAGCTTCCAATTTATATCCTTTACTCGTAAGTTCTTTAGCTCTTTTAAGCACCCTTATTAATAACTGTTCAGCAACCAATCCTGTTTTGTGTAAATATACTTGCCAATACATTAAGCGTCGTGCAACAATAAATTTTTCAACGCTATAAATACCTTTTTGCTCAACAACTAAAGCATCATCTACCACATTAAGCATCGTAATTAATCGTTCACTGTTAATGTTACCTTCTGCAACACCTGTGTAAAAACTATCTCGTTTTAAATAATCTGCTCTATCAACATCAAATTGCCCTGAAATAAGCTGACACATGAACTCGCGATGATATTCTCCCTTAAAAATTTTAATGGCAAGCGTTAAATTTGAGTTAAATTCTTCATTTAAACGCTCCATAAAAAGCAACGAAATTTCTTCGTGAGACACGCCGTTTACTATGCTATGTTCCATGGCGTGAGAAAAAGGACCATGACCAATATCGTGCAATAAAATGGTAGCGTAAAGTGCATCTTCTTCTTCTTTTGAAATGCTAACATCCTTAAAACGAAGTACATTAACTACTTGCTGCATTAAATGCACACAACCAATGGCATGATGAAAACGGGTGTGATGCGCACCAGGATATACTAAATAAGACATTCCCATTTGTGTAATTCTACGCAACCGCTGAAAATACTTATGTTGAATTAAATCGAAAATTTGAGAATTTGGAATCGTAATAAATCCGTAAATTGGGTCGTTAAGTATTTTAAGTTTATTCAAACTTCAAAATTTAGATATTGTTTAAACACAAAAGTACATGATTTTTTTCGTTCTTAAATTCACGAAAACAGAATGAAAAAAAATTATGGATTAGCAAAGTGCTTACTAAAGTGAAACTAAATTTTGTGTTTTACAGAAGAAATATACAACAGCTATTTAGCATATTATAATTAACAGTTACAAAACATATTAAATGAATACAATACAAATACTTTGGGTTGACGATGAAATTGATTTATTAAAACCACATATTATGTTTCTTGAACAAAGGCAATACAAAGTCACCACTTGTAATAGTGGTACAGAGGCCATAGATATATTGGACGACATGAAATTTGATATTGTATTTTTAGATGAAAATATGCCTGGACTTACAGGACTTGAAACTTTAAATGAAATTAAAGAAAAACAAGACAACCTTCCCGTGGTAATGATTACCAAAAGTGAAGAAGAATATATTATGGAAGAAGCTATTGGAAACAAAATAGCCGATTACTTAATAAAACCTGTAAACCCAAACCAAATTTTACTCAGCCTAAAAAAGAATTTAGATAATTCTCGTTTAGTTTCAGAGAAAACAACCTCTAATTATCAACAAGAATTTAGAAAAATATCTATGGATTTAACCATGGTTAATTCTTATGAAGAATGGATTAATTTGTATCAGAAATTAATTTATTGGGAAATTCAATTAGAAGGTATTGAAGATGTTGGGATGTTTGAAATTTTGGAATCTCAAAAAGCAGAAGCTAATACCTTATTCGGAAAATTTATTGAAAAAAATTATGCCGATTGGTTTAATCCCAATACCCAATCGCCTATAATGTCGCACACTTTGTTTAAAGAAAAAATTGCTCCAGAACTTAATAAAGAGCAGCCTACCCTACTTATAGTTATCGATAATTTAAGATACGACCAATGGAAGGTTTTTGAGCCGATTATAAATAATTATTATAAAAAAACAAAAGAAGAATCCTTCTTTAGCATCTTACCAACAGCAACACAATATGCAAGAAATGCTATTTTTTCTGGATTAATGCCAAGTGATATGGAAAAGTTATTTCCAAACTATTGGAAAAACGATACCGATGAAGGTGGTAAAAACTTATATGAAGCTGAGTTTTTAAAAACTCAAATGAAACGACTAAATTTAAATCATTTAAACGTTGAATATAATAAAATAACAAACTTGAAATCTGGGAAAAAGCTTGCTAATAATTTTAAGTCTTTGAAAAACAATGATTTATCTGTAATTGTTTATAATTTTGTAGACATGCTTTCGCATTCAAAAACAGAAATGGAAGTTGTTAAAGAACTAGCTTCTAACGATAAAGCATACCGCTCTTTAACCCTAAGTTGGTTTAAAAATTCGCCGCTTTTAGAAATGATACATCAAGCGCAACTATTAGGGTTTAAACTAATACTAACTACAGATCATGGTACTATAAATGTTAAAAACCCATCAAAAGTAGTTGGCGATAGAGATACCAGTTTAAATTTACGATACAAAACAGGAAGAAGCTTAACTTACGACAACAAAGATGTTTTAGCAGTTAAACAGCCAAAGGATATTCATTTACCGTCAATTTCTATGAGTAGTTCCTATATTTTTGCAAAGAACGATCTGTTTTTTGCTTATCCAAATAATTATAATCATTACGTTAGTTATTTTAGAAATACCTATCAACATGGTGGTGTTTCTTTAGAAGAAATGATTATTCCCTTTGTGGTTTTTAATCCTAAATAAATCCACAAAACACACAAAAACATCGATGAAATACACTTTTTGTTAGTTTTTTTCAAATATTATTCTTATAATTGCATATAAATTTTAAGTGATTTGGAAATTAGTTATAAATTAAACGAGGTTGAATATGTTGCAAAAAAGCTAATTAACAATTTATCTTCTAAAGTTTTATTGTTTAATGGAAGCATGGGTGTTGGTAAAACAACACTTATTAAAGCTATTGTAAAAGCGCTTGGAAGTAACGACGAAGTAAATAGCCCTACATTCTCCATTGTAAATGAGTATAAATTAATTGATGACACTATTTATCATTTCGATTTATACAGAATAAACGATTTAGAAGAAGCTTATAATTTTGGAATTGAAGATTATTTATATAACGACAATTGGATAATTATTGAATGGCCAGATATAATTGAAAGTATTTTACCTAGTGATTTTGATAAAATAGACATTATTTTAAAGTCGGAAAATGATCGAGAATTAAAACTAAATACACTAACATAAAAGTATAAAACAAAGCAGTATAGCATGAAAAAATAACAAAATACGCTCCAAATTTTGAAGTTTTACGGGAAAGCCACAACGTTAATTTTAAAAAATATTGTTTTTAACATAATTTTAACATTTGAGTAAATTCTTCAAAATACTCTTTAGTTACATTTGGGTATATTAATTAATAATCCCTTATAAAATGAAAACTAAAAAGTATTTAATTGCAATAGCAATTTTCGGAGGCTTTTTGTTCACTGCTTTAGCTTTTACATCAGTAATAGACCAAAATGAGCAAAGAACAGCAAAAATCGATAAAAAGCCTAGACCAATCATTGCGGACGCAAAGATTGACAAAAAGCCTAGACCAATCATTGCAGACGCAAGAATCGACAAAAAGCCTAGACCAATCATTGCAGACGCAAGAATCGACAAAAAGCCTAGACCAATCATTGCTTAAAGAAAAGATATCGACTAAAAACTTAATGTTAGGGAGTTTTATTGCAACTTTAATTGCAATGTGCCCTATACTATTTTCTTTTTATGAAAGTGTTCCACAGACCATGTCGTGGGACACTTTTTTATTTAAATATTATAGTGGTACTTATGAAAGTGCCCAATATGCTATGTGGGTATTAACAGGTAAACTAATTCCATTATATTTATTCTTTATTTGGTTTTTTACCTGTCGTCATTGGTGGTACCACGCTTTACTAGTTCCAATTGTAATGTATTCATTTCAAATAATAAAAGTTATAAGTGTTGATAATAACCCGATTGACGAATTTCAGCTTATATACTTATTACCTATAATGATACTTGTTATACCCACAATTTATTTAATTAGAGCACGAATATTTAATAAAATAAATGAAGCTACAAAATCAATGCAAGAATTAGAAGATGAATTTAAGATCTCTCCAAAAAACTTTTGGGGTAAAGTAAAACAGTATTTTTAATCTAACCGTTCTCGTTCTTTTAAATCAATAGTTCTTTTATTACTATTTAACCTAAAGTTCCCAAATTTGTAATTAAAACCCAATACAAATAGTCTATTCTCTCTTTTAAAATCAATAAAACTATCTTGATTTGCATACTTTGTTTTAGCAGAAAAGTTTTGTGTATTAAAAACATCAGTCACACCAATACTTAAAGACGCTCTGTTATTCCAAAGTGCTTTTCTTATATTTATGTCTAACCCAACAATTGTACTTGCTAAGGTGGGACCTTCTACTGTTGGAGATAAGTATGTGTACGATACATTAGCTGTTAAACTTTTATCTTTTAACAAGGTGAAATAATTAATAAACTCAGCATACAAAGACCATTTATCTGTAAAAAATAAATTATCGTTATTGGTGTTTATTAAGGCAAATTTATTTTCGTAATAAAAATACGATGTTAAAAAATACACATCCCACCAAGGAGTTATTTGTTTATTAAGCATAAAATCAATTCCGTATGAATAAGAATTCTCCGTGTTTGTATTTTGATAGATTAATACATTTTCTTCATTATTCTGATAAACAAACTCTAAAGTGGGGTTACTTTCATTCCGATAATAAACTTCAAAAGTGTAATCGCTACTAAAATTATATCCTAAAATAAATTGATCGTCAATTTGAGGTAATAAATTTGGATCGCCTGTACTATAAGTATTATCGTTAATAAAATACCTAAATGGATTTAATTGTTTATATCTAGGTCGATGAATGCGTTTGTTATAGTTAAAATAAATTTCATTATTATCACTTATTCTATTTAAAAGATGTATTGATGGGAAAAATTTCACATAGTCATTATTACTAATTGTATTAGTAGACATCGAGTTTCCTATTGTATTGGTATACTCTGTGCGTAGTCCTAATTTAAAATCCCATTTGGTCCATTTTTTCGAATAACTAGCGTATGCAGCATAAGTTGTTTCATCGTATAAAAAAATATCAGAATTTTGCAAATCTTCAATCTTTTCATCATTTTCAAAAATAAACTGATTTAAAACACTTTCAGATTGAATATTTGAAAACTTCAACCCAGCTTCAAATTGTGCAGAATCACTTATTGGCAATTCATAGTCTATCTGTCCAGTATATAATTTTATTTTCTGACTTGAGAATGTTTGAAATCTGTTATCGCGAAATGAATTTTCTTCATTTGGAAAAAAATACTCGCTATCCACGTTTTGAAACCCTGAAAAATCATAATTAGTATAATGCGCATTAATAGACAACTCCTCTCCTGCTCTTTTAAACTTATGAATATATTTTAAATTAAAAGCTAAATTAAAAGTTTCATTAGCTAAACGATTTTCAGTTTTAAAAAGAGAGTCTAAAACTTTACTCGCGTTAAAGACATTTGTTGTCGAATTAGAATATGTTTTTGCATTGTCTCTTAACGAAATTATCATATTTGTTGAAAACCCAAGACTATTATTGTCATCAAATTCGTAATCAATATTTGCATTTATATTTTGATTTGCTGTCTCTCTTATTCTTTCAAAATCTGTTTCCCAACTTGTCGTATTTTGATTGTTTTCAATAAAATTTATAGATTCATTTTTATAATTAAAATCTTTCCTAGGGCTTATGCTATAATTTAGATAAGTATTCAGCTTTTTAGTTTTAAAAAAATGACTAGTCCCAAAGGCGTATTTAGGAAACTCAGAGCCTTGTTTGTAATTCCCAAAAATACTTCCATTATAACCTGCAATAATGTTTTTACTGGTGACAATATTTAGTACAGCCCCTCCTTCTGCTTCATATTTAGCGGGAGGGTTGGTAATGACTTCAATAGACTTTATATTGGTTGCCGATGTCCCTTCAAGGAGTTGCTGCACCTCGCTAATCGATAAGTGTACTTTTCTGTCGTTTATATAAACCGTTGGAATTGCATTTTTTATGGTAATATTATCGTCATGTACCAAAACTCCTGGTGTATGCTTTAAAACATCTAAAACATTATTATTAGACAGTGTGGAATTTTCAACATTAAAAACTAAACGATCTACTAACCGTTTAACCGTTGGTCTTTTAGCAATAACCGTTATACCTTCTAACGATTGTGCTTTCTCTTTTAAAATAACAGATCCAATATCCAAATTTCCACTAGCATCAGCAATTATGGTATATTCTTCAAAACCTAAAAAACTTATTTTTAAAACAATATTATCAGATTTTGGTGCTTCAATTTCAAAAACACCATCGTCATTTGTAGTGGTTCCAGCTATAAATGTGGAGTTTTCTACATGCAACAACACAACATTTGCATAAGCTATTGGCGTATTAGTTTCATCTTTAACATTACCAGAGATAGTCACATTTTGTCCCGAAATGGATATAGAGCATAAAGAAACGAAAAGGACAAATAATCTTACAATCATACTAATAGTTTGTTCTTACAAACTTATAATAATTAATTTAGAATATTTTACGGAATTGCCACATTAATTTAAAAGTATTTGCTAAAGGATATTGAAAATTAATCTTTTGGTTTACATTTACAATACAAAATTTATTTGTATTTTGATTTTTATTAAAATCAACCAAAAATATGGCTAAACAACCTCTATCTCCTTTTACTAAGCAGCAGCTTTTACCACAAGAAGAAACTCTAGAAATTTTTAAACGTAAGGGTGAACTTTTTATTGGAATTCCAAAAGAAACAGCTTTTCAGGAAAAAAGGGTATGCTTAACACCAGATGCGGTTTCTGCGCTTATTAACAATGGACATAGAGTTTTAATAGAATCTGAAGCAGGGAAAGGAGCTAATTTTAGCGATAACGATTATAGTGAAGCTGGCGCTGAAATAACTAAAGATACCGCCAAGGTTTTTGCTTGCCCCATGGTATTAAAAGTAGAGCCACCAAGTTTAGATCAAATTAAAATGTTTAATCCGCAAGCTATTTTAATATCGGCATTGCAAATTAAAACACAATCAAAAAAGTATTTTGAAGCTTTAGCTGCAAAACGAATAACAGCTCTCGCTTTTGAATTTATAAGAGACGCAGATGGCACTTACCCTGCTGTTAGGTCGCTAAGTGAAATTGCTGGTACAGCATCTGTATTAATTGCTTCAGAGTTATTATCAAACAGTAAAAGCGGTAACGGTTTAATGTTTGGAAACATAAGCGGGGTACCGCCTTTAGAAGTTGTAATCCTGGGTGCAGGAACTGTTGGTGAATTTGCTGCTCGCGGTTCTATAGGCTTAGGCGCCAATGTAAAAGTGTTCGATAATTCTATTACAAAATTAAGGCGAATTCAAACAAGCTTAGGGCGACTGCTATTTACATCAACTTTACAACCAAAAAATTTATTCAAAGCCTTAAAACGTTGCGATGTCGTTATAGGTGCTGTTAGAGGCGTTAACAGAGCTCCTATTGTTGTTTCAGAAGATATGGTGAAACACATGAAAAAAAGAGCCATTATTATTGATGTTAGCATTGATATGGGTGGGTGTTTTGAAACTAGCGAAGTTACAACACATAAGCAACCTACGTATTTAAAGCATGATGTAACACATTATTGTGTACCCAATATTCCTGCAAAGTATCCGCGTACCGCCTCAGTTTCAATTAGTAATATTTTTACACCATATTTATTAAAAATTGCTGAAGATGGCGGTATAGAAAATTCTCTTCGTTTTGATAAAGGTTTAAAAAATGGGTTGTATTTTTACCACGGCATTTTAACTAGTAAATCTGTTGCTGAATGGTTTGATTTAGATTTTAGCGACATTAATTTACTTATATTTTAAAATTCCCGCTTTTATCAAGCTAAGTGCTACCAAAACCTTTTTAACAACTTTTAATATAAAAACAACTGCTCTACTTTAGTTTCTCTTAAATATAGTTGAAAAGCAAGAGCATATTATAAACACATGAAACTTATACAACGCATTGGGTATTACCTTGGAGGGTTTTCTCTTGGATTAATAATACTTGCTTTTTTCTTTAATGGAAAAAAAACATCTTGCAGCTATGGTCCAGAAGCTAGAGTCCTTAAAAATATTAACACAAAAAAAATAGCTTATAGCGATTTAATACAATCTGAAATCAATAAAAAAACCATAGATGCGCTTTTAATTACAAATGTTTTAAAAAATGGTAACATTAATTTTTCTAAAAGTAAAACAAGACAAGATCCTTGCGGATTATATATAATTGAAGGACATTCAGAAAATAAAGAGGTTATTTTAACTGTAGAGAATTGCGATAGTGTGGCAACTATAACTAATCTGAAATTCGAATAAATAGTTAATGATAAAGCGCAGTTTCGATTTTGTATTCGCAGTAATAGGATTAATTATTCTTTTTCCTTTACTATTAATAATCGCTATTTGCATAAAAATCGATTCAAAAGGACCTATTTTATTTATTCAAGGACGTGTTGGAAAAAATAACAAAGACTTTAATATTTATAAATTTAGGACTATGTATGTTGCTTCCCAATCTAAAGGATTGTTAACACTAGGCAACAAGGATTCAAGAGTTACCAAAGTTGGCTATTTTTTAAGGCGATATAAAATTGATGAATTTCCACAACTTATTAATATTTTACTTGGCGATATGAGTTTTGTTGGTCCAAGACCAGAATTACGCTATTACGTGAATTTTTATAATGAAGACGATTTAAAAATATTTACCGTAAGACCTGGAATTACAGGGTTAGCATCTTTAAAATACAGAAATGAAGTCGAACTTTTAAAAGCAGCCGATAACCCTGAAGAATTCTTTATAAAAACGATTATCCCAGATAAATTGAAATACAATAAAACGTATATCAAAAAAAGAAATTTCTTCTTCGATTTAAAACTTATTTGCATTACTATTTTTAGAGTGATTTTAAAATAAGTATTCCATTTTTCATATTAATCTCACAAAACCACCTAGTTACATCAAGTTTTGGGGTTGTAATTTGGTTACAATTGTATTTATTCATACATTTCCATGTATTTAGACTCCAAAAATTACTTTTAAACGATAATCTACTTAATGAAGGCTTCTAGTCATAATCATATTAAAAACCTTTTAAACGAATCTGGTTTATTAAATCCTAATGAATTATCGCGTAGCTTTTCTTCAAATTATGATTTCAGTAATGAGACTATTTTAATTACTGGAGCAGCAGGTTCTATTGGTAGTGAAATTGTTAGACAATTTTAGGTAGCACATTTAAAAGTCTAATACTTGTTGACAATGCAGAATCTTCTTTGTATTACCTTATTAAGGAATTTGAAATTGATAAAAATCCAAATGTTGAATTTGCTATAGCAGATATTAGAGATGAAGATGCTGTAAAGTGGCTTTACGAAACTTTTAGACCCACATTAATTTTTCATACCGCTGCGTATAAACACGTACCACTAATGGAAGATAATGCATACGAATCTGTGAAACTTAATATTTTGGCAACAAAAACACTTGCAGATTTAGCGATAGCATATAAGGTTAAAAAATTTATATTTATTTCTACCGATAAGGCTGTAAACCCAATAAGTGTTATGGGTATGTCTAAACGCATTGCCGAAACGTATTTAAACTATTTAAGTGTAAAAAAGAAAACCATATTTTTAATTACACGATTTGGTAATATTCTTGGGTCTAGTGGTTCCGTTTTACCTCTATTTTTAAAACAACTGGAATCAGGCAGTTCGCTTACGGTTACAAACCTTGAAACTACACGATTTTTTATTAATAAAAACAAAGCTTGCAGACTTATATTGGAAATTGCATCATGGCATAAACCAGATAATAACCTCTTTACCTTTAATATGGGTACTCCAATAAAAATTATTGATTTAGCCAAAGTTTTAATAAGCTTAAAAAATAAAGGAAATACCATTGAAATAATTGGATTAAGGCCTGGAGAAAAAATTCATGAGGAAATTGTATCTAGTGAAGAAACTCTTGAATCGACAACTCATCTTGATATTTTTAAAGTAAATCCAAAAACAGTATATTCTAATAAAACTGTAACGCTTCAAGAATTAAAACATATAACTCCAGCTATGAGCAACGATAAAATTAAATTAATTTTAGAAGATTGCATCTGCCAATTACAACGTTCTCCTACGCTTCTTTTCGCTATTTAAAAGATTTAATTCCCTACCCGTTTGTCCAGCAACCGAAGTGTTTTCTTCTGCGCGCCGTATTAAATATGGCATAACATCTTTAACAGGTCCAAAAGGCACATATTTAGCAACATTATATCCTTTATTTGACAAATTAAAACTGATGTGGTCACTCATTCCATACAACTGTCCAAACCAAATACGTGCATCATTATTAGGTAATCTTTTTTTAGACATTAAATCCATTAATAAATATGAACTTTCTTCGTTATGCGTACCAGCAAATAGAGACATGCAATCTAAATTATCAAGCATATACTTTAAGCCTTCATTAAAATTGATATCTGTAGCTTTTTTAGTCTTACATATTGGTGATGTATAAGCTTTGTCTTCAGCGCGTTCATTTTCTTTTTCCATGTAGGCACCACGAACAAGTTTATACCCCAAATAGTATCCACCAGCTTTAGCTTTTTCATGTTCCCGCTTCAAAAAAGTCATCCTATCATGTCTATACATCTGTAATGTATTGTAAACAATAGGCCTTTCGGTGTTATATTTTTGCATCATTTTTGCAACCAAATCATCAGCAGTATCTTGCATCCAACTTTCTTCAGCATCAATTAAAACAGCAACATCATTTTCTTTTGCTTTTTTACAAACTATATCAAATCTATCTATAACTTTATGCCATTCTGCCTGCTCGTTTTTAGTAAGAGTTTCTCCACTTCCAATTTTTTCATATAAATAAAACCGCCCAAAACCACTAGGCTTAAAAACAGCAATTGGTATGGCTTCCTTATGTTTTGCAAAATCAATTATTTTTAAAGTAACCGCTACTGCAGCATCAAATTCATTTTCATTTTCTTTTCCTTCCACCGAATAGTCTAAAACTGAGCTTACTCCTTTCATAAACATTTTGTCAATTACTGGCAAACAATCTTCTTCATTTACACCACCACAAAAATGATCGAATACTGTTGATCGAATTAAACCTTCTATGGGTAAATTCGCCTTAATAGCAAAATTTGTTGCCGCAGTCCCTATTCTAATCAAGGGTTGAATAGATATCATTTTAAATAAAAAGTAGGCGCGTTCTAACTCTGAATCACTTTTAAGGGAAAATGCTATTTCTGTATTATCAAAAATTCGATTGTTTTTTTGCATTATCTTCAAAATTTTTCACAAATATAATTATACCTAAACTATCATTTTATATAAAATCTCCTTAATTTCACAGCGTTAAATAATAATTATATTTTATGGATTCTATTTCCACAAATAATAGCATGATTCATTTTAATTCGTCATGTTATACCTCTTTAAATGAACATTTAAAAGAACAAAATTTCTCTAAGATTTTTATCTTGGTTGATGAAAATACTCATGCATATTGCTTACCTTCTTTTTTAGAAAAAATAGAAACCAATGCGGAAATTGAAATTATTGAAATAGAATCTGGAGAAGTTAATAAAACTATAGAAACTTGTGTTGGCGTTTGGGAAACACTTTCTGAATTAAACGCTGACAGAAAAAGCCTTTTAATTAATATAGGTGGTGGCGTAATTACAGATATGGGCGGTTTTGTTGCTTGTACTTTTAAGAGAGGTATTGCCTATATAAATGTACCAACCAGCCTATTATCTATGGTTGATGCTTCGGTTGGAGGTAAAACTGGAGTTGATTTAGGACATTTAAAAAATCAAATTGGGGTAATAAGCAATCCTAATCTTGTTTTAATTGACTCACAATTTTTAGATACATTACCCAAAAACCAAATGCGTTCTGGTTTAGCTGAAATGTTAAAACATGGATTAATTAGTGGTGAAACATATTGGAATAAATTTAAAGATTTATCGAAACTTTCACTTGATAATTTAGATGAATTAATTTATGAATCTGTTTTAATAAAAAAACATGTTGTTGAAAACGATCCGTTTGAAAACAATCTTAGAAAGACTTTAAATTATGGGCATACGCTTGGGCATGCTATAGAATCCTATTTTCTAAGTAGTTCTAATAAAACAACACTTTTACATGGCGAAGCGATTATAATAGGTATGATTTTGGCGAATTATATTTCAGCACAATTAACTGGTTTTTCAAAAGAGATAACTCAGGAAATAAAAGATTTATTTATCAGTTATTATGGTAAAGTTGAAATATTAGAACACGAATACGCTTTAATAATAGATTTGTTGAAATATGATAAAAAGAATAACCATGGAAATATCAATTTTGTGCTTCTTAAATCTATAGGCAATCCAATTATTGATTGTATTGTAGATGAAAAAATAATAATTGATGCATTCAAATACTATTCAGAATAAAATCTATATTTAATTTTTTTGTAACTTTATAACTATAGCTGCTCACTTTTGAGCAGTTTAATTAATTATTAACTAAAATTTTTGATATGAAATGAGCATAATCAAGAATTTATATTTGAACCTAAATATGTAATATGTAAATTACATCTGACAATTAAATAACAATAATTATACGCAGATGAAAAGGATTATAGTTGATTATAAAAAACTAACACCTGAGCTACTTAAACTTTTAACAGAAAAATTTCCTGATGGCTATGGAGATAAAGACATCATTACTTTTGATGATCACCATAATCAAACCATTGAAGCTGTTGAAGTAAAAACCGAAGATTCTATTTATTTAGTAAAGGTTAGTAGCAAATTGCATTATACCATGAGTAACTTTGATAATGACAATTTTGAGATTAATGAACTAGGTAATGTAATAGTTGATAATAATATCGAACCAACAAATTTTAAAGAAGAAAAGGAATAAAATTTCCCTCTACTTTTTATTTAACCTACTAAAAATAATGTTTCATTTTTTTTCTAAAAAAGAATTTCTTAAAGATTTACTAGAGGGATTTGTTGATATACATTGCCATATACTTCCTGGGATTGATGATGGTGCAAAGAATATAAATGAATCTATTGAATTAATAAAAGGTTTGCAAGAGTTAGGAGTTAAGCAATTCATGCCTACACCACATGTAATGCAAGATTTTTATCCGAATACTGATGAAACCATAGGTGATGCTTATCAAAATCTATTACAAGCATTAGATCCAAAATTACTTTCCGAAATTACTATAAATCCTGCTGCTGAATATATGTTAGATGAAAATTTTCAAAAGCAGCTAAACACTCAAGAACTATTTACGCTAAAAGGAAACTATTTGCTAATTGAGATGTCTTACTTTCAACCACCAATTAATTTGGAAGAAATAATTTTTAAAATTAAAATGAAAGGATACTTGCCCATTTTAGCACATCCTGAAAGGTATTCATTTTATCATAACACAAAAGGTTATTATAAGAAATTAAAACAAATAGGTTGTTTTTTTCAACTTAATTTACTTTCTCTAAGCAATCATTATGGAAAAGATGTAGAAAAAATAGCAAATTATTTAATAGATGAACAGCTTATAGATTTTGTTGGAACCGATACTCATAATAATAACCACATAAAAAAACTGACTAACTTAATTCTTAATAAAAATTCGGTTAGTAAGCTTCCACATATTATTGAAAACACTTATAATACGTTTTCAGTAATTTAAGCACGTTTTCTAAAAAAACTTTTCTTTTTCTTAGCCCCGTAGTAACCATATTTGGCACCATAACCAAAATTTGATTGTTTAACATCGTTAACAACGAGCATCATTCCGTTTAGTTTATTTTCTGTATGTAATTCTTTAGCAAAATTTAATATACGCTTTTCTGTATAATCTGCACGAGTCATATAGATAGTATGACCTGCATATTGGTTAAATAATAGTGTATCTGTTACTAACATTGATGGAGCCGTATCAACAATTACATAATCGTATTGTTCTGAAACTTTATCAAAAAGAGGTTTCATTCTGTCACTCATTAGTAATTCAGCTGGATTAGGTGGCACTTTTCCAGATAGTAATACGTCAATTTTATTACCACTAATATCATAAGTATTAATGGCTTCTCCTATTAAAATAGATTTATTAACTAAATATTCTGTTAAACCAACCTTTACTAAATCCTTTTTCTTTTGGTTATCAAGTCCTAAAAGCAATTTAGGATTCCTAATATCAGCACCTATCAATAATACTCTTTTATCGGTATTTGCTAATGTTAATGCCATATTCATACTGAAAAAAGATTTTCCTTCTCCGTTAATAGTGGAAGTCACGAAAACTACATTATTATAATTTTCTACTTTTCTACCACGACGTATATAATCAAAATTAGTACGTATTATTCTAAATGATTCAGATAGAATAGATCGATCATTTCTTTTTACTAAAATATTACCTTTAACTTTAGGAATTTCACCTAAAACTGTAATATTTTTTACTTCGCTTTCTAAATCTTCTTTGTTATGGATTTTAGAATCTAGTAAATCCCTTACATAAATTATAGAAAACGGAATAAATAAACCAAGAAAAATGGCAGCAATGTAAGTTATGCGATCATTAGGAGAAACAAGACCAATACTGTAAGCGGTATCTATTATTTTTACATTTGATGATGTAACGGTTTGAGATATTATTGCTTCTTCTTTCTTTTGTAATAAATAGAGATAAAGATTTTCTTTTATACCTCTACCACGCTCTATCGCACGTAGCTTATTTTCTTGCCCAGGTACAGATGATATCTTAGAGCTAACACTTTGATATTGATTCTCTAAACTTGTAAGCTGAATATTCAATATTGAAGATTGCGCTTTAATATTTTGTGATAAATTATTTCTAATATTTGTTAATTTCTCATCTAACTCTACTACCATTGGATTGTTTTCTCCAGCTGTTTTCAAATAACTCTCTCTTTGTGCAAGTAATAAATTGTATTCACTAGCCAAAGCGCTCATTGATGCATCACCTAAATTAGATGGTAACGTTTGGTATTTATTTGAATTATTACTTAATAAGTTCTTTGTATTAGCTAATAGCCTTAACTGTGTTTTTATAGCTTGAATATCTTGTTCGTTTTGAAAACTCAAACTCGAAAATTGTCCGCCTTGTGATGAGACATCCGTGACCTTATTAGCTATTTTAAAATCTACAATACTATCATCTACTCCTAACAAAGCCCTTTGAGTAAGATTTATACGATAATCTATTAAGCTATCAATACCTTTAGATTTACTATTTTTTGTTTCTATGGTATATTTATCGTATTCAGAAATTAAAGTATTTATAACATCTTTAGCCTTGTTCACTACAGGGTCTTGAAGGTTAATTGATAATATTTTTGAATAATTTTGCGAAGGGTATATAGATATTCTATTTCTTAAGGACTCAACAATATAATCTGTATTAGTGAGTCTAACTCTTATACTTTTATTTAGTAAATTTTTAAGCTTTTCATTAGATTTAGGGTTTAATACCATTTCGCCAAAACCTGTAGAAATAGCCTCTCCGAATCTCTTTTCTTCTGCATCATCATTCTCCCTAAAACGAAACTTAAACTTTTCATTAGATATAATATCAATGTAAAAATTTAAATTAATAGAAGAGTTGTCTGTTGAGTCGGTATCAATAAAATTGATTTCTAAAGGGTGATTTCCATAAATCTCCGTTTCAAGCACTAAACCTTGAGTGAAATATTGAACATTTAAATTAAGATTTCTTACTACATTACTAATAACATTTCTTGATTTAAAAACTAAAATTTCATCTTCAATAGATGCTGATTCTGATTCACTTGACCCAGAAAGCTCTTTAAAAACCTTATTAGCAGAACTCTCTTCACCTTCACCAATTATCATAACGTTAGAAGTTGCCAAGTACTGTGGAACTGTGTAGCGCAAATAAGTATATGCTATTGCTAAACATAATAGAATACTCACTAAAAACCATACCCATTTTCTTGTATATAATGATATAGTTTTTTTTAAATCGAATTTCTCACCACTCACTGGCTGTTGACTAAGATTATTATTCATATTGCTAATATATCTTATCTGGTTAATAATATTGCTATACTTACAACTATTCCCGCAATGGAAGATATTAGTCCTATTCTAGAATCTCCAGATGCACTACTAATACCTCCTTTATTAGGTTTAACATACACTATATCATTTTGAGTAAGATAATATACTGGGGAATTAAATACTTCTTTACTAGTAAGATCTATTTCAGTATAAGTTTTTGTTCCATTAAAATCTCTAATAACTAAAACATCTTTTCTTTTGCCATTAATTTGCAAATCCCCTGCCATAGTTATAGCTTCTAATATAGAAATTCGCTCTCCAGAAATAGGGTAAACTCCAGGGCTATTTACCCACCCCATCATAGTAACTCTATAATTTTTTATTCTAATAATTACTACAGGGTTTTTTAGTAAATCTCCTTCTTCAAATTTTTTCTTTAATAATTGTTTTGCTTCTTCTACAGTTAACCCAAGAAGTTTAATTTTACCAAGTACTGGATAATCAATGTTCCCCTCAGAATCAACCAAATAGTCTATTAGCTGCCCTCCTTGTGATCCTGTGGATTCAACCAAATTATAAGGTCTTGTTACTTCTAAGTTTTTTGTGGATATATTTATACCAAGAATATCACCTATTTTTAGCTTAGCCTTAAATGTATCTGTGTCTACAATAGTCTCAAAGTTTTTAGCGTTTTGAAAGTATACTACATCCTTTTTTGTGTAACATGAAGTTAAGAAGCAAAAAAGAATAACACAAATAAATCTGTAATTAAAAAAAGGTATGTGCATTTTTAAATTGTATTTGGGGTAAAATAATAAATTCACTTAATTTATTATAAATTGATATAGTTTTTATCTTTTCTGTCTTCTGATAAACCTCTAACTTTCTTATAAATCTGAACTCTTTTGTCGAATTTTTCATAATCAGAATTGTTAGATTTATATTCAGGAATTAAATTTTTCATTTTCATAACAATATTATTATTTTGGAAACGATTAGTGATGCATAAGTCTTCAATATCTGACTTGATTGCACCATACTCTAACTCTCTGGTTCTGCTTATCATAATTTTTTTATGATATGTAGATAATGTGTTTTCACCATTTGCTAATAACTCTTCGTACAGTTTTTCGCCTGGACGCAGTCCAGTTATTTGAATATCTATATCTTCTGGGAATCTTAGACCAGATAGTTTAATCATATTTTTTGCTAAATCGTAAATCTTAACTGATTCTCCCATATCAAAAATGAAAATCTCTCCACCTTTACCCATAGTACCAGCTTCTAAAACTAATTGAGAAGCTTCAGGGATAGTCATAAAATAACGTGTTATTTCTCTATGGGTTAATGTCAATGGTCCACCATTTTCAATTTGTTTTTTAAATAAAGGAATTACAGATCCATTTGAACCTAATACATTACCAAAGCGCGTAGTTATGAATTTTGTTTTACTTTCTTTTTGTAAACAGCTAATGTACATTTCTGCCATACGCTTTGTTGCCCCCATAACACTTGTTGGATTAACAGCTTTATCAGTAGAAATAAAAACAAACTTTTTAACATCATAACGTGATGCCGTATCTGCTAATATTTTAGTTCCGTTTACATTAATCTTGATTGCTTCATATGGAGATTTTTCCATTAACGGCACGTGTTTGTATGCTGCAGCATGAAACACCATTGTTGGTTTGTACTCTTGGAATATACTATCTATTCTTAAACCATCTCTAATATCTGCAACAATAGTGGTAATAAAATTTTCCTTTCCATTGCGTTTTAAATCTTGTTGTACATCATATAATGCAGATTCAGCTTGATCTACAAGTATCAACTTTTTTACATCAAAATTTGCTAATTGTTTTACTAACTCGCTACCTATAGATCCTGCAGCACCAGTAACTAAAATACTTTCTCCGTTAAACTCATTTAACAAGTTTGGATTATCAATTTTAATTGGTTCTCGCCCTAAAAGGTCTTCAATTTGGACCTGTTTTATTTGCTTTACGCTTAATTCACCATTAATCCATTTTTCAATTGGCGGCACTTTTGTAACTTTGACATCTAAGTCAACCAAACTATCAATAAGTTTTAATAAACTATTTGAATCAATTGTTTGGGATGCTACAACAATTTCATCTACCACATTAAACTCTATATAAGATTTTGTTACTTTGCTTTTCGAAAATATTGGAACACCATTAATAGACTTTCCATTCTTTTTAATATCGTCATCAATAAAACCTACAACATTAAATTTTGAGCTTAAATTACTAACTAAAGCATTGTATGTAATAATCCCTGATTCTCCAGCCCCATAAATAAGTACTTTTTTAGAAGGTACTAGTTTACATTTTAAATAATTATATACCATTTTAAAAAGTAATCTACTAGAGCTTAATGCTACAAAACTTAATAATGAATGAATAACAATAATATGTATTGGTATTGTAAATTCTGGAATTAAGTTTGATATTCTATTTATTAAAATAAATAAAATTGAAAGCGTAGACATTAATGTAATTGATTTAAACAAATTCACAACATCTGTAAAACCTGTATGGCGTATAACACTTTTAAATGAACCAATAACTATAAAGCTAAAAGCAGCAATTACAAAAATAAAAGGAAGCTGATACATTAATTGTTTTAAATCAAAGTTTAATGTGAAATTAAACCTAATAAAATATGTCATAAAAAATGTAAGCAATATAATTGCTAAATCTATACCAAAAACCAACCATTTTGAGGCATATTTTTGAGAATAATGAGTTAGGTAATTTTTTATCATAAGTTTGGGGTTTTTGTAATTATACTTAGAACTCTATCTAAATCGTCTTGAGTTAAATTTGACCCACTAGGTAGGCAAAGTCCAGTATTAAATAATTTTTCAGATGTTCCATCTGTATATGACAGGCAATCTTTAAAAATTGGTTGCATGTGCATTGGCTTCCATAAAGGTCTAGATTCAATATCATCTTGTTGCAGCTCTAATCTAATATTTTCACGCAATTCGTAAGACGTTGTTTTTATACAAGTAATCCATCTGTTAGAAAAGAATCCTTTTGGTTCATCTAAAAATTCTATAGTATTGAATTTTGACAAATTAGTTTTATAATAATTATAATTTCTTCTTCTTCCTTCAACTCTATCATTAACCACTTCCATCTGTCCTCTACCAATTCCAGCTAAAACATTACTCATTCGGTAGTTGAAACCTATTGATGAGTGCTCATAATGCGGTGCATTATCTCTGGCTTGTGTTGATAAAAAAACTGCCTTATTTTTTAATTCTGAGTTTTTTGTAATTAATGCACCTCCTCCGGATGTTGTGATAATTTTATTTCCGTTAAAAGATAAAATCCCTATATCTGATAATGTTCCACATGCTTGATTAAAATATGTGCTCCCTAACGCTTCAGCACTATCTTCAACTATAGGAATACCATATCTTTCGGCTATATCATTTATCTCTTTAGCTTTATATGGCATACCATATAAATGAACTGCTATTATAGCTTTAGGTTTTTTATATTTTTCTATTCTATCTTTAATTGCAATTTCAAGTAATTCTGGAGACATATTCCAAGTATCAGATTCACTATCAATAAATACTGGTGATGCTCCTTGGTACAGTATAGGGTTAGCTGAAGCTGAAAAGGTAAAACTCTGGCATAACACTTCGTCACCTTTAGAAACCCCTAGCAATTGCAATGCTAAATGAATAGCAGCCGTACCAGAACTAAGTACAGCAACTTCATTATTACCCCCTAGGTAACTTTTTATGTCATTCTCAAAACCATCAACATTAGGACCCAAAGGAGCAATCCAATTTGTATTAAAAGCTTGATTGACAAACTTTTGTTCTGAGCCTCCCATATGAGGTGATGATAAATATATTTTAGTTTTTGTTAGCATTTACAAATTGTTTAACTCTTAGACACAAAGTATTTGTATCGTCACACTTTTGACAACATGTTATCTTTTTAATATTTGGAATTCCCTCCGTGAGTATAAATAAAAACAAAATTGTTTCATAGTTAATAGCTTAAAAATTTTAAATTTAACAACAACGATAATTCTAAATTTAATCTAAAATTGAGGGATAGATTAAGTAAACGAGAGTTTTAAAATTATAAATCAGTTTTATTAAATTAATATGCTATTAATCAATTCAATTTTTTATTTACGGTGTAAATTTAGTAATTGTTTTAATTTAAAACTCATAGCACAAGGTTAATTCGCTAAAACAGTAATAAAAATCGGTTAAATACATTAACAGTTTTCGTTGGTAGTAAAACTATGCTCATTATCGATTTCAAATTTTCTTTTTTAACAACTTTAACTATTTCACAAAGCATTTACAGGTTTTTTAATCTGCAAATTTATTTTTTGAAAATGAACTCAACTTTAAACAATAATGACTTAATTTAATCGATGTTTTCAACAAGAAATTGAATTTCGTCGATTAAAAGAAGACCTTGATATAAATAGTTAACTAAGTTATATTTATTTTTTACATATTTGTGACGCTATTAACAATTCTAATTCATCCCAAATTTAAATGACTACACAACAATTAAAAACATTAAAAGGAAAGAAGGTACTTGTAACTGGAGGAGCTGGTTTTATTGGCTCTAATCTATGTGAAACTTTATTAAGCAATAACATAAATGTAGTATGCTTAGATAATTTTTCTACTGGAAAAAGAATTAACATTGAACCCTTTTTAAATGACAACAATTTCAACTTAATTGAAGGAGATATAAGAGATTTAGGTAATTGTCATGAAGCCTGCAATGGTATAGACTATGTATTACACCAAGCAGCACTAGGTTCCGTTCCAAGATCTATTAAAGATCCAATTACTACCAATGATGTAAATGTTTCTGGCTTTTTAAATATGCTAGTTGCTTCAAGAGACGCTAATGTTAAACGCTTTGTTTATGCTGCAAGTTCATCAACCTATGGTAACCATGAAGCTTTACCAAAGGTTGAAGATGTTATTGGGAAACCATTATCGCCGTATGCCATTACAAAGTATGTAAACGAGTTATATGCAGATATTTTTTCAAGCACTTATCATTTAAATACTATTGGTTTACGTTACTTTAATGTTTTTGGAAAAAGACAAGATCCTGATGGTGCTTATGCAGCTGTAATTCCTAAATTTGTTCAACAATTTATAAGTCATGAATCTCCAGTTATTAATGGAGACGGAAGTTATTCTAGAGACTTTACGTATATTGATAATGTTATACAAATGAATATTAATGCTCTTACCACTAATAATAAAGAAGCAATAAATAATATTTATAATGTTGCTTACGGAGAAAGAACAACTTTACTAGAATTAGCTACATTACTAAAAACATATTTATCAGAATTCGATAATTCTATAAAGAGTATTGAAATAAAACATAAAGAAAATAGAATTGGAGATATCCCTCATTCTTTAGCTTCTATTGATAAAGCAAAAAAATTATTAAATTATAGCCCAAAGTATGATATCAGTAGTGGTTTAAAAGAAGCTGTTAGTTGGTATTGGAAAAATTTATAACTTAAATAAATCAATAAAAGTGTATTATCTTACATATACACCTTGAGTGATATAAATTATTGCAAACACTACGAATAGTATATTTCATAAAGACAAATAATTTAGTTGATTTATTAAAATCACCGATTAAATGACTGATTTAATCGATTAATAACTTATATTTGTAATATTAAACTTAAAAATTATATTGAAATTAACTATGTCTTGAAAAAGTAAATATTATGACAATTACTACAAAAAACAATTATTAAATTACAACTAAAAATTTATTATTAGTAATGGTCTAAAAAAGCTATTACTTGTTAATAGAGAAAAATAAAAATTATGATAATAAAAAATATTTGTTGTATTGGTGCCGGTTATGTGGGAGGTCCCACTATGGCTGTTATAGCAAAAAACAACCCGAATATAAAAGTAACCATCGTAGATATTAATGCAGAACGCATAGCTGCTTGGAATGATTCTGATTTATCTAAATTGCCTATTTACGAGCCTGGTTTGGCAGAAATAGTCAAAGACATTAGAGGTGAAAATCTATTTTTCTCAACAGATATAGATACTGCTATAAATGAATCAGAAATGATTTTTATTTCTGTTAACACGCCTACCAAAACTTACGGCAAGGGTAAAGGTATGGCAGCAGATTTAAAGTATATTGAATTATGTGCTAGAAACATAGCTAAAGTGGCAGTAACAGACAAAATCGTTGTTGAAAAATCTACACTCCCTGTTAGAACAGCAGAAGCCATTAAAAGCATTCTTCACAATACGGGAAATCATATTAATTTTGATATATTATCTAATCCAGAATTTTTAGCAGAGGGTACAGCTGTTGAAGATTTGTTAAACCCTGATAGGGTGTTAATTGGAGGAGAATCTGAAGTGGCCATTGAAAGTTTAGCCAAAGTGTATGGCAGCTGGGTTCCTCAAGAAAAAATATTGAGAACTAATTTGTGGTCTTCAGAATTGTCGAAATTAACAGCTAATGCCTTTTTAGCACAACGTGTATCATCTATTAATGCCATTTCAGAATTATGTGAACATACGGGAGCCAATGTAAATGAAGTATCTAAGGCTATTGGAATGGATTCAAGAATAGGATCTAAATTCTTAAAAGCTTCCATAGGTTTTGGAGGTTCTTGTTTTCAAAAAGATATTTTGAACCTTGTATACATTGCTAGAAATTATAATTTAAATGAAGTTGCTGATTATTGGGAACAAGTCATCATTATGAACGATCACCAGAAGCGGCGTTTTTCAGATAGATTAATTAAGACATTATATAACACCGTTTCAGGTAAAAAGATTGGCATGCTAGGTTGGGCTTTTAAAAAAGACACAAATGACACTAGAGAATCTGCAGCCATTTATGTTACGGATCATTTATTAAGTGAACAAGCTACAATTTCGGTCTATGATCCTAAAGTACCAGAGGTTAAAATTCAGGCAGATCTAAATTACTTGAATACAAGATCTAAAAATGAAAATAAAGAAAATGTCATGAGTGAATCTTCACCTTATGAGGCTGTGAAAAATGCGCACGCCGTTGTTATCATGACAGAATGGGACGAGTTTAAAAACTATAATTGGAAAAAAATATATGATACTATGAAGAAACCCGCTTTTATATTCGATGGTAGAAACATTTTAGATAAATTTAAAATGAAGGAAATAGGGTTTGAGTATTATTCAATTGGTCAATAAATAATATATGAATAAAGAAAAAATAGCTGTAATAGGCTTAGGTTATGTAGGCCTGCCATTAGCAAGATTATTTGCAACAAAATATAATGTAGTAGGTTTTGATATTAATCAAAATAGGGTTAATGAGCTGTCTAATGGGAATGATTCCACCTTAGAAGTTGAATCATCTGTTTTAAAATCTGTTTTAAAAGCATCTAATGATAATGAAATAGGTTTGTTTTGTTCTTCAAATATTGATGATATAAAAGACTGTAACTATTATGTTGTTACTGTTCCTACTCCTATTGATAAAAATAATCGACCAGATTTAACACCTTTATACAAATCGAGTGAAACTGTGGCTAAGGTATTAAAGAAGGGAGATATTGTAATATATGAATCTACTGTTTATCCAGGAGTTACAGAAGATGAATGTGTGCCTGTTTTACAACAAATAAGTGGTTTAAAATTTAATAAAGATTTCTTTGCAGGTTATTCTCCCGAACGTATTAACCCAGGAGATAAAGAACATACTGTAGACAAAATACTTAAAGTTACCGCGGGTTCTACTCCAGAAATTGGAAAAAAAGTTGATGCCTTATATGCTAGTGTAATAACAGCAGGCACACATTTAGCTCCAACAATTAAAGTTGCAGAAGCTGCAAAGGTTATTGAAAATTCGCAACGCGATATAAATATTGCTTTCGTTAATGAATTAGCTAAAATATTTAACCTTTTGGGAATTGACACTCATGATGTTTTGAAAGCTGCAGGAACTAAATGGAATTTTTTACCATTTAAACCAGGTCTAGTTGGTGGACATTGTATTGGTGTAGATCCCTACTATTTAGCTCAAAAAGCCCAGGAAGTTGGGTATCATCCAGAAATAATTTTAGCTGGTCGTCGTGTAAATGATAGTATGGGGCAATATGTAGCTTCTGAAGTTATTAAACTCATGGTTAAAAATGATATCCGCATAAAAAACGCTAAAATTTTAAATTTAGGGATTACTTTTAAAGAAAACTGTCCAGATGTGAGAAATACAAAAGCAGTTGATGTTATTAATCAACTTAAAAGTTATGGAACAGATGTAACAATTTATGATCCTTGGGCGAACCCTGAAGGGGTTAAACACGAATACAGTTTAGAAACTGTTCAAAAATTACCTAATAAAACGTTTGACGCTATTGTTTTAACTGTAGCCCATAATGAGTTTCTTGACGAAGACTTAAAAGCGCTATTAAACCCTAATGGAGTTTTGTATGATGTTAAAAGTGTCTTGGATAGTAATTCTATAAGTGATAGACTATGATAAAATACAATACTAATAATCCTTGCTTATTTTCCTATATTATAATTTAAAGACAAAAAAATGAAAACAATAATTTATATATCAAAAGAAGATGCTAGAAAGCTATTTATTTTTTTAGTAATCATTGAGATTATATTAGCTTGCTGCTATATTATAACAGAGATTTATCATATCCCATATAAAGCCTTACGCAATTTATTTAATTTAGATGGAGAGTATGGACTTCCCGCTTTGTTTTCATTTTGTCAGTTGTTTGTTATAAGCCTGTTTTTTATTTATATAGCGAACCTTCATTCACTAAAAGAAAAACTATTTAAACTCTTTTTCTACTCTATTGGATTTGGTTTTATGTTTTTATCATTCGATGAGTTTTTTACTATACATGAGCATATAGATAATTTAATCAAACACTTTTCAAATGGAAATGCACCACACTTAGGGAGTGATTATAGTTATTGGATAATACCATATATTATCCTAACTTTTATTTTCTTTCTAATTACACACAAAGTACTATTTAGAATATATAAAACTTATAAAAGCAATATTAAACTTATAGTTCTAGGATTTATAATATTGTTTGGTGGGGCTATCGGTATTGAGTCTATTGGACACTTATTTATTATGAATAATACAAATCTTCCTGAATGGGTATATACTACAGAAGTTATTATTGAAGAATTTTTAGAAATGATAGGTGCTACTATTATTTTATATTCAACATTACAACTTAGAAATGAAATTAAACAAAGAAGCTAAATTCTAAATGAGTCAATTAAAAAAAGGAGCAATACTATCATATACAACTATATTTTTAACAAACATAATAGGTTTACTGCTTACACCTTTTATAATAAGGAGTTTAGGGCAATCAGAATATGGGTTATATATATTACTTGGTTCTTTTGTTGGCTACATATCATTACTTGATTTTGGACTTAGTAATACTATAGTAAGATTTGTTGCTAAATATCGAGCTAATAATGATAAAAATGGAGAGAAAAATTTTTTAGCAACTGTATTAATTATATATGCTGTTATTTCTTGTTTTGTGTTTCTTATTGGTACTGTAGGCTACTATAATCTAGATACTATTTTTGACAAATCTCTAACTCCCGAAGAATTAGACAAAGCTAAAATCTTAATGATTTTATTCGTTTTTAATATGACAATTTCCCTGCCAGGTGGAACTTTTGCAGGAATTTGTTCTGGATATGAACAGTTTGTTTTTCCAAGAGCAGTAAACATTGTCAGATATATTATTAGGTCTGCTCTTGTTGTTATAGTACTAATTTACGGTGGTGATTCTATTTCTATAGTAATAGTTGACACTTCTTTGAATGTGTTAATTATTTTGGTAAACATGTTCTTTGTTTTCAAAATAATGAAAGTGAAGATTAAGTTACTAAATTTCAATAAAAAACTAATAAAAAAGATTTTTAGTTATTCTGTTTGGATTTTTGTTTTTGCCATGATAGGAGAACTTTTTTGGAAATCTGGTCAAATGATAATGGGTATTGCCATAAGCACCGAAGCTGTTGCCATATTTGCTGTAGGCATAACTCTCAGCGGTTATTTTGGTGCATTTGCTGGAGCTATTAACAGTGTTTTTTTACCCAGAGCAACATTCATGGTAGAAAATAATAGTAATAGGATAGAATTAACTGATTTTTTTATAAAATTGGGCAGAATCTTGACTTTTTTATTAATGTATGTTTGGGCTGGTTTTATATTGTTTGGTAAAAACTTTATTGAGTTATGGGTTGGTGATGAATATTATGATTCTTATTTAATAACGGTAATTATAATGACTGCTTATATACTTCCGTTAGTTCAAAATTTTGCTAATTCATTAATTGAAGCCACAGGCAGATTTAAATATAAAGCAAAAGTTTATTTTATTACTATATCACTAGGTATTATAGTTGGCTCTTTATTATCACCTTATTATGGATATTGGGCTATAACATGGAGCTACTCTATTTTTTGGGTAATATCACAAATAATAATGAATATTTATTTTGATAATACCTTGAATCTAGATATTATATTCTTTTTTAAACAAACTTTTGGTAAAATATTTTTTGTTTTAGTAATATCACTATGTGGTGGCTATTTTATAGATCTTTTTTTAGGAAATACTTGGAGTTATTTTATAATTAAAGCTATACTTTTTTCTGTTTTATATTTAAGTCTCACTTATTTTTTTGTGCTCAATCATTATGAAAAAAGACTTTTGTTAAAATTTAAAAAATGAAAAAAAGAGTATTAAAATATTTGTCTAAAAAAATCGCAGCTTTTTATTGGGGCTACTTAAAAAAAGAAATTGATAACTTTATCATTAACGCTCAAAAAAGTGATTTTAAATTTCTAGGAGAAAATGTAATCTTCAAAGGAGGAGGAACCATATATCATCCAGAATATTTATCTATAGGCAAACATGTAAGAATCGGTGATAATTGCTTTATAATGGCTATTGGGGGCATAGATATAGGGGACGGAAGTATTATCAGCAGAAATGTTTGTATACACTCTGGCAATCATAATTATAAATCAAATCATTTAGTTCCGTATGATGATACATATAATAAAAAGAAAACGATTATAGGAAAAGCTGTATGGGTTGGGCAAAATGTGAATATATTACCAGGTGTCAAAATAGGAGATGGTGCTATTATAGGTATGGGAACAACTGTCTCTAAAAACGTTAACGCTGGTGAAATTGTTGTTGGTAAAGGTCAACGTGTACTCTCTAATCGAGAAATTACAAGTTTTAATAACTTGTTTAAAAATGAAGCTTACTTTTCAAGAAAACATCCCGAATTATAATGTTAGTTTCTGTAATAATTCCAACATACAAAAGAAGTTTTAGGTTAGCAATAGCTGTAGATAGTGTCCTAAATCAGACATATAAAAATATAGAAATAATTGTTGTTGATGATAACAATGATGACCAATATAAAGTACAAACTAGACAAGAATTAGATGAATATATTTCTAATAAAAAAATCAGATACATCTCACATGAAATAAATCGAGGTGGTTGTGTAGCAAGAAATACTGGCGGATTTGAAGCTAAAGGTAATTTTATAGCTTTCCTAGATGATGATGATTTTTATGAACCAAATAAAATAGAAGAGCAATTAAATTTTTTAAATCAAAATAAAAGCCTAGATGCTTGCATATGCTCTATGTACAGAGTTGATGAAGATAATATTTCCATAGTTTCTAGAGAAAATGATGCAAGAGGATCTACTTTAAAAGAAGCTCTATTAGATGGAAATGTTTTTACATCTATGATTTTTATTAAGAGAGATTTATTTATAAAACTTGGAGGTTTCTCTGAAATACCAAGATATCAAGATAGATTTTTTCATCTTAAGTTTCTTTTAAGCGGTCATAAACTTGGTGTACTAAACAAACAATTATTAACCCTTGTTGAACATTCAGAAACTAGAATTTCTTTTACTAATGCGAAAAATGCGGTTGATTCATTAAATCTATTACATAAAATTGAGATAGAAAATAAAGAACTATTTGATAAAAAGGAATGGAATAGAATAAAGTATAGGTTTTATTATGAAAAAGCTTATAATCGAGCTACAGGAAATAGTATTCAAAAAGTAAAAGCTTTGTTAAATATGCTACAATCTCTGACTTATTCCCCTAAATATAATGAAGTAATTAAATTGCTAATCAAAATTAGCACACCAAATTTTATTTTAAAAAAAATAACTAAATGATACCAAAAATAATTCATTTTTGCTGGCTTAGTGGAGATAAATACCCTTCATTAATTCAAAAATGTATAGATTCATGGAAAGAAAAACTACCAGATTATGAATTTATATTATGGGATACCAAAAAATTTGATTTGGAAAGTAATATTTGGGTTAAACAAGCATTTGAGTCTAAAAAATATGCTTTTGCGGCAGATTATATTAGGCTCTATTCTGTTTATCACTATGGAGGAATATATCTAGATACAGATGTTGAAGTTATAAAAAGTTTCAATGATTTATTAAACAGACCTTATTTCATTGGCTTTGAAGGGGGTGGAGTAATTGAAGCTGGAGTTTTTGGAGCAAAAAAACATACAGATTGGGTTAAAGAATGTTTAGATTACTATGATGGGAAAACATTCATAAAAGAAGATGGCGGTTTTAACACTAAAACCTTGCCGCGAATAATGATGTCACAAATTACAAATAGTAAAGAATTAGTAGAAACTTTACCTTCTGAATTAAAACCTGAAGTTTATAAATCGAGAGAAAAATATCTCTATGTATTTCCAAAAGACTTTTTCTGTGCAAAAAATCATGGTACAGGAATGATTGAAAAAACAAACAACACTTACTCTATTCATCACTTCGCAATGTCTTGGGTTCCTAAAAAGCAACTCATTTTGCCTTCCATTAAAAAAAAATTGATGAGAGTTATTGGTATAAAAACAGTAAATAGATTCTTAAGAGTATCAGGGTTACATAAACTTAGACAGAAATATTATTACAAAAAATAGAACATATGTTATTAAGTATCATAATACCAGTATATAACGCCGAAAATTTTATTGAAAGATGCATTAATTCTATCTTGAAGCAGTGCAATGGTCTTGAAAATATAGAATTAGTTATTGTTAATGACGGTTCTACTGATAATAGTGAACATATCCTAAACAATATGGCTAAAACTAATAGTATAATTAAACTATATACTCAAGAAAACAAAGGAGAAGGGTATACGCGTAATATAGGCTTGGAAAGAGCTAAAGGTGAATATATATGCTTTGTTGATGCTGATGATTTCTTAGATGGTGATATCATAGAAAGAATATACAAAAGTATAAAGGTTCATAACGAATCTGATGTTATTATGTATGGTATGAAGAGAGTTACAGAAAATGGCAAAGTTATGTCTAAGGTAGAATTCAATAATGAAACCATTACTGTTAGTGAATTATTGTCACGTAAAATATATAGTAATTCTGTTTGTAATAAAGTATTTAGGATAAAGAATATCAGGGATAATAATGTGCAATTTAATACTATAGTAAAAACTGCTACCGATTTTGATTTTAGTTTTAGAATGCTATTTTTTTCAGAAAAGATAACGACATTAAATGGTTTAAATTATAATTATATAGTAAATCCCGATTCAGTAAGTAATATCAGAACATCTAACCACTTAGAAAGACTTGCAAATCATAGCGCTGTAGTGGCTAATAACCTTAAGTCATTTTTAGATAACAATAAACATAATGATAACCATAACGTTTTTAATTCGTGGTTGCAAAATTATCTTTATGGATTATTATTTAGTCTTTTTAGATTTGACTATAGATCTGGGATAATACAAACAACTTTGAATACATTAATAGAAAAAAACAACTATCCTGTTGATTTTTCAAGAATGTCATCTAAGAAAAAACTCTTTGTTTTTCTAGCTAATAAAAAAAATGTTTTTTTATCAATTTGTAAATTGAATAGAATAAAGAGTAAAATAATCGGCTAATACAGTTACTATATCCTAGAATATGAAATTAGTATATTATACAGATCAAATTTATAAGCATGGAGGCTTAGAGCGTGTCATCTCTAATAAGCTTAACTATTTAGCAAAAAATACTGATTTAGATCTTCATTTAATTACATTTCAAAATAATAATAATATTCCTTGTTATAGTATTAATAATAAAGTGAATTTTCATGATCTAGATATTAACTACAATAGGAATATTACTTTCTTGCACCCAAGAAATGTTAAATATATTTTAAAGCATTTTTCAAGGTTAAAAAAACTTTTAAAAAAAATAAAACCTGACATTATTATTGTTTGTAACTATGAATATGGTTTCTTTTTCGTGCCCTATCTTGCAAAAAATAGTTTGACCATAAAAGAGTATCACTCAACTGGTCATTTTCATTATTTAAATAGACAACATAACCAATCTATATTAAAAAAAATCAGATATAAGTTTATCAATTATTTCCAATCAAAATACAACTACATAGCATTATTAAATAAGGATGAGTTAAATTATTATTCTGGAGAAAATAAAATAGTAATTCCTAATTCTCTAACTTTTAAGCCTGACCAACAATCATCATTAAATGAAAAATGTGTGATTAGTGCTGGCAGAATCGCTCCTGTTAAAGGATTTGATGATTTAATTGAGTCGTGGGTTAAAATTAGATACCATCACCCTGAGTGGAAATTAAAAATTTTTGGAGATGGAGAAACCGATTATATAGAAGAGTTAAAAAATATAGTTGACAAACTAAATTTAAAAGAAAATATTCTCTTTATGGGGCCTACTAAAAATCTTAAACAAGAAATGTTAAATTCTTCTATGTATGCAATGACATCAGGTATGGAATGCTTCCCTATGGTTTTACTAGAAGCAATGAGTTGTGGACTTCCTATTGTCTCTTATGATTGCCCTACTGGACCCAGAAATATTATACAAGATAATATAGATGGTATTTTAGTGGATTATAAAAATAAAGAATCTATGTCTAATGCCATTATAGAGCTCATTGAAAATATAGATAAAAGAATACTGCTTGGAAAAAATGGATTTATAAATGCAAATAAATTTACGGAGCATAATGTTATGACATCATGGTTAAATATTTTTAAAACCAGTAGTGCTAAATTCCAACAACTTTCAAATGCAAAGTAGTTTTTTTTAATGAATCAAAATAATTTACATAATAGAATAAATCTAATATTTTTCATAAAAAGAACTCTATTCTTCGGAGTATTATTACTTATCTTATCCTTATCATTAGACATACTTATCACCAATGGTTTGAAAAAGAGCCAAACATTTCATTTTGTAGATTGGAATAACATATATAATTCTAAAATAAATTCAGATATTATAATAAGTGGTAATTCAAAAGCTTGGCATCATATTTCACCAAAAATATTAGATAGCATCTTAGATGCTAAATCTTATAATCTTGGTATTGATGGTTATGACTTTGTTATGCAAAATGCAAAAGCAAATGTATACCTAAATCATAATAAAAAACCTAGGTTATTAATTCAAGTTGTGGGTAACAGCACTCTTAATTTAAGAAAGGATTTATATCAAAGCATTCAATTCAAACCATACTTAAATGATAGTGTTATATCTAAAGCCACAAAAAAGTATAATGGTTTTTCTAAATTAGATTATCATATTCCACTTTATAGGTATAGAGGAGAAAATTCTATACTAGTAAATAGTGTTTTAAACATAGTTGGTTTAGGTCATTTACAAAAGGATAAAAATAAGTATAAAGGCTTTGAAGCTTATGATAGAACTTGGGATAATTCTTTTCAGCAATTTGTAAAAAAATACCCCAAAGGAAAAACGTTTAATGTATCAGAATATCATAAAAATATTTTTGAAAACTTTATAAAAGAGCAAAAGCAAAATAATATAGAAATAGTATTAGTTTATTCTCCTACATTTTATAAATCCCAACAATATATCAACAATAGAATAGTAAGTTTCTTTAAAAATGTGGCTAAAAAATATGACGCTAAGTTCCTAGATTACTCTAATTATAAATTCGCTAAGAATAAAAAATACTTTTATAATTCTCAACATCTAAATAAGGCAGGAGCAGAATTATTTTCTAAACTATTAGCTGAAGATATAAAACACATCAACTTTTTAAAAAAATAGAATAAATGCTTTTTAATTCAATTCAATATCTTATTTTTTTGCCTACAGTATTTATATTGTATTGGTTTATTTTTAATCGCAAATTAAAAATACAAAATTTCTTACTGCTTACAGTTAGTTATGTATTTTATGGCTGGTGGGACTGGAGATTCTTATCGTTAATAATATTTAGCTCAATAATTGATTTTTATTGTGGTATTTATATAAAAAAGGCAAAACGAATGCTTATTAAGAAACGGTGGTTAACTCTTAGTATGTTAATTAACCTTGGCTTTTTAGGAGTTTTTAAATATTTTAACTTCTTCTCCTCTTCTCTTGAAAATGCTCTAAATTCTATTGGTTATCAGGTAGATACTCTAACACTAAATATCATATTACCTGTAGGTATTAGTTTTTATACTTTCCAAACAATGAGCTATACTATCGATGTATATAGAGACAAGTTAAAACCAACCAAAGACCCCATCGCATTCTTTGCTTTTGTTAGTTTTTTTCCTCAATTAGTTGCTGGACCAATCGAAAGAGCCACGAACCTTCTACCTCAATTCTATGAAAAAAGAACTTTTGATTTAGAAAAGGCTAAGGATGGACTACGCCAAATTTTATGGGGATTATTTAAAAAAATAGTCATTGCTGACAATTGTGCTGTAATTGTAAATCAAGTATTTGAAAACTACACAGAATATAATGCAAGCTCTCTAGCTCTAGGTAGCATATTTTTTGCTTTTCAAATATATGGTGACTTCTCTGGATATTCAGACATAGCAATAGGAACGGCAAGGTTGTTTGGATTCAATCTGATGCAGAATTTCGCTTTTCCTTATTTCTCTAGAGATATTGCTGAATTTTGGAGAAGATGGCACATATCATTATCTACTTGGTTTAGAGATTATGTTTATATCCCATTAGGAGGTAGTAGAGGTAGTACATTCAAAAAAGTGAGGAACACTTTTATAATATTTGTAGTTAGTGGTTTTTGGCACGGAGCCAATTGGACGTTTATTGTCTGGGGATTATTAAACGCCATTTATTTCCTCCCTTTATTATTGTTAAATAAAAATAGAAATAATACAGATACTGTCGCTGAAAAAAAAGTCTTTATTAGTTTTAAAGAACTTATAAATGTGTCTATTACTTTTACTTTAACAATAATAGCTTGGGTATTCTTTAGGGCTCCTAACGTTAGTACAGCATTTAATTACATAAATAATATATTTTCCAATACACTTTTTACAATGCCTTCTATTAGTTTAAAGCCTCTAGCTTTTATAATTATACTAATAGTAATTGAATGGATTCAAAGGCATAGAAAACATGGGTTGGAACTCGATAATCCAAAAATGAGCAGGCCTTTACGTTGGGGAGTTTATTACACTTTTATAATCATTATTTTTTGGTTTGGTGCAGAAAAACAAGAATTTATATATTTTCAATTTTAGATCATGAAAAAGTTCATAATATCAAGTTTTATATTTGCCTTTAGCTTTTTTGCATTAATATTTATAGGTCTAATAATTCCTAATAATAGTTTAGATAGGTCTATTGATTATAGTATAATAGTTAAACACGAATTACTAAAAAAGACAACCTCTCCAAAAATTATTCTTACTGGTGGTTCAAATGTGTTATTTGGCTTTGATAGCGAAAAAATTGAAGATAATGTAAATTCACCTGTTATTAATCATGCTATACATGCTGGTTATGGTTTGAAATATATTATAGATGATGCAACTCAATTTATCAATGAAGGAGATTTACTTGTAATATCTCCTGAATATTCACATTTACTGGATAAAAATTATCTTGGAAAAGAACCTCTTTTATTTTCACTAACAGCTAAACCATCAAATCTAAAACTTATTTCTTTAAGTCAATTAATTAATGTATCACCATTCATACCTAAATTTGCAATTAACAGATTGAAATCTTTTGTCTATTATAAACTAAAAACTGTTAAAGAATCGAGTGAAATTGGTATGTATAGTGAACATGCTATTAATACTCATGGAGATAATTATCAACACTGGGATAAAAATGAATCTAATTTTGAAATTTATGAATTTTCTGGTGTATTAAATAAAGATGTGATTAAATATTTAGAAAGAATTAAGCTTAATGTAAATGAAAAAGGTGCCAAGTTGTTGATTGTTTATCCAAGTCTTTGCGAATCATCTTATAAAGTAAATAAAAATTATATTGATATCATTGATAAAGAATTAAATAATAGTAATCTAAATATTGTAGGACGCCCAGATGATTTTATTTACCCTGATAGCCTCTTTTTTGATTCTCCTTACCATTTGAAATATAAAGCTATAAGCTCAAGAAGTAATAAATTAATTCAAATTATTAATGATTTTAATAACATTGAAAAATGATCAGTACTTTATTCATTGTAAACTCTAAGTTAGTACACAACTATATATGGCAGACAATTAATACTATACATGAACAAATAAATGATGCTAATATCTATATATATATTGAAAATGATATTATTGAACAAGATTTTTCATTTTCACCAATTATAAAAATAATAGATAGTAGGTTTAATAATTATAAAGATAATGCTTTCCTTAAAATAAATATCGAAGATAAAATTGATGCATATAAGAATGTTAATATTCAAGAAAATATTAACAAATTAACAACCGTAGACTGGATAATCACTGAGTATTCAAATTTTAACGTCGATTCATATTTAAAATTATCAAAAAATGGTATTCTGTCTTTTGATATATCACTTGAAAAAATAGCAAAAAACCTGAACTCGAAATATATAGTACTAAACATACTTCATAAATATTCAATAAAAAATGATTTTGATGTTATATACCAGGAGTATCTAAAAAGAGAATATGGCCTATTTAATAGTTTAAATAAGTTAAGCTTCTACTATAGCGTATATTTATCCAAATTTATAAAGAATTTTGAGAAGACACAGAACTTAGAAAAACTTAATATCTCTAAAGATAATTTTAGCAATAAAATTCTTTTTATTAAAATATCATTTTATTATATAAAATTAGCTTTAAAAGTTTTCGGAAGAAAAATTTACAGCAAAAAACTTGATTGGAAATTAATAATACAACAAAATGATAAAAATATATTAATTGAACAACCTGCAAAATCATTTTGGGCAGATCCTTTTATAATTAAAAATGGAAATGAATATGTTATCTTCTTCGAAGAGTTAAAAAAACAATCTGATGGTTTAGGTCGAATTTCTTGTTTATCATTAGATAAAAACTTTAAGGTTATTGAAAATAAAGTTATTTTAGATAAAAATTACCATTTTTCTTTTCCTAATGTATTTAGGCATGACAATCAGTATTATATGATTCCCGAAACGAGTCAAAACAATACGCTACAGTTATATAAATGTAATAATTTTCCATATCAATGGGATTTTGAAATGAACCTCATGGAAGATATAAAGTTATTAGATGCCATATGGATATACCATGACAATTTATATTGGTTATTTGCCAATAAAGTTGAAGATTTTGAACATGACAATAATGAACGGTTATATCTTTTTTATTCAAAAAATTTATTATCAAATAAATGGACTCCTCATAAACAAAATCCCATTGTAACTGATGCTAGTTTGGCAAGAAACGCTGGTAACATTTTTGAGAAAAATAATATTATGTATAGAGTATCACAAAAGTGCTTAAATGGATATGGAGAAAACTTAGTAATAAACCAAATAAAAGAACTTAGCAAAGATATTTATATAGAGCAAAAATTAGATGAAATCACTCCTCCTAAAGGATTTAAAGGAATGCATACAATGAATACTACTGACACTGGCATTACTGTTTTTGATGTGTTAAAATAAAATCATGATTAAAAAAAATATTATGGCAATATTATTAAAAGCAAAAACACATGATTAAGTTTATTCCATTGGATCAATATTATAGTGTTTATATACATTTCACTTTATTTTTAGTAATAGCAAATTTGGTACATGCATATACCGTAAAAATTGATGATTTAAAAAATATTAGGTTTTTAAGGACCACTGGTTTAGTTCTTTTAATACTTCTAATCATGTATTTAGGATTGCGCCCAATAAGTGGACGTTACTTTGGGGACATGGGAACTTATTCTATATATTTTAAAAATTACGCTTCTGGAGCTAACGTCACAACGAATAAGGATTATCTATTTCATTATTACATAAAGTTCATGTCTAATTTCACTAATGTACATGGGTTTTTTTTAGTAACAGAATTCTTATATATATTTCCAATGTTTCTAATATCCAAAAAGAATTTTAAGGAATATTGGTTTTATGGTTTTTTCATGTTTGTAGTTTCCTTTTCTTTCTTCACATATGGTGTTAATGGTATAAGAAATGGTGTAGCTACTTCTATGTTTTTATTGGCTTTATGTTATCCCAAAAATAAGAAGTTAATGATTTTGTTTTTATTTTTGGCTGGTATGTTTCACAAAACAATGTTATTGCCTATCCTAGCATATATAATTGCTTCTATCTACAGTAAACCTAAATTCTATTTAAAAGGTTGGCTATTTTCTATACCCATATCTTTATTTGCAGGAAGTATTATGATAGCGCTATTTACAAGTTTAGGATTTGGAGATGATAGGTTAGCTGGTTATTTGACAAACGAAGTTGATTCAGAAAAATTTAGTAGTACAGGTTTTAGGTGGGATTTTTTATTTTACAGTTCGTTCGCAGTATTTGCTGGTTGGTATTTCATATTTAAGAAAAAGTTCAACGATAGCCTATACAATAAAATTTATATTACATATTTAATTTGCAATGCCTTTTGGGTTATGGTAATCAAGGCAAATTTTTCTAACAGATTTGCTTACTTATCTTGGTTTCTTATGGCCATTGTAATTATTTTTCCGCTTTTAAAACAGCGTTTTTTTAAACATCAAGAAATTGTTATTGGTAAAATTTCAACAGCTTACTTTATGTTTACATACCTTATGTGGCTACTTTATTATAGTTAATCCAAATTTTTCATGAAAACGTTAACCATTTTTACTCCAACTTATAACAGGGCGTATTGTTTGCACCAATGTTATGAAAGCTTATTAAAACAAACCAGTAACGACTTCATTTGGTTAATCATTGATGATGGTTCTACGGATGACACTAAAGATTTAGTGCAATCATGGATTAATGATAAAAAAATTAATATAGAATATCACTATCAAAATAACCAAGGAATGCATGGTGGACATAACGCCGCCTACAGTTTAATAGATACCGAGTTAAATGTATGTATCGACTCGGACGACTTTATGCCAAGTACAGCCATTGAACATATACTTTCTTTTTGGAAGCAAACAAATAAAACCGATAAAATAGCGGGTATAATTGGATTAGATGCTTTTAAAGATGGTAAAATAATAGGGCAAAAAATACCCGAACATTTGTCCAAAACCACTCTAGAAGCACTACACAATACTCATAATATTAAAGGTGATAAAAAACTAGTCTTACGCACTTCGGTAGTAAAAAAATATAATCCATACCCTATTTTCTCAAATGAAAGATTTGTGCCATTAGGTACTCTCTATTTATTAATAGATCAAGAATACAAATTCTTATGCTTAAACGAAGTATTATGCATTGTAGAATATATGGAAGATGGGTCCTCAAGAAATATAATTAAACAATACTATAGGCATCCAAAAGGGTTTCAATATGCTAGAATCCTCTATTTAAAACACTCTAGTTATTTTAAGGTTCGTTTTAAGAATTCCGTTCATTTTATATCTCATAGTATTCAACTTAAAGATTATAAGTTTTTAAAAAAATCACCTAAACCTTTATTGACATTATTTACGATTCCTTTCGGAATACTGTTATACTTTTATGTATTGTATATAAATAAATTTAAAGCATGAGATTACTACAAGTTATTAACTCTTTAGGCGCGGGAGGGGCTGAAAAATTAGTGGCAGAAACTTCCATTTTGTATAAGAAAATGGGAATAGATGTGGATGTTCTTTTATTTGATGATACACAATCGTCCTTATATAACGAAGTCATCAAAAATAATATTAAAATTTATTCTTCAAAAAAAAGAAACATTTATAACCCATTCAATATTCTAACAATTAAACATCATCTAAAAAAATATGACATAGTACATGTCCACTTATTTCCTGCATTATATTGGACAAGTATATCAAATATTTTAAGCTTTAATAATAATAATATCATATTTACTGAACATAATACTACAAATCGGAGACGTAATATGATAATATTCAAATTATTGGATAAAATTATTTACCATCAATTTAAAAAAATAGTTTCTATTTCTGATGCTGTAGATAGTAGCCTTAAATCACATTTAGGAAAATCATTTTCAAAAAAAATAACTAAAATTTATAATGGAATAGATTTAGAGAAATTTCAAAATGCCATTCCCTATAATAAAGAAGACCTAGGCTTAATTTCTACTGATAAAATTATTATTCAAGTATCAAGCTTTACACCTCAGAAAGATCAAAAAACACTAATAAAAGCATTGCGTCAATTACCAAGCTATATTAAATTACTCCTTGTTGGTAATGGTCCTCTTTTAGAGGAACATGAAAAACTAGCACAAAAATATGATTTAAATAATCGTATAAAATTTCTAGGTATTAGAAATGATGTGCCTAGATTATTAAAATCTGCAGATATTATAGTTTTGGCCTCTCATTACGAGGGGTTATCCCTTTCCTGTATAGAAGGCATGTCTTCAGGAAAACCTTTAGTTGCTTCTAATACTCCTGGTTTGGGGGATATAGTATATGAGGCTGGATTAGTTTTTGAAGATAGCAATACAAAAGAATTATCTGAAATAATAAATAACCTTATAACGGATGAGCAGCTTTATCATACTATTACTAAAAAGTGTTTAAAAAGATCTAAGACATTTGATGTAAACAATATGGTTCTTAATTACAAAAAACTGTATGAAGATATATTAAGTAAACTACCTCGATGCAAGCATACGAGGCATTAAAACAACTTTAATTGATGATTTGCTTTAAGTTGAGTGTAT
>CANKVS010000013.1 GCA_947487155.1 uncultured Flaviramulus sp.
TGACCCTAAAATATTCATCAAGGAAAGTCCTAAAAACATTATGTTTCTAAAAATTAACCTTACTCCTGAAAGTGCCTTAATAGAAAAAGATGCTTTAGATTAGCTTCAAGAACCATACGTTATGTGGGTGAAAAAAGTACGTTTTTTTTATCTCCTGAGAATATCTGTTTATATAGAAGATGAAATATATACATGTTTTTATTTAAACAAATCGGAATGAGAACCAATTCTAACCAATTTTATAACGTTTGGAGATTCTATTTGAATCCAAATAATTAATAGGTCGGGTTTAATATGACATTCCCAGTTGCTCTTATAATTCCCTGTTAATTTATGGGGTTTCATACCCTTGGGAATCGCAATAACGCCACCTTCCTTTAAAATTTTTAAAACACCTACCGCAAGTTCAAAATCCTTTTTATTGTTCTTTATCTTCTTTAAGTCCTTTTTAAACCTAGTGGTAAAGTCTAAATAATACATCCTATCTTAAAGTTTTTCAAGCCAAGAATCTAGGTTTTCGATTCTTTCCAAATTTCCGTTCTCTGCTTCGTCTATGGCTTTTTTTGTTTCTGTGTTAGGAATGTTCCCTACATCCCTTAACATCAATATCTCAAGATAGTTATTGAGGCTTCTTCTTTGTGCTTTTGCTTTCTCCTTTATAAGCTCTAGTAGTTCTTTATCGAACCTAAAAGCAGTTTGTACCTTATTTACCATAATATCGTATTTAATAATTAACAACTCTTTTCTAGTGGATTAAACAAAGATACAAAATAACACAGTGTTATACAAATGCTATCATTTCATATATATAGATGAAGATTTACTAAGATTCCTTATAAAATCTAAACTTTATAAATCAAACTTAAATATTTATATTTCAAATGCTTCAAAAACCTGTGACTTTAATAGAAAAAGCCGCCTTATATTAGCTTCAAAATCACTCTTAATTTTAAGTTAAAGAAACATTAAAAACCATTCTTCGACTGTATTACTTTGGTATATTTGACCTTTAGCTAACTAAATAATTATGCAAAGACAAATACGCTATCTATTTATATTGCTTGTTACTGTTTCAACATTACAAGCTCAAAAACCCAAAACACCATCATCTTCAGAGATTTACGAATCTATTCAAAAACTTAACTTTCTAGGTTCTGTTTTATATGTAGCGGCGCATCCAGATGATGAAAACACGCGCTTAATTGCTTATATGGCTAACAAAATAAAAGCAAGAACAGCCTATTTATCGTTAACAAGAGGTGATGGCGGACAAAACCTTATTGGTCCAGAAATAAGAGAACTTTTGGGTGTTATTAGAACTCAAGAATTATTAGCTGCTAGACGTATTGATGGTGGTGAACAACTATTTAGTAGGGCTAACGATTTTGGGTATTCAAAACACCCCGATGAAACATTAACCATATGGAATAAAAACGACGTTTTAAGCGATGTGGTTTTAGCCATTCGTAAATTTAAACCAGACATTATTATTAACAGGTTTGACCATAGAACACCTGGTAGAACACATGGGCACCACACCACTTCTGCTATGTTAAGCATGGAAGCTTTCGATCTTGCTAACAATAATTCAGCATACCCAAATCAGTTAAAGCAAACTAGCATTTGGCAACCAAAACGATTATTTTACAATACAAGTTGGTGGCGCTATGGCAGTAGAGAAGCTTTTGAAAAAATTGACAAAAGCAACATGCTTAGTTTCAATATTGGGACATATTATCCACTTAAAGGGCTTTCAAATAACGAGTTAGCCTCTTTAGCCAGTAGTCAACATTTATGTCAAGGGTTTGGGCGATTATTACAACGTGGTTCTCAACAAGAATATATTGAATTTTTAAAAGGCGAACCATTAATTGATAACGATAATATATTTTCTGGTATAGATACCACATGGAATCGCATAAAAGGCGGAAAAGCTATTGGCGATATTCTATATGAGATTGAAAATAATTTCAATTTTAAAGACCCTTCTATTCATATAAACAAGTTGCTTGAAGCCTATAAATTACTTCAAACTGTTGAAGATGAACATTGGAAAACTCAAAAAACAAAAGAGATTAAATCTATTATTGAAATGTGTGCAGGTTTGTATTTAGAAGCTTCGGCAGAAACTAATTGGGCTACACAAAATGAAAGCATCAATCTTAATATTGAAGTTTTAAACAGAAGCATGCAACCAATCGTTTTAAAAAGTATAAAAAATACAAACAACCTAAATATTTCTAAAAATATTACATTAAAAGAAAATAATAAATTTTCATTTAAAGAAACTATAAAAATTAATAATAACCAGCCTCCAACTACGCCATATTGGTTAACCGAAAAAGGATCGTTAGGCATGTACAAAGCTGAAAAAGAAAATATTGGCTTACCAGAAACACCTAGAGCTTTTAAAGTAGATTTCAATTTAATTATCAATAGAGTTCCTATAACGATTACCAAAAATGTTATTCATCGGTTTTCAAAACCTGACAAAGGTGAATTATATAAACCTTTTGAAGTTATTCCTGAAGCATCAGCTAAAATCACCGAAAAAGTCATCATTTTCGATAATAATAAACAACGAAATATTACTGTTGTTGTAAAAGCAGGACGCGATAATTTAGAAGGTTATGCCGAGGTTTGTCATCCCGATGATTGGAATATTTATCCACAAAAACAAAAAGTAACTATTAAGCACAAAGGCGAAGAACAAACGTTAACATTTACTGTTATTCCTCCTAATAATCAAAGCGAAGGATATATTAGCCCTATAGTTAGTATAAATGATAAAACCTATACCAAAGAACTTATTGAAATTGGCTATGAACATATTCCGTTTCAAACGGTTTTACTGCCAAGTGAAAGTAAAATTGTTCGTTTAGACATTAAGAAAAAAGGTGAAAATATAGGATATATAAAAGGTGCTGGCGATGTTGTTCCTGAAAGTTTAAGACAAATAGGATATAATGTCGTTATTATTAAACCCGAAGATATTACTTCTGAAACATTGAGTCGTTTAGATGCTGTTGTTGTTGGTATTAGAGCTTATAACACCGTTGAAGATTTACAATTTAAACAACAACAATTATTTGATTTTGTGGCAAACGGCGGCAATATGATTGTACAATACAACACAAACCATCGCTTAAAAATTGACACTTTAGCACCTTTCGATTTAAAACTATCAAGAGATCGTGTTACAGATGAGAATGCCGAAGTTCGTTTTTTAAGTCCGAAACACCCTTTATTAAGCGTACCTAACAAAATCACACAAAAAGATTTTGAAAGTTGGACACAAGAACGCGGGTTATATTTCCCTAATGAATGGGGGAACGAGTTTACTCCTATCCTATCAATGAATGATAAGGGAGAATCGCCAAAAGAAGGAAGCTTACTAGTTGCCAAACATGGTAAAGGCTATTATATTTATACTGGGTTAAGCTTTTTTAGAGAGTTTCCAGCAGGTGTTTCTGGGGCTTATAGGTTGTTCGCAAATATGCTTTCAATAGGGAAAGAAGACTTAAAATTAGAAGCTAAAATAAACGATTAATTATGACTGAAAAGAATCAACCTAAACAGCCATGGCTTAAACTTTACTCAGTAGTTTTAATTGCCAATGCCCTATACATCTTAATGTTTTACTTTATAATGAAATGGTTTTAAACTATGCAAACATTAGATTGGATTGATTGGATTGTACTTCTTGTTACATTATTAACCATTGTAGGTTATGGCACATGGAAAACAAGAGGCAGTAAAAGTGTACAGGACTATGTAAAAGGCGGAAACACTTCAAAATGGTGGACTATTGGTTTATCTGTAATGGCCACCCAAGCTAGCGCCATAACCTTTTTATCGACCACCGGACAAGCGTTTTCTGACGGTATGGGCTTTGTACAATTCTATTTTGGTTTACCCATAGCCATGGTTATAATTTGTTTGGTTTTCATTCCTTTATATCACCGTTTAAAAGTTTATACAGCTTACGAGTTTTTAGAAAATCGTTTCGATTTAAAAACCAGATCGTTAACTGCCATTTTATTTTTAATACAACGTGGCTTAGCTGCTGGAATTACCATTTTTGCACCTGCTATAATTCTATCGGTAGTTTTAGGTTGGAATATTACTTACCTTAATATTGCCATTGGGGTTTTGGTAATTATTTATACCGTTTCGGGCGGTACAAAGGCTGTTACAGTAACTCAAAAACAACAAATGCTTGTCATTTTTGCAGGCATGCTTGCTGCTTTATTTATCATTCTAAATTTAATACCAGAAGATGTTTCTTTTACTAAAGCATTAGATATTGCTGGTGCTAGTGGACGCATGGAAGTTTTAGATTTTTCGTTCGATTTAGAAAACAGATACACCGTTTGGACGGGGTTAATTGGTGGTACATTTTTAATGCTTTCTTATTTTGGGACAGACCAAAGTCAAGTACAGCGGTACCTTTCAGGAAAATCTAAGAAAGAAATGCAAATGGGGTTAATTTTTAATGGGTTATTAAAAGTACCTATGCAATTTTTTATTCTGCTAGTTGGGGTTATGGTATTTGTATTTTATCAATTTAATCCAGCACCACTAAATTTTATTGATTCTTCAACTGAAAAAGTTTTGACTTCTGAATATGCACAGCAATATCAAACACTTCAAAAAAAACAAAATATCCTTTTTAATGAAAAAAAGGCGTTAAGCATACAGCTTTCAAATAATGATGACGACGCTATTAGACAAGATTTATTTCATTTAGATAGTATTGAAAAAACATATCGTTTAGAATCAAAATATTTAATAAAAAGAGCTATCGATACAGTATACGCAAATGATTATGACAAATTAAATGCCGAATTATTAGCTTTAAAAAATACTAAGAACAATATAGCTTATATAGAAAAAGAAGTTGAATTGAATACGCTATATAAAGCATCTGCTAAGGATACAAAAACAAATGATAGGGATTACATGTTCATCTCATTTATTCTAAAACATCTTCCTAAAGGGTTAATCGGTTTACTTTTAGCTGTTATACTATCTGCTGCAATGTCATCAACTGCTTCAGAAATTAATGCCTTAGCAACTATTACGTCTATTGATTTGTATGGAAGAAATTTAAAAGAAAAAAAGGATGACAAACACATGGTTAAAGTTACCAAAGTGTTTACCTTAATTTGGGGATTAATCGCTATAATAATAGCTTGTTTTGCAAATCTTGCCGAAAATTTAATTCAACTTGTTAATATTATTGGTTCTATTTTTTATGGTAATGTATTAGGTATCTTTTTACTGGCATTTTTCTTCAAATTTATAAAAGCCAATGCTGTTTTTATTGCAGCACTAATTACACAAATTATAGTTGTAATTGGTTGGTGGTTTGATTGGATGCCCTATCTATGGTTAAATTTATTTGGTTGTGTTTTAGTAATATTAATTGCTAGTATTATACAACTTTCTTATAAAAATAATGATGAAACAATTTCAGCATAAAACCATAAATTGGGGTATTATTGGCCCAGGAAATATTGCCCACAAATTTGCAACAGATTTAGTAACTATTAAAAATACTAAACTTTATGCTGTAGCTTCAAGATCTCTAGAAAAAGCTAATGAATTTGCATCAAAATACAATGCTCCAAAAGTTTACAATTGTTACGAAGATTTAGCTAACGATCCCAATATTGATGCCATTTATATTGCAACACCACATAGTTTTCATACAGCACACACATTACTTTGTTTAGAACATGGTAAAGCCGTTTTATGCGAAAAACCTTTTGCCATGAATAGCGAAGAAGTCGAAACGATGATTGCCAAAGCCAAAGAAAAAAATGTGTTACTTATGGAAGCGCTTTGGACATACTTTTTACCACATTACCAATTTGTTCTTAAAGAATTAACTAATAAAACTTATGGTAAGCTTTTAAAGTTAGAAGCCGATTTTGGTTTTGTATCTAATCACAGTAGAACATCTCGTGTTTGGAACAAATCGTTAGGAGGTGGCAGTCTTTTAGATATTGGTATCTATCCTGTTTTTGCAGCACTATCTACTTTAGGAAAACCAAAACACATTAAAGCAAATGCTACGTTTTTTGATACTGGTGTAGATGAAGCTTGTAACATCACTTTAAATTATAATAATGAGGTTAAAGCCGTATTAAAAAGTTCGTTTTTAGAAAACACACCAAATGAAGCCATTTTTTATTGCGAAAAAGGCATCATTAAAATTAATAGCGGATTTCATGGTCCAACTACAGTGTTGTTAATTGTTGATGGTAAGGAAGAAATTATAGATTTCAACTATAACACAACTAAGGGATACGAATACGAAATTCAACATTTCAATCAGCTTCTAAGAAATAATAAAACCGAAAGTGATATTATGACTTTTGCATTTAGCAAGTTACTTATTGAAACGCTCGATGCTATTAGAAAAGAAATTGGGTTAAATTATAATACTAGTTCCTATTTGAAATAACAGGTATTAAACAAAAAAGCGCAATCTTTTCAGAATGCGCTTTTCTATATTTTTTTAGAAAGCTAATATTTTACATGGCTCCCCATTCTTTTAAAGAATCTTTATTCATCTTAACATAATCGGCATTACCTCTAGCTTCAGCACCAGCTAAAGATGCTTTTGCTGCTTTAATAGCACCTGCTTTATCACCAGCTTTTGCATGAATTAACGATTGTTGTCTTAAAAACCAAAAACGAGGTTGTTCTTTAGTCATATCAACAGCTTTATCAATCCATTTTTGAGCTTCTTTAATATCTTTCCCTTCTTGTAAATAATACACTGCGGCCGAATAGTAATCATTAGCTCCAGGACCATTCATGGCTTTTTTAATACTTGCTACAACAGCGTTATCAGTTGGTACTTCAAATTTAACACCCACATAAACTTTCTCCCACATTATTCCTAAAACTGCAGAACTATTGGTTAAATCATCAAACGATATCGTAAACGACTCAATATTCATAGGTATTGGATATGTTTTAACCGTAGTTTTTGCTGCTACTTTGGTATCATCCCATTTTTGAGGAGTTCCCCAATTATTCGTGTCAGAATAAAATACAACATCCCAAGACTCGGCATTTGGCGTTGTAAAAATTGCATACGATCCTGCTTTAAGTGTTTGTCCGTCTACAGTTACATCATTACTAAAAGTAATGGTTGTATTTTTATTTGCTCCAGTACGCCATAGTTTTCCATAAGGCACTAAATTTCCAAAAATTGTTCTTCCACGCATTGCAGGTCTAGAGTATTCTAAACTAACATCTGTTAACCCTACAACTTGTTCAATCTTCCCTGTTGGACTTGGTTGTGGGGTTTCAATTTGTGCATTTACAGAGTAAGCCATTGTAAATGTCATTAAAATTAATAGTAGTTTTTTCATTTTTATTATAGTTAATTTTTAAGTTTTAATAATAGCAGTAAATTTACATATCCTAAAACCCTTTTAGTGTTAACAAAAACTTAAATTAAGGGGTTGTATATTTGTGAAAATTATTTTTTAATGAAAAAATTTTATGCTGAAATAATAGGCACATTTGCTATGATATTTTGCGGTTGTGGTGCCATGATTATTAACGAAATTACTAATAGCAGTATCTCGCACGTGGGCGTAGCCATTACTTGGGGGCTAATAGTTATGGCAATGATTTATGCCTTTGGCGAAATTTCTGGTGCTCATTTTAATCCTGCTGTAACCATTGGGTTTGCTTTTGCTAAAAAATTTTCTTGGAAACTCGTTCCTAAATACATATTGTCTCAAGCTATAGGCGCTATTTTTGCATGTTTTGTACTGTGGTTTTTATTTCCAGAAAGTCAGTTTTTAGGAGAAACCACTCCTGCTATTAATTTCCCGCCGTTTAAAGCGGCAATATTAGAATTTCTATTAACCTTCTTTTTAATGGTAGTCATTATAAACGTATCAACAGGAAGTAAAGAAATTGGCACTATGGCAGCCATTGCTGTAGGTGGCGTTATTCTTTTAGAAGCTATGTTCGCAGGTCCTATGACAAAAGCATCTATGAATCCTATTCGGTCCATAGCACCTGCTATTTTTACTGGTAATTTTCAATATTTGTGGCTTTATATTTCTGCTCCAATTATAGGAGCCATTACTGCTGTTTCTAGTTGTAAATTAATAAAAAGCGATAACTGCTGTTAATTACGTTTTAGGCTAATTTTAACATCAATTGTTAATTTTAAATTAATAAATCAACAAAATAAATCGTACATCTCGCAGATTTTATTATATTGTCAAATTCTAACACTATTCTTATTAGTTAGAAAGCATATTAAAATTTAGATTATAGATTAAAAAACATTTATGGAATTAATAGACAGAGCTTTAGAATTTGAACAGCGCAGGCACACCTTTAAAACAACAAGTGAGCGTATTGAATCGTCTAGAGAGGTTAAAGACCTTATTTTAAGCTTAAACACAATATATAAAGAGAATAAAGACCCTGAAATAATGGATCTTATGAAACGTTTAACCGTTATTAAGCAAAAAATTGAAAAGCGTCTTAAAGGAAGACCTTAAAAACAATAAATAATTAGTAAATTATTACCATTGCTTCATTTTAAACTGTGCATAATTGCAGTTAAAAATGAAGCAATTTGTATTTTTAATACGATTTTAAAAAAAACTTCACTCCAATTTATGCAACTTGTTTTCGCTACTAATAATTTAAATAAACTAAAAGAAGTTCAGGTTTTAATGCCTAAGCACATTAAACTTTTAAGTTTAAAAGATATTGGCTGTTTTGAAGATGTTCCTGAAACTCAAAATACTATTGAAGGTAATGCCATTCAAAAAGCAACATATATAAAACAACAGTATGGCTACGATTGTTTTGCCGACGATACAGGTTTAGAGGTTAATGCTTTAAATGGTGCTCCAGGAGTATATTCGGCACGTTATGCTGGCGAGCAACGAAATGCTAACGATAACACTAATAAACTACTTTCTGAATTAAATACTATTAAAGATAGAAAAGGGCAATTTAAAACAGTTATTGCGTTACAATTAAATAATGAATCAACAACGTTTATGGGTATATGCAAAGGTGAAATAACACTAACCAAACAAGGCAATAAAGGTTTTGGTTACGACCCCATTTTTAAACCAGAGGGAGAAAAAGTAACGTTTGCCGAAATGGATTTGCGTGTTAAAAACAGTATTGGACATCGTGGAAAAGCTGTTTCTAAACTTGTAACATTCTTAAATTCGTTAAATAAAATACCTTAAAACAAATTCGCGCAGAAATCAGAAGAAAAAGCATTAAAACTCATAATATTTTAATCGCGATTATCGGGTAAAAAAAATATCTAAAAAATTCTATTTCTTATTGGCTATTAACATTCTTTATGCTACTTTTAATTTATGACAGAGGAAGCTATAGAAAAAGAAAATGCAGCCATAACAAAAGCTTACAAAGAGTTATTAAAAGTTAGTTATAGAACACTTTCTAGAGATGACAAAAAGCTTATTCGTAGTGCTTTTGATGTTGCTCTGGACGCCCACAAAGAACAACGCAGAAAATCTGGTGAGGCCTATATTTTCCATCCAATTGCGGTTGCTAAAATAGTAGCACAAGAAATTGGACTCGATGCCACCTCTATTGCCGCAGCCTTACTTCATGATGTTGTTGAAGATAGCGAAGACTACTCTATTGCTGATATTGAGGGTATGTTTGGAGAAACCGTTGCTAAAATTGTAAATGGTCTCACAAAAATATCATCTTTAAAAAAAGATATGGATGTGTCGTTGCAAGCAGAAAATTTTCGAAAAATGCTGCTTACTTTAAATGATGATGTTCGTGTTATCATTATTAAAATTGCAGACAGACTCCATAATATGCAAACTATGGACGCTATGCGTGCCGATAAGCAAGTTAAAATAGCATCTGAAACCTTATATATTTATGCCCCTTTAGCTCATAGAATAGGTTTGTATAATATTAAAACAGACCTTGAAGATTTAGGATTAAAATATACCGAACCAGAGGTTTACAACGACATTCTTCATAAAATTAAAGAAAGTAAAGAAGAACAGGACAAATACATTAAATCCTTTAGTCAAATTATAAAAAATTCGTTAGACAAAGAGCTTCTAGACTATACTATAAAAGGGCGACCTAAATCTATTTTTTCTATTCGGAAGAAAATGATGAATCAAGGGGTTTCCTTTGATGAAGTTTACGACAAGTTTGCCATTAGAATTATATACACTAGTGATGAATTGAATGAAAAGTTTTTAGCTTGGAAAATTTATTCTGTGGTAACCGATCATTTTAGACCAAACCCAATTCGTCTTCGTGATTGGATATCTTCACCAAAATCTACTGGTTATGAAGCATTACATATTACAGTAATGGGACCAAAAGGACGTTGGGTAGAAGTGCAAATTCGTAGTGAACGCATGAATGAAATTGCCGAGAAAGGATACGCGGCACATTATAAGTACAAACAATCTGGAGAAAAAGAAGATAGTTTAGAAACGTGGATTAACAGGTTACAAGAAGCTCTTGAAAATCCCGATATTAATGCTGTTGATTTTGTTGAACAGTTTAAACTTAATTTATATTCTCAAGAAATATTTGTTTTCACACCTACAGGAGAGCTAAAATCACTCCCAAAAGGGGCAACATCATTAGATTTTGCTTTTAGTATTCATACCGAAGTTGGCATGAAAACACGAGGTGCCAAAGTAAACGGCAAACTGGTACCTTTAAGTCACGAATTAGAAAGTGGTGACCAGGTTGATATTTTAACCTCAGAAAGTGCAAAACCAAATGCAAACTGGTTAGATTACGCAACAACAGCTAGAGCTAGAAGTAAAATTAAATCAGCCTTAAAAGAAGATAGAAAACTTATTGGTGAAGAAGGAAAAGAAATATTACGAAGAAAATTAAAGCAGCTAAAAATTACGCTTAATGAATCTTCAGTAAATGAGTTGGTTAATTTTTTTAAACTTAAAACAAGTTTAGATTTATTTTATAGAGTTGGCATTGGAACCATAGATAACCCTATGCTTAAAGATTTTGCATCTTCAAGAAATAATGTGTTAATGAGTTTTATTAAAAATAAAATCTCAAGAAAATCTAGCATTAAAAAAGAAGATTTAGATAAAGATGAAGTTACAGCAAATTACGATTCTTTGGTTTTTGGTAAAGAAGAAGAAAAATTAGATTATAAATTATCTAACTGCTGTAACCCCATTCCGGGAGATAATGTTTTTGGTTTTTTAACGGTTACCGAAGGTATAAAAGTGCATAAAAAAAATTGTCCGAATGCAGTAAGTATGCAGTCTAATTATGCCTACAGAATTATGCCTGCTAAATGGGTAGATTCTTCACAGCAAGAATTTTTAGCTCAAATAATTATTTCGGGCATAGACCACATAGGTTTGGTTAATGATGTCACAAAAATTATATCATCCAACATGCACGTAAACATGAAAAGTTTAAATTTTGATAGTGATGATGGTGTATTTTCTGGAAAAATTAACTTAATTGTAAAAAATAATACCTTATTAAATAAACTTCTGGATAAACTTAAAAAAATTAATGGCATAGATAAGGTATCTAGAGTGTAAAAAAAGTGTAAATTTGCGACGAAATTATGAGCGGTAAAGTAGATACAAAAAATCAAGAGATAGTAAAAAGTGTTTTTACAAGCTTTTTAGAAGGTAACGGACACCGAAAAACTCCCGAACGTTACGCTATACTTCAAGAAATATACAACAGTTCAGAACATTTTGATATAGAATCCTTATATCTTAACATGAAAAACAAAAAGTATCGCGTATCTAGAGCGACACTTTACAATACTATAGAATTACTTTTAGAATGTGGTTTGGTAAGAAAACACCAATTTGGAAAAAATCAAGCCCATTACGAAAAATCATATTTCGATAAGCAACACGATCATGTTATTCTTACCGACACTGGTGAAGTTATAGAGTTTTGTGATCCTAGAATTCAATCTATAAAGAAAACAATCGAAGAGGTTTTCGATATCGAAATTAATAACCATTCACTTTACTTTTACGGAAATAGAAAATCTCCCGATAACTAACCATCGGGACAACTAATCAAATAACAAATTTTACAATGGCAGTAGATTTACTACTTGGATTACAATGGGGAGACGAAGGCAAGGGGAAAATTGTTGACGTACTTACATCAAACTACAATATTATTGCACGTTTTCAAGGCGGTCCAAATGCAGGACATACCTTGGTATTTAACGGCAAAAAGCATGTTTTACATACTATTCCTTCAGGTATTTTTCACGATGATGCTACAAATTTAGTAGGTAACGGTGTTGTAATTGATCCTGTTATTTTTAAAAAAGAACTTGATAAACTCGAAGAACAAGGTGTCGATTATAGAAAATCACTTCTTATTTCTCGTAAAGCACATATTATATTACCTACCCATCGCCTACTCGATGCTGCTAGTGAAGCTGCAAAAGGAAAAGCTAAAATTGGTTCAACCCTAAAAGGAATTGGACCAACATATATGGATAAAACAGGAAGAAACGGAATTCGTGTTGGCGATTTAGAATTAAGCGATTGGAAAACACGTTACAGAAATTTAGCCGATAAGCATGAATCGATGATTTCCTATTACAATGTTGATATTGAATATGATTTAGCTGATTTAGAAACTGAATTTTTTGAAGCCATTAAAGTTTTAAAATCCTTAAAGTTTATTGATTCGGAAGAATATATATACCAAGCGCAAAAATCTGGACAAACCATACTTGCCGAAGGTGCTCAAGGGTCATTATTAGATATTGATTTTGGCACTTACCCGTTTGTAACCTCTAGTAACACCACTGCTGCTGGAGCTTGTACAGGTTTAGGTGTGTCGCCAAATAAAATTGGAGAGGTTTTTGGTATTTTTAAAGCCTACACAACTCGTGTTGGTTCTGGGCCATTCCCTACTGAATTGTTTGATAAAGACGGCGAAACTATGGGACGCGTTGGTAACGAATTTGGTGCTACCACAGGACGTTCTAGACGCTGTGGGTGGTTAGATCTTGTGGCTTTAAAATACGCTTGTCAAGTTAATGGTGTAACCCAATTAATGATGATGAAAGGCGATGTACTTTCTGGTTTTAAAACATTAAAAGTTTGTACTGCTTATAAATATAAAGGTGAAGAAATTTACCATTTACCATATAATATCGAACCAGAAAATGTAGAGCCAATTTATACAGAATTTAATGGTTGGGCAGAAGATTTAACGGCAATGTCTGATGCAGCTCAACTTCCAAAAGCATTAAATGAATACATTGACTTTTTAGAAAAAGAATTAGAAATTCCTATCACCATAGTATCAGTTGGTCCAGATAGAAAGCAAACTATTTTTAGAGGAGAATTGGTTTCATAAAAAATAAGCCAAAACATTTTACAAACGCTTCAAAATATTTTTGAAGCGTTTTTTGTTTCAATACAATTATACTTTATAATAATCGTTATTTTTGTCATAAATCATTTCAATTTGAAAAAGCCGTTTTACTTTTTATTAGTTTTCCTTTTTATAGTCTCAACACAAGCTCAATCTCAAGAAAAGAAAGAGATTGAAATTAAATATTCGGGGTCTTTTGCTAAAGATGAAGCTAAATTTCCTGGAGCAACAATTCTAACGCGTAACGACCAGCAACAAGTTCATATAATTCATAAAGACATGAATGTTTGGTGCGACAAAGCTATTCATTATGCAAATGAAGATTTTATTGAAGCCTATGGTGACGTAAAAATGAAACAAGGCGACACTATTAATATGTCATCAAAATATGCAGAATACAGTGGTAAAACGCAATTAGCCTTTGCTAGTGGCGATGTTATATTAAAAGACCCCAACTCAACTATAAAATCAGATACGCTTCACTTTGATCGCCTTAAACAACAAGCATTTTACAAAAGCGGAGGTACTGTTGTAAAAGATTCATCGGGGACTATTACAAGTAAAATTGGGCGTTATTATATGGAAACAAAAAAATACCAATTTGTAACAGATGTAGTATTAGTAAATGAAGAAGCCACTATAAAATCAAACTATTTCGATTTTTATTCAGATAGCGGTCATACGTATTTGTTTGGACCATCAACTATAACTACCGAAGAAAGTGTTACCTATTGCGAAAAAGGGTTTTATGATACCGAAAATAAAATAGGTTATGTACTTAAAAATGCTAAAATAGATTACGACGACCGTATTATTGAAGGTGATAGTTTGTATTTTGATAATAATATAAACTTTGCATCGGCAACCAATAATATTAAAGTAACCGACACTACAAACCATAGTATTGCAAAAGGACACTATGCCGAAGTTTTTAAAGATAAGGACTCATTATTTATAACCAAAAGAGCATTAGCCATAACGGTACAAGAAAATGATTCTATTTACATGCATGCCGATAAATTAACAGTTACTGGAAAACCAGAACATCGTATTGTAAAAGCATATTATAATGCTAAAATTTATAAAACAGACTTAAGTGCTAAAGCAGATTCTATACATGCCGATCAAAAAACAGGACTTACCCAATTAATAAATATAGCCGATAAAGGCTCCAGCGATAAGTTTTCTATAAAACGAAAACCCATTCTTTGGAATATTGAAAACCAAATGACGGGAGATACGATTCACTTAATTTCTAACCCTGAAACTGAAAAATTAGACTCGCTTCTCGTATTTAAAAACGCGTTTATTATAAGTAGAGATACCATTAGTGAGAACGGTTATAACCAAATTTACGGACAACGATTAGTTGGTTTGTTTAATGAAGAAAACACCTTACGCCAAGTAGATATTATTAAAAATGCTGAATCTATTTTTTATACACGTAACGAAAAACAAGAATTAATTGGTATTGATAAAGCTAAATCTGGACGTATTACAATGCTTTTTGATAATGGTGATATTGAAGAATATACCAGACACAATCAAGTTGATGGGAAATTATACCCCGAAGAAGACTTTCCTAAAAAGGATGAACGACTAAAAGATTTTGATTGGCGCGAAGAAGAACGCCCCAGAAGTGTTGAAGATTTATTTAAAGACGACCCACCATACGAGTTACCCATAATAAAAGGCTTAGAAGATTATGTGCCACAAGAAGATTTCTTTGATGAAGAGATGATAAAACGTATTGAGAAAGCAGATTCTGAAGCTAAAACTCCCAAAGACGAAAAACCTAAAGCTTCAAGGAATTTACCTAAACGTGTAAAAAGCGATACAGAGAATTTAAAAGCACTTAAATCTGCTTCAAGAGCAAAAAAGAAGTCTGTACCTTCTAAAAAGGATCTTATAAAAGAATAATGACGTCAGATTTTTTTAAATATCAAACGCAAACGTCCCCTAACCCCTTAGCTATTGAGATTTCACACGCAAGTGGTTCATACATATACGACACCAATAACAAAACCTATTTAGATTTTGTGGCAGGTGTTTCTGCTTGTACGTTAGGGCACAATCATCCAAAGGTTATAAACGCTATTAAATCGCAACTAGACAAACATTTACACGTTATGGTTTATGGCGAATTTATACAAAAGTCTGCTGTAGAACTCAGTAAACTACTTGCAGAAAACTTACCACATCCTTTAGAAAAAACATACCTAACAAATTCAGGAACCGAAGCTATTGAAGGTGCTTTAAAACTAGCTAAACGCGCTACTGGACGTACCGAAATTATTGCAGCTAAAAAGGCGTATCATGGCAGTACGATGGGAGCTTTAAGCGTTATGGGGTTTGAAGAACGCAAACAAGCATTCAGGCCACTTTTACCAGATGTTACATATATTAATTTTAATAATGCATTAGAATTAAATAAAATTACAACCAAAACTGCATGTGTTATTTTAGAAACCATACAAGGTGGTGCTGGTTTTATAGAACCTACAAATAATTATCTAGAAAAAGTTAGAGCGCAATGTACTAAAGTTGGAACCTTACTAATTTTAGATGAAATTCAACCTGGTATTGGTAGAACAGGAAAGCTTTTCGGGTTTCAACATTATAATTGTATCCCAGATATAGTAGTAACAGGAAAAGGCTTAGGCGGTGGTATGCCTATAGGTGCTTTTACGGCCTCTGCAAAATTAATGGATTTATTGCAAGACAACCCTAAATTAGGGCACATTACAACCTTTGGTGGGCATCCTGTTATTGCAGCTTCTGCTCTAGCTACATTACAAGAAGTTGTTACAAGCAATTTAATGGAGGACACTCTAAAAAAAGAAATACTTTTTAGGACACTTTTAGTACATCCATTAATATCCGAAATAAGAGGAAAAGGCTTAATGTTGGCATTAATTATGACTTCAGAAACAGTGACAAATCAACTAATTCTTAAGAGTAAAGATCAAGGTTTAGTATTATTTTGGTTGCTTTTTGAGCCTAAAGCAGTTAGAATTACACCGCCTTTAACGATTTCAAAGGACGAAATCACTAAAGGATGTGCTATTATTATAGATATTCTCAATTCTATTCAACACTAAACAAGTCCTCAACTTTTTGAAAATCAAACAAGAACAGGCATGCTCTTATATAAAAACTACAAATGTTCATTACTTTGTTAAAAACATTTCTTCTATATCCTATAAAAAAACGAATAGAAGCTTAAATTTATTGGGGTAGAACCTTACAAATGTGCTTATGGAGTTTAGTCATAACGACAACAACAATTTGCCTCTTACTAAGTTTGAATCGATGTTAAAAACAAATCATGTTTTATTCTTCGATTCTGAAGAATTCGAAAACATTATTCACCATTATCTTAATCAAGGTAAAATAGCTTTGGCTAAAAAAGCCATTAAATTAGGTTTAGGTCAACACCCAACTTCCATCAACTTAAAACTTTTTAAAGTAGAAGTTTATGTTTTTGAAGATAAGCTGAAAGATGCAGATGCATTATTAAATGAGTTGTATAGTTTGGATCCAATGAATGAGGAAGTATACATTCAGAAAGCTAATATTTTATCAAAAAAAGACGAACATTTACAAGCTATAGATGTTTTAAAACAAGCTTTAAAACTAACAGATGATGTAGTAGATTTATATTCTTTAATAGGAATGGAGTATCTGTTTTTAGATCAGTTTGAAGATGCTAAAACCTTTTTTATGAAATGCCTTGAGGCAGATACTCAAGATTATTCTGCGCTGTATAATATTATGTATTGTTTCGATTATTTAAATCAAAATGAAGATGCTATTTCTTATTTAAATCTGTTTTTAGATAAAAACCCATATTGCGAAGTTGCATGGCATCAATTAGGAAAACAATATTTTGAATTAAAAAATTATAAAAAAGCTATGGCTTCATTTGATTTTGCAATAATTTCAGATGACACATTTGTTGGTGCTTATTTAGAACGCGGTAAAGTTTTAGAAAAATTAAAACGATATGAAGAAGCCATTGAAAACTACACGGTTACTTTAAAATTAAACGACCCAACATCTTTTGCTTTATTACGAATAGGGAGTTGCTACGAAAAATTAAAGAATAACGAATTAGCAGTACAATATTACTATAAAACTGTACATGAAGATCCACTTTTAGATAAGGGGTGGATAGCCATAACTAAGTTTTACAACCGTAGAAAAAATTACCAAAAAGCATTATACTATATTAATAAAGCCATTAATATTGATACCGAAAATGTTATTTACTGGAAATTATACGCCCAAATTAATCAAAGATTAAAGTTTTATGAGGAAGCAGAGCGTGGTTTCAAAAAAACTTTAGAATTGGGCAACTACGAATTAAACACATGGCTTTCTAGAGGCGATTTATTAATTAAACTTGGCGAATTACAAGCTGCCGTATATAATTTTGAGCAAGCCGTAGAGTTTTACCCTGAAAATGCAGAATTAGAATACAGATTAGCTGGTTTGTATTTTTCTATGAATGAAAACGGTAAAGGCTCATTTCATTTAAAAAATGGCATAAAATTTAATGAAGATTACGCCTTTATAATTGATGAACTTTTCCCTGAAGTATCAAAAAAAATCCAAGTAAAAGCTTTACTAAAATTAAACCAATAAGGAAACATTTTATTAAAATGTATACCTTTGGTTTTCGTTTATTAACACGCTCGATTTTTTAAATTGTGTAATGCAAAATGGCTTACCTAATTTTCAAAAAAGTTTCGAGTCACCAATCCTTTAAGGCTATTAAAACATGCAAAGACGATTATCTGATTACTTGGTTATATCATTAAAAGGAATCGCTATGGGAGCAGCAGATGCCGTTCCTGGTGTTTCTGGAGGAACCATAGCATTTATATCTGGTATTTATGAAGAATTAATTTCTAGTATTAGTAATGTAAATGCAGCCTTATTTAAAACGCTTTTTAGCAAAGGCATTGTCTCGTTTTGGAAACAAGCAAATGGCAATTTTGTAGCATCCCTTTTAATTGGAATTGTTGTTAGCTACATATCTTTTATGAGGCTTGCTAAATATTTATTAGAAAACGAGCCTGTATTAATTTGGTCATTCTTTTTTGGTCTTATTGTAGCCAGTATTTATTTTGTTGGCAAGCAAATTAAAACATGGAATGTTGCAGTTGTAATTGCATTAATTATAGGTGCTTGCATTGCATTTTATATTACAAAGCGTCCTGCGCTGGCAGCAAACGATAACCCTATGTTTTTATTTTTTGCAGGAGCCATTGCTATTTGCGCTATGATTCTTCCTGGTATTTCTGGTTCGTTTATACTTATAATTCTAGGTGCATACAAAACGCTAAGTGATGCATTTCACGACTTCGATATAAAAAAAATATTAATATTTACCTGTGGTGCCATTGTAGGACTTCTAAGTTTTAGTCATCTTTTAAAATGGCTTTTCAAACATTATCATAACATAACATTAGCGTTGCTTACTGGTTTTATTTTTGGCTCACTAAATAAAGTTTGGCCTTGGAAAGAAACCTTAACTTGGCATACAAACTCTAAAGGCATAAAAACACCAGTTTTACAAGAAAGTATTTCTCCGTTTTCTTTTGATGGCGAAAATCAAATTGTATTAGCCATTGGATTAATAATTCTTGGGTTTTTAACTATTTTTATTCTTGAAAGACTAGGTTCAAAAAAATAATAATGCAAAGTACCAGAACATTTACAGATAAACTGTTCCTAATCCTTAAAGGTTTAGGTATGGGTGCTGCTAACAAAGTACCTGGTGTTTCTGGAGGTGTAGTTGCATTTGTTGCTGGTTTTTATGAAGAATTTATTTACTCACTTCAAAAAGTAAATGCTAAGGCGTTTAAACTATTTGTTAATGGTCGGTTTAAAAGTTTTTTCAACTATATAAATGGTCGGTTTTTAAGCCTTCTGTTTTCTGGAATGATAATAAGCTATTTTAGTGTATCTAAAATTCTAGATTACTTAATAAAGCACTACGAGCTCTATGTTTGGAGTGTGTTTTTTGGAATGATTATCGGTTCCATTTATTATATAAATAAAGACTTTAAAGATTGGAATTATAAAACATGTACGTCATTAGCTATAGGTGTAATTTTAGGATTAAGTATTAGCTTTTTAAACCCTGCCAAAGAGAATGACAACCTCTGGTTTGTTTTCTTTTGTGGTATTATAAGTGTTTCTGGAATGACGCTCCCAGGGTTTTCAGGATCTTTTATCCTTATTCTTTTCGGTAATTACGTGCTTCTTTTAGTAGATTCGGTAAATGCTTTATCAACAACTTTTTACGAAATTATGGGTGGTAATTTTAGTTTTACCTCAAATCCAGAACGTGTAAGAATGCTTAAAGTTCTTGGCGTGTTTACATTAGGTTCTATAACTGGGTTAGTCACTTTTTCTCATGTACTAAGCTATATTTTAAAACACTATAAAAGTATTACGCTTTCTGCTATAATAGGGTTTATTATTGGTTCGTTAGGCGTTGTTTGGCCATGGAAAGACACCAGATATAAACTACATGAAGATGGTGGTAGTTTTTTATTAGATTCTTCAGGTGAGAAAATAATTGAAAATTATAAACGATTCATTCCCGAATTAAATATAGAAACTTATTATGCTGTGGCGTATATAATACTTGGAATTGTTATAGTTTTAGCGCTCGAAGTTTATGGACAAAAAACTAGAAAAATACATGAATAAATTAGGACTTTTAGGAAAAAATATTTCATATTCATTTTCAAGAGTATATTTTAAAAAGAAATTTGAAGATGAAAACATCAATAATACCACTTACGAGAATTTTGATATAGAAACCATTGATTTATTTCCTTCAATATTAAAAGAAACTAAAAATTTAAAAGGGTTAAATGTTACCATTCCTTATAAAGAAGTGGTTATGCCTTACCTTGATAAAATAAATAAAAAAGCGAAAGAAATTGGTGCCGTAAACACCATAAAAATAACAAAAAAAGGAAAACTTGTTGGCTATAATACCGATTGCTATGGGTTTAAAAAGTCGCTCGAACCGTATTTAAAACCTCATCATAAAAAAGCTTTAATCCTTGGTACAGGAGGAGCTAGTAAAGCCATTGCCTTTAGTTTAAGAAAACTTAATATAGAGTATAACTATGTTTCCAGAAACAAATCTAAAAATGTAAGTTTTACATACGATGACTTAACAGAGGCTATTATTTCTGAGCATCAAATTATAATAAATTGCACACCTTTAGGCACTTACCCTAATATTGAAAATTGCCCAAACATGCCGTATCAAGCAATTACCAGTACTCATATTATGTTTGATTTAATTTACAATCCAGAAAAAACTAAATTTCTTGAGTTAGGTGAAAAAAATGGAGCAACTTACATTAATGGCTTAAATATGCTAAAATTACAAGCAGAAAAAGCATGGTCTATTTGGGATTTAAGCTGAAAAAATACCCTTTACACATTAAAAGCACTTCTTATCCTTTGTAAATACTGTAGTTGTTAGTATCTTTAAACCTTAAAGTATATTACGAACCTAAACATTTTTTAAAATGTCTGAGATAGAAAATAATCTAGAAAAAGAGGAAGAAGCAAAAACGAGCGCTACAAACAATCCAGAAGTTGTTGAATCTGCTACCAGTACAAGTGAAATAGAATCTGCAAATGCTGAGCCTGAAACTGAGGCTAAAACTCCTGTTGAGAATACAGAAAAAGTAGTCGTTTTAAATGAAGAAGAATCTCAAGAACAGGACGAAGTAATTAACGAAATTGAAGAATCGAACGCTGAAGATGCCGAAGATGAAGGCAATAAAGACAGGCACACCATAGAGGTTAAGGAATACGATAAAATGTCGTTAGAAGTTCTAGCTATCGAATTAGAAAAATTAATTAAAAACGAAAAAATCCAAGCCATAAGAACTCATGCAAATACTATAAATAATGAGTTCAAAACTAAATTCCAAGCTTTATTAGACGAGAAAAAAACCGAGTTTTTAAATGATGGCGGTAATGAAATAGATTTCTATTATTCGTCTCCAATTCAAAAAAGATTTAAAGAAGCTTACCGCGAGTATCGAAACAAACTGAATGACCACTATAAAAGTTTAGAAAAAAATCTTAAGCAAAATTTAGCTGATAAACTCGAAATTATTGAAGAATTAAAAGGCTTAATTAATGTTGAGGAAAATATAAACACAACATACAAACACTTTAAAGAGTTACAAGAACGTTGGAGAAACACGGGGCCAATTCCTAGAGATAAATACAACAATGCATGGAATAGTTACCACCATCATGTAGAATTGTTTTATGATTTTTTACACCTAAACCGAGATTTACGCGATTTAGATTTTAAGCATAATTTAGATAAGAAATTAAAAATTATTGAACGTGCTGAAGAATTAGCACAAGACGATAATGTTATGCGGGCTTTTAGGGAATTACAAGAACTTCACAAAATGTGGAAAGAAGAGCTAGGACCTGTAGGGAAAGCGCATCGCGAAACTATTTGGGAACGTTTTAGAGCAGCAACAAAACTGATAAACGATAAGCGTCAAGAATACTACAAAGAGGTTGACAAAATTTATGAAAAAAACCTTGAAATTAAGCATGATATTATTGCTAAAATTGATGCTATAAACACACAAGAAACCAATTCTCATAGTGCTTGGCAAAATAAAATTAAAGAAATTGAAGCCTTACGAAATGATTTCTTTAATGCTGGTAAAGTGCCTATAAAAGTAAATGAAGCTACTTGGGCAAAATTTAAAGATTCTGTTAGAACATTCAACAAACAAAAGAATGCTTTTTATAAGAATTTGAAAAAAGACCAATATGAAAACCTTAAGAAAAAGCTGGAACTTATAAAAATAGCTGAAGATAACAAGGATAGCGAAGATGTATCGGTAACTACAGCGTTAATGAAGAAAATTCAAAGCGACTGGAAAAAAATAGGACACGTTCCGCGTAAAGACAGCGATAAAATATGGAAACAATTTAAAGCTGCTTGTAATCATTATTTTGATAAATTACACGCTAGTAGAAATGCTGAGAACAAAGAAGGTTTAGAATCTTTTAATAAAAAACAAGAGCTTTTAGACGGGCTCAAAACTTTGAAATTAACCGACAATAAAGAGAAGAGTTTAAAAATTATAAAAGAACAGATTAACCAATGGAGAACTATTGGTAAAGTACCTAACGACAAGCGTTATATTGAAGGAAAGTTTCAAAAAGCTTTAGACAACCTGTTTTCTAATTTGAAAATGGACAAGAATGAAGTTGAAATGATAAAGTTTGAAAACAAGCTTGATAATTTAAGTAGTACTTCTGATGACAACAGAAACTTAGACCATGAACGTTCTTTTATTCGTAAAAAAATTGATGAAGTTAAATCTCAAATTAATCAATTAGAAAATAATTTACAGTTTTTTACGAATGCAAATGATGATAACCCACTTGTTAAAGAAGTTCATAATAACATAAAATCCCATAAAGAATCTTTAGACTTATGGAACAGTAAACTAAAAAGAATTAAAGAGTTATACTAAAATTTAAAAAAGGTCATGCTTTTCGTATAAAAACATGACCTTTTTTATTAATGAAGTAATTTATCAATTGTATTACGTATAGATTTACTATTCCAGTTTGCTGCACCAACTTTATCAATTATAATTTTTCCTTCCTTATCAATCAAAAATGTTCTGGGGATACTGGTTACATTAAAAGCCTCTAAATAGTGAGATACACTGCTATAAACTTTAAAATTGTAGTTATTCGTTTTTAAAAATTGATTAATAATTTCTGAAGATTCATCAGAAACAAAAACAAATTCTATTTTATCATTATAATCGTTATATAATTCTTGAATACTAGGCATTTCTGCTTTACACGGCGGACACCAAGTTGCCCAAAAATTCACAAAAACAACTTTTCCTTTTGTGTTTTTAAAATTAAAAGGAACACTATTTTCATCTATTAATTTCCAATCGTAATGCTCTAACACTGTTTGTTTATTTTTGTTAATTGACACTGGGCTAATAAGCGCAATCCCTTTATGAAGTAAAACTTGAATGGGTTGTCGTGTTTGCGGAATTATTAATAGTACTATAACAATTAAAAAAATAAGATTGTTTCTTCTCGATTTAGACATATTCATAAGTTATAAAATTAAAAAAGCATAGTTTCTATGTCGAAACTATGCTTTAAATCTAACAAAACAATTAACTACTTAATAATAATTTTAATCCCTCGTTTTCCTTTCTTTCACCAATTATCTAGTAGTACTTGCTGCTATCTAATTACTGTTCCTACTGGGAAAGAGGCTGCATTTAATGTTAGATCGTGAGTTTCTGGGGCAGTTTCTTGACCAGCAGTACCTATTAATGGTTTTAACAAAAATGGTGTTGGACTATTATCTGGGTCTGGTTCAATAGAAATAACTGCTGTACGTCCTCTTACATCTAAAGGAAATGTAAATCCGTCAGGTGCATTATTAAAAAAGTCTTCGCCTGGAATTGGAGGACCAGCATTATTTTCGGTTCCACTAAATTGATTGGTATCATCTGCCGTTGTAAAACTAGTAAATGTACCTGTTGTTATAGGACCTACACCGTCTACAACAACCCATCCTTCATATTTCCAACCAGCAGAAAGTGTTGGCAAATTAAGTCCAGAAGTTGGTGGCATTCCAGGGGTACCAAACCAAATACCAAATTCATCGTTACCATTATTTCCATCTGTTTCATCAGTTGGGGTTCTTAAAAATAATTTTCCCCAAGCATCGTTAAAATCGTTAGCATCAGTTGTAACTGTACCAATCCAAACATTAGCCGTATTACCTGCAAAGTCTCCTACAAGAATTTTTGTTGCTGCTGGAGTTGGATCTGGATCTACAGCTGGTTCAATAGAAAGCACAAATCTAGTTGCTCTATTTAATTGTTCTGTATTTACTGGAAATACTTGCGGAAATGTAACGCTTGAAAACGTGCCTGTTGATACAGGGCTTCCATCTACGATAACCCATCCTTCATAAACAAAATCATCGCCTAAAGCTTCTAATCCTGCTAAGTTAAGGGTTAAATTGGATGTTGTGGGTGTATTATCATCATCACTACTGCAAGAACTAGCAAAAATTCCTATTGCTAATACTGCTAAAAACATTTTTTTTATCATCGCTTTTTTTTTAAAGTTTTTTTAATACTTCAAAAGTACAGCGCGATAATTTTATAAAATGTTAGCCACCTAACATTAAGCTGTTTTTTTATGGATTCGTATTTCTTTTCTGGTAAACTCTATAACATTTTCTTCTTTTAATTCATTAAGAAGTATATTTAAAGTTGGTCTAGACGTCCCTATTAAAGATGCTATATCTTTTTGGGTATATGGGTGATGAATAACTTTATCTCCTGTTTTTTCGCAATCATAGCCGTAATCTGAACATAATTCGTCTAAAAACTCTAAAAGTCTTGTTTTTGCATCTTTAAATAATAAGAGTTGAAGGCGTCGTTCTAACTTTTTAAGTTTAAACCCTATAACTTTATAAATTTTAAAACTAAATGTTTTATTGTTTTGCATTAAATCATGCATGGTATCTACTCCTACTGGGCAAATACTAGTTGTATTATCTATAGATTGAGCAAATTCTTCTCGCTTAGATTCTCCTAAAATTGCAGTTTCGCCAAATAATTCGCCACGGGTTAAAATGGCCTTTACTACTTCGTCACCGTCTTCATTATAGTAACCAATTTTAACTTTTCCTTTTTCTATTAAATATACTTTGTTTGCAGAATCGGCTTCAAAATAAATGTAATCTTTCTTTTTGTAGGCATCAAAATCATGATCTGCCTTATATGCTTTAAATTTGTGCGGACAGAGCATTTTAAAAAGATTAACGTCGTCGAAAAACCAAAGTGATTTCATTTAATTTTTATTTTTTCATTACTAAAGAAATCGTCGTTACAAAGCACAGAACCTTACAAAAATGAGCTAAAAAAAGCCTTCAAAATTTGAAGGCTTTAGCATATTATTTATTTCAATTATTCTTCCTCATCAGAAGTTTGTTTACTAGCTTCATCATCTAAAAATCTAGCATATTGTGTTTTTGCAATAAATTATACCATTGCAACACTTTTTTAATATCACTTGCATATACCCTATCTTCATCATAATCTGGTAAAACATTAAAAAAGTATTCCTCTAATTTATCTTTACTTTCTTTAGACCCAACACTGGTTTGTTCTCCGTTTTCCTTTTCTTTTATATTATTAAAAACTTGCTTTAAAGGTACTTCTTCAGTTAATGTGTAAATAGCAATTTCACTTAAAATGCTAACATTTTGTTGCACACTAACAGATAAACGTTTGTTATCAATTAACGATTCTGCTACAAAACCTCCTCTGGTTTGTGCTATTAATTTATATAAACCTGGTTTTCCACCAATTGCTAAAACTTTATCTAAACTCATATATATTTCTTTTAGAAAGGGGCAAATATCATCCGTTTATTAATGTATTGCAAATATTATCGTCTCTTTTTAATATTAGGAAAACGCATTCTATAATCTACATTAATTTTTCCTTTAGATATATTCACAAGTCGACCTTTTATTAAACGTTTTTTTAAACTAGATAGTTTATCGGTAAACAATATACCTTCAATATGATCGTACTCGTGCTGTATGACTCTAGCTATTAATCCCTCAAATACTTCGGTATGTGGTTTAAAATTTTCATCAACATACTCAACAGTAATTTTTGGCTGCCTAAAAACATCTTCTCTTACATCTGGAATGCTTAAACACCCTTCATTAAATGCCCACTCATCGCCTTCTTCTTTAATTATTTTAGCATTAATAAATGTACGTTTAAAGTTTTTTAATGTGTTTTGTTCTTTTTCTGTAAGTGCTTCATCTTCTGAAAAAGGTGAGGTATCTACTAAAAATAATCGTATTGGTAATCCTATTTGTGGTGCTGCCAAACCTACACCAAAAGCATTATACATAGTTTCATACATATTCTCAAGAAGCGTATCTAAATTTGGATAATCCTTGGTAATATCTATACCTTTCTTTTTTAAAACGGGGTCACCGTATGCAACTATTGATAAAATCATAAATATAAATTGCTATTAATTTTGCAAAAATACAATACTTATTAATGTATTTGTTTGAATTTGGGCTAAAATTTATGTGCTAACGATGAGCTCTATTTAGAGTATAAATAACTTTGAAGAATAAGAGTTGCACTAATCTCATCTACCAATGCTTTATTTTTACGTTGATTTTTTTTAAGACCACTATCAATCATTGTTTGAAATGCCATTTTAGATGTAAAACGTTCGTCAACACGTTGTATTGGTATATTAGGAAATTGATTTTGAAGTTGTTCTAAAAAGGGTTTAATTAAGGTTTCACTTTCTGAAGCAGTATTATCCATTTGTTTAGGTTCACCTACTAAAAATAGCTCTACCTCCTCTTTAGTAACATATTCTTTTAAGAAAGAAATAAGTTCTTTTGTATTAACAGTAGTCAATCCAGATGCGATAATTTGCAACTCATCCGTTACAGCTACCCCTGTTCTCTTCATTCCATAATCTATTGCTAAGATGCGCGCCATAAAATAATTTGTTCAAAAATAATGCAATAAAACAAAAAAGGCTGCCTTAACAGACAACCTTTTATAGTTTAACTTCAATTATTAATAATAGCTTATGCTTTTTCATCTTTATTCATTTTAGGAAATACCAATTTAATATTATCAACATTTCTTAAACGATTTAAGTAGATTCTAATATCACTACTACTTTTAGCAATACTTTCTTTTACCTTATTGGCATCAAGAATTAAATCGTTACTATCAATACCCTTAGTAGAAACACTATCTAAAACAATAATTTTATTATCTTCTTTAGAAACAGAAACACTAGTAGTAGATACTTCAGTAATTACAGTTTCAGTACTTTGCGCATTTGCAAAAGAAAAAGAAAGTAATAAAATAAATAATATGTAATAATTTGTTTTCATTTTGACTTGGGTTATTTTGATGGTTCAAAGATACCAGCACTCTAAAGGTTTTGCACAAAAAAATAGTTGTAAACCTCTGTAAATTCGTTTATTAGAACACTGTATAATTTTTATCGACGAATAGTTGAAATACATAATTTCACAGATGAAATACAAAGTTTTATGCATTTCATCTAAGTCTACATTAGACAAAAAGATAAAAAGCACAATTCTTCCTGTTAAAAACAATCATTTATTATGGATATTCTAGCAATAATCTAATCTATTATTATGAGCATTTAGTTCTCATTTTTAAATGATAGGTACTATATTTGCTCAAAATTTAAACAACAATGACACAATTACAACAAACTATAGAAAACGCTTGGGAAGACAGAACGCTTTTAAATAATGAAGCTACAACAAAAGCGATAAGAGAAGTCGTTTCGTTATTAGATTCTGGCAAACTTCGTGTAGCAGAACCAATAGCAAACGGATGGCAAGTTAATGAATGGGTAAAAAAAGCAGTAGTTTTATATTTTCCAATCCAGAAAATGGAAACCATAGAGTGCGGACCATTAGAGTTTCATGACAAAATTCCTTTAAAAACAGGTTATGCTGAAAAAGGCATACGTGTTGTTCCTCATGCTGTTGCAAGACATGGTGCTTATATTTCGGCAGGTACTATTTTAATGCCTAGTTATGTAAATATTGGAGCTTACGTAGATGAAGGTACTATGGTTGATACTTGGGCTACTGTTGGAAGTTGTGCTCAAATTGGTAAAAATGTACATTTATCTGGTGGTGTTGGCATTGGAGGTGTTTTAGAACCTTTGCAAGCTGCTCCTGTAATTATTGAAGATAATGCCTTTATAGGTTCGCGTTGTATTGTTGTTGAAGGGGTTCGTGTGGAAACCGAAGCTGTTTTAGGTGCTGGTGTTACTTTAACTATGAGTACAAAAATTATTGATGTTACTGGTAACGAGCCTGTTGAATATAAAGGGAGAGTTCCAGCGCGTTCGGTTGTAATTCCTGGTAGTTATGCTAAAGAATTCCCGTCTGGAACCTATAACGTACCTTGTGCTTTAATTATTGGAAAACGTAAAGAGAGTACTAATAAAAAAACATCGCTTAATGATGCTTTGCGTGAGCATAGTGTTGCGGTTTAACACCTGTTTAATTATTATTAAATAATAGAAATAATACATTATGAAGATTATTATCCTTGCTGCAGGAATAGGTTCTAGATTAGGAAATCCGTTTCCTAAACCATTAACGCCTCTTAAAAATGGGAAGAGCATTATGAAAATGCAAACCGATAATATTGCTTCAAAATATAATATTGATGATATTAATGTGGTTGTAGGCTTTAAGAAAGATTTAATAATGGAACGTTTTCCAGAGTTAACTTATGTCTACAACCCATTTTTTGATAGAACTAATACATCAAAAAGTTTATTACAAGCTTTAAAAAAACATCGAGATAAATCTGTATTATGGTTTAATGGCGACGTTGTGTTTGATGAAAAAATATTGGATATACTAAACCCTTCAATTGAAGCAAACGAATCATTTGTAGCTGTAAATACAAGCAAAGTTGCTGAAGAAGAAGTTAAATATACATTAAAAGATGGTTTTATAAATGAACTCTCTAAAACCGTAAAAAATGGACTTGGAGAAGCTGTAGGCATCAACTTTATAGCTTCTAAAGACATTCTTACTTTTATTAATAGATTAGAAGAATGTGATGCTAACGATTACTTTGAAAGAGGTTTAGAATTAGCCATAGAAAAAGATGGTTTAAAAATTAAAGCTATCGATATTTCCAAATATAACTGCATGGAAATAGATTTTATAGAGGATCTTGAAAATGTAAACAACATGCTGTAATGAAGGCAATTCTTTTCTGCCAAAACAATTATGCTTTCGGTATTTTAGAACCTTTAAAACAGGCTTTAGAATCTAATAAAGATGAATACATTTGGTATATAAAAGAAAAAATTTATAACGATTTCCCTTACAAAATAGATAGCCATACCTCTAGAATATCAGATTTAGAAGCGTTTAAAAGTGATGTTATTTTTGTTCCTGGTAACGCAGTTCCTTATTATTTAAGAGGATTAAAAACTCAAATTTTTCATGGCTTAGCAGGTGAAAAAAAAGGGCATTTTAGAATTCGTCATTATTTCGATTTGTACCTAACCCAAGGACCTTACTTTACCAATAAGTTTAATGAGTTAAAAGCCATTCATAAAAATTTTGATGTTATTGAAACAGGATGGCCAAAATTAGATATTTACGGAAAAGACAAAACTAAATACAATAACTATAAGGTTGAATTATTAAAAACGCATAAAGCAAAAAAGGTAATTCTTTATGCACCTACATTTTCGCCTAAATTAACCTCTGCTCCGTTTTTAATTAACCAAATAAAAGAACTAGCAAGCAACCCAAATTATGTTATTCTTTTAAAATTTCATCCTTTAATGGCAACGGAATGGTTAAATACATATAGAAAATTAGCTAACTCCATTTCAAACATTATTTTTCAAGAAGAAAAAAATATTATTAAGTTTTTACTCATTTCAGATATTTTAGTAAGCGACACATCATCCGTTATTTATGAGTTTATTTTATTAAACAAACCTGTAATAACCTTTAATAGTATTTCAGAAAATATTAATTGGGAAGATGCTAAAACCTATAATAACTTAGCAACATTAGTAGAAAAGAATTTAGATAAAGATCCTTTCGCAGAATCTAGAACATACATAAACGCACAGTTTCACCCATATACCGATGGAAAATCTGCACAACGTATGGTTGAAGCTACTAGACAGTATATTAAAGAAAACGGTGTGTCCGAAAAAAGAAAAATTTCATTTTTAAGACGATTAAAAATTCATTCTATTTTTGGTAAACCAAGTAAGCTATAACTACATTTAAATTGAACAAAAACAAATCGAAAATATCTGCATTAATGATTACTTATAACGAGGTAAATCATATTAACGATGTTATAGAAAATATCGATTTTGCAGACGAAATTATAGTTATTGACTCTTTTAGTACTGATGGCACGTTAAAAAAACTAGAAGCATTTCCGCAGGTAAGCGTTATAAAACGCAAATTTAAAAACTTTGCAGACCAACGCAATTTTGCTATTGAGCAAGCTAATTACGAATGGATTTTATTTATTGATGCCGACGAACGTATTACACCAGAACTAAAAAAAGAACTATTAAATACAGTTAATAGCAACACTCTGGTCACTGGTTTTATGTTTAAACGAAAAGTATTTTTTAATAACAAGGTGATTAATTATAGTGGTTTTCAAACAGATACTACGTATCGCTTATTTAAAAATGGCTGTGTTAAATATAAAGAGGATAGAATTGTACACGAAATGCCTATAATTAAAGGAGAATCTGCTATTTTAAAAAACAAAATGCTACATTATTCTATTACCGATGCTCAAAATTACAAGGATAAAATGGTGCATTATGCAAAATTAAAGGCTTTAGAACTCTTTAATAAAGGCAAAAGCGCCTCTATTTTTCATTTTATTTTTAGACCCTTTTATAAGTTTATTACTAACTATATTTTTAGGTTAGGTTTTTTAGATGGCAAAGCGGGATTTCAATTATCCTATTTTAGTGCTTATGGTGTGTATTATAGATATTGCGAATTAAAACGATTAAATTCACTTCCAAAATAAAAGTGTCTTTTTCAATCGTTTTCTTCGATGGAATTTTTCTTGAAAAGCTTCAGTTTCTGCCCACATTAAATTAAAAACCTTATCGTAGCTTTCTCCTATACATTTTGCATATTCGTCACTCATCACTTCAACCATTGATTTATGAATGGTTAGCCTTGAAAAATTCTTTATTCGGGTTTCAAAATCTAAAGATTCAAATCTCATTCTATTTAAATCAACTAAATAAAAATTATAGTCATCACCATTCTTTTTAATCAATGTATTTCCTGGTGAATGATCTAAAAAAAGAATTCCTTTTTCATGTAAATTATATGTAAATCTTGTAAATGCTCTTAAAATAGTATCGTAATTGGGGTAATTAAAATCTGTTGTAAGCTCTCTATAAGTAAGGTCGCTGTTTAATTGCTCGCTTATATAAAAGCTTTTTTTAAAGAATAAAGGCGAAGAAAACTCATAATAGCCAACTGGTGCTGGTGTACCAATATTAAAGTCTATTAACTTATTAGCATACTCAAAAGATCGTTGTGCTTTACTCTTTCTAAAAAAATTATAGACTATTTTGTTTATTAAATTTGGGACTTTAAACGACTTAACATTAATAACCGTTCCGTCAGGTAAATTAAATAGTTTTAATTTATTCCTTGAATCTTTAATAGCGTTTCCTGTGCTATCAAAATTATTGATATAAGTATCAATATCAGCCTCAAATTCATTGTATTTACTATGAAACACTTTCTTCATTCGGCAATATTACAAAGTTTTAGACAATGTAGAAAACTAATATTAAATTTGCCAATAAAGTAAATTTATGCAAACCGAGATAAACAACGCTTTTAAAATCCTAAAAGAAGGAGGGCTCATACTCTACCCCACAGATACTGTTTGGGGAATTGGTTGCGATGCGTCTAATGCCGAAGCTGTTAAAAAAGTATACAAATTAAAGCAACGAGAAGACTCTAAAGCACTTATATGTTTAGTTACTGACGACAGAATGCTAAAAAAACATGTAAAAAACATACCCGATGCGGCTTATAGTATTATTGATGTTTCAGAAAAACCAATTACTATAATTTACGATGATGCCCAAAATTTAGCACCAAATTTAATTGCTGAAGATAATACTATTGCCATTAGAATTCCCGATGATGAATTTTGCTATCAATTATCGCGAAAACTTAATAGTGCGTTGGTTTCAACTTCGGCTAATATTAGTGGGCAACCTACGCCAAAAAGCTATAAAGAAATAGCTCCTGCTATTTTAAAAGGTGTAGACTATGTTGTAAATTTGCATCACGAAAAAATCTGTGATAAGCCATCTTCAATCATTAAGTTGAGTAATAATGGTATTGTCCAAATAATCCGGAAATAAAAAAGCAGCCACGAATTCACGAATATTTATGTCTAATATTATTTATAAAGATGAAAGTTACTCCATTGTTGGAGTACTTTTTGACGTTTATAACAATTTGGGCAGCGGTTTTTCGGAAATCGTGTATAAAGATGCTTTAGAATACGAATTCAAAAAGTTAAATATTCCTTTTGAACGAGAAAAAGAATTTAATGTATCTTATAAAGACACCATATTAAAACACAGGTTTTATGCAGATTTTGTGGTTTTTGATAAAATTATTTTAGAAGTAAAACCAACAGAGAACTTACATGATAAACATATTGCACAATGTCTAAATTATTTAAAAGTATCAAACTATAAATTAGCAATATTAGCAAACTTTCATAGAGACTTACTAGATCATAAAAGAATTGTTTTATAAAACATTCGTGAATTCGTGGCAAAAAAAATATGAATTACAAAGAAGCTTTAAACCATCCCATATTTAAAATCATCTCCCAATCGACAAAAGAATTACAACTTGATGCTTTTGTTATTGGTGGCTTTGTACGCGATTTTATTTTAAAGCGTGGTAACGCCAAAGATATTGATATTGTTGCCATAGGTAGTGGTATTGCACTTGCTAAACAGGTTGCAAAAAACATTCCTTCCCAACCAAAAGTGCAGGTTTTTAAAACTTACGGCACAGCAATGCTTAGATACGATGATATTGAAATAGAGTTTGTTGGGGCAAGAAAAGAATCTTATAACGAAAATAGTAGGAACCCAATTGTAGAAAACGGCACTTTGGAGGACGACCAAAACCGACGAGATTTTACAATAAACGCTTTAGCTTTAGACTTAAGTGACACTAAATTTGGTGAATTACTTGATCCATTTAATGGTATTGAAGATTTAGATAAGAAAATAATAAAAACACCTTTAAATCCAGATATAACGTATAGTGATGATCCATTGCGCATGATGCGCGCCATTAGGTTTGCAACACAACTTAATTTTAAAATTGAACAAACGTCGTTACACGCTATTTCAAAAAACTGTGATAGAATTAAAATTATTACTAACGAGCGTATTGTTGTAGAACTCAATAAAATTCTAGAAAGTGAAATACCTTCAGTTGGGTTTTTATTGCTAGAACAAACAGGATTATTACAATACATTTTACCAGAACTTACTGCCTTAAAAGGCATTGATGAAGTTGAAGGACAACGCCATAAAGATAATTTTTATCACACTTTAGAAGTTGTAGATAATATTGCAAAACACACTAACAATGTGTGGCTACGTTGGGCGGCATTATTACACGATATTGGTAAAGCACCAACAAAACGGTTTAGTAAAAAAGTAGGATGGACCTTTCATGGGCATGAATTTGAAGGCTCAAAAATGGTATATCACCTATTTAAAAGATTGAAAATGCCACTGAATGACAAAATGAAATTTGTACAAAAAATGGTATTTATGAGTTCGCGCCCCATCGTGCTTGCTCAAGACATTGTAACCGATTCGGCAGTACGCAGATTAGTGTTTGATGCTGGTGATTATGTTGATGATTTAATGACGCTTTGTGAGGCCGATATTACCACCAAAAACCCTAAAAAATTTAATAAATACCATAACAACTTTAAAATAGTACGCGATAAGATTATTGAAGTTGAAACTCGCGACCATGTTAGAAATTTTCAACCACCCATTTCTGGGGAAGAAATAATGAAAACATTCAATTTAAAACCATCTCGTGAAATTGGGATTATTAAAGAAACTATAAAAGAAGCTATTTTAGAAGGTGATATTCCAAATGAATATAATGCAGCATATCAATTAATGTTATCAGAAGGTGTGAAATTAGGGTTGAAAAAAAATTAAGCAAAAAGCTTGTCATTCCTGTAAAGGCAGGAATCCACTTAAAATAATTTAGGTTCAATTAATAAGGTTCCTGCCTTTGCAGGAATGACAAAAGGATGAAAAAAGACAACAAAAAAGTTATTTATTGGTTACTCATTGGGTGCTTGCTCATTTTCATAATGGTAGTTATTGGCGGTATTACTAGGTTAACACATTCAGGGTTATCAATTTCTAACTACAAGTTAATTTCTGGAACCATTCCCCCAATGAATGATGTTGAGTGGCAAGAAGCTTTCAATTTGTACAAACAATACCCAGAGTATCAAAAACTAAACACCCACTTTTCACTTCAAGATTTTAAAGATATTTATTTTTGGGAATGGCTACATCGGTTTATTGGACGCATAATTGGGTTAGTATTTTTTATTCCATTTCTATATTTTCTATTAAAAAAACAGCTCACCACACCAACTATAAAAAAATCGTTACTACTAATGGCATTAGGTGCTTTTCAAGGGTTTTTAGGTTGGTATATGGTTAAAAGTGGACTGGTAGATAATCCAGATGTAAGTCATTACAGGTTGGCAGCACATTTAACCACCGCTTTTATAACCTTTGCTTATACCTTTTGGGTTGCTTTAGATTTAATGTTTCCGCAAAAAAAGAACATAGATAAAGGTTTTAGAAATTTAATTCGATTTGGTTTAGCTCTACTAATATTACAAATAATTTATGGTGCTTTTGTAGCTGGCTTAGACGCTGGTTTTATACACAACCATTGGCCATTAATGAGCGAAGGCAAATTTATGCACAAAACAGTTTATATTGAACAAAACCCTTTGTACAAAAACTTTATTGAAGGAAAAAGTGGGGTTCAATTTGTACATAGAATTTTAGCTTATATCGTTGTGCTTTTTATAATTATAATTTGGAAAAAATCTCGAAAAATGAATGTAACACAAATACAATCAAAAGGAATTAAAGCGCTTTTGGTAATGATAGGTGTTCAGTTTTTATTAGGTGTTTTAACTATTCTTTTAATAAATAAAATGCCTGTTTTATTTGGTGTAGCACATCAAATTGGTGCTTTTTTCTTGTTAACAATAATGACATTTGCTTTACATCGCTTCAGTAAATAATTCAAAAAAACATATCTTTGTAGCATAATTTCTCACGATGATTTACAGATTTAGAGTAATACTTGATAATGATACTGAAGATGATATTTTCCGCGATTTAGAAATTCGTGAAACAGATACTCTTGAAGATTTGCATAACATTATAACCCAGTCTTTTGGGTTCGATGGTACTGAAATGGCTTCGTTTTACATTAGTAACGATACTTGGGATCAAGGTGAAGAAATTTCTTTATTTGATTTAAGTGACGGAAATACAGCACGTTTAATGAACGAAACATCTTTAGATAGTGTGGTACATGAAGCACAAACTAAATTAATATATGTTTACGATTTTTTAAGTATGTGGACGTTTTATGTTGAATTAGCTGAAATAGTTGATGAAACCGAAGGACACGATTACCCTAACTTAATGTTTGTTCAAGGGCAAGTGCCAGATACTGCTCCAGAAAAATTGTTTGAAGCTGATGTTGATGAAGATAATTTTGATGAATTTGAAGATGGTATAGACGTTGATGATTATAGCGATTTAGATTTTGACGAAAACTGGAATTAAACCTTCTGTTTATTTAAAAAGATGGTTTTACATTTTCGTAATTACGCACTAAATACTCCAAACCATTTTTTAATATTTGTCCCATATTTTTAGAACGCTTAAACTTTACATCTTGAGTATATTCATAGATTTTAAACTTTAATAGGTCTACATTTTCTTTTTTCGATATGGTGTCTGAAAGCATACAACCTAACAACACATTTACTCTATCGTTAAAGCTTTTTAACCGTTTTACCAAAATGGAACGCTCTTCAATTTTATATTGATCTATTGAGAATTTTTGAAAACTTTTGGACACCAATGCAACCATCTCTAAATTTTCTTTAAAAAACTGTGGCCTGTAAATATTAAACTTACCCTCGTAGGATTGTTGATCGAAATCTATCGCTCTTATTTTATAAACTACATGGTCGAAATCGTGTGTTGGCACAATTACATAATTGTACGATCGCATATCTCCTAAAAGCCTAATCATACAACGTTCGTTAAACTTAACAAACTCTTTTGCTATTTGCGACTTTTCAGATTTACTACATTTAGGTAGCATATTTTTTATAAACTCATCACCTGGTATACCTACAATATGCTCTTCAATTAAGGTGTTTTTATAAACTAAAAAATTCAAATTATATGGGGAAAGCATATGCTCTAATTCCAAACCATAAATACGTGAAGCATCCGCAGTCTTTATATAAAAATACGTGTAGTTATCATTTAAAATATTTCTAATCTTAATCCTAAATGGCTTAGAATTTCCAAATGTGCAATAATCAATTGCATCAACATTAAGAAATGGAATTGTACTTTCGTTACCATCAGAATGTAAAATAGTATAGACTTTTTTCAGGCTTAAATCTATTTCCTCCCTTTCATATTCATTATAATAAACACGAATCCATAGCGTATCATTATCATGCTTATCATACACTACAATCGACCCTTGAAACCGTAGCAAATCATCATAAAAAATGGGGATTTTTATATTTCTATTGTATTCAGAAAGGTAATCATGTAATTTCGTTGTTACAGGATATGATGGTTTTTTCTTAGATATCTTTAAATCTTGCATAACTATAAAGTTATTCAAATTTAAGCTTTTATTATTATCCTTGTAACAAATTGTACAGACTATCGTCTTACCGATATAGCTAACCTATATTGATGCTTTTCAGTATACTAAAAATATCGCTTTGGAGCCTATTCTAACAATTACCAATCTTACCAAAAAATTTGGCTATTTAACCGCTGTTAAAGACTTATCGTTTACTATAAACAAAGGAAATATTTATGGTATTTTAGGCCCTAACGGAAGTGGAAAATCTACCACCTTGGGCATTGTTTTAAATGTAGTAAACAAGACTTTAGGTGATTTTCATTGGTTTGACGGCAACACCTCAACGCATGAGGCATTAAAAAAAGTAGGCGCTATTATTGAGCGTCCAAATTTTTACCCATATATGACTGCTTCAGAAAACTTAAAGTTGGTTTGTAAAATAAAAGGGGTTGATTATAGTAAAATTGAAGAAAAACTAGAAATTGTTGGTTTATTAGAAAGGAAGCATAGTAAATTTAGAACCTATTCCCTTGGAATGAAGCAACGATTGGCGATTGCATCTGCCTTACTAAATGATCCAGAAATTTTAATTCTTGACGAGCCTACAAATGGCTTAGATCCTCAAGGCATTCATCAAATTAGAGAAATAATTAAGCAAATTGCTGCAAAAGGCACAACTATTTTGTTGGCTTCGCATTTATTAGATGAAGTTGAAAAAGTATGCACGCACGTTGTTGTACTTAGAAAAGGTGTGAAATTATACGCTGGTCGTGTAGATGACATGATTTCTAGTCATGGCTTTTTTGAATTGAAATGTAACAAACAAGATGAGTTATTATCATTTTTAAAAGATAATACGTCGTTTGGAAAAATTACTGTTGAAGCTGATTTGATTACTGCTTTTTTAAATGAGCCTATTAAATCTGAAAGTTTCAATAAATTACTATTTGAAAAAGGTCTTATTCTAACGCATTTGGTACAACGAAAAGAAAGTTTAGAAGAGCAATTCCTACAACTTACAGATAATAACTAACACAACCAAAACTGACTATATGTTACGCCTATTAAATTTAGAATTACAAAAATTATTACTTAATAGAACTAGTAAGATTCTTATTTTTGTATCTTTTATACTTCCTTTTTTTGTCATTTTATTATCATCAATAAAATTTAACGTTTTTGGTTTTTTCACCCTTGAATTAGGTGAACTTGGAATTTTTAATTTTCCTATTATTTGGCATTTAACAACGTTTTTTGCCTCTCAATTTAAGTTCTTCTTTGCTATAGTCGTGGTGAGTATGATAGGGAATGAGTATAGCAATAAAACTATTAAGCAAAATTTAATAGATGGTTTAAGTAAAAAGGAATTTATCTTATCCAAATTCTATACTTTAGTTTTCTTTTCATTAGTCTCTACTATATTAATTAGTCTTATTTCCTTATGTATAGGTTTATATTACTCTAGTTATACTGAGGTCTCAATTATATTTAGAGAGGTTGAATTTTTACTAGCCTATTTTGTAAAATTAACTGCCTTTTTTAGTTTGTGTTTATTCTTTGGAATGATGGTTAAGCGGTCAGCTTTTGCACTAGCATTTTTATTTATTCTATATATTTTAGAATGGATTATTTTTGGGTTGATGACATGGAAATTAGACACAACCATAGCTGAAAAAATTCAAAATTACTTTCCATTAAAATCTATGTATAAATTAATAGATCAACCTTTCCAACGTATAGCCATGACCAAATTTCCTGATAAGGCAGGTTTATCTTATAATTACGGAGTCTATTGGTATGAATTTGCCATAGTAATTGGTTGGACTGCCCTATTTATCTTTTTATCGTACAGATTATTAAAAAAGCGAGATTTGTAATATCTTTGATAGCTTTTGCTATTTAAAGATGAGAAAAATTATCATATTAATAATAACCTGTCTTACAGGATTAAATGCTATTGCCCAAAACGAAGCTTCAAATTGGTATTTTGGCGAAAATGCTGGTATCAATTTTAACTTTTTCACTGGTGAGGTTACCTCTCTTGATAATGGACAAATAAACACTAGAGAAGGTTGTGCTTCTATATCAGATTCCAATGGCGATTTATTATTTTATACTGATGGTAGTACAGTTTATAATAAGTTTCATGAGATTATGCCGAATGGAGAAGGCCTTTTGGGTGATGAGTCGAGCACTCAATCTGCAATTGTAGTTCCCAATTCTAATAATCCAAACATCTATTATGTTTTCACAGTAGGATCTAATGCTAATGATACTGGATTAAATTATTCAGAAATCGATGTGTCTGCAAATTTATCTACAGGAGAAGTTACTAGAAAAAATATTAATTTACTTCCAGATTGTGCTGAAAAAATTTCAGCAGTTGTTAAAGACTGTGACTCAAAATCCATTTGGGTTATTACGCTTTCAAATAGTAGTGGTGTTTTTCCCGTAAATGCCCAACCTAATTTAGATACATTTTATGCCTACGAAGTAAATGCTGTAGGAGTTAACCCTGTTCCTGTAAAATCAACATTACCAATTACAATATCCGACACAAGAGGTTATTTAAAGCTATCCCCTAGTGGATTTAAATTAGCATGTGCTAATGTGCGATCAGGCTTATATTTATTTGATTTTAATTCTACAACTGGTACTGTTAGTAACACTTTACCTTTGAGCGTTAATGGTTCAAACAATTTCCCTTACGGTGTCGAGTTTTCTCCAGATAGTCAGTTTTTATATATTCTGGCATCAAATGATTTTTTTGATAGAACTAATAGCACTAATAATAATAACCCCACTAATCATAGTGCCAATTTAATTCAGTATAACCTTAATGCGGCAAATATTAATAACAGTCAAGTAGTTTTAGATTCAAGACAACAATATCGTGGGGCACTACAACTGGCTCCCAATGGAAAAATATATAGATCCATGAGTCAAACTTACGATGATGGATTAAATGCTTTAGGGGTTATTAACAACCCAAATGAATTAGGAGTAGCAGCTAACTATCAACACAATGCTGTTAGTTTAGGCTCTAATAATTCTACGCAGGGTCTACCGCCTTTTATAACATCCTTTTTTAATCAACAAATAGATATTATAAATAACAATAGTTCAAGTACATTTTTAGCATTATGTGAGAATGAAACTTATACCTTAGTTGCAGATAATTTACCAGGAGCTATATACTCTTGGACTCGTGATGACATACCATTACCTGAATCTGATTTTGATTTATTAGTTACACAAAGTGGTAGATATAAAGTAGTTATTGAACCTAATGGTTCTGTAATAACAAATTCTTGTGGCTTACCTCAAGGAGTGGCTAATGTTCAATTTTTTGATAATCCAAATGCTTTTAATACTTCTATTTTTCAATGTGATTTAGATATTATTTCTGATGGATTAACTACTTATAATCTAAATAATGCTTTTCAAGAAATTACAGACAGCTCTTTTGATGACGTTACAATTTCGTTTTATCTAGATCCAAATGATGCTATAAATAACACAAATCCTATACTAAACCCTGAAGCTTTTGAAAACGATCATACATCTCAAATATACGCTAGGGCTACACATACTATTAGTGGGTGTTACAACACTTCTGTAGTTAATTTAGAAATTAGTGACACTCAAGTTAGTAACTTTATAGCAGATTCAGTTTGTGACGAATTGAATTCGGAAGATGGTATAAACTCATTTGTGCTAGATGACTATACACCACTAATTTTAAACACGCTAACAATACCAACCACAGAGTTAGTTATAAAATATTATGGCAACATTAATGATGCACATTTAGAGCAAAATGCTATTACAGACTACACTAATACTAATCCTTACAGTCAAAAATTATATTTCAGAATTGAAAATATTACTACAAATGATTGCTTTGGAATAAATGAATTAGAATTAAACATCTCTAAACTTCCAAATATAGAAGAAGAAGAAGAAACCTTATATTACTGCTTAAATACGTTTCCTGAAACCATTACAATACATGCAAATGTTATTGGGGATTCTCCTAATAATTACACCTACAATTGGTCTACTGGAGAAGATACTTATGAAATTGATATTAATGACATTGGTATTTACACCGTTACCATAACCAATAAAGCAACGACATGCTCTAAAGAAAGAACCATTATTATAGAAGCTTCTAATGTTGCTACCTTTGAAGCTATTGAAGTTGTTGATGTAACACAGAATAACACCATTACCACATTGGTTTCTGGTGAAGGGGTTTACGAATACGCCTTAGAAAATGACAATGGTATATACCGACAGTATCAAGAAAGTAACATATTTGAAAATGTATCGCCTGGTATTTATACAATAACTGTTAGAGATATTAAAAATAACTGTGGTACAGTAGCAAACCAAGTTTCTATTATTGGCTTCCCTAAGTTCTTTACACCAAATAATGATGGTGTGCACGATACATGGCAAGTCCTTGGTATTTCTGGTATGTTTCAACCCAATTCTAATATTTTTATTTATAATCGCTTTGGGAAATTAATTAAACAGTTAAATCCGTTAGGTGCTGGTTGGGACGGAACATTTAATGGTGAAAAACTACCCGTTGATGATTATTGGTTTATGGTAACACTTCAAGACGGCAGAATTTTTAAAAATCATTTTACTTTGAAATACTAAAACAATTCACTTAAAACAAATAAAAATGCATTTCATCTGATTTTTTTTGCATTTCATCTAAAAAATAACTAATTTTCGCAATAATTTAATCCGTACATACGGTATTATTTTGCCATTAAAATCAAAAAAGAAAAAACCTACATGCTATGAGATTTATCTGTTATGTCTTATTTGTATTTATTTGTGGAAATCATTTTGCTTTTTCACAACAAATATCTGTAGATAATTCTGTTGGTTTACAGCAACTTATAGAGGATAACCTTGTACAAAACAGCTGTGTAGAAATCTCAAACATTACGTCTTCTATTAATGGGAATTCATTTGGGCTTCCTAGTTATGCTTATTTTGATAGAGCTAGTTCTAATTTTCCTTTTCAAAATGGTATTATGCTATCAACAGGTGATGCATCATCTGGTGGAAATTCTGTAATAACACCAACATTAAGTGAAGGTTCTTCAATTTGGGGGTCAGACCCCGATTTAGATGCAGCTTTAGGTAATACAAATTACGTTAATGCAACATCTATAGAATTCGATATTATTTCAATTTCTAATCAAATTCAATTTAATTACTTATTTGCATCCGAGGATTACGATGGAATAAACCCATGTTTAGTTTCCGATGGATTTGTTTTTCTAATTAGAGAAACAGGAAGTGCAGCGCCTTATCAAAATATAGCTGTAGTACCTGGAACTGGTACAGAAGTAAACACAAATACCATTCACCCAAACCTACTTCCAGCTTGTGCTGCTCAAAATGAACAATATTTTGATGGTTATAATATTGGAGACACCAACTACGAAGGACGAACTGTACCGCTAACAGCATCTGCAAACATTACGCCTTATGTACAATACCATATTAAATTAATAATTGCAGATCAAATAGATGGACGGTTTGATTCTGCTGTATTTATAGAAGGTAATAGTTTTCAAATTTTAAACTTAGGTGATGACATTTCAACATGTGCTGGCTCAACACTTTTAAATGCAGATATACAAAACCCATTTGCTACTTATGCTTGGTTTTTAGATAATGTTTTAATACCTAGCGCAACAAATTCCACACATAATGCCATACAAAGTGGGACTTATAGAGTTGAAGTTACTGTGCCATTAAATAATGCTGATTGTGTTGAAGACGATGAAATTGTTGTTGTTTTAAATGATGAAGAATTTATTACGCCAATATCAGATTATGAACTTTGTGATGATGTTAGTGGTGATGGTATAGAAATTTTCGACCTTTCAACTAAAGATGCAGAATTATTTCCTAATGTGCCTTTCTCTACCTTTTCTCACACCTATCATTTATCTGATGCTGATGCTAGAAATAATGTAAATGAAATTACAGCACCCATACCAAATACAACATCCCCACAACCTATTTTTATTAGAATTGACGATTTAAATAGTAACTGTTTTGCATACACCAGCTTTAATTTAATTGTAAACCCTGTACCAAATATTGTTACACCTTCAGTTATAGAAGTTTGTGATGGAGACGATACACCAGACGGAATTACAGTTATAGATTTAACTCAAAAAGATGATGAAATAACCGCTAATCAAAGCAATTTATTAGTCTCTTATCATTATAATTTACCAGATGCAAATTCAGGTAATAATCCCATACCAACACCGTATGTAAATAGCAATCCAACTGAGACTGTATTTGTTCGAGTTGTTAACACCCAAACAGGCTGTGTAAATACAACCACATTAGATGTTGATGTTACCACTAGCCCTATAGTTAACAGAGACACCCAATATATAGATGCCTGTGATACAGATCAGGACGGTACTGCAAATTTTGATTTAACTCAAGTTATTGCCGACGTTTTAAACGGATTATCTGGTGTAACCCCAACGTTTCATGAAACATTTCAAGATGCTCAAGATGGTATTAACCCAATTGCTAATGAAAGTAATTATCAAAATATAAACCCCGACGAGCAAACGGTTTATATAAAAATTACAGATGATGTTACGGGTTGCTTTTCTATTGTGCCCTTAGAAATTCACACCAATTTACTATTAACAGGTACCGATTTGGGTGATTTTGCCTTATGCGATACAAATGATGACGCTAACGATACTTTAGAATTTAATTTAAATACTGTTGAACAATTTATAGCTAACGATTTACCTATAAACATTCTTGTAACATTTTACGAAACTGAAACCGACAGAGACACAGATACAAACCCCATAGACAAAACAGGATTATACGCTGCTACTAGCCCAACAACACTTTATATTAGATTATTAGATACAGATAGTGGTTGTTCTGAAGTCTGGGACATTACACTATTAGTAAACCCTATTTTACTATTTAACCCAGTAGCCCCCATACAATATTGCGATACAGATGATGATGGCACCGTAAGTGTAGATTTAGCATCTTTAGATGATACCATTACTGGAGGCAATCCCAATTTCACAGTAAGTTATTTTTCAACACAGTCTGATGCCGATAATAATATAAATCAACTCCCTCCTTTTCATCCCGTAACAGGATTAACCCCCTTAGTTGCTCGTATAGAAAATATAGATTCAGGATGCTCCACTACTAACCCTTTTGAGATTCAAATTAATGTAGCTCCAGCAGCTACAACTCCAAACCCTATTGTAATTTGTGATGACGATCAGGATGGGTTTTCAATGATTGATTTTGTAAGCAGAGGTACAATCTCAGAAATAGTTTCAGACCCAACTGGTCTTACAATTGATTTTTTCACCACCTCTCCTGCAGACAAAGACACCACAACCGATATTGTTCCAGATATAACCGCTTTTAATGCAAGTACTCAAACCATATACATTCGTGTTAAAAACAATGACACGCAAGGGTGTTATAATATAGTCCCTTTAGATATTATTGTAAATACCTTACCTGTATTTCCCACAATAAGCAATTTTCAAATATGCCAAATAGGCGGTAATATTGCAGATTTTTTATTGGTAGATAAGGATGCTGAAATTTTAGATGGTCAATTAGGGAAAGACGTTTTTTATTTCGAAAACATGGCAGATGCTTCTAATGGTATTTATGCTAATGCTATCGATAAAAATAATACCTACCAGAATACATCTAGCCCACAAACAATCCATGTTAGAGTAGAGAATATTACAGATCCCAGTTGCTTTGGTATATCTTCATTTATTTTACAAGTATCACCAGATCCCATATATAATGATCCAACGCCATATTTGAGATGCGATGATATTACAAACGATGAAATTTCTAATTTCGATTTAAATGAAAAAATCACAGAAATATCACAAGGCTCGCCAGATGTACTTAATATTTCATTTCATTTAACCGAAGCTGAAGCTGAAAGTAACTCAAGCCCGTTACCGTTACAATATACTAATACTCAAAACCCTGAAACCATATATATAAGAATTGAAAGTGATGATTCTTTATGTTATGTTATTGAAGAACTTAATATTAACATTATTGAAGCACCAGATATTACACAAGCACAACCTTTTGAGGTTTGTGATGTAGATTACGATGGGTTTGTCGATTTTGATTTAACCCTTGCTGATTTTGAAATTTTAGATAGAATTCAAACCAACCTTATTACCAATTACTTTGCAAATGAAAGCGATATTAATGAAAATGATGGTTTAGATAATTCTAATGACATTTTAAATCCTTCAAATTACAATTCAAATACAGGGACTGTATATATAAAAGTTGCCAATACTTTAACAGGATGCTATAGTGTTATTCCTCTAGATTTAACGGTTAACACACCACCTCCAACAAATACAATTGGAACGATTGAAATATGTGATAATGAAACCAATACTTACGATTTATCTCAAATAGATAATATAATTGTTGATGCCCCAAGTATTCCTATTATAAGCTATCATAATACAGATGCCGATGCTGTTGCCAATGTAAACCCTATTGGTAATACATTTAGTTATACGTCTGCCAACCATACTATACACGTTAGAGTTTCAGATGTAAATACAGGATGTTACATTATACAGCCATTCATTTTACAAATAAATCCTAACCCCGTTGCTATAACAGCACCAAGTTTAGTAGATTGCGATGATGATTTTGATGGTAACTTAATATTTGATCTATCACAACAAAATAACACTATTTTAGGTGGTTTAAACCCTTCAGGTTATACGGTAACCTATTACAGCTCTTTAATAAATTCGGAAGAAGCTAATAGCGCATTAGGTAATTTACATTCAGCCTTCGATGGTGAAATTATTTATGCCAGATTAGAAAACAATAACACAGGTTGTTTTAGTACAACACAATTTAGTATTCGTATAAATCCATTACCAGTTATACCTATAGACGATATTGTAACACTGTGTTCTAACGATCTGCCTTTAATAATTGATGCCTATACTGGTAATCCAAACGACACCTATTTATGGTCTACTGGTGCAACCACCTCACAAATACTACTTGATGAAGTAAGCGATATTGGAAATTATTGGGTAATTGCCACAACGCCAAATGTTGTGGGTAACGACTGTTCTTACACACACCCTTTTACAGTTATAGAATCGCAGCAAGCTACCAATGTTATTTCTACAACGGTAAATTTTTCAGACCCTAACAGTATTACTGTAAATGTGGAAGGTATTGGAGATTATGAATATGCTTTAGACGGTGGCGAACCACAAAAATCTAATGTATTTAACAATGTAACACTTGGTGCTCATATTGTTACCATTATAGATTTAAATGGATGTATGCCCGTAGATGAGCCTGTTTTTGTTATAGATATACCTAAATTTGTAACACCAAACAATGATGGTGCTTTCGATACTTGGCACATTGTTGGAGCAAATCAATTACCAGGAACCGTAGTCTATATTTACAACAGATACGGAAAACTACTTAAAACTTTACCACATACCGTTTTAGGTTGGGATGGTACTTACAATGGAGAGAACATGCCTTCTGATGATTATTGGTTTGTTGCAAAAATAATTCAGGATGGAGAAGCTTTTGATATTAAAGGGCATTTTGCGTTAAAACGATAGATGTAATACGTGTATTGTCAGTTGATTCATTCGTTTTATCCAAAAACATTAAACCTTTTATCATTTTTAAAGTCATACTTAATTAAAAACTATATTTTAGTCTTCAAACTAATTGAAGTCTACTAATTTATCAACTTATTTTAAGTTAACAATGTTCGCCTATCGTTATATAAAAAGTTTATTTTTAATATTATTTTTTTTAACATCAATTAGTGCTTTTGCACAATTAAGCAAAACACATTATATCCCCCCATTAACAAGTGCCGAATTTGGTAATGCAAATCCTGAAGAGCAATATATTTATTTATCCACACCAAGCAATTCAGACATATCTTACACCATTAAACCTGTGGGGCAGCCAGCAACAAGTAATATCACGGGTATTGTATCGAATGCCAATCCACAAGAGGTTTTTATAGGAAATGGAAATGGTCAGCTATTTATTCCTTCTGGTCTAACAAGTACTGTGGTTAACAATCGTGGTTATATTATTGAAGCCGAAGGTACCATTTATGTTTCTGTAAGAATGAATGCTGGCGGCGGCGCACAAGCTGGAGCATTAGTAAGCAAAGGAATTTCTGCGCTTGGAACAACATTTAGAGTTGGGAGTTATACGAACCAAAACCCACAAGATAACTATCTAAATTTTGTTTCCGTTATGGCTACAGAAGACAACACACAAGTCACCTTTAGCAATCTTCCTACTGGATTAATTATAAAAAATTATTCAGGGACAACACCTGTGAATGTTACTTTAGACGAAGGAGAGAGTTATACCATTGCTACCAATAGTTTTTTTAGCACTGCTAATAGAGATGGTCTAATTGGTGCTTTAATAAGTTCAGATAAAAATATTGTAGTTAATTGTGGATCCGCCAACGGAAGTTTCCATAATGGTAATAGTAGAGATTATGGGCTCGATCAAATTGTAGGTTTAGATAAAGTTGGCACAGAATATATTTTTGTGAAAGGCGATGGAGAAAACGGTTGGGAAAACGTTTTAATTGTTCCCCACACCCCAGGAACTACAATTAGTATAAATGGAGGAGCTCCCACTACAATTACTGGTAAATATCAATTAATTGAAGGCAATCAATACAATACTTTTGGTAACTTATATGTAAAAACATCCGAACCCGTTTTTGCTTATCAAGGTATTGGTAGCAACTCTGAAGCAAATCAAGGTATGTTTTTTGTGCCGCCTTTAAGTTGTGAAACAAGAGGAAATGTAGACAATATAGCCAATATAGATAATATTGGTAGTACCGTGTACAATGGTGGTGTTTCTATTGTTACAAAAGTTGGTGCCAATGTAACTATTAACAACTTACCGCTTTCTAATTTTTCAACTGTTGGTCCAAGTACCATAACTGGTAATCCAGATTATATAACCTATAGAATTAATGGTTTAACTAATAATGTTTCAGTGCAAGGCGATGACGAACTATATGTTGCTTATTATAATGTAAATGGTGTAGCAACATCTGGAAGTTTTTATTCAGGTTTTCCTTCTGCTCCAGAAATTAATTTTGATATTCAATTTGCTACCCTAGGAAATTGTATTCCAAACGTTGATTTAACAGTCGCCAATGCGCAGAATTTTGATAGTTTTCAATGGTTTTTTGATGATGGTTCTGGAAGTGGTTTTGTAGACATGAATAATATAAACACCACAATTACACCAACAAATCCAGGTAAATATAAGCTAATAGGCGTAATTGCTTGTACGGGTAAAACCTTAGAATCGGTCGAAATACCTGTAAGCATTTGTCCAGATGATATTGATAATGATGGTATTATTGATAACATTGACATAGATAATGATAACGATGGTATTCTTAACTGTACAGAATCATTAGGAGACGTTAGTATTAATCTAACAAACACAACTTTACCTCAATTTATTTTTCAAGATGGTAGCACATCTTCTACGCTTGCAAACGGGGTCTATACACAATCTAGTAGCTCTGGTAATACCAATTCGTTTTCAGGAACTAATACTGGGAATTTTACAAGTGTTGTAAATTCAGCTAATAATGCAGAGAATGATTATACGTTATCCTTTTCTGAGTCTGTAAATGTAAAATTTTCAGAAAATGTTTCAGTAACTCATGTAGCTACCAATGGCGAATTTTTTATAGCTAAAATTTCGCCAGTAAATAAAAACATCACATTAGTAGATCCAGACAATCGTTTACTTGTAGACTCTAATTTTGATGGCGCTTTTGAAACTGGAATTACTCAAATATCAGGATCCGAAATTCATTTTAAAATCAACCCGTCTCCAACAGGCACTACGCCTTACCAATTTTTGGCAAATCAAGTTGATGGTTTTACATTCAAACATAATTTAACCAATACTAATAATCCCTCTACTTTTCGAGGAAATATTTCATTAACCTGTTTTAAAAAAGATAATGATTTAGATGGTGTAAAAGATGATTTAGATTTGGATAGTGATAATGATGGGGTTCCTGATAGTATTGAAAATAGAGGGACTTTAGTTACATTATCGAATATTGATACTGATGCTAACGGATTAGATGATGTTTATGACATTACAGTACTACCCATAGATACAGATACCGATGGCATTCTCGATTTTTATGATTTAGATAGTGATAATGATGGTATTTACGATTTAATAGAAACGGGGCAATTAGGAACTTTATCAGATACCAATTTAAACGGTATTGAAGATGGTCCAACTTATGGTACCAATGGGTGGGCAGATGCAGCAGAAACGACACCAGATAGTGGATTAATTGGCTACACTCTTAATGATTTAGATACTGATTCTATTTTTAGTTATATTGATTTAGATAGTGATGGTGATGACTGTAGCGATGTTATTGAAGCAAGTTTTTCAGATGGAAACCAAGACGATTTACTTGGCGACAACGCAGTAACCGTTAACAGTTTAGGACTAGTTAATAATGCAACCGATGGGTACACCATACCGCATCCCGATTATTTAGTTGCTGCCCCTATTACAATAACAACACAACCTATTAACACGGTAGTTTGCGAATCATCAGACACTACTATTTCTGTTATATCATCTACTGTCGATACCTACCAATGGGAAGTCAGTACAGATGGCATCAATTGGAATACTATTACTAATGACGCTATTTATAACGGTTCATCAACAAGCGATTTAAACATTACCACTACCCCACTAACTTATAATACGTACCAATACCGCGTATTTTTAAATGTCGCAGGAAATACTTGTGGATTATATTCCGATGAAGTTAGTTTAACTGTTGATGATACACCAGTAGCCAATACAGCGCCTACAATGCGATTATGCGATGACGATAATAATGGTACCATACCTTTCAATTTAACATTACAGAATAGTTTAATTAATAATGCTGCAGGAATAACAATTACTTATCATGCTTCTCAAGTTGACGCTAACACTAATAATCTTCCTTTAGCAAGCCCGTTTGAAAGTGGAAATACAACCATTTATGCGCGTGTAGAAAATAATTCAAATACATCTTGTTTTGCAACATCAAGTTTTAATTTAGAAGTTTACAATGCTGCATTTCCGTTAGATACTTTAAATATAACACCGCTTCAAGAATGTGATACCACCATAATTGGAACAGATACAGACGGACTTATCATTTTCGATTTAACACAAAAAGAAACTGAAATTTTAAATGGGCAATCTTCAACAGGTTTTACGCTAACCTATTTTACCGATGCAGGATACAATAATCAAATAATAACACCAAATGCATTTACAAACACAATTTCTGGCGGACAAACCATATATGTTAGAATGACAAACAATCTTTTTACTGATTGTTATACCGATACTGCTTTTGAAATTGAAGTTTTTGAATTACCTGTGGTTAATACCCCAAACCTCTATTCACAATGTGATGACGACTCCAATGATGGTCAAGCAACTTTTAATTTAACATTAGATAGTATTAAAGCTGAAATAAATACAAACTATATAGCTGAAGGTTTAACATTTACTTATTTTGAAACTCAAACTGAAGCACAAACTAATAGCAACCCCATACCAAACCCAGATAACTATACAGATGCTTTAGGTTTTACCATTGAAACCGTTTGGGTTAGAGCAGAAAACCCTAATGGTTGTTTTAGAGAAGTGCCATTAATGTTAGAAGTTAGTCCTTCTAGTGCTGCTTTAGGGTCATACAACCCAATTCCAATCTATCAATGCGATGATGGAGCCGATGATCGAGATGGGGTGTCAACTTTCAATTTAACCGATATTCACGATCATATTTCAACAGTTATTTTTTCTACATTCAATGTTACAGTTCATTTTTTTGAAAGTCAATTAGATGCAGAATTAGAAACTAACGAAATCTTAGATATTACCAACCATCAAAATATAAACAGCCCAAACATACAAGATATTTGGGTGCGTGTAAAAAGCGATTTAGGAAATAACTGTCTTGGTTTAGAAGGCTTTGCAAATCTTTTAAATGTTGAAGCGCTTCCAACTGCAAACCCTGTTAGCATAACAAGACAATGCGATTTTGACACTACAGATACGGCCATTACTTACCCGTTTGACACTTCTCAAATTGAAATCAATTTACTAAACGGACAAACACTTGCCAATGTAACTGTAGAATACAGTTATCTTGATAGTGATGGTACAACAACAGTATCTAATACCTTACCAAATCCGTTTTTAACGGCTACTCAAACCGTTACTATTCAAGTTACAAATAATTCAACATTAGATGCTGATGGTCCTTGTTACGACGAAACCACTTTAGAATTTATTGTAGATGAACAACCCATAATTGCTAGTACTATTCCTCCTCAAATATTTTGTGACGATGGTACTGATGCCACAAACGAGAATGATGGCATACACGAATTTAATACATCACTCTTTTCAAGTACTATTCTAGGAAATCAATCTAACATGGATATTTTCTACAATTATATTGATGAAGCTGGCAATTCCGTGATTGGTGCTTCAACATTACCAAACATACTTATTTCGGGCAATCAAACCATTTCTGTTGAAATTGTTAACCCAATAAATACAAGTTGTACTGCTTCTAGCACTATAGATTTAGTTGTTAATCCTGTCCCTGAATTTTTTATTGAAGAAGAAGAAATTGTTTGCACATCCAATCCAACATTCTCAATAGATTTAGAACCTGTACAATTAAACCCCTTAGAAAATTTCAATTATGAGTGGGTAGATCAAAATGGTGTAATACTATCTAATGCGACGATACTTCCAGTGTCAACTCCTGGAGAATATTCAATAACTTTAACAAACCCTATTACAAATTGTTCTAAAACCAAAGTAGTTTCTGTTAAAGCTTCCGAACTAGCAAATATTACACTAGATCACGTAACCGTTGAAGACATCTCTGAAAATAATACGGTTACAATAGTAGATCCCATAAATCTGGGGTCTGGAAATTATCAGTTTTCACTTGAATCAAAAGATGGTGATATTCTATTCCCCTTTCAAGACAGTACAGTGTTTATCAATGTAAGAGCAGGAACCTATACATTATATGTAAAAGAAGATATTTGCGGAACAGTAAACATTGATGTTTATGTGGTTGGTTACAGAAAATTCTTTACACCTAATGGCGATGGAAGAAACGATTATTGGCAAGTAAAAGGCATTAATCCTGCGGTTAATGCTACCAGTGATATTTATATATTTGATCGCTACGGAAAACTGTTGAAGCAATTAAATCCGCTTTCCCAAGGTTGGGATGGCACGTTTAATGGTCAAATTTTACCAACAGACGATTATTGGTTTAGAGTACTTCTTGAAGATGGACGCCCTTTTATAGGTCATTTTACATTAAAACGATAGAATAGCAAACTACCCACGAAGTAAACTCACAAGGCATTTATAAGGAAAAGGCTTTTAAAAATTTCAAAGCAATCCCGATTATCGAGTAAATTTCCAATATTTAAATTCAAAATCCCAACAACTTTTAAGTAATTTAGTCCTCTTAGATATTTAGGGGTTATGAAATTTAAAATTGAATCAGAATTTAATCCAACAGGAGACCAACCACAAGCAATTAAACAGCTTGTTACTAGTTTAAATTCTAATGAAAAATATCAAACACTACTTGGAGTTACAGGCTCTGGAAAAACATTTACCGTTGCCAATGTTATAAAAGAAGTAGAAAAACCTACTCTAGTTTTAGCACATAATAAAACTTTGGCAGCTCAACTATATTCTGAATTCAAGCAGTTTTTTCCTGAAAATGCTGTAGAGTATTTTGTCTCGTATTACGATTATTATCAACCAGAAGCTTACATTCCCGTTTCGGGCGTTTATATAGAAAAAGATTTATCCATTAACGAGGAAATTGAAAAGATGCGTTTAAGTACCACCTCTTCACTTCTCTCAGGGCGACGAGATGTTATTGTTGTCGCTTCGGTATCTTGTTTATATGGTATTGGAAACCCTATTGAATTTCAGAAAAATGTCATTTCATTAGAACGTGATCAGGTTATTTCCAGAACAAAACTATTGCATCAATTGGTGCAGAGTTTATATTCCCGTACCGAGGGAGAATTTAATCATGGTAATTTTAGGATTAAAGGTGATACCGTTGATATTTTTCCGAGTTATGCTGATGATGCTTTTAGAATACATTTTTTTGGTGATGAAATTGAAGATATTGAATCATTCAATATTCAAACAAATGTGGTTATTGAAAAGTATGACAGGTTAAATATTTATCCTGCAAACATGTTTGTAACCTCTCCTGAAGTGTTGCAAGGTGCTATAAAAAATATACAAGACGATTTGGTAAAACAACACGATTATTTTAAAGACATAGGTAAACATTTGGAAGCTAAACGCCTAAAAGAACGTACCGAATTCGATTTAGAAATGATTCGTGAATTAGGATATTGCTCTGGAATAGAAAACTATTCTCGTTATTTAGATGGTAGATTACCAGGAACCCGTCCCTTTTGTTTATTAGACTATTTTCCAGATGATTTTTTAATGGTGGTAGACGAAAGTCACGTCACCGTTTCTCAAGTACATGCTATGTATGGCGGCGATAGAAGCAGAAAAGAAAACCTTGTTGAGTATGGTTTCAGACTTCCAGCAGCCATGGATAACAGACCATTAAAATTTGAAGAATTTGAAGCACTTCAAAATCAGGTTATTTATGTAAGTGCCACACCAGCAGATTACGAATTGCAAAAAACAGATGGGGTTTACGTCGAGCAAATTATTAGACCAACAGGCTTGCTAGACCCTATTATTGAAGTACGACCAAGTTTAAATCAAATAGATGATTTAATTGAAGAAATCCAGCAACGTGTTGAAAAAGACGAACGTACTTTAGTTACCACGTTAACCAAACGTATGGCAGAAGAACTCACTAAATATTTAGATAGAATTCAAGTGCGCTGCCGTTATATTCATAGCGATGTTGACACCCTAGAGCGTGTTGAAATTATGCAAGATTTACGTAAAGGATTATTTGATGTATTAGTTGGCGTTAACCTATTGCGAGAAGGCTTAGATTTACCAGAAGTATCCTTAGTAGCTATTTTAGACGCCGATAAAGAAGGGTTTTTACGCTCTGCAAGATCTTTAACTCAAACGGTAGGTAGAGCTGCAAGAAACTTAAACGGAAAAGCCATAATGTATGCCGATAAAATTACAAAGAGCATGCAAAAAACGATAGATGAAACTGAATATAGACGCGAAAAACAAATAGCTTACAACACAAAACATAATGTAACCCCTAAAGCACTAAATAAAAGTTTAGACAATGTTTTATCTAAAAACTCGGTAAGTACTTATAGTTATGAATTGGAAGCCTTAAAAGCTGCCGAACCCGAAAGTGAATATTTAAGTAAACCAGAATTAGAAAAGAAAATTCGAGAAAATCGAAAACTTATGGAAGAAGCTGCAAAAGCTCTAGACTTTATTGTTGCCGCCAAATTACGTGATACTATTAAAAGCTACCAAACTAAACTAGAAAAGCTAAAAGTTTAAACTTTTAGCTTTTCTATAACCCATTAAAATTAACACTTAATTTTTCCCTTTTGGGAAAATGTCTGAAAAGACAAATGGATTTAATTGTATTGTGTTTTAAAAATATCAATCAACACATCTGGAGGCACTATTTTATTAGGAAAACTTTCCATTAAATATAAAACCTTAGTGATTGACTCATGGCTAAGTCCCATACGTAACCCAAAATTGTATAATTTTATAACACCAGAAGATGCGTTTTCGTTGTTAGAGCTATCAATATTCATCAATAAAACTAATCGATGAAACTGCACGATACGTTCGCTATGCGATTTTAAATGCGTATATGTTACCGGATGCTCTATTAAATACTCAAAATCTTCACGAGATATTTCAAGCTGTTTTGCAACACCTAACAAAAAGTTATATTCTATGTCCTTAATGTCTTTATCGTATTTTGCAAATGCAATCATTTCTGATAAAAGACTTAATTTTTCTACTCTATTAATCATTCTTAGGGGATTAATTAAATACAATATAAAGGTACAACACAACCCCTCTTTTATAATCGTAGATATAATGTAACTTATCGAAAACAGGGGCGTATTTTATCGTAAATTTTATTTATTTCATCACAATGCGACGTTTTATATCCGATTTTTTTGCAAAAAACAAATATTAAACAAGTATAAAAAACAAATATTTTAACACATAAAATACTTATTATCAATATGTTACACCAAAATATTTGATACCCCCTTTTTATTTATAAAATGAATATTTAAAGTATCTTTATAAAAAATATAAAAACGCTAGAAATGCAATTTATTATAATTAATTATGCAAAATATAGCCTATAAATATTGAAATTAATAACATGACGAATAACGATATATTAAAAAAATTAAGAGTCGCTTTAAAATTACGAGATGATGATATTGTGAAAATTTTAGAGCTTGTAGATTTTAGGGTTTCTAAAAGTGAATTAGGTGCTTTTTTCCGAAAAGAAGACCATCCTAAATATATGGAATGTGGCGACCAAATTTTAAGAAATTTTTTAAACGGGTTGGTCATTCATTTACGAGGACCAATGCCTAAAAAAGATGAAAACAAAGCACAAAAAAAGAGCAACTAATACAATAAAGTTGCTCTTTTTTATAATTTATGTAAAAGTATATTAAGCTAAAACTTGCTGTACTTTGTCGGCTGCTTCTTGAAACTCGGTAGCACTCATAACATCCAATCCAGATTTATCTATAAGCTCTTTCGCAATATCTGCATTGGTTCCTTGTAAACGTACAATAATAGGTACGTTAATATTTCCCATGTTTTTATAAGCATCAATAACACCTTGAGCAACACGATCGCAACGTACAATACCTCCAAAAATGTTTATTAAAATGGCTTTTACAGCTGGGTCTTTTAAAATAATTCTAAAAGCAGCTTCAACACGAGCGGCATCAGCAGTCCCTCCAACATCTAAAAAGTTAGCTGGCTCTCCTCCTGCTTGTTTTATTAAATCCATAGTTGCCATTGCTAATCCAGCGCCGTTAACCATACAACCAACATTACCATCTAAGTCTACATAATTTAAACCTAGTTCTCCTGCTTCAACTTCAATAGCACTTTCTTCACGTACATCTCGTAAATCCACATAATTTTTATGTCTGTATAATGCATTATCATCAATAGTAACTTTAGCATCAACAGCCATTATTTTGTTATCACTGGTTTTTAAAACAGGATTGATTTCAAATAAAGACGAGTCAGATTTCACATAAGCGGTATAAAGATTTGCTACAAACTTTGTCATTTCTTTAAACGCTAAACCAGATAATCCTAAATTAAAAGCAACACGTCTCGCTTGAAATGGCATAAGACCAACAGCAGGATCAACCTCTTCAGTAAATATTAAATGTGGTGTTTCTTCAGCTACAGTTTCAATATCCATACCTCCTTCAGTAGAATACATAATCATATTTCGTCCTGTTGCTCTATTTAATAAAACGGACATGTAAAACTCATTCGTTTCGCTTTCACCTGGGTAATAAACATCTTCAGCAATTAAAACCTGATGCACTTTTTTACCCTCAGCAGAAGTTTGCGGCGTAATTAAGTTCATTCCTATAATTTGTCCAGCAATTTCTTCAACTTCCTTAAGGTTTTTTGCAAGCTTTACACCGCCGCCTTTTCCTCGTCCACCTGCATGAACTTGAGCTTTTATTACATGCCAACCTGTTCCTGTTTCTGCTGTTAATTGTTTTGCAGCTGCAACTGCTTCGTTTGCATTTTGGGCAACAATACCACGTTGGATGCGTACACCAAAACTGTTTAATATTTCTTTACCTTGATATTCGTGTAAATTCATAACTCGCTTAATAGTTTAAGATGCGCAAATGTAAATAATAGCTATTAATTACACTAATATTTTATTTAAGATTAGCTACAATACTATAGACAGCTTTTATATTGTTAAATAATTAACATTATGTTTAATTTGTATAATATTTTAAATTAATTACTTGCTATTACTTCTAAAAAAATATCTTTGCCAAAAAAAGTACGATAGGTATGACTAATGAACAATTATTAAAGGTAGCACAGGAATTTGGAAGTCCAGTTTATGTATATGATGCCGAAAAAATTTCTAACCAATACAAGCGCTTAACAAATGCTTTTAAAAGCGTAAAAAAACTAAAAATTAATTATGCTGTAAAAGCGTTATCCAATATATCTATTTTAAAGTTTTTTAATAAATTAGGTTCGGGCATAGATACTGTTTCTATACAGGAAGTAAATTTGGGATTAGCTGCCAGTTTTTTACCAGAGCAAATTATTTTTACCCCCAATGGTGTGTCTTTATCTGAAATTGAAGAAGCTGCAAAATTAGGCGTTCAAATAAACATTGATAACTTATCAATATTAGAACAATTTGGGACAAAGCACCCAAACATTCCTGTTTGTATTCGTATTAATCCACATGTTATGGCTGGTGGTAATGCTAATATTTCTGTTGGCCATATCGATTCTAAATTTGGAATTTCTATACATCAAATACCTCATATTTTACGTATTGTAGAAAATACTAAAATGACAATAAATGGCATTCATATGCATACGGGTAGTGATATATTAGATATTGATGTGTTTTTATATGCCAGTGAAATTTTATTTGAAACCGCTAAACAATTTAAAAATTTAGATTTTATTGATTTTGGTTCTGGTTTTAAAGTTCCTTATAAAGCAGGTGATATTGAAACTAATATTGAAGAATTAGGAAAAAAGCTAACTAAAAAATTTAATAGTTTTTGTAAAGATTACGGTAAAGAACTCACTTTAGCTTTTGAACCTGGGAAGTTTCTGGTAAGTGAATCGGGACATTTTTTAACTCAAGTAAATGCAGTTAAGCAAACCACCTCAACGGTTTTTGCACAAGTAGATTCTGGATTTAATCATTTAATAAGACCTATGCTTTACGGCTCGCACCACGATATTATAAATATTTCAAACGCTAATGGTCGTGAGCGTTTTTATACGGTTGTTGGCTACATTTGCGAAACAGACACTTTTGGAAATAACCGCAGAATTAATGAAATTAACGACGGGGACATTTTATGCTTTAAAAATGCAGGAGCTTATTGCTTTTCTATGGCGAGTAACTACAACTCTAGGTATCGTCCTGCCGAAGTATTATGGCATAATAATAAAGCTCATTTAATTAGAAAAAGAGAAACTTTTGATGACATTTTAAAGAATCAAGTTGAAATTGATTTTGGTAAAAAACAAGAAGCAGCTCTAGTTAAATAATTTTTAACACATAATTAATCCTTTATCAGCTCGTTAGAGTAGATAAAGGATTTTATTTTTAAAAACCTCAGTTAAAAACTAAATAAGAATAAAAATCGTCCTATTTTTGAGCAACTAATATTTTTGAATGAATTTTACTAACCCATTAGTATATGGTGTCCCTTGTTTTCTTGGATTTATTTTATTAGAACTTTCCTATAGTAAACATCATAAAGAAAAAAAAGATTTATACCATTGGAAAGATTTGGTAGCAAGTTTAACTATGGGAATTGGGTCAACCATTATTGCTCCATTAACAAAAACCATAGCTGCCATTGTTCTTTTTAATTATGTTTACGAAGTTTTTAATCCAGAAATAAATGGCATTCGCACTAACATAATGGGTTGGGAATCTTTTGGATATGCCTGGTATGTTTGGTTAATTTGTCAATTACTAGACGATTTTAGTTACTACTGGTTTCATCGCCAGAACCATAATGTTAGGTTTCTTTGGGCTGCTCATATAGTGCACCATTCTTCAGATCATTTTAATTTAGGCACGGCAGTACGAAACGGTTGGTTTACCATTTTTTACAAACCCTTTTTCTATATGTGGATTCCTGCTTTAGGTTTCCCTCCAGAAATGCTTGTGGTTTGTTTAGGTATAGAGGCGCTATGGCAATTCCAACTACATTCTGTATATATTCCTAAATTAGGCATACTAGAAAAAGTATTCAACACACATACTATGCATCAAGTACACCATGCGCAAAATCTTGAGTATATGGATAAAAACCACGGTGGTTTTTTAAATATTTTTGATAAAATTTTTGGCACTTGGAAAGAACTAGACGATTCTATTGATATTAAATATGGTGTTACTCACGCTCCAAATTCATACAACCCATTAGTTATACTTACTCATGAATATAAAGATATTTGGAATGATATGAAAAAGTCTAAAAACTGGTATCATAAATTCATGTACGCCTTTGCGCCTCCAGGTTGGAGTCACGATGGTAGCACACTTACTATAAAGCAGCAACAAAAATTATACAAAAAGAGTGATACTTAACTTTTTATAATTGAAGTTATCTATAACAAAATTTACTCCCGCAACTTACCTGCAAAAACACTAACTTTAGAGTTAAACGGGTTTCCAGAAGCACGTCTTAACATAACCACTTGCCCACAATGCCAAAGCGCATCAGCTATTGGTCCATTAATAATATTCCAAAAGGGGAATTTACTTGAATCGAATTGAGTAATATCTTTTGTATGCCTTAAAATATCTGAAGCCTTTTTAAAATTCATTAATGTTAGCTTGCGTTTCTCATCAAAACTAAGCGCTTTTTCTTCTTCTTTTCTTTTTTCATTTGATATGCTATTGAGGATAAAATCAGAAAGTCCTAGTATATGGTCTATAGTTTCAGAAGATGTTCTTGAAGTCTCACCTGGTTTGTATGCCAAATCTTCGGCACGCAAGCCTTCGGTAGCCCAATAATATCTAAATCCTAAGCCATCAACCATTCGAGATGCAACAGTTCCCGCAGTGTAAGTTTCAGCTTGTTCTGGAATCTCATAATAGGGTAACTCTTCTTTTGTGTTATCTTGTGAATTCATAGTTGCAGCGATAAAAATGAGGAAAAGTGTTATTATTTTTTTCATGTATTAATTTTTTTTTTAGAGATATATTGTTGAACGTTTAATTCTTTATGTTTGAATTATTATTAATAGTATTAACACCATATTTATCGAATAAATATATTAAAGATGTCATAGTTGCAGCACCTAATTCTAATTCTCTTTTATTAACATGCTCAAATGTATCGTTACTAGCATGATGATGATCGAAATAGCGTTGTGAATCTGGTCGTAAACCTGCAAGTACTAAAGCATCGCTTTTTAATGGACTAATATCTGCACCACCATATCCTTTTTCAAAATAATGAATTAAATAGGGTTTAAATAAAGGTTTCCATCTTAAAACTTGATTAAAACTAGCCTCATTACAATCGAAAGAAAAACCACGAGGTGTAAAACCACCACTATCACTTTCTAAAGCAAAAACATGATGTTCTCTTTTTGCTTTGGAAACTTCGGCATATTTATTTCCACCTCTTAATCCATTTTCTTCATTCATAAATAATACAACTCGTATGCTACGTTTGGGTTTTATTCCTATTTCTTTTAACAATCTTAAAACATCCATAGATTGTACAACTCCTGCTCCATCATCATGAGAGCCATCGCCTAAATCCCAAGAATCTAAATGACCGCCAACAATCATATATTCATTAGGAAATTCGCTCCCCGTTATCTCTCCTATTACATTATAGGATTGTACATCTTTAAGCTGTTTGCAGTTTTGTTTAAAGTAAAGTTTAATTGTTTTATCTAGCTTTAACATGGCACTTAGCAATTCGGCATCGTTGGTACTAATTGCTGCGGAAGGGATACGTTTTTCAACTGGTAAATTGCCATAACTCATGGCTCCTGTGTGTGGCAAATCATCTAAACGCAAATTCATTGAACGCACAATAACGCCAACAGCGCCGTACTTAGCAGCTTCGGCAGCTCCAGAATAACGTTGATTTACACAACCTCCATAAGCTTCAAAGGTTTGAATTAAATCGGGTTGCATTGGTCTATTATAAAACACTATTTTGCCTTCAATTTGCGCTTTGCCAAGTGTTTTTAATTCTTCAAAATTCTGAACCTCAACTATATTCGATTTAACACCAAGTGCAGGTGTAGCAACCGAACCACCTAGAGCACATATATTAAGTGTTGTACTTTTACCAGGTTCTGTTTCAACATAAGCATATTCTTTGGCACCACGTACCCACTTTGGTACCATTACTGGTTGCAACCAAACTTTATCTAATCCTAATTTTTCAAGTTCTTCTTTAGTCCATGCTACTGCTTTTTCGGCATTTAAAGATCCTGATAAACGACCTCCAATTTGATTGGATAAATAGTTTAACCACTCGTAACTTTTTCCGTTTGTTAAGGAAGTTTTATAAATCTGTTTTAAAACGTCTTCATCAGATTGAGAATAAGAAGTCGTTGAAAATAACACCACGCATAGTAACGCAAAAATTTTTAATTGAGACATAATTAAATTTTAAGAGATAAAGATAGTATTAAAAAGAAGTGTTAATTCTAAAAGAAATCATAAATAATTAATACTATTCATTTTCTAGTTGCTCTTTGTATTGTTTCAAGTTTGCTTTAATATCGTCATCAAGTTCGGGCTCCTTAATGTCTGCATATTCTCTTAACGTATCGAGCATAATTTTAGCTACTAAATAACGTGCAGATGGTTTATCATCGGCTGGAATAGTGTACCATGGCGCATGCTCTTTTGATGTTCTATTAATAGCATCTTCATAACATTCTTGATAATTATCCCAAAGTTTACGCTCTTTTAAATCGCCTGGAGAAAACTTCCAATTTTTTTCCTGCTTATTTAAACGCCTTAATAATCTATACTTTTGTTCTTCTTTTGAAAGGTGTAAAAAGAATTTAAAAATAATGGTACCATTATCTGCTATGTGCTTTTCGAAATTATTTATTTGATCGAATCGCGTATCCCAAAACCCTTCATTTATATCGTCCACAGTATTAACCGTAGGGATATTCTCTCCTGAAATATAACCAGGATGCACACGAGTAACTAACACATTCTCGTAGTGTGTTCTGTTAAAAACACCAAATTTACCACGCGTTGGTAATACTATATAATGCCTCCACAAATAATCATGCTTTAGCTCTAATTCGGTAGGGACTTTAAAACTATGCACCTCAACACCGCGGGCATTAAAATCTTTAAACACTTCACGAATTAAGCTATCTTTTCCAGAAGTATCCATTCCTTGCAAGCACACTAAAACAGCATATTTCCCGTGAGCGTACATGGTATCCTGTAGTTTTCCTAGTTTTTTTCTAATACTTTTTAATTCCTTTTCGGCATCATCAATTACAAGTTTGCTTTCAATGTTTTTTAAGGCGATTTTCGATGTTACTTTATAGCTATTCATTTCTGTAGTTTATATGGATTAAATATATAAAATTGCAATCGATTTTATCATTCTAATGATTAATAGTTTCTATCTAAAATGAAACTTTATACCATTTCTTATTTGAAATTACTGTAAAAGAAAAAAAGGCGATTTGTTACGGTCATTTCAGATGAGAAATGGTATTAGTTTAATTAAATACTGTGTTTTCGATGAAATGCACTTGAGTTTATATTGATTTTAATACATTCGCCACACCTACTTATAATTTAATCCCAACCTATATGAAAACTTATTTCTATTTTTTGCTTTGTGTAATTGCGTCATCTTCAATGTACTCACAGGATGCATGTGAAGATGCAAACTCCGATCTTATCTATGCTTATTCCCATATAAAATCTGCCTACGATTCTAATAATATTTCTCATTTAAAGCATTATGCAAATAGATCTTTTGAAGCTTTTGAACGTTCAAAAGAAAAGTTAACAAAATGTGGATGCGACACAGCATATAACCTCGCTTATGATGGTGCAGAACTTTTAGCAAAAGTTGAAAAGGCAAAGACTTATGAAGACGGACGATTTTATGTAAAAAAAGCTAGAGACATTGGTAAAAAGAGTATTATAGAACTAGATAAATGTACTGCTTCTAGTAATGATACTGAAGCAGATGAATTGGCAATTCTACAAAACGAACAGCAACAATTAAAACAACAACAAGATATACTAAAAGCCAAAGAGGCTCAAATTAAAATGAAATTAGCCGAACAAAAGGAAAAAGAATTAGTACTTAAAAAAAAGCAATTAATAGTTGAATATGAAAACACCATGGTATCAAAAGTGAAAATATTCAATCAAGTTTTAGAAATTTGTGACTGTAACCATGATAACGCCATAAAGGAAGTTAACAACTCTGAAGCTATAGCAACAAAAACCATAAAAGATATTAAAGCTTTTTATTTGAATCAGCTTAAAAATTTAACTACAACTTATTTGACGCAACTTAATACGTGCACACCTTAAAACAGCAAGCATAAAAAACCCGTAAATTAACTACATAATTTACGGGTTTCATTTTTTATTTTGAAGCAAATAACTTGACATCGGTTTCGCTTACTTCTTCACCTCCAAGTATAATTAAACGTTCTATAACATTACGGAGTTCTCTAATATTACCTGTCCAATCGTAATCTTGAAGTAATTTGATTGCCTTATCTGAAAATGATTTTTTAACTGTTCCTTGCTCATTTGAAATTTTAGTAGCAAAGTGATTAATTAATAAAGGAATATCGTCTCTTCTATCATTTAAAGCTGGCACTTTAATTAAAATAACAGCTAATCTGTGATACAAATCTTCTCGAAATCGACCGTCTTCAATTTCCTTTTTTAAATTTTTATTGGTAGCCGCTACAACACGAACATTAACCTTAATATCCTTATCGCTACCCACACGCTGAATTTTACTTTCCTGAAGTGCTCTAAGCACCTTAGCTTGAGCAGACAAACTCATATCGCCAATTTCATCTAAGAAAATGGTACCTCCATTAGCCGCTTCAAACTTTCCTGCACGATCTTTCGCTGCACTTGTAAACGCGCCTTTTACATGACCAAACAATTCACTTTCTATAAGTTCGCTAGGTATCGCTGCACAGTTAACCTCAATCATATTCCCTTTTGCACGCTCACTTTTTTGATGTAACCAATGTGCTACTAACTCTTTTCCTGTTCCGTTAGGTCCCGTAATTAAAACACGAGCATCAGTTGGAGCTACCTTATCAATAATGTCTTTAATTTGAGAAATAGCCTCGCTATCCCCTATCATTTCATATTTTTTACTAACCTTTTTCTTTAAAATTTTGTTTTCTACAACAAGCTCTTTTCTATCTAATGCATTACGCACCGTATTAAGCAGTCTGTTTAAATCTGGTGGCTTAGAAATATAATCAAAAGCACCTAAACGCATTGTATTTACAGCGGTATCTAAATCGCCATGACCAGATATCATGACTACTGGCGACTCTGGCTTTAGCTTTTTTGTAGCTTCTAATACTTCAACACCATCCATTTTTGGCATTTTAATATCGCAAAGAATAAGATCGAAATCGTCATTCTTTATTTTTTCAATTCCAGATAATCCATCTTCGGCTTCTTCTACTTGGTAACTATCATTTTCTTCGGAAAGGATTTTAACAAGTACTCGTCTTATTGCTGCTTCATCCTCTATTACTAATATTTTTGGCATCTTCTTTTTAGATTTTAGAATATAGATGATTAAAACGTAGCTCTATATTCTTTTTTATATTTACTATATTTTTATTTTACTATACAATCTTTTCTTTCCTTCTATTCTTTTGAAATAATATGTACATCTCGTTGCGGAAATGGTATTTGAATAGAATTATCGTTAAAACTCTTATGTATTTTATAACGTAAATCACTTTTTATTAGTGGCACATTAAAACTATCACTGATATAAAAATGCAATCTAAATTTTAAAGCATTATCACCAAAATCTTCAAAAAACACTGATGGTTCTGGTTTATTTAAAATAGCTTTTTCTTGAACTGCAATTCCTAATAGCAATGCTTTTACTAAATCAACATCCGTACCATAAGCCACTCCAATATCAACAAATTCTCTGGTGACTTCATTATTTTGAGTCCAGTTATATAAAATTTCGCTTAAAAACTTATGGTTTGGAATTACTAGTATTTTATCGTCGTTAGTAATAGCCTTTGTAGTTCGTAAACTTACCTCGGTAACTTTACCTACTTTTTTGTCTATTTCAATTATATCATTTATAGTAATAGTTCTATCAATTAAAATGAAAACTCCAGAAATAATATCCTGAAATAATTTTTGCATTCCCAAACCAATACCAACAAATAAAGCAGTAGAAGCAGCTAATAACGCTGTCATTTGTACTCCCGATGATTCTAAAGCAACAACAATAACAACTGAAAAGATGATGTATTTTAAAAATTGGAATACCGTTTTAAATCGGTATTTATCTTCATCTTGAAGTTTGCGTGTAGCTATAATACGTAGAAATCTCAGAACAAAATGTGTTGCTAATAAAACTACTACTAGAATTAAAACAGTTCCTACAGTAACATGAACATCATCACCCTTATTTCCATAAATATCTTGCGACAAAAAAAGATTAATTGTTTCCATCATTTTAATACTTTATCCATTTAATAAGTTCTTTATAACTTGGTTTTTTACCATACATTAAAATACCAACTCTATAAATTTTAGCAGCAAACCATACGGTTAATAAAAACGTTCCTATTAATAATAACAATGCTACCAATTGTTGCCACAACGGTACGCCAAAAGGTATTCGCATTAGCATAACTACTGGAGAGGTTAATGGAACAAAAGAAAATACCGTAGACACTGTACCATGCGGGTCTTCAATAACCGTAAAGATACCAATATAAACGGCTAGTATTAATGGAATCATTATTGGTAATAGAAACTGTTGGGTGTCTGTTTCATTATCTACAGCAGCACCTATAGCTGCATACAAGGAGCTATATAGCAAATAACCTCCAATAAAAAATAAAATAAAGGCTATTATTAAATTGGCAATTGGTAAATTGTAAAAAGCCGCTATAACATCCTGAACTTTCATATTAAATTCAGGGTTTTCCATTGCTTGTTGCATTATATCTTGCTGAGGAGATTGCGTCATGTCTATTCCAAAAACAGCAGATACTATCATCATTAAAACACCTCCCAAAATAAGCCAAATAACAAATTGCGTAATACCTGCTAGTGATGTGCCTATAATTTTACCAAGCATTAACTGAACTGGTTTTACTGACGATATTATAACTTCTATAATACGGCTCGTTTTTTCTTCAATAACGCTGCGCATAATCATATTACCGTAAATAATTATAAACATAAACAATAAATATCCTGTAGCACCACCAAATATTAATTTTACTATACTATCGACTTTTGATGTTTTTTCGCCATCAAAACTTTCTTGAGTAATATTTATATTGGTTTCGGCAGACCTTATTAGTTCTAAGTCTATGTCTTTTTGCTGAAGCTTAATATCCTCAATCCTGTTTTCTAATCTATTTTCTAAATCAGAAATTAAACTAAGTGAAGCCGATTCTTCCGAATAAAATTTAATACCATTCGATATTAAATTAATATCGGTTTGTTTATCAATATACAAAAGCCCATAATTAGAGGCTTCCTTTACTAACATTTTAGCGTCATCCAACGCCATGTTTTCTAATATATGAAACGTTGTATTACCTGTGTTTTTGAAAATATCTTGTACTAATCCTGATTCGTCTAAAACAGAAATAACTCGAACTTTATCATTATTTAACTGCGACAAATAGGCAACAACCGAAATAAGTGCTATCATTATAATAGGGCTTAAAATGGTCATGACTATAAATGCTTTGTTTCTAACCTTAGTTAAATATTCGCGTTTTATTATGAGTGGTAAATGATTCATAAAAACTAATTGTCCTTTACAGTTTGAATAAAAATATCGTTTACACTAGGGATGAGTTCTACAAAATGAGACACCTCTCCTTTTGAAGCTAAAAAATGTAATAAATCGTTTGGTTTTTCACCTTCAGATAATTTTATATTAAGTTTAAGCTCGTCTTCCAAAGTTTTAAAATTTGCAGGAGACACATCAAACTTTTCAGATAATTCTTGCTGTAACATAGCTTTTGGATTCGCTCTAATACCAACTTCGTAGGTGTTTATTTTATATTGACGCTTAACGTCAACAAGTTTACCGTCTAAAATTTTATTAGACTGATGTATCAAAGCTATTTCGTCGCACAACTCTTCTACAGATTCCATTCTGTGAGTTGAAAAAATAACCGTAGCACCATCATCTCTAAGGCGTAAAATTTCATCTTTAATTAAATTGGCGTTTATAGGATCGAACCCCGAAAAAGGCTCATCAAAAATCAGTAATTTTGGTTGATGCAAAACGGTAACTACAAACTGTATTTTTTGCGCCATTCCTTTAGATAGTTCTTGAATTTTTTTATTCCACCAATCGCCTATTTCTAAACGTTCAAACCAGTATTGTAATCGCTTTTTTGCTTCCTGCTTACTTAAACCCTTTAACTGTGCTAAATACAAAGCTTGTTCGCCAACTTTCATAGATTTGTATAATCCGCGTTCTTCAGGCAAATAACCAATATCTCTAATATGATTTTCATTTAACAAATCGCCATCTAAATGTACCGTACCAGAATCTGGCATAGTGATTTGATTAATAATCCTTATAAGTGTGGTTTTTCCAGCACCGTTTGGTCCTAACAACCCAAAGATACTTCCCTTAGAAACGTTAATGGACACACCATTAAGTGCGGTATAATTCCCGAAATTTTTAGAAACATTACTGACTTCTAATACGTTACTCATTCTTAGTTTTTATATTGCCTTCTTATTTGTAAATATATTAAATTGATGGTGAGCAAATGGAACGCTTTTTATTTAATTTTAAGAATAAAATTTGAATACATATAAATTTGAAAAAGTCTTCAAAATAAAAAATGAGATCTCTATTTTTATTAGGATTAACTCTACTAAATTATTTTTTTTTTATCCGTTGCTTTATAACTTTTTAAATATAAGAGGGATCAATCTCAAAAGTTGTGTGTAAATTTGATGAGGAATGCTATTTTTGCATAAAAAAGACAAGACCTTGCATTTA
>CANKVS010000014.1 GCA_947487155.1 uncultured Flaviramulus sp.
TAATACCCCGTTTTTAGAGATGAAGACTCATATTCGGGGTTTTGTTTTATCTAAAATACAAATTAAATAACTGAAAGCCAATAGGTTGAACTACTCCTGAAAGTGCCTAAATAAAGTTGAAAAGTATAGACTTGTTTTGAGGTGATATAGGTAAAGAAAAAAACCTATTAAAGCCTTTTCTGAAGTTCATCTAACTGTAAATTAAAATCAAAGTTGTAAATCGCTTTGTCTTGAATTGTTTTACGAACTTCAAAAGTTAATTTTTCAGAATTGATTTGAGATATAGTTTTATTTAAAGAATCATAATCTCTAGCTTTTGCAATCCAACCTAAGTTATTTTCTGTAATAATAGTTTCACTTTCACCGCCACCAAAATAAAGCATGGGTAAGCCTAATTTAGCGTACTCAAATATTTTTGATGGTACAGACCCATAAATTCTATTTAGTAAAGGAATTATCGCTACATCATAATTTAATAGTGCTTTATGCAATTTTACTCTTGATAACTCTCCATGATAACTAATAGGCAGATTGGAGTTTTCTAAAATAAATAATTCTATTTTTTTCCGTTCAGCACCATTTCCGTAAATATGCAATTCAATATTTGAATAATCTAAATGCTGAATAAGTTTATAGATACCTTGAGCAATACCTAATAATCCAGCATAAACAATTGTAACTTTCTTTTCTTTTTTAATATTAACATTCTGAATTTCTGGAACTTTAAAATCTGGATAATTTCTATATAAAAAAGTGTTCTTTTCAGGAAACAGAGACCTTATATGTAGCAGTATTTCTTTGCTTTGACCCAAAACTAAATCAGCTTTTTTATAATTGAAGCGTTCAATTTTTTCTAGTAACTGGTAACTTAAATTCTTTTTTAAGGCACCTAATTCTAAACCCGCAATCGGCCATAAATCGCTTACATTTAGAATAAGTTTTCGCTTTTTTGAGCGTAAAAAACACATACTTGTAAATGCAACTAATAATGGTGGCGATTGTACAATAACTGTTTTTGGAATTTTATGCCACATAAAAAACCAAATCAAACTAAAACTATACGAGAGCATAGCAAGTAACCGGAGGAGTTTATTTTTAGAATTGCTAGCGTAAACCCATAGTCTATAAATTGTAATACCTTTTTCGGTTGATGTATGATTAAATTTACCTTTATAGTTTTTAAATATCTTACCAGTAGGATAATTAGGCAATGGTGTAACCACTGATATTTTAAAATGTCGTTTTTGAAGTCCTTCAGCAAAGTAAAATATACGATTTGATGCTGCACCAGTTTCAGGTGGAAAATAACTAGTTATAATTAGGATTTCTTTCATTTTAATTCTTATTAATGAAAGACGTAAACTGTTTCAATTTACCACTTTTTGATCGTTTTAAAAGGTCTTGCCTTTCAAAATGTATGTCTAAGCCTTTTTCAAGATAATTTTCCATTTCAGTAGTAATACGTGCTTTTTTTTCTTTAGAAAGTGTTTTAGCACTCACATAAATAATTTTGAATGTATCTTTTTTATGTTGTTCAATTACAAATTCTTTTACATGTCCATCGTTTTCAATAATGCTTTTAGTAATGTAATAAAATGTTAGTCCTGCTGCTTTTTTACCACTAGGTAACACAGCAACATCGTTTGTTCTTCCTATAAGTTTTTCTAAAATGGGTTGTCTTAAAGTACTCTGTTTTGAAAGTACACCAATATCGCCAATATCGTATCTAATAAACGGTTGTGCTTTATTGTAAAGCGATGTTATAACTAATCGCCCTTCGTTGCCATTAGGTACAGGGTTATTGTTTTCGTCAAGTACTTCTACAAAGAGCGTTTCACTATTTACTACCCATTCGTTATTTGAGTTTTGAAACGCAATTAAATCTAATTCAGAAGCCCCATATTCGTTAATTGCAGGTACTCCAAACTGAGTTTCCATAAGCAATTTATCATCTTCAAAAAGCATTTCAGAAGTTACTATACATACATTTAGTGTCGGACAACTATTTTTAAGAATAACATTTTCACTTTTCAAATATTTAGCAAATTGCACCATCGGACTTGTGTAACCATTCATATAAATAAATGCGTTGTTTTTAAAAACATTTAACCAATTCTTAAAAGCGTCATCACTTAAATCAAAAACATTAAAACGCTTTCTATTACTTATAAAATCTTTTAATTTTTCCTTGTAGTATTCTTTTTTATTCTTCGGAATTCCATAAAAACGAGCTTGTTTAGATGTATTAAAATCAATATTAAACCAAGAAAACCTATTCATTATCACACTCCAAGTTAACGCATGACAAAATTTATCTTTAGCAAAAATAAAGGGTTGTCCCGAAGCACCAGAAGTTTTATCTATGTATACGTTAGATGTTGTGAATCCATTTGATAAAAGCGTTTCAAGAGGCTGTTGTAAATCACTTTTTGTCATCACAGGCATACTATTCCAATTTTGCGAATTAGCATTTTTTGCAAATGATTTATAAAACGCGTTGTATTTTAAATGGAAAGCAACAATATCCTGCTTTTTTTGAATGATATAATGCTCATAATCTACATTACTTTTCTTTTGAATCGCTTTTAAAAAAAGACGTGCTTTTTTAATAGGAAAACCATTAATTAGTAAAGAAAGGTCGAATAATTTCAAAAGTAACTGATTAAAATATGTTTTTGTAAAGTAAATAAAAAATATTCGTGTATTCGAGGCATTAGTTTTATTTTTGCGTTTTATAAAAAACACATAACAATGAATATTTTAGTACTTGGTTCTGGTGGAAGAGAGCATACATTTGCATGGAAAATAGCTCAAAGTTCTTTATGCGATAAGTTATTTGTTGCACCAGGAAATTCTGGAACAGCTGAAATTGCTACAAACATCAATGTTTCGGTAACAGACTTTGAATCTATTAAGAAACAAGTTTTAAATAACAACATTGAAATGGTTGTGGTGGGACCTGAAGATCCTTTGGTTAAAGGTGTTCACGATTTTTTTTTAAATGATGATGAGCTAAAGCATGTGTCGGTTATTGGACCACAAAAAGAAGCTGCAGAACTTGAAGGCAGTAAAGAATTTGCCAAAGAGTTTTTATACCGTCATAATATACCAACGGCAGCTTACGAAAGTTTTACAAAAGACACTGTAGAAAAAGGGTATGCTTTTTTAGAAACACTAAATCCGCCTTATGTTTTAAAAGCAGATGGATTAGCAGCAGGAAAAGGTGTTGTTATTTTGGAAGATTTAGATGAAGCTAAAGCCGAATTAAAAAGTATGCTGGTTGATGCTAAATTTGGTGAAGCAAGTACAAAAGTGGTTATTGAAGAGTTTTTAGATGGTATTGAATTAAGCTGTTTTGTACTGACTGATGGGAAAAACTATAAAATTTTGCCAACAGCTAAAGATTATAAACGTATTGGCGAAGGCGACACAGGATTAAATACTGGAGGGATGGGAGCAGTTTCTCCCGTACCTTTTGCAACAGATGAATTTCTTAATAAAATAGAAGAACGTATTGTAAAGCCAACAATTAATGGTTTTAAAAAAGATAATTTGCCGTATGTAGGGTTTGTGTTTATAGGGCTTATTAAAGTTGGCGACGACCCCAAAGTGATTGAATACAATGTGCGCATGGGCGATCCAGAAACCGAAGTGGTATTGCCTAGATTGAAAAATGATTTTGTTGAAATTCTCCAAGCCATGTCTAACGGTACTTTAGATAAAATAAATATTGAAATTGATGAGCGTGCAGCAACAACTATTATGCTAGTATCTGGTGGCTACCCTGAAGCTTACGAAAAAGGAAAAGAAATAACTGGTGTAAATACTATTGAAGGCTCCATACCTTTTCATGCTGGAGCCATTTTAAAAGACGGCAAAATTGTAACCTCTGGAGGGCGCGTAATGGCAATAACATCTTATGGAAATACATACCAAGAGGCCATAAAAAAATCTTATCAAAATATAGAAAAACTACATTTTGATAAGATGAATTATCGTAAAGATATTGGATTCGATTTACAAAAATGAATGAGAAGAAATACTTTTATCTTCTTTATTATTATCATTAAATATTTTAAGTTGCTTCATCCAGTATAATATGGCAACAAAACCAATAATAATAAAAATCCAAGAAATAGTGTTAGCTGCAAACCAGTTTTCAAGTTCTAAGGCTCTTAAAGCATCGTATGGTGCAAAAAGAACATTAACAAATAAATCTTGTATAGCGTAAAAGAAGTCTTTCATGTGTTTAATTTTTGTTATTGTGTGTTGTCAAAATATTGTTTTCTAACCGTTTTATAGTTAGTATATTTACGAAGCAAAAATACAAAAAGAGTTAATGATTACAAGCATTTTTAATAAATCTAAGCCATTAAATTTCATTATTGTTTTTTTTATAACATTTTTGGCGTTTTTACTTGCTAATTTAATGCTGCAAACCGAACCTGTTACAGCAGCATATTTATTAAAACAAGTCCTATTATTTTTTGTTTGTTACTCCTCAATTTTAGTTTTAAATTTTGTGGTTAGTAAAAATGGCTTAACATTAAATAACAATTACGAAATATTGTTATTTAGTTTGTTTTTACTTGCTATACTTCAAACCACGCTAAATGCAAATATTCTTTTTGCTAACTTATTTGTACTATTAAGTTTAAGAAGGCTATTAAGCATACGGTCTCAAATTAATGTTAACAAAAAATTATTTGATGCTGCTTTTTGGATAGCCATTGCTACGCTTTTTTACTTTTGGGCTATTTTGTTTTTTATTGTAATTTTTGTTGCCCTTATTTTGTATACAGATAATAAGTTAAATCATTGGATTATTCCTTTTACGGGTTTGCTAACCGTTTTTTTAATTGGTATGAGTTTCTCTATTATTTGGTACGATAGTTTTTTTGAAGTGTTTAAAAGTCTACCGGAAGTTAGTTATAATTTTAATAGCTATAATTCTTCAAAATATTTAATAGCTATAACCATGTTGTTTTCGTTTGGCTTGTGGTCTACAATATTTTATATAAAAAGTATAAAGCAAAAAAAGAAAGCACTTAGGCCTTCATTTAATATTATTTTGTTTTCTGTTATAATAGCATTTTTAATACTAGTATTGGCTCCAGAAAAAAACGGGAGTGAGTTCTTATTTATGTTTGCGCCATTGTCTATTATTATTACAAATTATTTGGAAAGTATTCCGGAAAAATGGTTTAAAGAAACATTTCTTGCCGTATTAATTTTAGTTCCTTTTGTGCTATTACTGTTGTAGTTTTTTACCAAAAGCTAAATCTCCAGCATCTCCTAAACCTGGAATAATATACCCTTTGTTATTTAGTTTTTCATCTATCGCTGCAATCCATAAATGCGTATTATCATCAAATGTTTTTGCTATATAATCTACACCTTTTTGGGCGCCAATAGCACTAATTAAGTGCACTTCTTTTGGAGTTCCAAAAGGTTTTAAAGCATCAAAAGTAGCAACCATGGATTGCCCAGTGGCGAGCATAGGGTCTGCCAAAACTAAAATCTTATTTTCTAAATTTGGGCAAGCTAAATATTCAACAATAATCTCAAAACTTTCAGGGTTTTGTTTATGGTGCCTGTAAGCCGAAATAAAAGCATTTTCAGCAGAATCAAAATAATTTAGTAAGCCGTTATGTAATGGTACACCAGCCCTTAAAATAGAACAAAGCACGATATCGTTATTTAATAAATCGATAGAGCAATTTCCTAAAGGCGTTTCGATATTAGAAGATTTATAACTTAAAAGTTTACTCATTTCGTAGCCTAAAACCTCCCCTATTCGTTCAATATTTCGTCGAAAACGCATACTGTCTTTTTGGACGTTGATATGTCGAATTTCAGAAATAAAAGTGTTTAAAACCGAGTTTTTCTGTGATAAATTATGAATGTGCATTATGGTGTTTTTCTGTTTTTTTTCAATAGTAAAGTTAAGTAAATAGACCTATATTTGTTTTATAAAATTATTACATCATGTTTACAAGTAAAGCCAATAAAATATTTCAAGACGTTATTGAAAAATACCATATTATTAATACGGTAGATCAGCCTTTTGAAAACGCGTATGATAAAAGTGATTTGTTAGAACATTTATTATATAGAAAATGTTGGATTGATACGGTGCAATGGCATTACGAAGATATTATTCGCGATCCGCAAATAGATCCTGTTGCGGCATTAACTTTGAAGCGCCAGATTGATGCATCTAATCAAGATCGTACTGATATGGTAGAGTATATTGATAGTTATTTTCTTGAAAAATATAATCATGTTACTGTAAAAGATGGTGCCACAATTAATACCGAAAGTCCTGCTTGGGGTGTTGATAGGTTGTCTATTTTGGCATTAAAGGTGTATCATATGAATGAAGAAGCAACACGTACAGATGCTTCAAATGAGCATAGAGATGCTTGCCAAAAAAAATTAAATGTTTTATTAGAGCAACGTGTAGATTTATCGACTGCAATCGATACGCTTTTAAGCGATATTGAAAAAGGTGATAAATACATGAAGGTTTATAAGCAAATGAAAATGTATAATGATGATGAGCTAAACCCTGTATTGAGAAATCAAAAATAATTGCTTGTCATCCTGAATTTGTTTCAGGATCTCATCTAAAAGTTGAGATGCAAAACCAAATAAAACACATTCTAGTTATCCGCCTCTCTGCTATGGGAGATGTTGCTATGGTTGTTCCTGTTTTACGTGCGTTTTCTGAACAAAATCCTAATACCAAAATCACTTTTCTTACTAAAGGCTTTTTTAAGCCGTTCTTTAGAGACTTGCCTAATGTTACTATTTTTAATGTTGAGGTTAAAGGAAAACATAAAGGCGTTTTTGGGCTTTTTAAATTATCAAAGGAATTAAAAAAGCTGAATATTGATGCGGTTGCCGATTTACACAATGTATTACGCAGCAATATTTTAAAAGCTTTCTTTTTAGGTAAGCAATTCATTCAAATTGATAAAGGTAGAGCCGAAAAAAAGAATCTAATTTCTGGGAATACATTTAAGCAACTTAAAACAACGCATCAGCGTTATGCCGATGTGTTTGAGCAATTAGGTTTTAAAATAGACTTATCAAATCCATCGTTTTCTAAAAAAGCTACTTTAAATAATAATACTGCTTCAATAATTGGATTACCTTCAAAAAAACAGATTGGAATAGCTCCTTTTGCGGCACACGAAAGTAAAATGTATCCATTAGATCTAATGGAGCAAGTTATTAAATCGCTTTCTAAAGATTATAAAATCATATTATTTGGTGGGGGCAAAAAAGAAATAGAGATACTAAATGAATTTGAAAATAGCTTTGGGAACACTTCCACTTCGCTTAGTGCAGACGTAATTAATGTCGCTGGGAAATTATCGCTTGATGAAGAACTAGATGTTATTTCAAATTTAGATGTGATGTTATCTATGGATTCTGGTAATGCACATATAGCTGCAATGTTGGGTGTAAAAGTTGTGACTATTTGGGGGGTTACGCATCCGTATGCCGGTTTTTCGCCGTTTAATCAACCTAAAGATTTCGCTTTATTATCAGATAGAAATCAGTTTCCTAAAATCCCAACTTCAGTTTATGGAAATAAATACCCCGAAAATTATAAAGAAGCTTCGCGAAGTATATCTGCAGAAACAGTTATAGATAAGATTAATTCTATTCTGTAAAGCAGGAATCCATTTTAAAGTAATACAGATTCAATTTATGAGATTCCTGCCTCCGCAGGAATGACTGCTAAACATCATCAAAATCAACAACAATATTAGGTGTTGTTGGGTGTGCCTGACAAGTTAATATTAACCCTTCTGCAACTTCACTATCTGTTAAAATATTGTTTTGCCTCATGGTTGCTTCGCCCTCTTTAATACGCGCTAAACAACTACTACAAATACCACCTTGACAAGAATAAGGTGCATCTAAATCTTCATCTAAAGCAGCCTCAAGTATGGTTCGTTTCTGAGACATTTCAAAAGACGTTTCTTCATCATCAACAATAACAGTAATATTTGTATTGCCTGTTGAAACAATAGTATCTTCAATTTCAGCAGGTTTTGCAGCTTTAAAAAGCTCGAAATGAACCCTGTTTTCATCAACACCATGTTCTGTTAACACATCTTTTACGGTATGAATCATGGCTTCTGGCCCACAAAGGTAAAAGGCGTCAACTACAACATGTTTATGCTCATTTTTCATTACGTAATTAACTGTGCTTTTTTCAATACGCCCAAAAATTGAATCGTCTTCATCGGCTTGACTAAAAACAAACTGAACTGAAAAACGATCTTTGTAGGCGTGTTGCAATTCTAAAAGTTCGTTTAAAAACATAGTGTCTTTAGTCGTTTTATTGCCATAAACAAGAATAACCTTGCTATAAACTTCCTCTTCTAAAGCACATTTTATAATGCTTAAAACGGGAGTTATACCACTACCTGCAGTAAATGCAGCAATGTTTTTGGTTTTAGAATCGTTAGGCTCAAAAACAAAACGCCCTTTTGGAGGTGCAACTTCTAAAGTGTCGCCAACTTGTAATTGGTTATTTGCGTAGGCAGAAAACGTACCATCCTTAACTTCCTTTATTGCTACTTTTAGTTCACCACTTTTTGGTGATACACATAAGGAGTAGTCTCGTCTTAATTCATTTCCATCAAGTATTGTTTTAAGAGTAATGTATTGACCCGCTTTAAAAGCAAAAGTATCTTTTAAATTTTCAGGAACATTAAAACTAATACTTATGGCTTTACTAGTTTCTCTCTTTATATTTTTTATAGAAAGTTTATGGAATGATGACATGTGTAAATTTTTGACAAAAATACTAAAGTTGATTTTTAAATATTAGCTTTGGCTGTAACATTTCCAACAAAAGTTTTACTAACACATAGTAATTGAGCATAAAACACTTAAATAGTAATCAAAATTATGGTTAAATATTTTTTAAGTTTAGAATGGAAGTCCTTTTTTAGGTCAGCTAGTTTTGGAAAAAGCCTAGGTATTAAAATACTTATGGTTTTTTTGTCACTGTATTTTACGGGGATGTTTTTAACAATGGGAATTGCTATGTACCCTATGCTAAAAAAGGTCTATCCTGATAACGATCCTTTTGTGGTTTTTAATGGGTTTTTATTCTTTTGGATTTTAGGCGATTTACTTATTCGGTTTTTCTTTCAAAAACTGCCAGTAATGAGTGTTAAACCAATGCTTACCCTTCCAATAAAGCGGAAAACCATTGTTAATTTTGTGCTTGGTAAATCGGTTATGTCTTTCATTAATTTCTTGCCATTATTTGCTATTATTCCTTTTGGAATTATGCTTATAGGTAACGATTATAATGTATCAATAATTTTGGTTTGGATGTTAACTATGGTTACTCTTACGCTTATTAATAACTTTCTTAATTTTATTATTGAAAGTTTATCGGCAGAGACAGAATTATCATTTTTACCAATTATTCTTTTAGCTGGAACACTTTTTAGTTTAAATCACTTTAATATTATAAATATTTCTGAAGCTCTTTCAAAAGGTATGATTGCAATTTCAGAAAACCCAATGTTTATAATAATACCAATAGCTGTATTGGCTGTTCTTTATTTTTATAATTTTAAGATTTTACGGCAAAAATTGTTTTTAGATAGTTCTCTTAAAACTAAAACGCATGAGGTTAATGCGTCAAATATGGAGTGGACTAAAAATTTTGGAGACATTGCGCCATTCATGCAATTAGATTTAAAGTTGCTTTGGCGTAACAAGCGTTCAAAAACCTCAGTTTGGATGTTGGCTTTAGGCTTATTATATGGCCTGTTTTTTTACCCACAACCTATGTATCAAGATATGCCATGGTTTTTTGCTTTTATTGGCATTTTTGTAACAGGTATCTTTTTAATCAATTTTGGACAGTTTATACCTGCTTGGGATAGTGGTTATTACAAAATGCTAATGAGCCAGAATATTAAGTATGAAGAATATTTAAAATCTAAATTCACACTTATGGCATTGAGTGTTGTAATATTATTTGTGCTTAGTATTCCTTACGTGTATTTTGGCTGGAAAATTTTATTAGCACATTTTGCTGCAGCAATTTATAATGTGGGTGTTAATACGCATGTTATTTTATATGGTGGTTCTTTTAATCGAAAAAAAATAAATCTCGATCAAAAGGCAGCGTTTAATTATCAAGGTACTGGTGCGGTGCAGTGGCTAATAGGTATTCCCTTAATGTTTTTGCCTTTAGGAATATTTGGATTAACTTATTTTTTAGTAGGCTTTGAAATAGGCTGTTTAGTGCTTGCTATTCTTGGAATTGTTGGCATTGTATTTCATCACAAATTAATGAGAATTATTACTGCAAAATATCTAGCATCAAAATATAAAATGATTGATGCTTTCGATCAAAACAACTAATACAAACACTCATGATAACAACATCAAATTTATCAAAAAAATATAACGGAAACTTAGTACTGAATATAGCATCGCTCGATATTCCTAAAGGGCAAAGTTTTGGCTTAGTAGGAAACAATGGAGCGGGAAAAACAACGTATTTTAGTTTACTCTTAGATTTAATTCAACCTACATCGGGATACATAAAAAGCAATGATGTACAAGTAAATAAAAGTGAAGATTGGAAACCATTTACAGCGGCATTTATAGACGAAAGTTTTTTAATAGGTTATTTAACCGCAGAAGAATACTTCTATTTTATTGGAGAATTACGCAGACAAAATAAAGCAGATGTAGATAAATTGGTCGCTCAGTTTGAAGATTTTTTCCATGGCGAAATATTAGGACAAAAAAAGTATTTACGAGATTTAAGTAAAGGAAACCAAAAAAAGGCAGGTATAGTTGCTGCACTAATTGGAAATCCTGAAGTTATAATTCTAGACGAACCATTTGCTAATTTAGATCCTACTACCCAAATACGATTAAAAGGAATTATTAAAGATTTAGCCGAAAAGCAAGGTGTAACCGTATTAATTTCTAGTCACGATTTAATGCATGTTACCGATGTTTGCGAGCGTATAGTAGTTTTAGAAAAAGGTGAAATAGTTAAAGATTTAAAAACAAGTGAAGCAACTTTAAAAGAATTGGAAATCCATTTTGCAGGAGACGAGGTTGTTTAAGTTCTATTTAGTTTAAACACTATGCCCAAAATACCTATCATCTTATAGGTTAATCAAAAAAGATGCTTATTTTTACCTGATTATATAATATAAACGAGCGTTTGTAGTTATTTATTAGACTAAAACACCAACATTGAAAGCATTTTTTAAAGTCATATTAATCACATTATGTGCTGTTTTATTGGTAGCAAGTTGTTCCCGAAAAAAAGACACTTTTATTAGTAGAAATTATCATGCAGTTACTGCAGAATTTAATGCACTTTATAATGGTTATACTGCTTTAGAACAAGGCAGAGCATCGTTAAACGAAAGTTATACCGATAACTACTGGGAAATTCTTCCTATAGAACGTATGGAAATACAAGAGGAAATTATCCTCCCCGGACAATCAAAAAACGAAAGTTTTTCAAGAGTGGAAGAAAAGGCTGTAAAAGCAATTCAAAAACATGGAATGAATTTCGAGGGTAAAGAAAAAAATCCTCAAATTGACGAAGCCTATTTATTGCTTGGTAAAGCGCGGTATTTCGACCAACGCTTTGTTCCTGCTTTAGAATCGTTCAACTATATTCTTTATAAATATCCAGCAAGCGATAAAATTAATCAAGCTAAAATTTGGCGTGAGAAAACTAATATTCGATTAGAGAATAACGAGCTCGCAATAAAAAATCTAAAACGCTTATTAAAACAAGAGGAATTAAATAGGCAAGATTTAGCCGATGCAACTTCAATACTTGCGCAAGCCTACCTAAACATTAAAGTTGTTGATACAGCAATTACCCAATTAGAAATTGCTGTCAATGCTACCAAAAGTAATGATGAACGTGGGCGTTATCGTTTTATACAAGGGCAACTTTACAATACATTAGGGCATAAAGACAGTGCTAATATTGCTTTTGATAGGGTTATTGAATTAAACAGAAAAACACCACGAATATATTTAATAAGTGCGCATATTGAAAAAATTAAAAATTTCGATTATGTTAATGGAAATAAACTTGAATTATTAGAGTTACTTACAGCACTGGAAGAGAATAGAGAAAACAGGCCGTATTTAGATAAAATTTATCATCAAATAGCACAATATCATTTACAGAATGCGTCTGATTCTCTAGCAGTGGCATATTATAATAAATCGTTAAGAACACCATCACGCGACAGACAATTAAAAGCGCGAAATTATCAAATTCTTGGTGATATAAATTTCGATAAATCGCAGTATCGAGAAGCAGGAGCCTATTTTGATAGTACAATGAATAATTTAGTGCTTAATTCGAAGCTATATAGAATAATAAAACGTAAACGAGACAATCTAGAAGATGTTATTTTTTATGAAGATGTTGCTCAAGTAAACGATAGTATTTTAAGGCTAGTAAATTTACCCGAAGCCGAAAGATTAGCTTATTTTGAAACCTTTGTTGAAGATTTAAAACTAAAAGCAGAAGAGGAAAAAGAAAAACAAGAATCAACCGAACGTAATAGCGGATTAGTAACAGTTAACAACAATATAGGAAGCTCCTTAAACACACCAAGAGGCTTACCAGGTCAAACGTCCATGTTTTATTTTTACAACCCTACAACAGTAGCTTATGGAAAAAATGAATTTACAAAAATATGGGGCAATAGAGTTTTAGAAGATAATTGGCGATGGTCTAATAAAAGTAGTGCTTCTAATAGCAGCAATACGTCAACCAATATTATTTTGGCAACAGTGACCGACGATGAGCTATTCGATCCTCAGTTTTACATATCTAAAATTCCAACCGAGACAAAAGAAATTGATAGCATTTCAAAAGAGCGAAATTATGCCTATTACCAGTTAGGATTAATTTATAAAGAAAAATTTAAAGAATATCATTTAGCAAAAAATAAGTTTCAAAATTTACTTAATAGCAATCCAGAAGAACGATTAATATTGCCTTCAAAATATAATTTATATAAAATCTACGAATTATTGGGTGAAAATAGTGAAGCTTCAATAGCGAAGAAAGATATAATAGACACGTATCCAAAATCCAGATATGCAACTATTTTAAGTAATCCTGATTTGGCAACATTAAAAGATGAAAATAGTCCGGAGAGTCTATATGAATCTGTATATCAGCAATATGAAAATCAAGAGTACACTGCTGTTATTTCTAAGTGTGAAGAGTACATTAATGCTTTTGATGGGGAACCCATTGTGCCAAAATTTGAATTGCTAAAAGCAACTGCTTCTGGCCGCTTGTATGGTTATGAAGCCTATAGTAAAGCAATTAATTATATTGCCGTAACTTATGCCAATACAGACGAAGGAAAGCAAGCCCGAAATATAGAATCTAAAATTTTAGCTAAATTAGCAAGTAATGAATTTGTTGCTGACGATGCATCGAGTAATTATAAAATTGTGTTTCAATTCGATTCGTCTAAGCCGAAAGAGCTTTTAGAATACAAAAAAACATTAGACAGTGTCTTAAAAAATATTGAATACTATAAGCTAAAAACATCTGTAGATGTGTATAACCCCAAAACAACGCTTATATTAGTTCATGGTTTAACTAACGGCGAGGTTGCAAAAACATTCGACCAGTTACTAGAAGATGAAGACAAGAAAAAGATAACTAAACCTTATTTTGTAATAGCTTCTGAAAATTATCAAATTATTCAAATACATAAAAATTTGGATGCGTATTTAAACATCGATAATAATTAAATTAATAGCATTATGTTCTCTGATAATAAAAAAGATAAACAAATGGTAGAAAACACATCAAATCAAAACATTATAGCTCAAGGCACTAAAATTGTTGGCGACTTTAATAGTGAAGGCGATTTTAGAGTAGATGGCGCTGTTGAAGGTAATATAAAAACCTCTGGCAAAGTGGTTGTTGGTAAAGCAGGATTTATAAAAGGTACACTACAAGGCACTGATGCTTATTTTGAAGGAAAATTTTCTGGTAAATTAGCACTATCAGGAACATTAACATTAAAAACGTCTGCACATATAGAAGGCGAAGTTGTTGTTGGTAAATTGGCGGTAGAACCTGGAGCAACGTTTAATGTAACCTGTATTATGAAAGGCACGGTTAAGGAAATGAAAAATGGCGGACAACAACCAAGACAATCGGAAACCGAAAAAACAGCTTAATACCTACGCGCGATTTTCAGGACTAGCTATTCAAATGTTTGCCATTATTGGTATTGGAACTTTTATAGGTTATAAGTTAGATGAGAATTACCCCAATACACACAACTTATTCACGCTTTTTGGCGCATTATCTTCTGTAATTATTTCAATAATATATATAATTAGGCGTATTATTGCAACTTCTAAAGAAGAACAATAAAATGAATAGTCTTTTTAAAAAAAGAGAATCTAATTTTCTTATTCAACTCATTGCTTTAAGTGTTTTATTATTTGGAATACATACGTACTTAAATTTTCATTTTGTCAAAGACGTTTTATTATTTTTTCAGCTATGGCACATTTATGTATTTCATGTGGTTACTGTTGTTATAATTTATACATTAATTAACTATCGTGATTCTATTGGTAAAACAGAAGTATTCAATGCTTTTATGTTAGGAATGCTTTTAAAAATGATATTAACTATAGTATTCTTACTACCGTGGATTTTATCTAAGCCAGACCAAAAAGGTTACGATCTTGCTAATTTCTTTATTCCTTATTTTATTTTTCTTGCATTTGAAGTGTATTCTGTAACTAGAATTCTTCAAAAAAAGTAACGAATTTTTCAACTCTATTCATTAAAAAAAGTACTGCTAAATAATCATTAAATTATTATTTGTCAATTCATTTTATGTGTGTACATTTGCACCGAATTTAAAGCAAGGTATTTTTAAGCGATACGGAATGACATTAAACACCTTTAAGAGCGTATTATTTTCTGCATTATTTTTAGCAACATCATTTGCTGGGTATGCAACAGAAGATTCAGACAACACAGACAACAAAGAGTTCAATCCAAAAGAAATGATTTTGCATCACGTAAAAGATGCTCATGGTTTCCATTTATGGGACTGGAATGGTCGTTCGGTTTCTTTGCCGTTACCAATTATTTTATGGACAGATAATGGTTTATCTACGTTTATGTCTAGTGCGTTTCATCATGACGATTCAGGTAAAACAATTGTTGAGAAAAACGGAGGCAAATTTGTAAAATTTCACGAAAAAATATATCAATTAGAAGCTGGAGCATCTTCTGTTAGCTTTGATGAAGAACATCATCCAACAAATGCTCACAAGCCATTAAATTTTTCTATTACAAGAAATGTTTTTATGATGTGGGTTTCGGTAATTGTTTTATTGCTAATCTTTTTTGCAGCAGCAAAACGTTACAAAAAATCTGATGATAATGTGCCAACAGGAATAGCTGGTTTTGTAGAACCACTCGTAATATTTGTTAGAGATGAAATAGGTAAACCAATGATTGGAGAACACAAATACAAAAGGTATATGCCTTATTTGTTGACTATCTTTTTCTTTATTTGGATTAATAATATTTTTGGTTTAATCCCAATTTTAAATGGTGCAAATTTAAGTGGTAATATCGCTTTTACATGTACATTGGCTGTCTTTACATTTATTATAACAACATTTAGTGGTAATAAAAATTACTGGAAGCATATTTTTTGGATGCCAGGAGTCCCCGTACCAATGAAAATATTTTTAATGCCGATAGAAATTATTGGAATGTTTGTTAAACCAATCTCATTAATGATTCGTTTATTCGCAAACATTACAGCAGGACACGTTATTATATTAGCATTAATGTCATTAATATTTGTATTTAAGTCTGTTGCAATTGCACCAGTATCTGTAGCATTCTCACTGTTTATTACGGTTATTGAAATTATTGTTACAGCAATACAAGCATATATATTTACAATATTGTCAGCCTTATATTTTGGGATGGCAACAGAAGAAGAACATCATTAATTAATTTAAATTTTATATTATGACTATTACTGGAATTGCAGCTATTGGAGCTGGTTTAGCAGCTATTGGAGCTGGAGTTGGTATTGGTAAAATTGGTGGATCTGCTATGGAAGCTATGGCACGTCAACCTGAAATGCACGGAAAGATTCAATCTTCTGCATTAATTTTAGCAGCCTTCGTAGAGGCGGTAGCACTATTTGGTGTTGTTGTTGCTTTCTTACAAGGGTAAAAACATAAAAATGCTGAGGTAACGGTTGGTTACTTCAGTGTTTTTTAAAATTTAAATTATTAAAAAAACAAAAAAATGGATTTAATTACACCTGAATTTGGATTGGTTTTTTGGACAGCAATTACGTTTTTATGTTTGCTTTTCATCTTAAAGAAATTTGCATGGAAACCTATTTTAGGAGCAGTTGAAGAAAGAGAAGATGGAATAAAAAATGCATTAGCATCTGCAGAAAAAGCTCGTAAAGAGATGGAAAATCTTAATGCAGATAATGAGCGTATTTTAAAAGAAGCACGCGCTGAACGTGAAGCGATGCTAAAAGATGCTCGCGAAATTAGAGAGCAAACTATAGCAAAAGCTGAAACTGAAGCACAAGAAAAGGCAAGCAAAATAATAGAGAAAGCACAAGCGGCTATTGAAAGCGAAAAGAAAATTGCCATGGCAGAACTTAAAAGTCATGTTGCAGGATTATCTGTAGAAATAGCCGAAAAAGTAGTGCGCGAAGAATTATCTAATAAAGACAAGCAATTAAAATTGGTTGAGTCTATGTTAGGTGAAGCAAAATTAAACTAAGAGTGGTCGTTGAGCGTAGTCGAAACGACAATGATTAATATAATTAAAAAATACCCGCCTGCGCGGGCAAAACTATGGCAGGAGCAAGAGCAGCAATACGTTACGCAAAAGCAGTTTTAAGTTTAGCATCAGATCAAAATACAGCAGACACTGTTAATGATGATATGAAGTTAATAACTGAAACAATTGCAAATAGTAAGGATCTTAACGATACGCTTAAAAGCCCTGTGGTTAGCTCAGCAATTAAAAAGTCTGTTTTGGTTGAGGTTTTTAAAAACTCAAGTAAAACGACATTAAGTTTAATAAATACTTTAACGACCAATAAAAGAATTGATATTTTAGGTGATGTGGCTTTAAAATACAATGAATTATTCGATCAATCAAGAGGTATAGAGCTTGCAACAGTTACAACAGCAATAGCTTTAACAGACGATTTAAAAAAGCAAGTTTTAGCAAAAGCTAAAGCGCTTACTGGTAAAGATGTTGAAGTAGAAAATATTATTGATGAAAGCATTTTAGGTGGTTTCATTTTACGTGTTGGCGATATTCAGTATAATGCGAGTATTGCTAATCAATTAGGAAAATTAAAAAGAGAATTTACATTAAACTAGTTTTTTATTTGTTCGCTGAGCGTAGTCGAAGCGATACAGAACAAGAAAACAAATAAACAAATAAGATGGCAGAAGTAAAACCAGCTGAAATATCAGCAATCTTAAAACAACAACTTTCGGGTTTTGAAACAAGTGCTTCATTAGACGAAGTAGGAACTGTATTAACTGTAGGTGATGGTATTGTACGTGCTTACGGATTAGCTAACGCTCAATATGGGGAGTTAGTAGAATTCGATGGCGGATTAGAAGGTATTGTACTTAATCTTGAAGAAGATAACGTTGGTATTGTATTATTAGGAGCTTCAGTAGGAGTTAGAGAAGGTTCAACTGTAAAACGTACTGGTAGAATTGCCTCTATTAATGTAGGTGAAGGTATTGTTGGACGTGTTGTAGATACATTAGGTAACCCAATTGATGGTAAAGGACCTATTGCTGGTGAAACTTACGAAATGCCTTTAGAACGTAAAGCACCTGGGGTTATTTATCGTGAGCCAGTAACCGAACCATTACAAACAGGTATTAAATCTATCGATGCGATGATTCCTGTTGGTCGTGGTCAACGTGAGTTGGTTATTGGTGACCGTCAAACTGGTAAAACAGCAGTTTGTATTGATACCATTTTAAATCAAAAAGAATTTTACGATGCAGGTGAGCCTGTATATTGTATATATGTTGCTGTAGGTCAAAAAGCTTCTACCGTAGCAAACATCGCTAAAACATTAGAAGATAGAGGCGCATTAGCTTACACTACTATTGTTGCTGCAAATGCATCAGATCCTGCTCCAATGCAAGTATACGCGCCAATGGCGGGTGCTGCAATTGGTGAGTATTTTAGAGATACTGGTCGTCCAGCTTTAATTATCTATGACGATTTATCTAAGCAAGCAGTAGCATACCGTGAAGTATCGTTATTATTACGTCGTCCACCAGGACGTGAGGCGTATCCAGGTGACGTTTTCTACTTACACTCTCGTTTATTAGAGCGTTCTGCAAAAGTTATCAATGATGATAGTATTGCTAAAGATATGAATGACCTTCCTGAATCATTGAAACCTTTAGTAAAAGGAGGAGGTTCATTAACAGCTTTACCAATTATTGAAACACAAGCAGGTGACGTTTCTGCATATATCCCAACAAATGTAATTTCTATTACAGATGGACAAATTTTTTTAGATGGAGATTTATTTAACTCTGGTGTTCGTCCGGCAATTAATGTAGGTATCTCGGTATCTCGTGTTGGTGGTAATGCACAGATTAAATCAATGAAGAAAGTAGCAGGTACTTTAAAATTAGATCAAGCACAATTCCGTGAATTAGAAGCATTTGCTAAGTTTGGTTCAGATTTAGATGCAGTTACTTTAAATGTAATTGAAAAAGGTAAGCGTAACGTTGAGATTTTAAAACAAGCTCAAAACGATCCGTTTACAGTTGAAGATCAAGTAGCTATTATTTATGCTGGATCTAAAAACTTATTAAGAGACGTACCAGTGGAAAAAGTAAAAGAATTTGAACGCGATTTCATTGAATTCTTAAAAGCAAAACATGCAGATGTTTTAAGTACTTTAAAAGCAGGAAAATTAACTGATGAAGTTACAGATACATTAACAGCTGTAGCAAAAGATTTATCAGGGAAATATTAATAGCCCCTCCCCAGCCTCCCCAAAGGGGAGGAGTTAAAAGGAGGATCTAATATATTAAGTATAACTAATAAAATTCCTCCCCTTTGGGGAGGTTAGGTGGGGTCAATGGCAAACTTAAAAGAAATACGTAACAGAATATCATCGGTATCTTCAACCATGCAGATTACCAGTGCCATGAAAATGGTGTCGGCTGCAAAGTTAAAGAAGGCACAAGATGCTATTACTGCCATGCGTCCTTATGCAGATAAGTTAACTGAGCTTTTACAAAGTTTAAGTGTAACTTTAGACGCAGATTCTGGAAGTAAATTTTCTACACAACGCGAAGTAAACAATGTTTTAATTGTTCCTATTACGTCTAATAGAGGCTTATGTGGGGCGTTTAATTCAAACATCATTAAACAAACGCAAAACTTAATTAGTAATGTATATGCCGATAAAAAGGTGTCTGTTGTTGCAATAGGTAAAAAATCTAACGATGCTTTCGCGAAGCAAAATATTGTTATTGCAAATAAAAGTGAAGTTTTTGATGATTTAACGTTTGATAACGTAGCAGAAATAGCAGAACTATTAATGGATAAATTTGTTGCTGGCGAGTTTGATAAAATTGAAATTGTTTACAACAAATTTAAAAATGCAGCAACTCAAATAGTAATGACAGAGCAATTTTTACCAATTGTTCCTATGGAAGGTGAAGCAAATAATAATGCCGATTATATTTTTGAACCTTCTAAAGTTGAAATTGTAGAGCAATTGATTCCTAAGTCGTTAAAAACACAATTATATAAAGGAATAAGAGACTCTTTTGCGAGCGAACATGGAGCACGTATGACGGCAATGCATAAAGCAACCGATAACGCTACAGAGCTTAGAGATCAACTTAAATTAACATATAATAAAGCGCGTCAAGCAGCTATTACTAACGAAATCTTAGAAATTGTTGGTGGTGCAGAAGCACTTAATAATTAAGCGAAGCCAAATTATTAAGAAGAGCAGAAGCCTTGAATAATTAATATTCGTCATGCTGAACCTGTTTCAGCATCTCATAATATCAAGCCTCACTTTTAGTGAGGTTTTTTTATGGCATAACAGTTGATTATCTTTAAAAGATGAAAATATCAAAAAGCATATTACAGTTATTATTAGTATTTCTAATTACGTGTAGTTTTTTAGGATGTTCTAGTGCAAAAAAACTTCAAAAACACACACCTTTTACTGTAGGAAAAGTATATTACAAAGCTTGGGTGTCTGGAGTTAAGGGAGGTGGCTCAGGAACAAACTTATTTATCCCAATCGCCAATCCTAAAAACATAGTTTTAGACAGTGTTTATTTTATGGGTAAACAAGTTAAGCTTGAACACAAGAATGATTCCCTTTTTATTGGTCGTTTTAAAAAAGAAACGAACTCAAGTCAAGATATTATTATGAGCAATACCCCTTATGCCGAATATGGAAATAAAGTTCCAAAAATTCATAAAAAGAATCCTTTTAGCCTAAAAGATAATGAATGCATTATTAGCTATACCATTAAAAGCAAGATAATGTATTTTAAGGTTGACAATGTAATAAAAAAGAAATCTAGTCAATATCGTTAAGATGTGTAATAGACAATAACTTATCTTTGGTTCGCATTAGCTAAAAACGTATTTTTAGCTAAATAAAAAACAATCGTTGAGCGCATTAAAGAAGTTCTTTAAAGACACTATTATTTATGGTTTAGCAATAGTATTGCCTAGACTTATCAACTTTTTATTAGTACGATTACACACAGATATACTTCCTAATGAAGGCTACTCTGAAAACACTAAGTTTTATGTAGTAGCAGCTTTTTTTAATGTTATTCTAACCTATGGAATGGAAACTTCTTTTTTTAGGTTTTTCAGCAAAAATAAAGATAAGAATGCGGTATTATCTACATCAATAATAACAATTGTTTTTAGCACAATTTTCTTTGGAATACTACTGTTTTTATTTAGAACTTCAATTTCAGAAGCCCTAAGAATTAATATAGATTTTTACAATTTGCTTGTTGGTATTACTATTATAGATACATTAATTGTTATTCCGTTTGCGTATTTAAGAGTTAAGGGTAGACCAATTAGGTTTGCATGTATTAAGTTAATAAATGTGTTAATTATAGTTATTTTAAATGTTCTTTTGCTCTCAAAAACGTATGGTTTAGAAAAATTGAGGGAGCTTTTCAATGTTGAAAATGATGTAGAGTATATATTTATAGCAAACTTGATAGCTAGTACAGTAGTTTTAATTTTTATGCTACCGTATTTCTTTAAAGCGAAGTTTCAATTTGAAATAAAAATATTAAAACAGTTATTTATTTATGGTTGGCCAATAATGGTTGCTGGATTAGCTTTTGTAATTAATGAAAATTTAGACAAATGGTTACTTCCAGAAATGGAAAATGAGTTTATAAACGGAGCTTATAGTGCATGCTATAAATTGGCTGTATTTATGACACTTTTTATTCAAGCTTTTAGAATGGGAGCAGAACCTTTTTTCTTTAATCATTCAGATAAAGCAAATGCAACAGAAACTTACGCTATTATTTTAAAATATTTTACAATTGTTGGGGCATTGGGCTTGATGATAGTTGTTATTTATATTGATTTATTAAGACCCATTTTTATAAAAAAAGAAAGCTATTTACTGGCATTAGATATTGTTCCAATAATATTATTAGCAAATCTATGTTTAGGAATTTATCATAACCTTTCAATATGGTATAAACTTACAGATAGAACACGATTTGGAATGTATATTTCTATTATTGGAGCAGTAATAACTATAGCTTTCAATCTTGTTTTTATTCCTAAAATAGGCTTTATGGCTTGTGCATATGCTACATTAATCGCTTATGGAGTAATGATGCTAATTTCATATATTTTAGGACAAAAATACTACCCTGTACCTTATAATGTTTTTCGAATAGTCATTTATTTAATTTTAAGTACTAGTTTAAGTTTCACAACTTATTATCATTTTAATAGAGATATTTTAACAGGAACAGTATTTTTGTTATTATTTATAGCCATTGTAGGCTTTTTAGAGCGAAATGAATTAAAAAGATTGTTAAGTAGATAACAATAAACTTGATAAAATATGCAAATCAAAATAATAAATAAATCCCATCACAGTTTACCACATTACGAAACCATAGCCTCAGCAGGAATGGATTTACGCGCCAACATCAATGAATCAATTACTTTAAAACCATTAGATAGAACTGTTGTTAAAACAGGGCTGTTTATAGAATTACCTATAGGAACAGAAGCTCAAGTACGCCCACGAAGTGGTTTAGCCGCAAAAAAAGGTGTTACTGTTTTAAATGCCCCTGGGACTATTGATGCCGATTATAGGGGTGAAATAGGTGTGATTTTAGTAAATCTATCAAATGAAGATTTTACCATAGAAAATGGTGAGCGTATAGCGCAATTAGTGATTGCAAAGCATGAACGTGCAAAGTGGGAAGAGGTTAAAGAGTTATCTGAAACCTCTCGTGGAGAAGGCGGTTTTGGAAGCACTGGAGTGAAATAAATTCCTGTGAAAACAGGAATCTAATGGTAAATAAAAATGAAACACTGGTATGTCTATATCATGACAAATAAGCCTGATAGAGTTTTATATATTGGAGTCACTAATCATATTGAAGAAAGAATAAAAGAGTACAAATTAAAAGTATATCCTAAGTCATTCACAGCCAAATATAATTGTGATATGTTGGTTTATTTTGAAGAGTTTGAAAGAGGAAATGAAGCTGAGAAAAGAGAGAGGCAATTCAAAAAATGGAAAAGAGCTTGGAAAGTTGAATTAATTGAAGATATAAATCCAAGTTGGTCAGATTTAAGTATTAACTGGAACTTGAATTATAATGTATTAAGAGAATAAGTTTAATATTAAAAGATACCCGCTTTCGCGGGCAATTGTATGAAAATAATAGTACCCATGGCAGGACGAGGGTCTCGTTTACGCCCCCATAGTTTAACCGTACCAAAACCACTAATTCCGGTTGCAGGACAACCAATTGTACACAGATTAGTTAAGGATATTGCCAAAGTATTAAAACAACCTATTGAAGAAATTGCCTTTGTTTTAGGCGATCCTGCTTTTTTTGGAGACGATGTTGTAAAAAGTTTAAAAACGTTGGCGGAAAATTTAGGTGCTAAAGCATCTATTTATCGACAAGATTTGCCTTTAGGCACAGGGCATGCTATTATGTGTGCAAAACCGTCACTTTCGGGGCCAGCAGTTATAGCTTATGCTGATACGTTAATTAGAGCAGAATTCGATTTAGACTCTAATGCCGATAGCGTTATTTGGACTAAACAAGTTGATAACCCTCAAGCTTATGGCGTTGTAAAACTTAATGAAAATGATGAAATAGTTGAATTGGTTGAAAAACCAGAAACATTTGTAAGCGACCAAGCAGTAATTGGGATTTATTACTTTAAAGATGTGGCTGTTTTAAAAGGAAAACTGCAAGAAATTCTTGATGAGAGCGTTATGAATGGTGGTGAATACCAAATTAATGATGGTATTAAACGTATGATGGCAGATGGTAAAGTTTTTAAAACAGGTACTGTTGATGAATGGATGGATTGCGGTAATAAAGCAATAACCATTGAAACCAATCAACGTATGTTAGGATTTTTAAAAGTAAATGGCAACGAGCAATTGATCGCATCATCAGCTAAATTAGAAAACGCTAATATTATTGAGCCCTGTTTTATTGGTGAAAATGTGGTGCTTAAAAATAGTACAGTTGGTCCGTTTGTTTCAGTAGGAAATAATACAATTATTGAAAATACAACCGTTAAAAATAGCTTAATACAAACCCATACAACAATTAAAAATGCTAATTTAGATAGTGCAATGGTTGGTAATCATGTTAAGTATGATGGCAATTATACAAGCATTAGTATTGGCGATTATTCAGTCTTAGAGTAGCTTTGTTATTCCCTCGAAGGAGGGAATCTTATTAAATGAAACAGAACTATTTTTGGAATAACAATTGTTATAATTAGTCATGTCGAACAAAGTGAGACATCACATAACAGATGAAATATAAAATCTACATCTTCTATTTTATTTTGGGAATACTACTGTTTCCACAGGTAAATTGCGCCCAAGTAGATTTCAATAAAAAACCAGATGATGACTTAGGAAATGTAGATGATAAACTGCAAGAACACTTTTATGAAGCTTTAAAACAAAAAGGTATTGAAAACTACGATCGATCGGTTAAATCACTTTTAAAGTGCATTGCATTAAATGATTCCATTTCGGTTTTGTATTTCGAATTGGGAAAAAATTACAATAAACTTAAAAATTTTGGTGCAGCAGAAGAAGCCTTAAAAAAGGCTGTAAGTAAAGAACCCGATAACGAATGGTTTTTAGATGAATTATACGGTTTTTATGTATCACAAAACGATTATAACAAAGCTGTAAACATAGTAAAACAGTTAGCTGAATATCATCCAGATTATAAAGAGGATTTGGCATCGCTTTACGTTAGGGTTAAAAAATATAACGAAGCTCTCAAAATATTAGACCATTTAGATGTAGAATTTGGTACTTCTGTTAGTAGAGATATTATGCGTAATAGAATTTACGACCTCACAGGACGTAAAAAAGATCAAATTAAAAATCTAGAAAAACGCGTTGATAATAACCCTGCTAAAGAATCAAACTATTTAGCACTTATTTTTAGATATAGCGAGAATAACGAAAAGAAAAAAGCTTTTGAAACGGCTAAGGAATTATTAAAAATAAACCCAAACTCTCAATTAGTACATTTGGCGTTGTATAAGTTTTATTTAGACGATAATAATGCTGAAAAAGCTATCGAGTCTATGAAAATTGTTGTTAAAAGCAACCAAATAAAGCCAGAAGCAAAACTTAAAGTACTTTCAGATTTTGTAACTTTTGTTGGTAAAAATCCGCAATATGAACAAGAGTTAGTTGAGGCGACAACCCTTGTTGGAGATAACAATAATAAAAAAACATTAACCGAAGTTGGGCAATACTATTTGGCAAAAGGAGATAAACAAAAAGCCTTAGAATATTATGAGGAAGCATTAAAACTTGAGGGTAATAATTTTACGTTGCTTAAAAACACCTTGTTACTATATCTTGATTTGAAAAAGTACAGGTTAGCTGAACAAAAAAGCAATGAGGCCTTACAAGTTTATCCGTCGCAACCCCTGTTATATTTAGTGCATGGTGTAGCCTTAAATCAATTAAATGAAGGAAAAAAAGCATTAGAAACTTTAGAGTTGGGACTCGATTATATTATTGATGATACCAAAATGGAGATTGATTTTTATAAGCAATTAAGTAAAGCATATACCCTGTTAAACAATACAGTTAAAGCAAAATCGTTTAGTGATAAGGCTAGACAATTAGAAACCTCAAATTAAATGAAACGATATACACCTCTCCTTATAACAGCAATTACTTTTTTAGTTTTTAATTGTAAATCAGCAAAAACAATTAGCGGTAAAGATGTAAATTTAAACCTTTCCACAAAGCAATTAATTAAAGCTAATGCCAACCAAGTAGCTAACTTTAAAACGCTACAATCTAAACTTAAAATTACTTTAAATCAAGGAGGGAAACAGCAATCTCATGTTGTGACGTTTAGAGCAAAAAAAGATGAAATATTATGGATAAGTGCTACTTTTTCGGTAATTAGAGCTAAGGTTACACCCGAAAAAGTGAGTTTTTATAATAAGCTAGATAATACCTATTTTGAAGGGAATTATAAGTATTTAAGTGATTTATTAGGAACCGATTTAGACTTTCAAAAAGTACAAAATTTATTAATTGGTGAAACCTTATTCAATTTAAAAGATGGAGCCTATAAATCCTCGGTTGATAATCAGTCTTATGTTGTTGAGCCTAAAAAAAATCGAGAACTATTTAATATTTTATTTTTAATTGATCCGTCTCATTTTAAAGTGAAATCACAACAAATTTCACAATTAGAAGAATTAAGACGTTTAGAGATTGGTTACGTGGCGTATCAAGAAGTTGATGGGCAATTATTACCCGAACGCATTAAGGTAAACGCTATTGAAGCTAATAAAGAATTGGTTTTAAACCTTGAATTTAAGGGCGTAACATTAAATGACAATTTAAGATTCCCTTTTAAAATACCATCAGGGTTTGATGAAATAAAACTTTAATGAGAAAAATAACAAATAGAAATACTTTTATTGTACTGCTAATTTTTTTGGCGAGTAATGGTGTTGTTTTTTCTCAAAATAATAAACAAAAGGAATTAGAAACACGCCGACAAGAACTACGTAGAGAGATTCAAAAAATTACAGAATTACGTTCTGAAAATAAATCAAAAGAAAAATCGCAATTATCTCTAATCGAAGATTTCAATTATAAAATAAGTGTGCTAAATAATTTAATAAAAGTTACAAATCAGCAAGCAAATTTATTAACTAGAGAAATTAATTCTAATCAAAAACAAATTACGGCATTGCGTAATGAGTTAAAGCAGCTTAAAGCAGATTATGCAAATATGATAGTAAAGTCGTATAAAAGTAAAAACGAACAAAGTAGGATTATGTTTTTACTGTCTTCAAACGATTTTAAACAAGCTTATAAACGGTTACAGTATATAAAACAATATAGCAACCACCAGAAGGAACAAGGAGAATCTATAAAAACTAAGACTATAGAGCTTCAAGATATTAATATAAAACTATCAAAACAAAAAGAAGATAAAAATGCATTAATTACTGAAAATAGAGTAACTCAAAAATCATTAGAAGCAGAGCGTAAAGAACACCAATCGCTTATAAAATCTATTAAAAAGAATTTAAACTTTTACACTGCTCAAATTAGAACAAAACAGCGAGAAGCAAATAAAATAGATAGAGAATTAGAGCGTATTATTAAAGCGGCTATTGTACGATCTAATAAAAAGGCAGGAAAATCTTCAACCTCAAAAGGATTTGCTTTAACTGCTGAAGAGAAAGTATTAGCATCAAAATTTGTATCTAATAAAGGAAAATTACCTTGGCCAGTAGAAAAAGGTATTGTAAAAGGGAAATACGGTATTCAACCATCACTTATAGACAAATCATTACCTATTAGAAGAAATGGAGTTATAATTGCAACTGAAAAAGGAGCTAAAGCAAGAGCAATTTTTAATGGTGAAGTTATAGATGTTGTTAAAATGAAAAATGTAAAACCCATTGTAATAATTCGACACGGAAACTATATTACGTATTATAAAAACCTATCTAAAGTATATGTTAAAGAAGGAGATAAGGTAACTACTAAACAAGAAATAGGTGAGATTTTTACCAATAGAACTAACGGAGAAACCAATTTGAGTTTTGGAATTTCTAAAGAAAGTAGTACGCAAAACCCAGCGTCATGGATTTATAAAATGTGAGTGACATTTTGTGTTTAAACCAATATCTTCCTGTTTCTAAACCTAAGACGCAACACCTAAAACCTATTTCCCAGGGAAATTAGCTTTTCGTTTTTGTAAAAAGGCTGTGGTACCTTCAATAAAATCTTCGGTTCCAAAACTTTTACCAAATGCTTTTATTTCAATATCAAATCCGTCTACACCATCTTTAAAATTAGCATTAATAGACTTAATAGCAGCACTAATTGCTACTGATGAATTATGTGTGATTTTAGTCGCTATACTTTCACAAAATGGTAACAATTCGTCTTGCGTAGTTACATGATTTACCAATCCATAATTTAAAGCTTTGTTTGCGTCAATCATACTTGCAGTCATAATTAGTTCCATAGCACGCCCTTTACCTATTAACTGTGGTAAACGTTGTGTACCACCATAACCAGGAATAAGTCCCAAAGATACTTCTGGTAATCCCATTTTAGCATTATCGCTTGCTACCCTAAAATGGCACGCCATAGCCAATTCTAATCCGCCGCCTAATGCAAAACCATTAATAGCTGCAATTACTGGAGTAGACAAATCTTCTACAAAATTGAACACTAGTTCTTGTCCTTTTTTAGCGAGTTTGCTTCCTTTTTTAACATCAAAATCTGCAAATTCAGAAATATCGGCACCAGCAACAAATGCTTTGTCTCCGCTTCCAGTTACCATAATAACTTTAGTGTTTTTATCGGTATTGGCAACTTCAAAAGCATTGTGTAATTCTTTAATAGTTAACTTATTTAAAGCGTTTAATTTGGTTGGGCGATTTATTGTTATGGTAGTAATTCCGTTTTGGAAAGTTGTAAGAATATTTTCGTAATTATTCATAATATTATTTGTTTTTCACTTCAGATGCGTTTAGCAAACAAAAGACTAGCTAGCTGGTTTAGTCTAACTATTACCCTTTAGGAAAAGTCACTTTAAACGTAGTACCTTTATCTTTTTCTGATGCAAATGTGATGGTTCCTTGATGTGTTTCTACAATATTTTTAACCATGGCTAGCCCTAATCCCATACCGCTAGTTTTAGTTGTGAATTTAGGCTCGAATACTTTATCTAAATTTTCTTCTGAAATACCTGTACCATTATCGGCAATCAAAATAACAATATGGTTATTTTGAGTTTCTACATTTACCATAATTCTAGGCGTTTGGTTATCTGGAATAGCCTGTATACCATTTTTTACCAAATTGGTTACTACACGTATAAGTTGTGTACGATCAAATTTTGCGATTACTTCGTCTGAACTAGATGAGAAAACAATATAATTTTCATTGAAAATATCCAGTGCCAGTTTTACGATTTCAACAACATTTAAGGTTTCATTTTTTTGAGCTGGCATTTGAGCAAAATTTGAGAATGCTGAAGCAATAGAACTCATAGTATCTATTTGCTGAATTAGGGTTTTACTATACTCATCAACTTTTAAATGAATGTTATCATCTTCTGGATTAAATTTACGTTGAAAATTTTGTACCGTTAAACGCATTGGTGTTAACGGGTTTTTAATTTCGTGTGCCACTTGTTTTGCCATTTCTCTCCATGCCTGCTCCCGCTCGCTAGTGGCCAATTGCACCGCACTTTCTTCCAACTCGTCAATCATACTATTATATGAGTTTACCAAGGTTGAAATTTCTTCACTTGTATCGTCAATGTCAATTTTTTGATTGCGTTTTTCTAATCGAGTCTCATTAATTTTATCGCTAATAGTTTTAAGTGATTTGGTTATGTATTTTGATAATAAAAAAGCAATGGCAAAAGCTGTTAATAAAATAAATAGAAAAGCCACACTTATACGTTCTAAAAATTCTTGCAACTCATTTGAAAGGAAATCTCCATTTTCCAAATAAGGAAGGTTTAAAATAGCTAAAGGTTTTGATTTTTGATCCGTAATATAAGTGTATGAAGACTGAAATGTTTCACCATTTTCCTGATGTCTATCTAAATGTTTATGCTCAGCAGTATTATTAATTTTATTTAATATCTCAGCATCGAGGCATTTTTCAGCCAAATCTTTTTTCGAACCTGTTACCGTAGAAATTAACAGCCCTCCCTCTAAATCGTATAAACTAATTTGAAGTTTATGGATATCGGAAATATTATAAATTTCATCTTTAAAAATAAACGGAACATTTTCTGTTTTTACTTCCCAAGTATTATATCTACTGTTTAAAAACCGTCTTAGATGTGTTTTAATATTTTGTTCTTTGCGTTTTAATCTTCCTTCATGATAATCTTCACTTTGCTCTTTATATTGGTATATAGTAACTGTAGCAATAAGTATAGATGCCAACAATACCAAAAGTATCATGGCTAAAAAAATACGTGAACGAAAAGAAAGTGATTTTTTTCTCATTTAAAGAATTTGCATTGGCATAAATATAGCAATAATCAAACCAAAAACACTTTGTGCAAATTCTAAAATTAAAATCTCAACACTAAGGTTTTGGAATTTAGAATTTGATTATTGAGTTTTTTTATTTAAGCTTCAGGATTCTTTTCTCTAATCTTTTTATATAGTTTAAACCCTAACATGAGTAGAATTCCTAAAACAATGATGCCTACAATACCCCAAACCCAATTTATAGCACTTTTTAATAGCACTAAAAAGATGACAGCAAATAGAATAAATGTAGCACCTTCGTTCCAAATACGCATAAAACTAGAGGTTTTTACAACCACATCATTTTGTAATTGCTTATAATATTGATGTGTTTTAAGGTGATAAATAATAAGTAAAACAATAAACCCCAATTTAACTTGCATCCATCCAAAATTTAAAAGCCACGGATGTAAAAGAAGAAGAATAACAGCAAAAGTAGTTGCTAAAATAGCCGATGGCCACGTAATGATAAACCACAAACGTTTTGCCATGAGTTTTAATTGTTTTCCTAAAATTTCTTTATCTGGCGATGGTTTATGAAAGGCTTCAATTTGATACACAAACAATCTTGGAATGTAAAACAAACCCGCAAACCAAGTAATTACAAAAATAAGATGAAATGCTTTTATGTAATCATAATAATCTTCCATAATTTATATGGTTTCAAGCTTTTTATTAGCCCACTCGTTAATCCAATTCGAGAGTAAATTAACAAACTCGTCATCATCATTTAAACAGGGAATCGTTGTAAAATCTTGTCCTCCCATTTCATGAAAAATTTCATGTCCTTCCATGGCTATTTCTTCTAAAGTTTCTAAACAATCGCTCACAAAAGCAGGCGTTACAATAGCCATGTTTTTAACACCTTGCTTTCCTAAACGCTCAATGGTTCTATCTGTATAAGGCAGTAACCAAGGGTCGAAACCTAAACGCGATTGAAACGACGTTGAATACGTATTTTCTTTAAGCTGAAGTTTTTTAGCAACCAACCTAGTAACTTCTAAGCACTGGTGTCTGTAGCAAAACTCATGTGCTTTACTTGGTGTTTCACAACAACTTCCGTCAATTTTACAATGCGATTTAGTAACATCGCTTTTACGAATATGCCGTTCAGGGACACCGTGATATGAAAACAATAGATGCTCGTAATTTTTATTTTCTAAATGTGTTTTAATTGAATTTGAAAGCACTTCTATATAATCTGGTTTGTTATAAAATGCTGGAACAGATTCTATTTTTATATTTGGGAAATATTGCTGACGAAGTTCTTCTGCTAAAACCGTAATAGTTTCGGTAGTTGCCATAGCAAATTGAGGATATAGAGGAAACAACAAAACCTCATTAACACCTTTATCTATTAATTCTTGAATTCCTTTTTTAATTGTCATACTCCCGTAACGCATGGCTAAAGCAACAGGTGTTTTAACTTGTTTTTGTATTTTATTTTGAAGTCTTTCAGAAATTACAATTAGCGGAGACCCTTCATCCCACCATATTTTTTTATAGGCAGCTGCCGATTGTTTAGGGCGTGTATTTAAAATAATGCCTTTAACCAATGCTGTTCTGGCTACAAGCGGTATATCAATAACACGCTCGTCCATTAAAAACTCTCCCAAATACTTTTTTACGTCTTTTGGTTTTGGGCTATCTGGAGACCCAAGATTTACTAGCAAAATGCCTTTCTTCATATTTTTTTAACAATAGTTAAACCTGTTAGGTTTTAAAAACTTGACAGGTTTATTTAATTTAATTATGCCAAGGACATAATATATTTTTTTGGCGTGGTGCCATATTTCTTTTTAAAAGCCGCAATAAAATGACTTGACGTGCTGTACCCTACTTTATGGCCCACTTCGTTCACATTATCATCGCCAGCTTCCAATAGTTTTCTAGCAACTTCCATTTTATAATCGAATAAAAAACTAAAAACCGAATCGCCATAAATTTGCTTAAACCCTTCTTTAAGTTTTTTAAGATTCAACCCTATTTCATCTGCTAATTCCTGTAAACTTGGTGGTTCTGCCATTCGCGCAATAATAATATCTTTTGCTTTTCTAATTTTTATTACATTGGTTTCATCAACTAAAAACGGACATTGTTCAACATTGGTATCTTCATTTCTATTAAAATACAAACTTAAAAGTTCGTATGCTTTTCCTTTAAAATAAAGGCTTTTTATAGATTGATTTAGGTTGTAATTTATTAACTGATTTAAAACAATGGCCATAGATGGTGTTATGGCTCCGTCTTTATAATATTTTTTGTCTTTATTATCGCTATTTAAAAATGAAATATAATCGGCTTCTTGCGAGAATAATCCATGAAACTTCTTAATAGAAATTAAAACAGAAACAATCCAAGAGTTAGGATCTACTTCAAGATTAATAGGTAAATCGCGTTGCGGATTATATAATAATAAAGAGTTTTCTTCTTGAATATTTAGAGTATATCGCCCTTCATTAAATATAAACTTACTCAATCCTTTAATACAAAAATGAAACTGAATATAATCGCTATTAATATCTTTCTCAATATTTTGGACTGCATTTGTATCATTTTTATATGTTAGTACAAAAAAACCATCATCTACTTTTGTTTCACCAAAAGAACTTACAGCGACACTTTTTAGTGCATTATTATTATCATTCATAAACTTCTTATTTAGATTCGTTCTAAACTAACAAGCTAAAAAGCCTTGATTTCACTGCAAAAGTATGACATTTATCATATATTAAAAAAAAAAACGATTAAAAAACCACAAACGATATTAAAAGTTCTTTGAGCGTTATTTTTTTTATTGCCATCCCTATACATTTGCTACGAATTCATAAAACACTAATGCAGAAATACAACATATCACGTAGTAATTACTTCTATGCCATAGGTTTAAGTTACAAAAAAGCCGATGCCGATATTAGAGGGCGTTTTAGTTTGGATGACGATTCTAAACACGCTCTTATTAATCAGGCTAAAAAAAATGACATTGAAAGCTTAGTGATTACCTCAACTTGTAATAGAACCGAAATTTATGGTTTCGCGCAACACCCTTTTCAACTTATCCAATTACTTTGCGATAACACCCGTGGTACAGTTGAAGAATTTCAGGAGGTTGCCTATGTGTATAAAAATAAGGATGCCATTGCCCATATGTTTCGCGTAGGTTCTGGATTAGATAGCCAAATTCTTGGCGATTTCGAAATTATTAGCCAATTAAAAGCTAGTGCTAGAGCATCAAAAAAGCACAATTTACTCAATCACTTTATGGAGCGTTTGGTTAATGCTGTTATACAGGCTAGTAAACGCATTAAAACGGAAACCGAAATTTCATCTGGTGCAACATCGGTTTCGTTTGCATCGGTACAATATATTTTTAATACTATTGAAGACGTTTCAAATAAAAATATTCTTCTTTTTGGTACAGGCAAAATTGGTAGAAATACCTGTGAAAACCTTGTAAAACATACCGAAAATGAACAAATTACTTTAATAAACAGAACTAAAGATAAAGCAGAACAGATTGCTGGAAAATTTAATTTAGTTGTTAAAGATTATGCAAACCTGCAAGAAGAAATTAATACTTCTGATATTTTAATTGTAGCCACAGGCGCGCAACGTCCTACTATAGATAAACACCTTATTCAAACTAACAAGCCGCTTTTAGTTTTAGATTTATCTATTCCTAAAAACGTTGATGCTAATGTTGAAGATTTAGACAATGTATCTTTAGTACATTTAGATCATTTATCGCAAATAACCGATCAAACTTTAGAAGCTAGAAAGCAGCATATTCCTTTAGCTGAAACAATAATTGAGGAGGTGAAAAGTGAATTTAACAATTGGTTAGAAACCAGAAAATTTGCACCAACTATAAAAGCGTTAAAGCACAAACTTTCAGACTTTGCAACTGCCGAATTAGATACGCAACGCAAAAAAAATGCCGATTTTAATGAAGCTCAAGCCGAATTAATAAGTAATAATATCATTCAAAAAATTACCAATCATTTTGCGCATCATTTAAAAGATGACAATATTTCTACAGACGATAGTCTAGAACTTATTAAAAAAGTATTTCAGCTAGAAGAAACTTCAACAAATGTCTAAAACCATAAGAATTGGCACTCGCGATAGTGAATTAGCACTATGGCAAGCCAAAATAGTACAATGTCAACTTGAACATTTAGGTCATAAAACCGAGTTAGTTCCTGTAAAATCTACAGGCGATATTGTTTTAGATAGGCCTTTATATGAATTAGGCATTACGGGTATTTTTACACGTACTCTCGATATTGCTATGTTAAATAATGACATCGATATTGCAGTGCATTCACTTAAAGATGTGCCTACTATTTTGCCAAAAGGTATTGTACAAACTGCTGTTTTAAAGCGTGGTAATGTAAACGATACACTGGTTTATAAAAACAATGAAGAATTCTTGGGAGCTAAAGATGCCATTATTGCTACAGGTAGCTTACGCCGAAAAGCACAGTGGCTAAACCGATTTCCAACGCATACCATTGTAGATTTAAGAGGCAATGTAAATTCGCGTTTGCAAAAATTAGAAGATAACGAAAACTGGAACGGAGCTATTTTTGCAGCTGCAGGTATTGGTCGTATTGGTATTAGACCCGAAGAAGCTATAAATTTAGATTGGATGATTCCTGCGCCAGCGCAAGGTGCTATAATGATTACCGCTTTAGAAGAGGATGAAGACATTAGAGCAATTTGTAGCGAACTTAACCATGAAGAAACAGAGATTTGTACAACCATAGAACGTGAGTTTTTAAATAAATTAGAAGGCGGATGTACAGCGCCTATTGGTGCTTTGGCTTACATAAAAGATGAAGAAATAAACTTTAAAGGTGTTTTATTAAGCGAAAACGGATCGAAACGTATTGATGTTACGCGTGTTAAAAAATTAGGTGAACATACAGATATTGCATCATTTTGTGCCGATTTTGTTATAGAGCGCGGTGGTAAACGTTTAATGGATACCATTAAACATTCTAACCGAAAAACAAATGTGTTTTCTACAAAATCTTTAACCGAAAGTCAGCGTTTATTATTTCACGAAAAAGTAAAAGCAGATAGTAACGATTTTGTAAAAATAAGCCTTAATAGAATCCACCCACGTTTCCTGAAAAACGAAATTAAAAACGTTATTATTACAAGTAAAAATGCCGTTGAATCGTTAATTACTAATTATTCGGCTGTCGAATTACAATTCAAAAATATTTACTGTGTTGGTAGACGTACAAAGCGTTTAATTGAAAATAAAATAGGTAAGGTTACCCATTCTGAAAAAAATGCAAAAGCACTTGCCAATTATTTAGTTGAATACATTGAAGGAACAGAAGTCACCTATTTTTGTAGTGATTTAAGGTTAGATGACTTGCCAAATATTTTAGAAAAAAACAAAATAAAAGTTAACGAAATTGAAGCTTATCAAACTAAATTTGATGCTGTAAAAGTTGATAATTCTGTTGAAAGTATTATGTTTTATAGCCCTTCAACAGTACAAAGTTTTTTAAAAGAAAATGATGCTAAAGGCATTGCTTTTTGCATTGGTGAAACCACAGCTAATGAAGCTAGAAAGCGCTTTAAGGATGTACGTGTTGCCAAAGTTCCAACGGTTGAAAGTGTTATTGAATTAGTGAATGAGCATTATGTTTGATTGCTTTTGGCTATTAGCCTTTTGCCGTTAGCGCCACTATTATGAATAAAAAAGTCATAATATAATGAGAGACTTTAAAAAACTGGATATTTGGAAAAATGGAATTGAACTTGTTAAACAAGTGTATCAATTATCTAAGAAATTACCTTCCGAAGAAAAGTTTGGGTTAATAAGTCAAATTACAAGAGCTATAGTTTCTATACCTTCAAATATAGCTGAAGGTTGTAGCAGAAATAGTGAAATTGAATTTAAACGCTTTTTAGAAATAGCTATAGGTTCACTTTTTGAAGTAGAAACACAGTTAATTATAATTGTTGAACTTGAATTAGTTTCATCCAGTGAAATAGAAAATCTTATGATTTTAATTCAAAAAGAAGGCAGAATGATTAACAGTTTAATTAATAAAATAAAAAACAGCTGATAGACCTGAGCTAAAAGCCAAAGGCCAACAGCCAACAGCCAGATATGATAAAGAACGATTTATTTTTAAAAGCATTAAAAGGAGAAACAGTTAGTCGTCCTCCAGTTTGGATGATGCGTCAAGCAGGACGTTATTTGCCAGAATTCATCGCCATTCGTGAGAAATACGATTTCTTTACACGTTGTAGAACTCCAGAATTAGCAAGTGAAATTACGGTACAACCCATTCGTCGTTATGGAATGGACGCTGCTATTTTATTCAGTGATATTTTGGTTATTCCACAAGCCATGAATATTGAGGTTGAAATGAAACCAAATTTTGGTCCGTATTTGCCAAATCCTGTGCGTACTCAAAAAGATGTTGATAATGTTATTGTGCCAGATGTTACGGTAGAATTAGACTATGTATATCAAGCTATAAAAGCGACCAAAGCATTATTAAATGATGAGATTCCTTTAATTGGTTTTGCTGGTTCGCCATGGACTATCTTATGCTACTGTGTACAAGGACAAGGCAGTAAAAACTTTGATAAAGCCAAAGCGTTTTGCTTTACAAACCCTATTGCTGCGCATCAATTATTGCAAAAAATAACTGATACCACTATTGCTTATTTAAAAGAAAAAGTAAAAGCAGGTGTTAACGCCGTTCAGATTTTCGATTCTTGGGGAGGCATGTTATCACCAACCGATTATCAAGAATTTTCGTGGCAATATATCAATCAAATTATTGAGGCTTTAAAAGATGATGCTCCAGTTATTGCTTTTGGTAAAGGGTGCTGGTTTGCACTTGGTGAGATGGCAAAATCTAATGCTTCGGCATTAGGTATCGATTGGACATGTTCTGCACAAAATGCACGCTATTTAACAGGTGGCAACATAACGTTACAAGGTAATTTTGATCCATCACGGTTGTTATCGTCACCAGCAGAAATCAAGAAAATGGTGCATCAAATGATTAACGATTTTGGCAAAGACAAGTATATTGTTAATTTAGGTCACGGAATTTTACCAAACATTCCGTTAGATAATGCCAAAGCATTTATTGATGCTGTAAAAGAATATAGCCCCTCTTAGTCTCCCCAAAGGGGAGAAATTCTTACTCAATCGCTCATTTAATTGAAATTTTTTAAATTGAAAACGAAAATTCAAATAATTTAACAGAACAATTCTCCTCTCCTTTGGAGAGGGTTAGGGAGAGGATTATGATAAAAAGTATTACGTCTGGAATTAAAGCTTATTTTGGGGCTTTTAGTTTAATTTCAAAACTAAAGCTCTGGAAATATTTTATTATTCCCATGCTTATAAGTTTTGTAACGGCTATTCTAATTGGTGTTTCTGCTTATGGTTTTTCAGATAATGTTGGTGAGTTTATTTCTAAAATTTGGATTTGGGAATGGGGAAAAGAAACCTTTACAACCATTAGCACTTTTATTGGCGGACTAGTAATTATTGTAATTGGTTTAATCCTATACAAACATATTATCATGGCACTGTCGGCACCTTTTATGAGTCCAGTATCAGAGAAAATTGAATCGCATTTAACAACAGATCATTCAAACCACAATCATAGAAATACGTCTTTTGCTCAACAGCTTTGGCGAGGTATTCGTATAAATATTAGAAACCTGTCTATGGAATTATTACTAACCATTCCCATACTTCTTATAGGGTTAATTCCTGTAATAGGGATATTCTCAACTGTTTTACTGTTTTTGGTTCAAGCGTATTATGCTGGTTTTGGTAATATGGATTATACCTTAGAACGTCATTTTAAATATAAAGACAGTGTTCAGTTTGTTAGAAAACATCGTGGTTTAGCCATTGGTAATGGCATTGTGTTTATGCTGTTTTTATTAATTCCTGTTATTGGTGTTATTTTGGTTTTACCACTATCGGTTACTGCTGCATCACAAAAAACGGTTGAAGCTTTACAGCTTAAAAACAATATTGAAAGTGCGACTTAATTTAGATTCATATTATATAGAACCTATTAAAACCAAAGATGCTTGGAACCTTTGCAATTTTATAGTTTCAAATGAAGATAGGTTAAAACGTTATTTCCCTAAAACATTAGAACAAAACTTAACTCCAGACTTATCAAAACGCTTTGTTGAACTCAAGGTAAAACACTTCAATTTAAAAGACGAGTTTTTATTCATTATCAAAGAAAAAGAATCGAATACCATTACTGGAATGGTATATATAAAAGAACTCGATTGGGTAAAGAAACAAGGGGAATTTGCGTATTGTATTGGTTACCCTTTTGAAGGTAAAAAGATAACCTCTAAATCGGTAAACGCTTTATCAGAATATGCTTTTAACAATTTAAATATAGAAACACTTCAAATCATAGTTCATAAGGAGAATATAGCCAGTGTAAAAGTTGCCGAAAATTGTAATTTTATTTGGAAGAAAACATTGAAAAACGAATTTACACCTACTGGTGAAAAAGCCCTAGATATGGAATTATATGAATTGTATAACGAAATAGAATCCTAATATGCCACATTTTGTAATTGATTGCTCAAAAGATATTTTAGAAATTCAAGAGCCAAATACTGTCTTGCTTCAAGTGCATAACGATGCAAACAACTCTGGTTTGTTTGATGAAACCGATATTAAAGTGCGTCTAAATCCATTCAAGGATAATTATTTAGTTGGAGGAAAAAAAACGCCGTTTATTCATGTATTTGCTAATGTTATGGAAGGTAGAACAACTGACCAAAAAGCAAATCTATCAAAGCAAATTGTAACTGGACTCAAAAACCATGTTTCCTAGCATTCCATTTATTGCTATAAATATTAGAGATTTTGAAAAAGCTACATATTGTAATAAATCAATGGTTTAAACTATGAAATTAAGGAGTACCAAAGATATGAAAGACCTGCAAGGTTTTCAAAACCTTGTAGGTTTAAACAAAAAATTATGGCATTAGAAAAAATAGAAAAAGATTACTATTATCATATTTTTAACCGAGGAATAAATAGTGATATTATTTTCAAGACTGAAGATAATATGAATTATTTCTTAAAATTAGTTAAGTCCCATTTAAACAGTAAAGTTGATATTCTTGCCTATTGCTTGATGAATAATCATTTTCATTTAGTTGTGAAAATTGTTTCAGAAGAAAAAATAGTAACGCAAGCGTTTTCAAATCTTTTTAATGCTTATGCTAAAGCATATAATAAACAGCAAAATAGGACGGGAAGTTTATTTGAGAAACATTTCAAAAGAAAAAAAATAATTGATGAAATTTATCTGAAAAACCTTATTCTTTATGTTCATAAAAATCCTGAAAACCATAATATAGTTAAGAATTTTGTAGACTACGAATTCACGTCTTTTAGAAGTTATTTTATTAATGAAAAAAGCCTTATCTCTATAACGAAACCTTATGTCTTAAATCTTTTTAATGATTTAAGTAATTTTAAATATGCTCACAATACAGACCTGCAAGGTTTTGAAAACCTTGCAGGTCTTGACAATAATATAAATTCAGACCTCAACCTGCGAAGTCTTAAAGATTCTGTAGGCTTCAATACAAGCATGAAACATAAATTCTACGAATACATTCAAAACTTACAAGACTCTATCACCTCTGGATTAGAGGCCATTGATGGAAAAGCTACATTTAAAGAAGATATTTGGAAACGACCAGAAGGCGGCGGTGGGCAAACCCGAGTTATTGAAAACGGCAACGTTTTTGAAAAAGGTGGTGTAAATATCTCTGGGGTTCATGGTAAGTTACCAAAATCAATGCAAGCTTATTTTAAAGTTGGTGATGTCGATTTTTTTGCTTGCGGATTAAGTTTGGTATTGCATCCTAAAAATCCTATGGTTCCTACAGTTCATGCCAATTGGCGTTATTTTGAAATGTACGATAAGGACGGAAATATTATTGATAGTTGGTTTGGTGGCGGACAAGATTTAACACCTTATTACCTATTTGAAGAAGATGCTATTCATTTTCATCAAACTTGTAAAACAGCATGCGATCGTCATAATGATGATTTTTACAAAACCTACAAAAAACGCTGTGACGAATACTTTTACAATGCTCATAGAAATGAAGGCAGGGGTATTGGTGGGTTGTTTTTCGATTATTGTAAAGCTTCAGAAACTATGAGTATGAAAGATTGGTATAACTTTGTTACCGAAGTTGGAGACAGCTTTCTAGAAGCATACCTACCAATTGTTGAAAAACGGAAAAATTTAGCATATACAGAAGAACAACGTACTTGGCAAGAAATTCGTCGTGGTCGTTATGTGGAGTTTAATTTAGTGCATGATAAAGGCACCCTTTTTGGCTTAAAAACAAACGGGCGTATAGAAAGTATTTTAATGAGTTTACCACCTCATGTACAATGGGTTTACGATTACCATCCAGAAACTGGAAGTGAGGAAGAAAAATTAATACATGTATTACAACAACCAAAAAACTGGGTATAATTATGTGGAAAATATTTAAACGTGCTTTTTTAATTATCAATTGGAAGACCTTTGTCATTACGTTTTTATCAATTGCATCAACAACTTTTTGTTTGTATTACGAAATTAAAGCAGATTTCCCTTTAACCCTTATTGGTACAGCTATAGTATTTCCTATTGTGTTTTCTATTGGTGGGGCGTATAAACGTCGCGAAATCGCTTTAGATGAATATGGCTCTATTAAAGCCCACGGTCGTGCACTATATTTTGCCGTTTCACATTGGCTAGAAAATCCGCCAAAAGAACTTAAAACAGAAATAAAAACCCATCTCGAAAATTTATTAAATTCTTGCACACAAGTATTTACAAACCCTATTGATAAACTAGAGGAAACAGAAAAAGGAGTATATCAAAATTTTCATAACCTCTCTGTTTTTATAAAAAGTATGCGATCTCATGGGTTACTTTCTGGCGAAGCTTCTCGATCTAATCAATTTTTAAGTAAAATGATGATTTCTTTCGAGCGTATTAAGCACATTTATCAATACAGAACCCCCAGAACATTACGCACATATAGCGATATTTTTATAGTTGTTTTACCTATTATTTACGGCCCTCATTTTGCCGAAAGTGTAACAACTTACAGTTATGGATTGCAGTTTGCAGTTCCCGTATTATTTAGTGTTATTTTAGTGGCATTGGATAATATTCAATCGCATTTAGAGAATCCGTTCGACCAACAAGGTGAAGATGATGTTCATATTAATGTGGAGAAATTTATAAGGAATCTTGAATAAACCTTATTTTGCATACATCATTTATGTAAATTTGAAATATGTCAACTAGAATTAAAATATCACCAGAGAAATTAGTTTGGGCAACTGAGCGAGGTGGAATGTCTGTTGATAGTCTTTTCGAAATATATCCAAAAGCAATAGATTGGATAAGAGAAGAATCAGAGCCAACTCTAAAGCAATTAGAAAGTTTTGCAAAAAAAGTACACGTCCCTTTTGGGTTTTTATTCTTAAATAACCCTCCTGTTGAAACTTTACCTTTAACATTTTATAGAAGTAATGGGAAAATAATTGAAAATCCACCTCTTGTAATCAAAGATTTAGTTAATCAAACTAAAACAAAGCAAGAATGGTTAAAAGATTTTTTAATTGAAAATGATTATGAAAAATTAGATTTCATAAGCTCACTAAAAAACTTTAATGAAATTAATCCAATTGAAGCTGCCAAAATTATTAGAACTGCACTTAAGTTTAATGAAACCTGGTATGAAGACACTAGTAAAGATAAGTCGTTCAGGTATTGGATTGATAAAATTGAGAAAAACAGAATTTTTATAATTTCTACTGGAATTGTTGGAAATAATAGAAGGACTGTTGATGTAAATATTTGTAAAGGGTTTACTTTAGTTGATGATTATTGCCCTTTTATCTATATAAATACAAATAACTTAGGAGGGGGTAAAATATTTACGCTAATTCATGAATTAATACACGTTTTTGTTGGTAATAGTATTGGAGTAGCTTACGAACCTATACAACCTTCTTCCCAACCTCTTGAGAAGTTTTGCGATACAGTAGCCTCTGAAATTTTAGTGCCTACTTCTTTTTTTAAGACTAGCTGGAGGACTAGTTCAGATTCTATCGCAGAAAAAATATCAAGAATATCTAAACAATATCATGTAAGTAAATTAGTGATTTTAAAAAAGGCTCTTGATTCTAATTTTATTCAACAATCAGACTTTTGGGGGTTCTATAATACTTATACCAATATTTCATTTAAAAAAAGTAGTGGTGGTGATTTTTGGAATTCTAAGCCATATGAAGTAAGTCGTAAATTTTATTCGTTCGTTGATATTGCGTTAAAAAAAGGTAGCATCTTACCTTCAAATGCATATAAATTAACAAACATGAAAGCAAATACTTATGAAAAATTCAAAAAGAACTCTTAGGTAAATGCTTTATATACTTGACACTAACATATTAGTTTACCCAAATAGAATTAGCCACCCTATGGATATTTATCCCTCATATTGGGATAAAATGTCCGAAATATTAAAACTTAAAAATGTTGTATCAATTGATAAAGTCAAAGATGAAATTTATAATCATGAAGATACTTTAACCAAATGGTGTAAAACATATATTCCCAAATCCTTTTGGTCTTCTTCAGCTAATAGTATTATAGAATATGCTGAAATACAAAATTGGGCTCAAAATAAAAATTACAATGAAAGGGCTTTATTAGAATTTGCAAATTCTAAAAATGCAGATCCGTTTTTAATCGCATATGCTATAAATAAGAAAAGAATAGAAAAAATAAGTGTTACCATAGTAACATTAGAAGTAAGCGCTCCTGAAAGTAAAAAATCAGTAAAAATTCCTGATGTTTGTATTGATTTCAATTTACGTTTTATAAATAACAATGATTTCTTTAGAGAAATTAAAGCAAGTTTTTAAATAATATCATGTTCCCACTTAAAAGAAACAGACGATTAAGAACCAACGAAGCTATACGTAGTATAGTTCGTGAAACAATAATTACTCCAAACGACTTTTTAGTACCACTATTTATAGTTGAAGGTAAAGGCGTTAAAGAAGAAATTGCTTCAATGCCAAATTATTTTCGATACAGTTTAGATTTGTTAGAAAATGAAGTTAAAGAACTTTGGAACCTTGGATTAAAATCGGTACTGCTGTTTGTAAAAGTACCTGATAATTTAAAAGATAATAAAGGTGTTGAAGCCTCAAACCCAAACGGATTGATGCAACGTGCCATTAAAACGGTAAAAAATGTTTGCCCAGACATGTTGGTTATGACTGATGTAGCATTAGACCCATATTCTGTTTACGGACACGATGGGATTATTGAAAATGGAATTATTATTAATGACGATACTGCTGAATTTTTAGCAGAAATGAGTATATCTCACGCTAAAGCGGGTGCTGATTTTGTTGCACCAAGTGATATGATGGATGGACGTGTTTTAAGTATTCGCGAAGCTTTAGAAGATGAAGGCTATACCGACACTGGCATTATGAGTTATTCTGCAAAATATGCATCGGCGTTTTATGGGCCTTTTCGAGATGCCTTAGATTCTGCCCCTGTAGATTTAGCAAATATTCCGAAAGACAAAAAAACCTACCAAATGGATTTTGCAAACCGACACGAAGCACTAAGGGAAACCGAAATGGACATTGACGAAGGCGCCGACATTGTTATGGTTAAACCAGGAATTTCTTATCTCGATATTTTACGTGAAATTAAAAATGAATTTGATGTGCCTGTAGCAGTTTATCAAGTTTCTGGAGAATATGCTATGATTAAAGCTGCTGCTGAAAAAGGCTGGTTAAATCACGATCAAATTATGATGGAAACTACAACCGCCTTTAAACGTGCTGGTGCAGATATAATAGCTTCATACTTCGCTAAAGATGTGGTAAAAATTCTAAACAGTTAAATGCTTACTAAATTAATTTAATTTTGCTTATCTATTCGATTAGTAATATTTGAATTTTATGTAAGGTTCTATATAAAAACGTTACTAAAGTTCAAAAATATATAATCGTGAAACGTATCTCTTACTTTTTTTGTTTTAGTATTATTTTTTCTCTTAATAGTTGTATAGGAGAAGATGTTATTGACGATTTTGTAGAACCTTCCATTAGAATTGGCAACCCTATTGGCGGACTTAAAATAAACGAAACACACAATTATGAAGCCATTTATTTTAATAATGTTGGTGTAGAATCTTCTACAACTGTTAATTGGTCTAGTTCTAATACCAATATTGTAAGCATTTCAAATGATGGTTTAGCTACTGCCATATCAGAAGGACAAGCTACAATAACGGCAACAGTTACTAATGAAAATACAACTATAACAGACACAGAATTAATTACTATTGTTGCAGCAGATGAAGAACCTCCAGCTCCTGTTATTACTAATAAAGGTGGTACAATAAAAACAACCAGCAGCTACACTTTAAAAGGCGATTTTACTATAGAAGAAATTGGTAATAACTTAAAACTATCTATTGCAAGTAACTACCAAGCGTCTTCTGCCTTACCAGGCTTGTATTTATATTTAACTAACAACCCCAATTCTGTAAATAACGCATTAATAGTAGCAGAGGTAACTGTGTTTAGTGGTGAGCATGAATACGAAATCCCTAACACAAAAATTGGCGATTATAAATACTTGTTGTATTGGTGCAAACCATTTAGTGTTAAAGTAGGAGAGGCCGAAATAAAATAATTATTGAAACACAACTATTAAAATTTTAACCTGTGAAAAAACAGACTTTATATATATTATTTTTTACCCTTATAGTATCTAATATGGCTTCGGCACAATGGACAAAAGAAAAAGGCGACGGGTATTACAAACTATCTGCTTGGTATCTAGAATCTAACCAACATTACACTAATACAGGAGAAATAGATCCTAATGTTACCAGAGGTCAATTTACTATTAACTTTTATGGCGAATACGGTATTTCTGATGCTTTTAATATTATTGGATACATCCCCTTTTTTTCAAGAACATACCAAAATGATGTTTTGTCAGGAACTACAGGTAATCTTTTAACCGAAGGCGAAGCATTAAATAGTATTGGCGATATAGAACTGGGGCTTAAATACGGTATTATTCAAAAAGATAATTGGGCACTTTCTGCAAGCTTAATTTTTGGCGTCCCCACAGGAAATGATTCAGGAGGTAGCGATGGTAGTTTTCAAACAGGCGATGGCGAATTTAACCAATACTTAAAAACAGCTATTGGGATTCCGTTTCACTTAGGAGATTCAAATTCTTATGCCAGTGCCTATTTTGGATATAATAATCGTACAAAAGGGTTTTCAGACGAATTGCGCTCTGGCTTAGAAATAGGCTTTCATACCATAAAAGATAAACTATGGCTAATAGGAAAACTAAGCACTATTCAATCTTTAAATAATGGAACATTAAACGCACAAACCTCACAAGGAAGTATTTTTGCAAACAATGTAGAGTTTACCAGTTTAGGTATTGAAGCCAATTATTATTTTACTAAAACCTTGGGACTGTCGCTAAACTATACTGGGGCATTAAGCGGTCGTATTATTTATGCTGCGCCATCATATTCTGCTGGTGTTTTTTTAGATATTAAATAAAGACAAGTAAATTGGTTTGTGACATCTAAAAAACCATTTATAGTATTAGGTTAAATGGATTTCGTAACTTTCAAGACCATTATTATTCTTGATTTTATGTTTCGCATTAAAGCGTTCTCACTTTATAGTTTTTTAGTTTGCACACAATTTATAAATGCGCAATTAATGTATAACACTCCAGAGTCTGTTGGATTAAATTCAAGTTATATCCAAACTCAAGTCGATTCAATAATGGCGCTTGGTATTACACAAAAGGCATTTCCTGGCGCACAACTATTAGTTGCAAAACAAGGCCATATAATTTTCCATCAAGCATACGGGTATCATACTTACGATAGCATTCAAAAAGTTAATTTAAACGATGTTTACGACTTAGCATCAGTTACCAAAATAACAGGGCTACTTCCAGCATTAATGAAGCTTTACGAAGAAGGTAGAATTAATTTAGATGCTCCTTTTAGTAAGTATTGGACAGATTGGAAACACCAAAAAGACAAAAAACATATCACATTAAGAGAACTCTTAGCTCATCAATCTGGAATAAAACCGTATATCATTTTTTTAAATGAAGTTCTAAAAAATGGAAAATTAAAAAAACGGTTTGTACGTACTGAAAAAAGCAAGCGGTATTCACATCAATTTTATGAAAACCTATTCGTAAAAACTAGATTTAAAAACAAAATATATCGCAAAATTAAACACGTTAAAGCTGATGGTAAAAAGGAATATATATATTCGGGTATTGCCTCATTAATTTACCCAAAACTTATTGAAAACATTACTGGAGTACCTTATCAATCATACATTAAAGAAAACATCTACAAGCCTTTAGGTTGTACTACACTTAGTTACCTTCCGAAGCATAAAAATTTTAAAAACAATATTGTTCCAACAGAATTTGATACTATTGTTAGAAAAGGGCTCACTAAAAATTGGGTTCACGATGAAAACGCTGCGCTTTTGGGCGGTGTTTCTGGTAATGCGGGTATGTTTAGTTCTGCCATAGATTTGGCAAAATATATGCAAATGCTTCTTCAAAAAGGTACTTACGACGGACAGCAATATTTTAAACCTTCAACCATAGAGTTATTTACCAAAATTCAATATCCAGACAATAATAATAGAAGAGGTTTGGGTTTTGATAAACCTCTTATAGGAAACGATACGTTAAGCATTAAAAAATCGTACCCCGCACCTCAAGTTAGCGCTAAAAGTTTTGGGCATTCTGGGTTTACTGGTACTTTTGTTTGGGCAGACCCAGAAGAAGCGTTGGTTTTTATCTTTTTATCTAATCGTGTTTATCCAAGTAGAACGCATCGAAACATCTATAATTTAAATATTAGACCTGCATTGCAACAAGTGTTTTATATGGCTTCTAAAATCGATCCATGATTCGTAAATAATTAGTACTTTAGAATTTTAAAATATCATATGGGTTTACTTCTGTTTTTTGCGCTTATTTCAATATTCTTTTCGTTTCTATGTTCTATTTTAGAGGCCGTTTTATTAAGTGTTACACCAACTTTTATAAATGTAAAAAAGCAAGAAGGTAAAGCCTACGCATCTACTTTAGAAGCTCTTAAAAAAGATGTAGATAGACCGCTAATTGCCATTTTAACACTTAATACAATAGCCCACACTGTTGGTGCCATTTTAGTGGGTGTACAAGCAAAAGTAGCTTATGTAGAATTATATGGGTCGCAAGCAAGAATCATATATGGTATAGAGTTTACCGAAGATTTAATGGTTGGTGTAGTATCATCTATCATGACAATTTTAATATTAGTCGCTTCAGAAATAATTCCAAAAACCATTGGGGCAACCTACTGGAAGTCTTTAGCGAATTTTACAACTAAAGCTTTAAATATTTTAATTTTTCCTTTAAAATGGACTGGTTTGCTTTGGCTGCTTCAACTCACCACAAAACTCATTGGTGGTAAAGGGCATCATGGAAGTGTTTTAAGTCGAGAAGATTTTCATGTTATGACAGATATGGCACATAAAGAAGGTGTTTTTTTAGAAAGTGAAAGTAAGGTGATAAAAAATTTATTAACCTTTAAAGACATTATGGCGAAAAGTATTATGACGCCACGAACAGTAATGAAAACTGAAAACGAAACGACAACCGTTGAAGATTTTTTTAATAAAAACCTAAACCTACGTTTTTCAAGAATTCCTGTTTACATTGATACCGAAGACAATATAAAAGGCTTGGTTTTAAAAGATGATGTTTTTAAAGAAATGGCTCTTGGCAATGGGCTTAAAAAACTATCAGAAATTAAACGAAATATTATTATTGTAAATAGAGATATTCCAATTCCAAAACTATTTGAACAACTTGTAGAAACTAGAAATCATATGGCTTTAGTGGTTGATGAATACGGTACCGTTAGCGGGTTAGTAACTATGGAAGATGTTATTGAAACACTACTAGGTTTAGAGATTATGGACGAAAGTGATAACGTATCCGATTTGCAAGTACAAGCTAGAAAAAATTGGGAAACACGTGCTAAAAAGCTAGGTATTTTAAATAACAAAAATGCCGAAGATTAATGGAAAGTTGCATTATCAAATCACCTTTAGGTTTTACTAGAATTGTTGGTGATGCCTACGGAATTGCTTCGGTAACTGTTTTAAATTCTGAAGAAAAAATTACAGATATTATTCCAGTTGAATTAGAAGATTGTGTGATTCAACTTAACGAATATTTTGAAGGGAATAGAAAACAGTTCAATCTTAAATTAAATCCGCAAGGCACCGCTTTTCAAAAGAAAGTATGGCATGCACTTAAGGAAATTCCACACGGAAAAACACTTTCTTATTTAGAATTATCTAAACAACTTGGCGATGTTAAAGCCATTAGAGCTGTTGCCAATGCCAATGGTAAAAATCCGCTTTGGATAGTTGTGCCATGTCATCGTGTTATTGGTAGCGATGGTAGTTTAACGGGCTACGCTGGAGGCTTACACCGTAAACAGTGGCTGTTAGAACACGAAAGTCCTTATAAACAACAATCGTTGTTTTAATTTTTTAGCTAAAAATCTTATAAAAATTTTCTTATATTTATTTCAACTAAATTTATCTAAATGAAATTTTTAAAAAGATGCCTTAAGTGGATTGTTATTGTCATTAGTTCAATAATCTTTTTATTATACCTTTTTGATTATGATTATATTTTAAGAGGTGTTCGTATCGTTTATTTTACTGGACATAATACTCCCTTTATTGATGATTACCCTTATTTTGATAATGATGTTATAGAAAGAAGTAACAACCCTAATCCTTGGCCAATTCATAAAGATTACAATTCAGTAAAAGAAACTAAAAAACTCTTAGCTGTAAATAAAGATTGGGGAACTATAGCTTATGTAATTATAAAAAATGATAGTGTTTGGTTTGAAAATTATTATGATGGGTTTAATGAAAACTCCAAAACCAATTCGTTTTCCATGGCAAAAAGTATAACAACCGCCTTACTAGGAAAAGCGATTATGGATGGTTATATTAAAAATTTAGATCAACCCATTAGTGACTTTTATCCAGAATACAATTATGCAAAAACAACCGTTGGAGATTTAGCGTCTATGGCTTCTGGATTAGATTGGGTAGAGCATTATACTAGTCCTTTTTCTATTACGGCGCGAGCCAATTATGATGACGATTTAGCTGAAACTATTTTAAATCAAAAAATAATTAAAACTCCAGGAGTGGAATTTGAATATTTAAGTGGTAGTACAGCTTTATTAGGAATGGTAATTCAAAAAGCCACAAATAAACCTTTAGCAAAATACCTTTCAGAAAGTTTCTGGAAACCTTTAGGTGCTACACATGATGCTTTATGGCAATTAGATGATGATGAACATAGGTTAGCTAAAGCTTTTACATCTATTTCAAGCAATGCCAAAGATTTTGCACGCTTTGGAAAACTGTATAAAAACCATGGAAAATGGGATGGCAAACAAATTTTAGATTCTGCTTTTGTAGCAAAATCTATAACACCTCGTTTTCTTGAAAGCCCACAGTATGGTTATGGTTGGTGGTTACATAAACAAGATAATAAAGAGTTTTTTAGAATGCAGGGACATTTGGGACAATACGTTATTGTACAACCTAATGATAATGTTATTATTGTGAGATTGGGTCATCAAAAATCACCTAACTTAGGAGCTGGTGAATACACCCAAGATTTAAATATTTATATAGAAGAAGCTTATAAGATGCTAAACCAATGATATCAAAACTCCATTTAGAAAACATATTATTTCTGGACATAGAAACTGTTCCAGAAACACAATATTTTTCTGAGTTGAATGACACCAAACAAACACTTTGGGAAAGCAAATCGCAATACCAACGAAAAGACGATTTTACTGCCGAAGAATTTTATGACCGCGCTGGAATTTGGGCAGAATTTGGTAAAATAATTTGTATTTCGGTTGGATATTTCACCTTTCAAGGCGACTCCAGAATGTTTCGGGTAACATCGTTTTATGGTGATGAAATTAAAATTTTAAAAGATTTTAAAAACCTTTTAATCTCACACTTTAGTCAAACAAAACACTTACTGTGCGCTCATAATGGTAAGGAATTTGATTTCCCCTACATTGCCCGTAGAATGATAATTAATAATATTGAATTGCCATACAAACTCAACCTATTTGGGAAAAAACCATGGGAGGTTCCACATTTAGACACCTTAGAATTATGGAAATTTGGGGATTATAAAACCTATACGTCTTTAAAATTACTAACCAATGTTTTAGGTATTCCTTCTCCAAAAGATGATATTGATGGGAGTGAAGTTTATCGCGTGTATTACGAAGGCAATGAAATAGATCGCATTATTGTTTATTGTGAAAAAGACACCATTGCTGTGGCTCAAATATTTTTAAGATTACGTGGCGATGCCCTTTTAACTAATGATGAAATTATACATATATAAATGCAACAACATCCTATTTTAAATATTAAAAACCTTTCCATTTCATTTGGTAACAATCAAGTTATACACAACATATCTTACAGCCTCAATAAAAACGAAATTTTAGGCATTGTTGGAGAATCTGGGTCTGGTAAATCGGTTTCATCATTAGCTATTTTAGGGCTACTTCCTAAAAACATTTCAAAAATAAATTCAGGCAGTATAGTTTTTAATAATGAAGATTTAACGACACTATCGTCAAAAGCATTTCAAAATATTCGTGGTAAAAAAATTGCTATGATTTTTCAAGAACCTATGAGTTCTTTAAATCCATCTATGATTTGCGGAAAGCAGGTGCAAGAAATTTTATTACAGCACACAGCACTTTCAAAAGAAAAAGCAAAGGAGGGAACTATTTCGCTTTTCAATCAAGTAAAACTTCCAGATGCTAATCGTGTTTATAATGCATATCCTCATGAAATTTCTGGAGGACAAAAACAACGTGTTATGATTGCCATGGCAATTGCATGTAAACCTGATATTTTAATTGCCGACGAACCCACAACAGCGTTAGATGTTACAGTTCAAAAAGACATTATTAGTTTACTTAAAGAGTTACAAATTGAAACTAAAATGAGTGTTATTTTTATAACACACGATTTGGCTTTAATTTCTGAAATAGCTAATAAAGTGCTTGTGATGTACCAAGGCAAAATTGTTGAACAAGGTCATGTAAACACCATATTTAAAACCCCCCAACATAATTATACTAAGGCACTAATAAGCGCTCGCCCTACTTTAAATTCTAGACTGAAAGTTTTACCAACAATACAAGATTATTTAAATAACACCACTTCTACAGAAATTATTTCACCTACAGAACGTAAAGCGAAACATAAAACATTGTATGCGCAAAAGCCTTTATTAGAAATTATAAATGTTGAAAAGGAGTATCTTTCAAAATCGGGATGGTTTAATAAACAACAATCTTTTAAAGCTGTAAACAATGTGAGTTTTAAACTCTATAAAGGTGAAACTTTAGGTTTGGTTGGAGAATCTGGCTGCGGAAAATCGACACTAGGAAATGCTATTCTTCAGCTCGATAAAGCTACCAAGGGGCAAATTTTATATAATGGTATCGATATTACAAAACTGCCAGATTCTGAAATAAAAAAATTGCGAAAAGACATTCAAATTATTTTTCAAGACCCTTATTCATCTTTAAACCCTAGAATTCCTATTGGTGAAGCTATTATGGAACCTATGCGAGTTCATAATCTTTATCATTCAGATAACGAAAGAAAAGAAAAGGCAATAGATATTTTAAATCGTGTAGGGTTATCTGAAGATTATTTTAACAGGTATCCTCATGAGTTTTCTGGCGGACAAAGGCAGCGTATTGGTATTGCAAGAACTATTGCCCTAAAGCCTAAATTAATTGTTTGCGACGAATCGGTATCTGCTTTAGATATTTCTGTTCAGGCTCAAGTGTTAAATTTACTAAATGAACTTAAAGATACGTTTGGCTTTACTTATATATTTATTTCCCACGATTTAGCGGTGGTAAAATACATGTCTGACCAATTATTAGTTATGAATAAAGGTAAAATAGAAGAATTAGACGATGCCGATGTAATTTACAACACGCCTAAAAAAGAGTATACCAAAAAGTTAATTGATGCTATTCCAAAAGGATTATAGCATAAATATTTTTTTAGTTAAGTAAAACAAACTCTTTACAAATCGTACATGCTCTTGAAGCCTTTCTTTGTATCTGCTTTCTGTAAATGTTGGTTGTGGTGGACTTGTTTCCACTGTAGGTAATTCAGGTAGATTTGGTTCCATACTTTGTAGGTTAAGTTTATGGTAGATTTGGGGGAAATCTATAATTTGGTTTGGTTTATTTGGGGACTGTAAATATGAAACTTATTTTTAATTAATCAGATTAAAAACATATTAAATCGACAAAATGCATTTAATTTTAACATTTAATATGTATTTAATCGATTTTGTGTTTTACAAAGTTATTCTCTTTTTAAGATTATAAGTTGAAAAGAAGAACGTTTGAATTGGGAAAATAACCTGCTGTTATATTTCAACTATTTAATACCATTTCAGATGAGAAATGGTATTAAATGCTCATTTCTGGAATATTTCCTTCAACAATTAAAACACCCGCTGTAGCATTTTTTATAGTTTCTACAGAAACACCTGGTGCACGTTCTAAAAGTTTAAACCCTGCTTTGGTAACTTCTAGTACTGCAAGGTTTGTAACAATTTTTTTAACGCAACCTACACCTGTTAAAGGCAATGAGCACTTTTTAAGAAGTTTAGACTCACCGCGTTTGTTTGTATGCATCATTGCAACAATAATATTTTCGGCACTAGCAACTAAGTCCATAGCACCTCCCATGCCTTTTACCATACGTCCTGGAATTTTCCAATTGGCAATATCGCCGTTTTCAGCTACTTCCATGGCTCCTAAAATGGTAAGGTCTACATGCTGGCCACGAATCATAGAAAAACTCATTGCAGAATCAAAAAAACTTGCTCCTGGCAATGTTGTTATGGTTTGTTTACCTGCATTAATAATATCGGCATCTTCTTCGCCTTCAAAAGGAAATGGTCCCATTCCTAAAACGCCATTTTCACTTTGAAATTCAACTTCAATATCATTTCTAACATAATTTGCTACTAAAGTTGGTATGCCAATTCCTAGGTTTACATAGTAACCATTCTGTACTTCTTTGGCAATTCGTTTTGCTATACCTGTTTTATCTAACATAGTAGTTTTTGTCATTCCTGCGAAGGCAGGAATCTTTTTAATTGAAACTTAATATTTTAAAAGTGGATTCCTGTCTTCGCAGGAATGACAACATTATTCTTTTACTCTTACCGTTCTTTGCTCAATACGCTTCTCGTACGTTTCGCCTTGAAAAATACGTTGAACAAAAATTCCAGGAATATGAATTTGATTTGGGTCTAAAGTTCCTAAAGGCACTAATTCTTCTACCTCTGCGACTGTTATTTTTGCTGCACCACACATATTAGGATTGAAGTTTCTTGCCGTTCCTTTAAAAATTAAATTTCCTGCTTCATCACCTTTCCATGCTTTTACAAAAGCAAAATCTGCTTTAAAGGCATGCTCTAAAACATACATTTTTCCATCAAACTCGCGAGTTTCTTTTCCTTCAGCAACTTCGGTTCCATAACCTGCTGGTGTATAAATGGCTGGGAAACCTGCTTGTGCTGCTCTACAGCGTTCGGCTAAAGTACCCTGTGGAATTAATTCTACATCTAATTCTCCACTTAGCATTTGTCGTTCAAATTCATCGTTTTCTCCCACGTAAGAAGATACCATTTTTTTAATTTGCTTTTGTTGAAGTAATAAGCCTAAACCAAAATTATCAACACCTGCATTATTAGATATGCATGTTAATCCTTTTACTGCCAGTTTTACCAATTCTGCTATAGCATTTTCAGGAATGCCACTAAGACCAAAACCTCCAAGCATTAAAGTCATATTATCCGTAACGCCACTAAGCGCTTTATGAACATTATCAACCTTTTTATTAATCATTAAAATAATTTTTTGTGTCTTGTAAAATTACGAATAATTCAATTATATGGGGTAAATATTATCAAATAAAAAGCCATTCTTTTAAAATGGCTCATATTATTAAAAATCTAAATCGTCAGGGACATCGTCTCCTCCAGAATCATCATCTATAATAACCTTTTCTGAAACTTTAGAGCAATCAACATTTATAGAGAGGTTTAAAGGTTCCTCAAAGTCGTCTTTAGAAATATTTAGTTTTTCATCGGCATAACAACTTTTCATATATAAGCCCCAAATTGGTAATGCCATTGCTGCACCTTGACCGTATGTTATGCCTGCAAAATGCGCAGCTCTATCTTCTGCTCCAACCCACACACCTGTAACTAAATTTGGTACCATACCCATAAACCAACCATCAGATTGATTTTGCGTAGTTCCTGTTTTCCCAGCTATAGCGTTATCAAATTCATACGGATAGCCTGTTACAACTTTTCGATAATCAGTTCTATAAGCATCAGCTCCTTTTCCTCTTAAACGTGCTCCAGAACCCGATTTTGTAACCCCTTCCATAAGTTTAACCGTTACATAAGCGGTTTCTTCATTTAAAACATCGCGAGTCTCAGGTTTAAATTGATATAAAATGGTGCCATTTTTATCTTCAATACTGGTTACCATTACAGGCTTTGTATAAATACCTTTATTAGCAAAAGTAGAATACGCACCCACCATTTCGTAAACACTTAAATCGGGAGTACCTAAAGCTATTGATGGTACTGGAAGAATGTCTGATTCAATACCCAGTTTTTTAGCTAAATCGACTACCGTTTGAGGACCAACTTTATCTATTAATCTTGCTGTTACAGTATTAACCGAATTCGCTAAAGCATCCTTCAAGGTTCGTAGCCCACCATATTTTTCATTAGAATTTTTAGGGCACCATTCTTCTGGGTTTCCGTACTTAAATTTTTCTATGCAATAGGGTGTGTCTGACAATTCATTACAAGGCGATAAGTGCAATTGGTCGATGGCAGCTGTATAAACAAAAGGTTTAAACGTAGACCCTATTTGGCGTTTCCCTTGCTTTACCATATCATATTGAAAGTGCCTGTAATTAACCCCTCCAACCCATGCTTTAACATGTCCTGTAAGCGGATCCATAGACATCATTCCTGTACGTAAAAACGATTTAACATAACGCATAGAATCAATAGGTTTCATAATCGTATCAACTTCTGAAGGTTTTCCATCTTTCCATTCAAAAACAGTCATTTTTGCAGGTTTATAAAAGGATGCTCTAATTTCTTTTTCAGATTTCCCCGCTTTTTTTAGTACTCGCCAACGTTCCCCTTGTGACATTGCATTTTGCATCAATGTATCGATAGCTCCCCTAGTTAAATCTAAAAACGGCGCTGTTGGATTACGTTTTGGTGTGTTTTGGTGAAAGAACTCTGCTTGTAACCTAGACATGTGCTGCTGTACAGCATCTTCAGCATATTGTTGCATTCTAGAATCTATGGTTGTATAAATTTTTAATCCATCACTATTAATATTATATTTTGAGCCATCTGGTTTTCTATTGGCTTTATCTCTTGTCCATTTTTTCATAAAATCTCTAAGATATTCACGAAAATATGTAGCTATTCCTTCTCTATGAGATTGAGGCGTATAATTTAAATCTAACTCTGTTTTTTGAAGCGAATCTTTAACAGTTGTTGTTATATAATCATACTTTTCCATTTGAGCTAAAACAACATTACGTCTTTTTTTTACTCTTTCTGGAAATCTTCTTGGATTAAAAAACGATGAATTTTTAAACATACCCACCAACATTGCAGATTCCTTTAAATTTAAATCTATTGGTTCTTTATTAAAATAAATGCTTGCAGCACTTCTAATACCATCGGCATTATTTAAAAAATCATAAATATTAAAATATTGTGCTATAATTTCTTCTTTGGTATATTGTCTTTCTAAACGCGTTGCAATAACCCATTCTTTTATTTTCTGTGTTGCTGTTGTAAATAAACTGTTAGTTCTAACTCCAACGAATAATTGTCTAGCTAATTGCTGAGATATGGTGCTTGCTCCCCCTCTTTTTCCTAAGAAAAAGAAAGCTCTTAAAGTACCACGACCATCAATTCCTGCATGGTCATGAAAACGTGCGTCTTCAGTAGCCACCAAAGCGTCTATTAAATGTTGTGATAAATCATTATAGCTCACAGGTGTTCTATTATCATTAAAATAAAACTTCCCTAAAGTTTGTCCGTCAGAAGAAATAATTTCGGTAGCAAGATTTGTTTCAGGGTTTTCTAACTGTGTGTGATCTGGCATGTCCCCTAAGTATCCCCAAGAAGCCATTAAAAAGATTAATAATACAGACAGTATTCCGCCTAAAAATACAATCCAAAACCACCGTACGTATTTTGAAAAATCTTGAATTGCTTTTGTTTGTTTCTTTGCTTTTGCCATAGTTAAATGCCTAAAGTTATAAGTGCCTTAAATATTTAAAGTTTTATTTTGTCTTTGGTTTCTCAATTCTGAAGCCAATATCGGTAACACCTTCTAAGGCTACAATACCGTTAACTTTCCCATTTTCTCGCATGGCGTGCTGAATATTAACCGTATACTCTCCAGTTTCTTTAAAAACAACTTGCTCTTTATACCAGAGTTTATTTTCTTTAACATCGGTAAATCCTTTCCCTAAAAGTTTGCCACTCGGTTCTGCCATTCTATATTCCAAAGTATCTTTTATTGTTCTGCCATGAGGAAACACCATTTCAACAATTAAATACAAATTATTGTATTTGTAATCGTTTGTATTTCTTAGGTTAACAAACAAATTATATGGATTTATAGAATCTGGCGGGTTTACTTTAAAACGTATTACAGAATCTTTATGCCATTTGTTAGGAACAGATTCATAAACGTCGAAAACTCGATTTGAATCGCATGCGACTAATAAAAAGGAAAAAACTAAAAAAAATAAGAACACATTATTTCGTAGCATTTTTACTGTTTTGAGGTTTTCTTTTATTCTTTTTGTTTCTATTGTTCTTTCGGTTCCTATTATTTTTACGTTTGTTATTGTGTTTTGGACTATCGAAACGTGTTAAACTATCTTGACCTACAACGTTTTCAAACTCTGTTTTAGTGTCTTCAATTAAATCGGAAGCATATTCTTCAAGGCTTGCTATTTTTTTATTAGCTTTATTTGCCTCAATTATTTCGTTGGCCTGTGTGGTTGTTATTTTATGCCAATTCATCCATTCGCCCTCGTAGGCGTACCACATATGCCCTTTAAAAATATCTGTTTTTTGGCAAACTGCAGTTCCTTTTTCTGTTCTAAGTTTTGTATCTGTTTTAGGAAACGCTTTTAAGGCATCTAAATACGTGTCTAATTCATAATTTAAACAGCATTTTAGTTTGCCACATTGTCCTGCTAATTTTTGAGGATTTAGCGAAAGTTGCTGATATCGTGCTGCCGATGTACTTACCGAACGAAAATCTGTTAACCAAGTGGAGCAACACAGTTCGCGACCACAAGACCCAATACCTCCAAGTCTTGAAGCTTCTTGACGAAACCCTACTTGTTTCATTTCAATACGCGTTCTAAATTCGCGTGCAAATACTTTTATAAGCTCTCTAAAATCTACACGTTCTTCGGCAGTATAATAAAATGTGGCTTTACTGGCATCGCCTTGAAATTCGATATCCGAAATTTTCATTTGCAACCTCAAATCTATAGCAAATTGACGTGCTTTAACCTTCATTGGTTCTTCTTTATCGCGAGCAGCAGACCAAATATCAATATCTTTTTGACTTGCTTTTCGGTATACTTTTAAAATATCATCATCTTGGGTAGCAATGTTTTTACGTTTCATTTGAACTCGCACCAACTCCCCCGAAAGGGTAACCATACCTATATCATGACCAGATTTTGCTTGAGTTGCAACAATATCACCAATACTTAAGGTTAAATTTTCTGTGTTATGGTAGTAATGCTTTCTTCCGTTTTTAAAACGAACTTCTACCCAATTAAATGGCTTTTCACCATTTGGCAGCGACATATTTGATAGCCAATCGAAAACAGTAAGTTTATTACAACTATCTGTACCACAAGTACCATTATTTTTGCAGCCTTTAGGTGAGCCGTCTTTAGTTGAGCAACTTGCGCAAGCCATATGTTTTTATATGTTGAATTCGCTAATAATTAGATTATTACGAATGAAGGTTTATAATTTATTTAGATTCCCGCATACACGAGAATGACAATTTTAAGTAGATTTTTGAAACCTATGTTTCAAAAGAAACTTCTCGAGGTAAAGATATAATTATTATACTGACTTTAAAAGTTGAAAATTTTAATTGTATAAAACCTTTGTTTCTCTCTAGTTTCTATATGCTTTTTACGCTAATAATATTTACAGGGCATGCTTTGGCTGCTTTTTTGCAATCGTCTAAAATGTTTTCGTCGTTATACTTTACTGTAAAAAATCCTTTCTTTTCTTTTGAATGAAGTAAAACCGTTTTTCCATCTTTTTTAGACATTTGAAATTGACTTGAAGCTAACTCTACACAATAATTGCAGCCAATACATTTATTGCGTTGTAAGGTAATTACAACCATTATGCTTCAACTTTATTTTCAACAATTTTATATAACTTGTCTGATTGACGAATTCTAAAAGGCAGTGGAATAGTGACTGAATCTCCTTTGCGTCCTTTATTTAGTTTTTCATCGTTCACCAACATACCTGTAACTTCTAATTCTTGTGCTCCTGTGGTTGCTCCCGTTACCAAAATAGTGTCGCCAATAGCAATATCGTAGGCTTCAATTTTAAATTCCCCAATTTTAGCTTTAGGGAAAAAGTGTACGCCTTTACCAATGTAAACTTTCTTTTGAGTGGCGTGCGACCCAGAACCTTTACTCCATTCTCCTAATTTTTGCCCTAAATAATAACCACTCCAAAACCCTCTGTTATAAACGGTTTCTAGTTCTTTCATCCAAGAAATTACTTTTTCTTTATCATAAGTTTCATTTTCAATGCTATCTATGGCATCTCTATAACATTTAATAACTTTTGCTACATATTCTGGTGCTCTACCTCGCCCTTCTATCTTTAAAACTTTAATTCCTGCATCTACTACCTCATCTAAAAAATCGATAGAACATAAATCTTTAGGAGACATAATATACTCGTTATCCAGTTCCATTTCAAAACCTGTTTCTTGATCTATAACCATATATTTCTTTCTACAATTTTGCTTACAGGCACCTCTATTTGCAGACGAGTTTTGCGAATGCAAACTCATATAACATTTTCCAGATACAGCCATACATAATGCCCCATGACCAAAAATTTCAATTTCAATAAGCTTCCCTGAAGGGCCTTTTATTTTTTCCTTTTCAATTTGTTCTGTTATCTTTTTTACTTGTCTTAAACTAAGCTCTCTGCTTAGCACCATAGTATCTGCAAACATGGCATAGAATTTAACCGTTTCAATATTGGTGACATTAATTTGAGTAGAAATATGCACCTCCATTCCTATTTCACGAGCTGAAGCTATTACTGCCTGATCCATAGCTATTACCGCAGTAATGTCTGCTTCTTTTGCCTTGTTTATTAATGTTTTTACAATTGATAAATCATGATCGTAAATAATAGTATTTAGGGTTAAATAGGTTCTTACATTTTTAGCTTTACAGCGTTTTGAAATGTCTTGTAAATCATCTAAAGTAAAATTAACAGTAGCTCTAGCTCGCATGTTTAATTGTTCAACTCCAAAATAGACAGAATCCGCTCCATTATCTAAGGCTGCCTGTAAGGATTCAAAATTACCTGCAGGTGCCATCAATTCAATTTTCTGCATAATTATAAGTTGGTTTTATTGACTTTAAGCGTATCAAAAATATTCCTCAAATCTTTTTTGTATGGTAAGTAATCTGCTCGTCCTTTTTTGAAAATATCATTACTATTTCCTTGTCCTTTACGTAATTCTTTTTGTTCTTGGTATGGTAATCTATTTATTTCCATACATGCTGAAGAGCAACAATTTTCCATAGTTTCTTTACAGTTTGGACATTGAATAAATAGTAAATGACAGGCTTCGTTTGCACAATTTGTATGCACATCGAAAGGGTTGCCACATTGATGACAATTTGCAATAATATCGTCGCTTATACGTTCTGCTCGACGATCATCGAACACGAAATTCTGACCCAAAAATTTATTGTCGAGGTTTTTCTCTTTTACTTGTCTGGTATATTCAATAATACCACCTTCTAATTGGTACACATTTTTAAACCCTTTATGTTTAAAATAGGCACTTGCTTTTTCGCAACGAATACCTCCTGTGCAATACATAACTAAGTTTTTATCTTCTTTATGTGTTTTTAAATCGTTTTCAATAATATCTAACGATTCTCTAAATGTATCGACATCTGGCGTTATGGCATTTTTAAAATGGCCTATTTCACTTTCGTAATGGTTACGCATGTCTACTAAAACGGTGGCGTCATCTTCAATAAAAGCATTAAACTGTTCTGCGCCTAAATGAATGCCTTTATTTGTAACATCAAAAGAGTAGTCATTTAATCCGTCGGCAACAATTTTATTTCTAACTTTTACTTTCAGTTTTAAAAACGATTTATTGTCTTGTTCTATGGCAATATTTAGTCGAATATCTTTTAAAAAAGAAATACTATCAAGGTGTGTTTTAAATGCGTTAAAGCAATCTGCTGGAAGTGATAATTGCCCGTTAATTCCTTCATGAGCAACATATATTCTTCCCAGAACGTCTAAATTATGCCAAGTAATAAATAAATGGTCTCTAAAAATTTGTGGATTGCCTATTTTGGCGTATTGGTAAAAAGAAAGTGTTAATCGATTTTTTCCTGCTTTATCAATTAATTCGGCTCTTTCTTTTGTGCTTAATTTATTGTACAGTTGCATGCTATACTAATTTCTAAGGTTAAAGAATATTTTAAAATGCAAAAGTACACTTTTTAGTAAAGTTCCTAAAATACAAGGCGTAAAAAAACAGGGCAAACTCATACTTTTATAATAGTTTTACACAGGAGGAAGAATCACTTAATTACTTGATATTTAGTTAAATAATAGTTGTTTTTCATATGATTATTTGTATATTATACTAATAATCAGTATATTAAATATTTTAAAAACAACTAACAACTTCAAGTCTATTTTTAGCGATTTAGACGACCCTAGAAGCGATATAAACAAGCTTCACAGATTAGACGACATCCTTCTTATTGGCATTATTGCGGTAATTTGTGCCGCAGATACATGGAAAGATATGGAAACATACGCCAAGGCAAAAGAAGGTTTTTTACGTTCATTTTTAGATTTACCTCACGGTATACCTTCAGATGATACCTTATAACCGTGTATTTTCGTCAATAAACCCTAATCAGTTTGAACACTGTTTTATAGATTGGGTATTGAGTTTAGTAGCCCTAACTGATGGAGAGGTGATTCCTATTGATGGTAAAACTCTAAGAGGAGCTAAAGCCAATGGCAAAAAATCACCTATCCATATGGTAAGTGCTTGGGCTAGTAAAAACAATATGGTCTTAGGACAGGTTAAGGTCTCTGAGAGGTCCAACGAAATTACAGCTATACCAAAGCTTTTGGAGTTAATTGCTATAAAAGGTTGTGTAGTTACCATAGATGCTATGGGATGTCAAGAGGATATTGCCAAAGCTATCATTAAACAAGAAGCCGATTATATCTTAGCCGTAAAGGAAAATCAAAAACAGTTACATCAAGATATCGAAGATGAATTTAGATTTAGTAAAGCTGTACAAACCTATTATCCATGAAGACTTGGGGCATGGTAGAATAGAAACACGTAAATGCAGTGTTATCGATACTTTTGAGTTTATAGAAAATACAGATAAATGGATAGAGTTAAAAAGTATCGTAAAAATAGAGAGCATTAGAGAATTTAAAAACTCTGATAAGCCAAAAGAAACAGCTACCAGATATTATATCTCAAGTTTAAAAAACAATGCAGAATCATTCCAAAAAATGATACGCCTACACTGGGGTATAGAGAATAAACTCCATTGGGCGTTGGATGTGGCTTTCTCTGAAGATGCTTCAAGAAAAAGGCATGGAAATGCAGCACAAAACTTCTCTGTGTTGAGTAAAATAGCTCTAAATTTGTTAAGAAAAGACAAACAAACTAGGCAAGGTCTCAAAGGAAAAAGGCTTAAAGCAGCGTATGATAATAACTATCTTCTTCAAATTTTAGATATGAAAGTATGAGTTTGCCCTGCGTAAAAAAAGCACTTTGTATTTTAGCAAAGTGCTTTTTTTGAGTTAATTTGAATATATTTTAACTTCAAATTATAGCAGGTTTCATAGCATACTTTTCCCCACTTTACTATATAGATGCAAAATATGCAAAAAGGTTGCGTGATAAAATTGTATTGTGAAAAAACTTATAGTATTTTAGCATCGAACTCATCTTGAGTTCATCAATTACTTCAGAAAATAATATAAAAATGAGCAACGAAAAAGAAGCAAAATTAAAAGCATTAAAACTAACGTTAGATAAATTAGATAAAGCCTATGGTAAAGGTACTGTAATGAAAATGAGTGATGCCGCTATTCAAGATGTTGATGCTATTTCTTCGGGCTCACTTGGTTTAGACTTAGCTTTAGGTGTTGGCGGTTATCCGCGCGGTCGTGTTATAGAAATTTATGGGCCAGAATCATCAGGGAAAACAACATTAACATTACATGCCATTGCAGAAGCTCAAAAAGCAGGTGGTATTGCTGCATTTATTGATGCAGAACATGCGTTTGATAGGTTTTATGCCAAAAACCTAGGCATAGATATAGATAATTTAATTATTTCTCAACCAGATAATGGGGAGCAAGCTTTAGAAATTACCGATAACTTAATACGCTCTGGAGCTATAGATATTGTTGTAATAGATTCTGTTGCGGCACTAACGCCAAAAAGTGAAATTGAAGGCGAAATGGGCGATTCTAAAATGGGTTTACATGCACGTTTAATGTCTCAAGCATTAAGAAAGCTTACAGCCTCAATAAGCAAAACAAACTGTACTGTAATATTTATTAACCAATTGCGCGAAAAAATAGGTGTTATGTTTGGTAACCCCGAAACAACAACTGGTGGTAATGCTTTAAAGTTTTATGCTTCGGTAAGGTTAGATATTCGCAGATCTACTCAAATTAAAGATAGCAACGGCAATGTATTAGGTAATAAAACACGAGTTAAAGTTGTTAAAAATAAAGTTGCACCACCGTTTAGAATGACGGAATTTGATATTATGTATGGCGAAGGCGTAAGTAAAGTAGGTGAAATATTAGACATTGCTGTAGAGCATGAAGTTATTAAAAAGAGTGGCTCGTGGTTTAGTTATGCAGACACCAAATTAGGACAGGGGCGTGATGCTGTTAAAGCCATTATAAAAGACAACCCCGAACTTCTGGAAGAATTAGAAGAAAAAATAAAAACGGCATTAAAAACAGACTAATATTAAAAACATAAAATCCCGAACTTTCGGGATTTTTTTTATCTACATACGCAACCTTTTAATTATTATAGCATCTACAAGGTACTAACATGTATTTTAAACATAAATTATTATGAAAAAATTACTTGTACTTTGCTTAACACTTATTTTATTTGCCTCATGTAGTGTTGATGATGATAGTACATATAGCTTTGAGGTATTGCCTGTTGAAAGTGTAGACATTCCTGACGAATTTACGTTAGGAGAAGTGTACCCTATTACTGTTTCTTATTTTAAGCCTTCATCATGTCATTTTTTTAGGGAGTTTTATTATTTAAAAGACAATAACGAACGTACTGTAGCCCCTATAGATTATGTTTTTGAAAGAGATGATTGTGAAACCCTTAATGATGAATTGGTAGAAGAAACATTTAATTTTATTGTTACCAGTAACGGATCGTATATATTTAAATTTTGGCAAGGCGAAGATACAAATGGCGGAGACCAATATTTAACTATAGAAGTGCCTGTAACCAACTAAATATTAGTATTAATTAATACGTGTTAATTTGAGTTTAAACCAACTCATAGAAAATTGTAAAAGTAACGATTCCAAAGCACAAGGCGAATTGTATAAACTCTTTTCGAGTAAACTGTTCTCTATTTGCTTGAAGTATTCAAACAACTATGCCGAAGCAGAAGATAATTTGCAAGACGCATTTTTAATAATTTTTAATAAAATAACCCAGTATAAAAGTAAAGGCTCTTTTGAAGGTTGGTTAAAAAGAATAACAATTAATACGGTTTTACAGAAATATAGAAGTCAAAAAGTTTTTGATATTGTAAATGAAAATGTAGTTGAAGATGTAGAATTAGAGGTTGATGAAGACCATATTTCTATCGACTATCTTTTACAAATTATTCAAGAACTACCAGATCGTTACCGATTGGTTTTTAATTTATATGTACTTGATGGTTATTCGCATAAAGACATTGCAGATATGCTAGAAATTAATATAGGAACTTCAAAATCTAATTTAGCGCGCGCTAGACAAACTTTGAAGCAAACTATTGAAAATTATAAAACAACACAAAGTTTACAATCATTATAATGGATGATAAAAAACATATAGACAGGCTATTTCAGGAGCGCTTTAAAGATTTTGAAGCCACACCTAGCGATGCCGTTTGGGAAAACATAGAAGCGCAACTAAACAAGAAAAAGAAAAAACGTCGGGTTATTCCAATTTGGTGGCGTTATGCTGGTGTTGCAGCACTATTATTGCTTTTATTAACTATAGGAGGACGTATTTATTTTAGTACAGAAGAAGGTGATGTTCCTGTAAATACTGTGGTTGAAACCGAAGATGATATAAATACTATTACCCCTAAACCTGACACTAATACGCTTGTAAATGAATCTAACAAATCTGAAACTGTTACTACAAATAATAATGATCAAGAAAGTTTAGAACGAGAATCTAAAGCTGAAAAAGCTTCAGATAAAATTACCCCTTCAAAAGAAGCTTCAATTGCTGAAACAACATCTCCAAAACTCAAAAATGAAGGTGAACGCGTTATTAATCCTAATTTAAATAAAAAATCAACGATTACTAATCCGTTGATAAAAACAGAAAAAAATACAGCTATTGTTTCTAATACAAAAGAAAACAATTCTAAGAATGTTTTAAATACCTCAAAAAATAATACCGCTATAACGTCGACTAAAACCAACGATAATGAAGCTATTAAACATAAAGATACGGTAATCGATTCTGAAAAAGCCAGCGATATAATTAAAGACGCATCAAAAACCAATACAGCCATTGCTCAAAATAACAATAATACAACTAATGCTAATAGCGATTTTGAAACAGGAAAAAACGAATTACCTATTAAAGACGATATAAATAAAGACATTATTGAAGAAGAGAAGAAATCAAACAGGTGGAGTATTGCCCCAAATGCTGCGCCTGTTTATTTTAATAGTCTAGGAGAAGGCTCTTCAATCGATCCGCAATTTAATAGTAATTCTAAAAGTTCTGAGTTAAATATGAGCTACGGAATAAAAGCTAGTTATGCTATTAATAAAAAGTTAAGTGTGCGTACTGGTGTTAACAAAGTAAATTTAGGGTACAACACTAACAATATTGTTGCTTTTCAATCTATAGGAATTCGCTCTAATGCTATTGCGCTTCAAAATGTAGCCCCTAATAATCAAAATAATGTTGTTGCAAATAATATCTCGCTAATTAGTGCAGAAAGCCTTGTTTCAGACAGAAGACCAGAATCGTTCACTACCACATCTAACGCGTCACTTAATCAATCGTTAGGCTATATAGAAGTGCCTTTAGAAATACAATATGCGCTTATTAATAAAAAACTTGGTGTAAATGTTATTGGTGGTTTTAGTTCATTCTTTTTAAGTGATAATAAAATATTTTCTGAAACTGAGGGCGCAAAAACCTTTATAGGTAAAGCAAATAACATTAATGATGTAAGTTATAGTGCTAACTTCGGGTTAGGATTAAATTATAAATTTTCGAAAAAAATAGATTTGAATTTAGAACCCATGTTTAAATATCAAATCAACACATTTAATAACACATCTGGTGATTTTAAACCTTATTTTATAGGTGTTTATACCGGGTTTGCTATAAAGTTTTAGGTTTTTGGTTAGATCTAGACATTGATTTTCATTAAGCTCGAAAATCAATATCGAAGAAAACTGCTCTCCCCAGAGCAGTTTTTTTAGGCACTTTCAGGAGTAAGGTTAATTTTTAGAAACATAATGTTTTTAGGACTTTCCTTGATGAATATTTTAG